>JAGAKE010000025.1 GCA_017625775.1 Fibrobacteraceae bacterium
TTTCAGACACAAATATGCGAAGATAAACCAAGGTCGCATAGCAGGTCATGGCGAAGATACGTGGTCAGGGCAAGAGTGGAACTCCCTCTCTTGGGGCTCAAAAACGTCTGCTGTCACGACAAAGATGTATAACAAGACCCTTGAACTTCACGACCCTAAGACAGACAGCTACGCAAAGCCATATATTAGGCAGGCATGGAAGATTGCGGGCCTTGTCGATGACTGGCAGAGAGTGACCAAAGATGATGTACCTGTAAATGTGTGGCGCGTGGAATTTTCCTTGCGTAGTGCTGTGAAGAACTGGATACCAATTGAGATAAATGGCGACCCCAAAAACTATCAGAGCATCCGCAACACACTGGAATGCTACATGGGACGTGACCGCATCCTAACCATGTTCGCTTCATTGGCAAACCACTATTTCCACTTCAAGAAGTACAAGCAAGGCAAGCGGAAAGACCGATGTCCGGATAAAATCCTCTTCGATTTCAGCGGACAGCAGGTGGTCTACAAACTGGATGCCAAGTCCCCAGTCGCAGGTTCGGGAACAACCTACCAAGAGAAATGGCGACAGCTACTTAAGAAGTTGCAGGCCTACCAACAATCACACACCGCCACCGAAATCCACAAGGCATGTGAGGTGTTGATTTCATCCATTACCGAAGATGAATTCCGTAACGACCTTGCAAACCCATGGTCATACGAAGAACTACAAACCATGCGCATGATGATGAACGTCCGCACGCGAGATAAATCACTCAACTACGAAGCAGCCCTCCGAGAGGTCAAAGCCCTACTCAACATTACCGATAGAACAATAAAAACATTCTAAATCAACAAACATTATGAACATCGTAATTACATTACCGCAGGAACTCATTACCAAGATACTCTTGGGAGAAAAACGTTATGAAATCCGAAAGGCCTTACCCAAACTCCTTCATCTAGATGAAAGTTGGGTTTATGTAGTCAAGAAAGGAACTAGTGAAGTGCCCTTAGCGTTTAAAGTAGACAATATTCTTTATGGAAACATGTATCTGCAATTGTGGAAGTCCATGCATGGTAAAGCAGGCATCCCGCTTGAATGGTACATCAGATACGTGAAGAATGCCAAACGTATTTACATATGGTGTATTTCAAAGCGTATCTACATCAAAGAACCTCTTGACGTGAAAAAAGATTTGAGAATAGAAAAGAACCCACAGCAGTATACCTACACTGATGTAGATATAGAAGACTGCCTTAGTAACCACGACTATCAAGTATATGCAATATTCCAAAATAAATGAACCCTATTCCTCCGCGAATTTCCCGCCTAAAAAAGGCGGTACAGTAGTACCGCCGTCCGATTTCCAATCGGCAACGACACAACGTACTGAAACATCGGCAGTTACATGTAAAACCCCTCGCCCACGCGCGTCCGCGCAGGCGCACTCACGCGAATACACCCCAACTGCCCAACTCAAAAAATGACCCCAAAAAATGAAAAAGAAGATAGAACCACAAGACCCATACGAATGTTGGTGCACCAACTGCATAGAATGCGAATGGTGGAGAGAAAAAACAAAAAAGTGTGAACACCCAATTAAATTAGAAATGGAACAATGGCAACGAGAACAAATAGAAAA
>JAGAKE010000011.1 GCA_017625775.1 Fibrobacteraceae bacterium
CACCACTGACGTGACCGGCACGATTCAGCTTCCGGAAGGAGTAGAAATGGTAACTCCAGGCGATACAGTGACCATCCACGTGAACTTGATTGCGCCAATCGCAATGGACAAGCAACTCCGTTTCGCCATCCGCGAAGGTGGCCGTACCGTTGGTGCTGGTTCCGTAACTGAAATCATCAAGTAATCGGTAAGTAGCATGCCAAGAGAACTAATTACGCTCGAATGCACCGAATGCAATCAGCGCAACTATGATTGCGATAAGAACAAACGTCTTCATCCTTCTCGCGTAGAATACAAGAAGTACTGTCGTTTTTGCCGCAAGCATACGATTCACAAGGAAACAAAGTAAGGTAGTGGTTATAGGTCAGTAGCTCAATTGGTAGAGTTACGGTCTCCAAAACCGTCGGTTGGGGGTTCGAGTCCCTCCTGACCTGCTCCGCTCCAAGGTTATCCAATGCGTAAGATACAGCAATATGTTAAAGAAGTGATCCAGGAATTGAAACTCGTGACCTGGCCGACTTGGGAAGAACTCAAGGGTTCTACGCTCGTGGTTATTATCTTCAGCATCATCATGGGATGCTATATTGCTGGTCTTGACTTCGGGCTTTCCTGGGTAATCGATAAACTCTTGTCCAACGGAGGCTTCTAATGAAATGGTATGCCATCCACACCTTTTCTGGCCAAGAGCAGAATATTAAGAAATATTTGGAAATGAGAATTGAAAGCGAAGGTCTCCAAGAGAAGTTCGGTCAAATTCTTATTCCTACACGCCAGGTAACAGTTAATGGCAAACGTGGTAAACGCACAATGGTTCAGAATCTGTTGCCGGCTTATATTGTTATAGAAATGGAGCTGGACGAGCTCACCCAGCACCTAGTGACGACCATTCAGGGCGTTACTAATTTTGTGGGAACGACACGAACCAATCGTACGCCGATTCCACTTTCTCAGAGCGAGGTCGATCGTCTTCTCGGAGTTGATCCTGATACTTCGATTGGGGATGAGATCCAAATTCCTTATGAACACGGAGAAAGTGTCTGCATTAAGGAAGGTCCTTTCAAGGGCTTTGTAGGTACTGTGGAAGAAGTAGAAACAGATAAGTCAAAGTTAAAAGTGATGGTGTCTGTTTTTGGTCGTCCAACTCCTGTTGTTCTCACTTTCTCTCAAGTGGAACACGTCTCTTGAGTTCATTAGGTTTTTGATACGGAGATAAACAGTGGCTAAGAAAATAACAGGTTACATTAAGCTCCAGATTCCTGGTGGTGCTGCAAACCCAGCTCCTCCTGTTGGTCCTGCCCTTGGTCAAAAGGGTGTGAACATCATGGAATTCTGTAAGCAGTTTAATGCGAAAACTCAAGATGCTAAGGGAATGATTATTCCTGTAGTTATTACCGTTTATGCGGACAAGAGTTTTACGTTCATTACAAAAGTTCCGCCGGTTCCCGTTCTTATCAAGAAGGCTGTCGGCATTGAAACCGCCTCTGGTCAACCAAACCGTAAAAAAGTTGGTAAGATCACGCAGGCACAGATCCGTGAAATCGCTGAAAAGAAGATGCCGGATCTTAACACAATCGACCTCGAAGCCGCTATGCGCATGGTAATGGGTACTGCTCGTTCCATGGGCGTTGAAGTAGTGGACTAAGAGGCAGGTAATTCACCGTTACGTATCTGACAGGAAACACCATGTTCAGAGGAAAAAAGTACAAGAAGATTGCTGCAGCATACGACCGTACCCAAATGTATGGTTTGGCTGATGCACTTCAAATTTTGAAAAAGTCCGAGGTAAAATTCGACCAAACTGTCGAAATTCATTTTAACCTCGGTGTGGACCCAAAACATTCCGACCAAGTGGTTCGTGGCACTGTTGTGCTACCGCATGGTACCGGTCGTCAGGTTCGCGTTTTGGTATTCTGCAAGGACAATAACCTTGAAGCAGCCAAAAATGCTGGTGCTGACTACGCTGGTGGCGATGACTTGGTTCAGAAAATCCAAAGCGGTTGGCTTGAATTCGACGCAGTCGTAGCAACTCCCGACATGATGCCGGTGATAAGCAAGGTTGCGAAGGTTCTTGGCCCTCGTGGATTAATGCCTAGCCCTAAGGCCGGCACAGTTACGATTAACGTCGCTCAAACTGTGAAGGAACTCAAGGCTGGTAAAATCCAGTATCGCGTGGATAAGGGCGCAAACGTTCATGCGCCGGTAGGAAAGCTTTCTTTCTCGGAAGAGCAGTTGATTGAAAACATCAAGGCTGTTATTGAATCCGTAGTAAAAGCTAAGCCGCAGACCTCTAAAGGTACTTACATCAAGAGCATGTCTCTTGCTGCGACTATGACTCCGGGCATTAAACTTGATTTGGGCTTGACCCGATAGGAGTACACGATGAAAGCTATAGAAAAAAAGCAACAAACCGTGGAAGCCATCGCAGAGTCATTCAAGGATGCGACCGCCGTTTATCTACTCAACTTCCAAGGGATTACTGTAGAAAAAGATAACGCGCTTCGTCGTTCTTTGAAGAAGAATGGTGTAAAGTATCGCGCTATCAAGAACACCCTTTTGAAGCGTGTACTGGAAAAAATGGGCGTGTCCGGATTGGATGATGCTTTAACTGGCGCTACTTCGGTAATGGTCGGTTTTAGCGAAGATCCGCTTTTGCCGGCTCGTGAAATTGAAGCATTCCACAAGGCTAACCCCGATATCTTGCTAGCTAAGAGCCTATTTGTAGATGGCGAAATTATGCCAGGCTCAGCTGTTACCAATTTGGCAAAGATCCCGGATCGCAAGGGTATGATCGCTCAAGTGGTCACTATTATCCTTGGCCCTGGTTCCACAATTGCTGGACAGCTCAAAACGCTGCAGGAAAAATTGGAAGAAAACGAAGGTTCCAGCACGGAAGCCTAACCACAAACCACAAACAACTTTAACACGGAATAATCGGAGAAACACATCATGGCAACAGATATCAAGGCTTTGGGCGATCAGATTGTTGGTCTTACCCTTCTTGAAGCCAAGCAATTGGCTGACTATCTTAAAGAAGAACATGGCATTGAAGCCGCCGCTGGTGGCGCAGTCGTTATGGCTGCTGCTCCTGCAGAAGCTGCTGAAGAAAAAACTGAATTTGACGTTATCCTCGTCGAATGCGGTGCCAAGAAAATGGACGTTCTCAAGGCTGTTCGCGCAATCACTGGCCTCGGCTTGAAGGAAGCGAAAGAACTTGTAGAAAAGGCTAACAGCGTTGTTAAGGAAGCAATGCCAAAGGCTGACGCTGAAAAGTTGAAGAAGGATCTGGAAGATCTTGGAGCAAAGGTTGCTCTAAAGTAATGCTTTCGGATAATTAATTCCTACATCCAATAGCCTGCACTTTAGTGCGGGCTATTGGTGTTTCTCAAAAAAAGAGTTTTACTGGATGAGGTATTCCCTATGACGGAGCGAAAGAGCTATTCCTCTAATAAGTTCCTACTAGAACTTCCTTATTTGATTGAAGTTCAGAAGGCATCCTACGACCATTTCTTACAGGCTAATTTACAGCCTAACAAGCGTCTTAATGCAGGTCTCGAAAGAGTTTTTCGAGATAAGTTTCCTATGCAGGATGCTAAGGGTCTTAATGTCCTAAAATATGAAGGTTATTTTTTCGGAATTCCCAAATATACAATTACTGAATGCCGTGAAAGGGGCCTCACCTACGCGGTAGATCTTTGGGCTAACTTGACCTTACAAGTTTTTGAAGAAGATGGCGAAGAACGTCGTCTTAAAGAAGAAATTAAGAACGAGGTTCGTATTTGCGAATTGCCGCAAATGACAGAAAACGGTTCGTTCATTATTAACGGTGCAGAACGCGTTGTTGTATCTCAATTGCATCGTTCTCCGGGCGTTAGTTTTGATGAAACAATCATGCCTAACGGTCGTTCAGATTACAAGAGCCGTATTATCCCATTGCGTGGTGCTTGGGTTGAATTTAATACAGACGGCGACATGCTTTATCTAGTCATTGATCGTAAGAAAAAAATGCCTGCAACCGTAATGCTTCGTTGCATTGGCTTTGAAACGACAAATGACATTCTTGCCTTGTTCTACAAGGATACTGAAACAGTAAATATTAAAGAATCTGACATCAATGAATACATTGGTCGTATCGTATTTGATGACGTAATCGATGAAGAATCAGGTGATATTCTCGTTTATGCAAACCAGACTCTTGATGAAAAATTATGTGAAGTTCTTAATGCTGCTGGTGCACAAAAAATCGTGCTACTTTCAAAGGATGCAGAAGAAAATCATATCTTGATTCACAATACTTTGAAAGCAGACAAATGCAAATCTCGTGAAGATGCTTTGAATGCGATTTACTCCACAATGCATCAGTCTCAAGAAGCTGCTCCTAACATGGCGACAGCTGAAGCATATTTCAAAAGCTTGTTCTTAGAAGACCCACAGAAATATGATTTAGGTGAAGTTGGTCGTTATCGTTTGAATGCTAAGGTATATACAAAAGCATTTGAAGATCGTCTTAAAGAATTGAACTTGCAAAAGCCAAGTTTAGACACGATGACCATGTCACATGCAGACTTCCTTGCCATTATTGACTACATGGTTGGTCTCTACAATGGTTCTTCGGGATTCTCTTTAGATGATATTGACCATTTAGGCAATCGTCGAATTCGTTCTGTTGGCGAACTTCTTGCAAACCAGCTTTCTATTGGTTTGACTCGTATGCAGAGAGTGATTGTTGAGCATCTCTCCTTGAAAAACGAAGATGAAAACCAAACTCCTCGTGAATTGTTTAATACACGTATGGTAAGTACGGTTGTTCAGTCATTCTTTGGTTCAAGCCAGTTGTCTCAATTCATGGATCAGATGAATCCACTTTCTGAATTGACTAACAAGCGCCGTCTTTCTGCACTTGGTCCTGGTGGTTTGACTCGTGATCGTGCCGGCTTTGAAGTGCGTGACGTTCATTATACTCATTATGGTCGTCTTTGCCCAATTGAAACACCAGAAGGTCCAAACATTGGTTTGATTAACTCTCTTGCAACTTTTGCAATTATTAACCACTTTGGATTCATTGAAACTCCTTATCGTGTAGTTGGGTTGCTTCCATTTAAGAGTGCTAATGGTCAAGAAGTCTTCTTCCCACAAGATAAATGGCATTTCGGCATTTACAAGGGATTTGTTCGTGAACCACACTTGTTTAATCAAGTAAAAATTTCTGCAGACGAAGCGGATTCTGTAAGAATGCACTTGGATACTCGCCAACGTGATTTATTTGATTTATTCATTAACAAGGTTTTTGAATGTCACGATGAAGATGGTGAAGTTTACTATGTGCAGAATGGTTCTACACTTTCTGATTTTAACGGAAAGCCGGATTACGTACAGCAATCTAATCAAGTAGAACAAATTGTTTCTGACTTCATCACTTATTTAACGGCAGACGACGAAGATTCTTACGTCGTGGCTCCTGCAAGTACAGTTCTTGATGAAAATAATCGCTTTGCAGAAGAATTCATCATTGTGCGTACTCGTAGTGAATATCCTCAAATCATGCGTCAGGATTCCATTGAAATTGGTGATTCTGAAACAGAACATGTGGATTTGATGGACGTTGCGCCAATGCAAATTGTTTCTGTAGCTGCTGGTTTGATTCCATTCCTAGAACACGATGATGCTAACCGTGCTTTGATGGGTTCCAACATGCAGCGTCAGGCTGTGCCTCTTTTACGTTCTGAAGCTCCTGTCGTAGGAACTGGTCTTGAACGTCGTGCTGCACTAGATTCAGGAACTGTTGTTCGTGCAAAACATTCTGGTCTTGTAACTTTTGTTGATGCAACAACGATTGTTGTTCGTCGTGGAACCATGGAAAATGGTGAATTCAAACCATTAGAAGGTTTGGGTGAAAATTATGAATTCCTTGGTAAAGAACCTATTGACGAATACAAATTGCGTAAATTTGAACGCTCAAACCAAGATTCTTGTATCAACCAAAAGCCAATTGTTGATGTAGATACTTTCGTTCGTGCAGGTGATGTATTAGCGGATGGTGTTTCTACAGACCATGGTGAATTAGCTCTTGGTAAAAACATCTTGATTGGTTTCTTGCCATGGAATGGTTATAACTATGAAGATGCTGTTATCATTTCTGAAGAATTAGCTATTAAGGATACATTTACTTCTATCCATATTGAAGAATATGAATTGGAAGTTCGCGATACCAAGCGTGGTCCTGAAGAACTTACTCGTGAAATTCCAAACGTCGGTGAAGATGCTTTGCGCAACTTGGACGAAAATGGAATTATTCGCGTTGGTGCAGAAGTGAATGTTGATGACATTCTCGTAGGTAAGGTAACTCCAAAGGGCGAAACAGAACTTTCTCCAGAAGAACGCTTATTACGTGCTATTTTCGGTGAAAAGGCTGGTGATGTTCGCGATACATCTTTGAAGGCTCCTCCTGGTATGAAGGGTGTTGTAATTGAAACTCGTGTCTTTACAAAGAAAGAACGTGATAACAAGAAAAATCAACAACTAGATAAGCCAAAGATTGATGAAATTCGTGAAAAGTTCCAAGCTGAAATTGATGGAATTAAGGAATCTTGTTCGCATTATTTGTCTGAAATGCTTTTAGGCAAAGCTGCTGGCAAGGTATTTGACAACGAAACTCACGAAGTTATTTTCCGTGAAGGTCAAGCTTATACAGAATCAATGCTTCGTAACTTGGACGTAACAACGGTTTCTCCTGCATCTTGCTTTGTTCTTGATGACAAAGAACTTCAAGATAAAGTTTTGAGCCTTGTAAATGTTGCTCGTGACAATCTTGATCGTCTCACTCGTACCATGGAAAAAGAAATTGATAAGGTAACGAAGGGCGATGAATTGAAACCAGGCGTGTTGCAAACTGTAAAGGTTTACATTGCTAAGAAGCGTTGTCTCTCCATTGGTGACAAGATGGCTGGTCGTCACGGAAACAAGGGTGTTGTATCAAAGATTGTTCCTGTGGAAGATATGCCATTTACAGAAGATGGACGTCCGCTCCAAATTCTTTTGAACCCACTAGGCGTTCCTTCTCGTATGAACGTAGGTCAGGTACTTGAAGTGCATTTAGGTTGGGCAGCAAAAACTCTTGGATTCAAGGTTTCTACTCCTGTATTTGATGGTGCTTCATTTGATGAAATTACGGCTGAACTTGAAAAAGCTTATCAGAAGAATCCTATTGTGGATTACGTTATGGATCCAGAAAACAATAGAATTATCGGTAAAGCCAAGCTTTATGATGGTCGTACTGGGGAACCATTCCTCAACCCTGTAACAATCGGTTACATGTACTATTTGAAACTAGGTCACTTAGTAGATGATAAGATTCATGCTCGTTCTATTGGTTCTTATGCACTCGTAACACAACAACCTCTTGGCGGTAAGAGCCAGTTTGGTGGTCAGCGTTTCGGTGAAATGGAAGTTTGGGCACTTGAAGCTTATGGTGCTGCCTATACGTTGCAGGAATTGTTGACTGTTAAATCTGATGATGTGGTTGGACGTTCCAAAGTATATGACGCCATTGTACATGGAAAGAATACACCAAAGCCTGGTATTCCAGAATCCTTCCGCGTTATGATTCGTGAAGTTCAGTCCTTGGGCTTAGACATTAAGACAACTGGAGATAAGTGATATGTCAGAAGAAACTTTTGAATACGCAGAAAATGCAGGCGAAATTTCAATTCATCTCGCTTCTCCGGAACTCATCCGTGAGTGGTCTTATGGTGAAGTAACAAAAGCAGAAACCATTAACTATCGTTCTTTTAAGCCAGAACGTGATGGTTTGTTTTGTGAAAAGATTTTTGGCCCTGTAAAAAACTGGGAATGTAACTGCGGAAAATTCCGTCGCATTCGTTATCGCGGTGTAGTTTGCGATCGTTGCGGTGTTGAAGTGACGAATTCTAAGGTTCGTCGTGAACGCATGGGACACATTGAATTAACTATCCCACTTGCTCATACATGGTTTGCTAAAAATCAGCCTTGTGTGATAGGTGCACTTCTTGATTTGGATAGCAAGTCCTTGGACAACATTATTTACTATGAAAAATATGTTGTTTTAGATCCAGGTGATACCGGATTAAAGGAACGTCAGCTCATTAGTGAAATTGAATATATGGACCTTGTACAAGAAGGTCGTCATTTCACAGCTCAAATGGGTGCATCCGCAATCAAGATGCTTCTTAGTCGCTTAGATTTGGATGCTCTTTCCGAAGAACTTCGTGAAACCATTAAGGGAAAATCTAAAACTAAACGTGATGATGCAATCAAGCGTTTGAAGATTGTGGAAGCTTTCCGCAAGTCTCAATTGGAATCCTTTACGGCTTACTACGAAAATACAGGGAAAATTCCGTTCAGCCATCGTGCTTCTATGGATGATTTGCCAGGAATTATCAGAAATTTCAAGGCAGATTTCTTGAAGAAACATGAAGGTGAAGAACCTTCCATTCAAAAGGCTTACGAAAGTTTTAAAGACCTCTATCCTCGTGAAGCTCGCTTGTTGCCAAACCAACCTGAATGGATGATTTTGGATGTTTTGCCAATCATTCCGCCAGATCTTCGTCCATTGGTTCCGTTAGATGGTGGTCGTTTTGCTACTTCAGACTTGAACGAACTTTATCGTAAGGTAATCACTCGCAATTCGCGTTTGAAAAAACTCATTGATATTAAGGCTCCAAATGTTATTCTTTGCAACGAAAAACGTATGTTGCAAGAAGCAGTTGATCAATTGTTTGATAGTGGTCGTCGTAGTGCAACTCGTGCTGGTTCTAATCGCCCATTGAAATCTCTTTCTGAACTTTTGAAGGGTAAGCAAGGTCGTTTCCGTATGAACTTGCTTGGAAAGCGCGTGGACTATTCTGGTCGTTCCGTTATTGTGGTTGGACCTGAATTGAAAATGCATCAGTGCGGTTTGCCAAAACGTATGGCTCTTGAACTTTACAAGCCGTTTATTCTTCGTCGCTTGGAAGAAGAAGGCATTGTTTATACTTTGAAGGCTGCTCGTAAATATGTTGATTCAGAACGTCCTGAAGTTTGGGATATTCTTGAACAAATTATTGAAGACCATCCGGTGATGCTTAACCGTGCTCCAACACTTCACCGTTTGGGTATTCAGGCTTTCTATCCAAAATTAATTGAAGGTAATGCAATTCGTCTTCATCCGTTAGTTTGCGCTGCATTTAACGCTGACTTTGACGGTGACCAAATGGCTGTCCACCTTCCGCTTTCTTTTGAAACACAGTTGGAATGTCGTGTTTTGATGCTTTCATCAAACAACATTCTTCATCCGGCTTCTGGTCAGCCAATTGCTGTTCCTTCTCAGGATATTGTGCTTGGTCTCTATTACATTTCAAAACCTCGCCCAAATCGTAAAGGCGAAGGAATGCGTTTTGTTGATAGTGCTGAAGCCATTCGCGCTTATGAAAATGGTGTCGTTGATTTGAACGCTTGGGTATATTTAAAACTTCCGGCAGGAAGCAAAATATATTCTGGTGCTTTAGAAAAAGATACCTTGTGCGAAAAAGAAAATATGGATGATGCCGGAATTACTGAAATCATGGTGAAGGCACATGATAAAGCCCGTTTTGTTGTTCTTAAGGAAGATTCCTTAATCAAAACAACCGTTGGACGTATTTTCTTAAACGAAATTATTCCTGCTGAACTTGGCTTTGCTAACGAAACATTTGCAAAGAAAACCATTGCTCGCTCTGTGGATGATTTGTATCGTCGTACAGGAAACCGCGTAACAGTTGAATACTTGGATAACTTGAAGACCATGGGTTATCAATGGGCAACTCGTTCCGGTTCTTCAGTAGCTATTGCTGAAATGGTTATTCCACAAGAAAAGCAAGCAATGCTTGATGCAGCAACAGAAAAAGTTTCTCGCATTCGTGAAAACTATGAAGAAGGTGTTATCACGGATGGCGAACGCTATAACCAAATTGTGGATGTTTGGTCTAAAACCACTACAGAAGTCGCTGAAAAACAATGGGATATGCTTTCACGTGATCGTGATGGTTTTAACCCAGTTTACATGATGGCTGATTCTGGTGCTCGTGGTAGCCGTGAACAGATTAAGCAGCTTTCTGGTATGCGTGGTTTGATGCAGAAGCCAACAAAACAACTTGGTGGTCAAGAAGTTATTGAAAACCCAATTAAGTCCTGTTTCCGAGAAGGTCTTAATGCGATGGAATACTTCATTTCTTCGCACGGTGCTCGTAAGGGTCTTGCCGATACAGCTCTTAAAACGGCTGATGCTGGTTATTTGACTCGTCGTCTTGTGGATGTAGCTCAAGATCTTGTTGTGATGGAAGAAGATTGCCATACAACGGAAGGTATTGAAATTTCCGCATTTAAGGACGGCGATGATACCATTATCCCTCTTGAAGAACGTCTTCTTGGTCGTGTTCCTGTTGAAGATATTTCTCACCCAGTTACAGGCGAAGTTATTGTTAAAGCTGGAGAACTTGTTTCTGAACGTGACTTGCCTAAGATTACTGCAGCAGGTATTGAACATGTCAAAATGCGTTCTGTTTTGACTTGTGATTCTGCAATTGGTGTATGTGCGAAGTGCTATGGCCGTATGCTTTCTTCTGGTCGTCCAGTAGATCTTGGCGAAGCAGTTGGTGTGCTTGCAGCACAATCAATTGGTGAACCAGGTACTCAGTTGACTCTTCGTACTTTCCACATTGGTGGTGCCTCTAGTCGTTTGACTGTTGAAAATAACAAACAAGCTACTGTAAATGGTCGTGTAGAACTTGAAAACATTGATACGGTTACCTTTGAAGGGAAAAAAGTTGTAACAAGCCGTATGGGTGAACTTGTTATTTTCGATGAAACTGGAATTAACAAGGGTCGTTACCAAGTTCCTTATGGTGCATTCATTTACGTCGAAAACAATGCTTCTGTGAAACAGGGCGATGTAATGTTTGAATGGGACCCATACATTTCTCCAATTATTTGTAGCGTTGATGGTAAAATCCAATTCTCAGATCTTCAAGAAAACGTCACTTACCGTGTAGAACGTGATGAAGTGACAGATGTTGAATCTTGGATTATCATTAGCGATAAACGTGGTAAGCGCCGTCCTGCAATTAACGTTTTGAATGAAGACGGAACTAAAGCAGGAACATTTATGTTGCCGGACTCTGCGGTATTGGCTGTAAAAAATGGCGATTCCGTAAAAATCGGTCAGGTGCTTGCTAAATTACCGCGTGCTGTAGGAAAGACTCGCGATATTACGGGTGGTCTTCCTCGCGTTGCT
This sequence comes from Fibrobacteraceae bacterium, assembly GCA_017625775.1. Taxonomy (GTDB): domain Bacteria; phylum Fibrobacterota; class Fibrobacteria; order Fibrobacterales; family Fibrobacteraceae; genus UBA1765. Next base: position 11,282 of record JAGAKE010000011.1, read on the forward strand.
GAGCTTTTTGAAGCTCGTACTCCAAAGAACCCAGCTGTTATTGCTCCAATTGATGGCTTGGTATCTTATGGCGGTGAAGAACGTGGTAATCAGAAAATCATCATTAAGGATGAAAGTTTGAATCGTGAGGAATCTGTGCTAATTCCTCGCGGTCGTCATCTCGCTGTACACGAAGGCGACCGAGTGCGCGCTGGTCAGAAGTTATGTGAAGGTAGCGTTGATCCACATGATATTCTCCGCGTTAAGGGTTCAGAAGAAGTACAACGCCATTTGGTAAACGAAATTCAAGCGGTTTACCGCTTACAAGGTGTGGCTATTGCCGATAAACACATTGAATGTATCGTTCGTCAAATGATGCGTAAAGTAAAGGTGAAAAAGGAAGGTGATTCCAATCTTCTTCTTGATGAAGAAATCTCAAAGGCTAGATTGCGTGTTATTAATGAACGCTTAGCTAAGATGGGTAAGGAAGAAGCAAAGGCAGCTCCAATGCTTCTCGGAATCACTAAATCTTCTCTTGCAACGGACAGCTTTATCTCTGCTGCGTCCTTCCAGGAAACAACAAAGATTTTGACCCGTGCATCCATTGAAGGTAGTGTTGATCCGCTTTCCGGCTTAAAGGAAAACGTGATTATTGGTCGCTTGATTCCTTGTGGAACAGGTGCCCGTCACCTTAGAAATCTTGCCGTATCCGATCTAGATGCTCTGGCTGAACAAGAAGAAAATCGTCGCAGAAAAGACGAAAATTACTCTGAAGGCCCATCCATTCAAATGATGGATGAAGATATGAGCAATCCAGAGGAAGAAGGAATCGAATAATTTTTAAGGCTAAGCTTAGCTAAAATCTCCCTGAAATCATCAGTTTTTAGCTTGATTTTCAGGGAGAAAGCCTTGAAACTTATCGAAAAGTAACTATATTTGCACTCCAAAATCTAGGAGATTACTGTGCCAACTATTCAGCAACTCGTTCGTAAAGGACGTGAACAAATCACTAACAGGACTGCATCCCCAGCCCTAAAGTCTTGCCCGCAAAAGCGTGGCGTTTGCACTCGTGTTTATACAAGCACTCCGAAGAAGCCTAACTCCGCTCTTCGTAAAATCGCTCGTGTCCGTTTGTCTAACAAAATGGAAGTAACAGCTTATATCCCAGGTGAAGGCCATAACCTTCAAGAACACTCTATCGTATTGATTCGCGGTGGTCGTGTGAAGGACGTTCCTGGTGTTCGTTATCACATCATTCGTGGTACATTAGATACTCAGGCTGTAAACGGTCGTCAGAATGCTCGTTCCAAGTATGGCGTGAAGAAAAAAGGCGCCGCACCTGCTAAAAAGTAAGGGAGTAGAATATGTCTAGAAGAAGAAAAGCGCTTCATCGTTCGATCCTTCCGGATCCACGCTACAAATCCACTCTTGTTACCGAACTTGTCGGTGTTGTTTTGAAAGAAGGTAAGAAGACTATTGCTGAACGTATTGTCTATACCGCTCTTGACGAATTGAACAAGAAAATGGAAGGTTCTGAAACTGCTTTGGAAAAGTTTGAAAAGTGCCTAGAAAACATCAAACCTCGTCTCGAAGTAAAAACTCGTCGCGTTGGTGGTGCAAACTACCAGGTTCCGATGGAAGTTGCTCCAGACAGAGCTAAGGCTTTGGCCCTTCGTTGGCTTTTGGATGCTGCTCGTAAGCGTTCCGAATCCAACATGGCATCACGTCTTGCTGCTGAATTGATTGCTGCTAAAAATAGCGAAGGCAATGCAGTTCGTAAAAAGAACGAAACGCACAAGATGGCTGAAGCAAACAAGGCTTTTGCTCACTTCCGCTGGTAGTTCTTGTTGGCGTAAATCACAAAAAAGGGCTTTGGTTATTCCAAGCCCTTTTTTGTGTGCAAAATCGTCTTTTTTTACCATAAATTCGTTTCTAGCATTTAGTTTTATTATTTTAGTAATCAAGGAGATATGATATGATTTTTGATCCACTTTATATGGCTATTTTGGTTGTTGCTCTAGGGCTTTCCGGAATAGTATCTTTTATTGTAAATGCTCGATTTAAAGCAGGGCAAAAAGTTTCAATTTATAGTGGTTTAACAGGGGCTGAAATTGCAAAAGCAATTTTAGCTGATGCTGGCATTACAGATGTTCGTGTTCAAGAAACTCATGGCTTTCTTTCCGATCATTATAATCCATTAGATAAAACTTTAAATCTCTCTAAAGAGGTTTTTCATGGTCGTAATGCAAGTGCTGCAGGGGTAGCAGCTCATGAAGTAGGGCATGCGATTCAGCATGCGGAAAATTATTTCCCGATGTGGCTTCGTTCTTTTCTAGTTCCAGTTGCGAATTTAGGTTCAAATCTTGGACCATGGCTTGTGATTATTGGTATTGTGTTAATGGGCGCTTATAGTCAAACACTTGGACATAATCTTGCGGTTGCTGGCGTTGTACTTTTTGGTGCAGCAACTTTATTTACGCTAGTAACGGTTCCCGTTGAATTTGACGCCTCAGCACGTGCAAAAAAGATTCTTTCTCGACTTTCTATTGTGCAACCAGGAAAAGAATACAATACGGTTTCTGGGGTACTTTTGGCTGCTGGTTTAACTTATGTAGCAGCTGCCATTACGGCGTTAATGCAATTGTTGTATTGGGCGCACAAAGCAGGTTTGCTTGGTCGTCGGGATGATTAATATGGCAAAAATTTTAACAGTTAATTGCCCATGTTGTGGAAAAATTTTAGAAGTAGATGCTATTTCTGGTGAAGTTCTAGGGACGCGAGAAAAGAAAAAATTTGCGTCTTTAGAAGATTTTATGGAAAAGGAAAAACAGCGTCCAAAAGAATTAGAATCTATGTTTGAAGCTGCAAAAGAAAAAGAGAAACACAGAAAAGAAATGCTAGAAGAAAAATTTGAAGCAGCTAAAGCTAGAAAGGATTTGAAGGACCCTCCGCCAACTATTCAGTGGGATTAATTATTTGTTGTTTCTTCGGAGGTGTTTGTATTTAGCATTTCAGTAGGTGAATTTTCTCCACTTGAAACATCTGTTTCAAGTGGAGTTTCTGTTTTGTTTTGTTCTGCGTTAGAATTTTCTGTTTCAGAATTATCAATGATTTGATTTTCTAATGAAGAATTTTCTTGAGAAATGATTTTTTCCTCATTTCCTTCTGATAAAGCGAGTTTTCCATCTAACATATTTAAAATATCTTCTTCTCGGACAATCTTCCCGTTGGTTGTCCATAACACAACTTCTCGCATTACAGCATCAATGGTGGCATTTTTTTGCAGGGCAAGATGCTCTTCTTTTTTTCGAACGATTTCAAGTAAACCAGGATCTACTTCTGGGTCTGGAGAAATATAGAACGCTTCATTTGCCATTTCATCTGCAAATTGTAGGTTATTCTTTTTTCTATAAATCCAAATTGGCCCGAGAGGTTCGCCTTGTCTAAATACAACTTCATCGGTTTTTATCATTTCCATTAAAGCCATGAAAGTAACAGTAGCAAGAATTGGATGTGGATCGTTACCGAGTAATTCTTCAAATAAGGCTCGCCCGTGAAGAGCTAAGTGATTGCTGATTACTTGTTGTCTATCTTCAATGGTTACATAATCAAGTTCAATGTGGTGAATGTGTTCTACTGTACCAGTTTTTAGACTTTTTTGATATGCCCTAAAAAGTTGCCAAATGTTGGCGTCAGCTAGAGTGTCGTCATCAGAAAACATTTTTTCTGGGCGCCCACGATAAAAAGCCCCGAAGTTTTCTCGTTCCTTATCTTGTAATTCTTTAGCAACTTGTTTGTAACGCTGGTATTCCTGAATTTGAAGTAAAAATGCTTCTCTATCCTCGTAGAAATCCATAATTTCTTCAGGACTTTGTTCTTCTTTAGGAAGTAATTCTCGAACTTTAAGCTCCATAAGACGGCTAGCCATCAGTAAAAAATCACCTGCAGCTGAAAGATCCGCCTGAGAAAGATCTTTAATCCATTCTAGGTATTGATTTGTGATTTCGGCAATAGAAATAGATTCGGGCTTGACCTCGTTTTTTTGAACGAGATACAATAGAAGATCCATAGGCCCTTCAAAAGTACCTATTCTAACTTCATAATCATTTTGAAGCAACGCTTCCATTTATTCTACCGTTACGCTTTTCGCTAAGTTTCTTGGTTGGTCAACGTTATTGCCTCGAAGTACAGCAATGTGATAAGCTAAAAGTTGCAGAGGCACGCATGTTAAAATAGGCATTAACATTGGAATAGTGTGAGGAACTCTAACGATGTCGTCTGCAATTGAATCTAATGGATTTGATTCTTCTGAGGTAATGGCGATGACTTTACCACCACGTGCTTTGATTTCTCTAACATTTGAAAGAATTTTATCAAAAAGAGCATCTTTTGGAGCGATGACCACTACAGGCATGTTTTCGTCAATTAAGGCAATCGGTCCATGCTTCATTTCGGCAGCTGGATAACCTTCCGCATGAATATAACTGATTTCTTTTAGTTTGAGCGCTCCTTCCATAGCTACAGGGTAATTGTAGTGTCTGCCGAGATAAAGGAAGTTTTTGGCCTCTTTGTATTTTTTGGCAATTTCTAAAACGCAGTTGTTGAGTTTTAAAGTTTCTTCAACTAAGTTAGGAATATTTGAAATTGCATTAGCGATTTCCATTCCTTGTTCAAAAGAAACACGACGCTGACGCCCTAAAAGTAAGGCAATCATGGATAAAACCAGAACTTGACCAGAGAACGCCTTGGTAGAGGCGACACCTATTTCAGGACCGGCGTGTAAGTAAACGCCTCCGTCTGAAACTCTAGCAATCGAAGAACCGACAGCATTACAAATGCCAAGAACCGTGGCTCCTTTGTGGTGCGCTTCTTTCATGGCGGCTAACGTATCGGCAGTTTCTCCGGATTGAGAAATGCAAAGTACAAGAGTCCCTGGGTTTACGATTGGGTTTCTGTAGCGAAATTCAGATGCGTATTCTACTTCAACAGGAACGCCAGCAAGTTCTTCTATCATATATTCACCGACCATGCCGGCATAATAGCTTGTGCCGCAAGCTGTAATGATGATGCGGTTGATGCTTCTGAGCTCTCGAATATTAGCATCTAATCCAGATAATTTGGCGGTTCCTTCGTTTATAAGTAAACGTCCACGCATTGTATTGCGTAAAGTTTCTGGTTGCTCAAAGATTTCCTTGAGCATAAAATGTTCAAAGCCGCTTTTTGCAACGGATTCTACATCAAAATCAACATTTTGAACTTCACGTTGAACGATTTGACTATGAAGATTTTGTAATTCGTAGCCATTTCGTCTTGCTACGACAATGTCGTTGTCGTCTAAGTAGATTACTTTTTGAGTGTAATTTACAATAGCAGAAACATCGCTTGCAAGGTAATATTCACCACCATCGCCAATGCCAAAAATAAGTGGAGAACCGCGCCTAGCGCCAATAAGAACATCTGGTTCATCTTTACAAATAACGCCAAGCCCGAACGCGCCTTCTAACTTACCAAGCGCTTGGAGAACCGCTTTTTTTAAATCGCCTTGATAAAAACGAGCAATCAGATGGGCAACAACTTCAGTATCGGTGTCTGATTTAAATTCAATGCCTTCTTCTTGAAGTTTCGCTTTTAAAACGGCGTAGTTTTCAATGATACCATTATGGACAACAGCTATTTTTCCATCAAAACTAGTGTGAGGGTGAGCATTTATTTCTGTTGGCGCTCCATGAGTTGCCCAACGCGTGTGACCAATGCCTAAAAACCCTTCTAAAGGACGATTCTTGATTTTCTCTTCTAAAGCAGCGATTTTGCCAGCGGCTTTAATGGTTTCTATGGATTTTCCAGAAAGAAGCGAAATGCCTGCACTGTCATAACCACGATATTCTAATTTTTTCAAGCCATCAAGAAGAAGCGGAAGAGCTTCTTTGTAACCGATGTAGCAAACAATTCCACACATATAGAAAATCCAAGATTGATAATTATATTCTTACAACATATTTAAAAATAGAAAAATGTGCGTTTTTAAAGTCTTATTTTACTAGATTCGATAGAGTCTCGTGTACATTTGTAAACAAAAAGAGCGCCAGGCGAACTATATAATTGCTATTCAATATTTAAATTGCTGATACCCAAACACTCCCTGATGCACCTAAGTTTTCCTCCTTTACTTGGGTGCGTCTTTTTTTTATTGTTAAACTCTAAATTTTAAAGATTTTCTAGAAGTTGCAAGTGTCTTTGTGGTGCATAATTTCTATTTTGTGGGCGCTTTATATTCTTAACGTAATTGATAGCAAAGAAAGTCGTTTTGAAAAAGAAATTTATGGTTCGCATTTTGCAAGCAGGGTTTGCTGGTTTACTCTCCGCAACCGTTTTTTCATTCGCTCAAAATGCAGAATCAAGCGACTCAACCGTATCTTCATCAGTTCGCTATTTAGAAATGCCTGCTAATGTGGCGCCGCTTGATGGCTTGCTTCCAAGTGGTGGCATTGGTCAAAGTAATTCTTTAATGTCTTCTCCAAGAAATATTATCCATGATCATGAAATTGATGTGGGTACTAGAAGTTTGGAAGTTAAAGAAAAAGTGGTGAATCCTCTTTCGAAGGACACTACTGAATTATGGAGTGCAAGCTACCCAGAACTCGCGGATTATGTGAATGACATGTATGATATTGGCTTAAATCGTCTTTGGCTAAATTCTTTGATTGGAAATAAAGATGATGCTTACACGCCGCCAGATAAGGGTTCTGAATTTGATATAACGATTCCTGTGCCAATGCCTGCTTGGATGAAAACTTTTGGCTTTGACAAGCCGAAACTTTTCTTACAAGGAACAATGGATATACGTTTAAAAGGTTATGGAGAATATGATGATGCTCCAGGTAGTACAGAACGAAGCTTATTTCCTTCGCCGTCGTTGTCTTATGACCCTAGTTTTATGGTAAAAGGGAAAATTGGACCATACGTAACGGTTGAAATCAATAATGTGGAAAATGGACTAGGGGTAAAAAATCAGGTTCGAGTTGTTTATGAAGAATCTTTCAAAGGAGAGTTTGAAGATTACATTTTGCAAAGGATTGAAGCGGGAACAACTTCATTGAGTTTGAGCGGTACTGAATTAACAGGCTACTCAGAAAATCACCAAGGATTGTTTGGTATTAAAGCAGATTGGAAATTTGGAGATTGGAACGTAACAACGATAGCTTCTCAAGATGGAGGAAGTCAAGAATCTTATACAATTAATGCAAGCGAAAGTACATCAGAATTTCAGGTTTTAGATAAAAACTTTTTAGCTTATCGCTATTATTTCTTAAATCATGAGGCTCGTAACAATTACATTAGTGCGGGGATTGCCGGAAAAACATCTGCTTCTTATCCAGCTACTGGACTTAAACTTTATAAACGAAATAATTTAAATGCAACTGAAGATGTTTTAGATAACATGACTGTTGTTTATGTAACTCCATCAGGACAAACGATTGAAAAATCAGTAGAACGAATGATGGAAATTCCTGCAAAGGATTACACTTATGATTCTAAAACTGGTATTCTGAAAATTTCAGGCGCAAATCGCAACACATTAATTGCTGCTAGCTGGGCCGGTGATGGAACAGGGCGTTCAGGAACCACTGTGCGAGACGGCTCTCGACTTGTTCTTATTCAGTGGGATGCTACTCTTTCCGAATTAAAAGAAATAGATAAGTTGATGTTGCGTAACGTCTATTCCATTGGAATTTCTGATGAAAGTGCTTCTAGCTTTATTCTTCGGATGAAAACAAAAGCGGGTGTCAGCGGCGATTACTTGAAAAAATTAAGAGTGGCAGACACCACTACAGGTTCTCCACTTGTAAATGATGTTACCATCTTTAAGAAGAATTCTTCAGGAAGTTACAGCGGAGAAATGTGGTTACCTTGTTTACCTGCAAGAGAGTATTCTGGCCCGCGAGCTGCAGAACGTGCTAGAGAAAACTGTCTTGAACCACTTAGAAATTTAGATTCGTCTGCAGCTATGTCTCAGCTTTACACTTTGCCTGTTGCAAATTTAAATCGTTATGCGAGTCGTTTTTATTTTGAATCAGTAGGAAAACGCCGTAGTTCAACGATTAGCGTTCGAGATCAAAATTCAAGTCATTCAGTAAGTGCTGGTTCATGTATGGATATTTCGCCGGGCACGGAAAAATTAAAAGCCGGTTCTGAAGTGCTTGTGCGAGATGTGGATTATGAAGTAAACTATGAGTTGGGACAAATTGAATTATTGAGTGATAGAGCACTTGATCCGAATAAAGAAATTACTGTAACTTTTGAATGTGAACCATTGTTTGAAATTGATAATAAGGTTTTGTTAGGAGCAAGAGCAGAATTGCCTTTAACTTATTATGGGTTTGGTGAAGGCTCTTTGTTTGGTGTAACGGCCCTATACAAAAGTCAAAGTACTACAGCTTCTACGCCAACGCTTGGAAACGAACCTTTCTCTAGTTTCCTTTGGGGAATGAACTTGCGTTTGCAAGACACTTCTAAAGTGATGACTAATTTGATGAATGCGATTCCTTTCTTACATTCAAAAGCACCTTCAACTTGGCGATTTGAAACGGAATTTGCTAGCAGCTATCACAACCCGAATACGAGTGGAAAGAAAACAGCGTTGCTTGAAGATTTTGAATCTACAGTAACTGGTTTGATGTATCCGCTGACTCGTCTTTCTTGGTATCAAGCGTCTCCTCCAGGCGGGGTTTCTGATAATGTAGGAACTTATATTGCTGAGCAAGATTACAAGCATCAAGGTGAATTTATATGGCATAGCAATACTACAGAATTGTATAAGTACATTTATCCAAATGTTGGAGACTCAGAGGTTGATAATCAACGTTTGTCTGTTTTGAAAATGACATTACGCCCTAATGATAATTTGATGGGGAAAAGTTGGGGTGGTGTGATGCGCCCAAATAGCGCTTACTACCAAGATTTAAGTGAAATGCGTTATGTTGAAGTAGTGGCTCGCGGAAATGTCGGTTCGTTATATTTGGATTTAGGTTTATTGAGTGAAGACGTGTCTGTAAATGGTTATGCGCCAAATGGTAATTTTGACGGCGAAAATACTTTGGGAACTACAACCGCTTTGCATGATAAAGGTTTAGATGGCGTTTCGGGGGCAGAAGAAACAAGATTAGTTTGGGATTGTCGTATAGAAGGTTGTGTTTCTACGGAATTAAATTCAACGAATGTAAACCCAACGGTAAGTGATATTGCTTTAGATAATTATAGTGATGATTTTGATGATGATAGCGATCCTCCTAGAGTGATTAATGGAACTGAAGATAATTCAGGAGAACGCGCTTATGATAGTGAAGATATAAACCGTAATGGTTCTTTGGATACAGATATTAGTTTTGTTCGCTATCGAATTGATCTTTCTGAAGATGACCCAACGAAATATGAAGAACTAAAAAATGGTTGGCGTCGTTGGAGAATTCCATTAGATCAGTATGATACTATTGTTTCTGCAAGTGGCAATGGATATAAGACGATTCTTTCAGAAGCTCTTTATTCTAGGCTTTGGTTAGGAAATTTAAATCCCGGAGTAGCTGAAGCAAAAGTTCAAATAGTCAGTTTAGGCGTGGTTGGAAATAGTTGGGAAGCAACCGATGTTTCTGATATGTATGTGACTTCTTCTACAGAAAATTCTCAGGTAGTAGATGTCAATGGAAATGAAATTCAAATTACTCAAACTGGCTCTGTTGTAGATTCTTCTTTCTTGCAAGTTACAACAATCAATAATCGTGAAGATGCTGGTACTTATTTTAAATCCCCAAATACTTCTTCTGAACGAGATTCGGAAACAAATGCTGCTTTGAAGGAAACGGCACTTGTATTGGATTATAAGAATCTTTCACCTGGTCAAGAAGTTGGAGTGACAAGAATTTTTGATACGGATGTCAAAGATTTGACGAGTTACAAAACAATAAAAATGGAAATCCATTATGCGACTGAAGCGGAAAAAGTTCCTGTGCGATTCGCAATTCAAATGGGTGAAGGTTCTTTAGAAGGTTCTTCAAATTATTATGAATGGAGTTTTAGACCAGTAAAATACGAATGCTCTTCTTCAGAACGTGTTGAAGATTGTCATGAAATGAATTGGCTTTCAAACGCGTTTGCAATGGCGATAAAAACGTTCACCGATATGAAAATCGGTCGTGTTCCACCTTATACAGAACCGGTAGAAATAGATTTGGGTGGTGAGAGAGAAGAAAAATTGAAATTAGTTGGAAATCCTTCTATGACTTCGGTAGATTGGATTCGCTTTGTAATTATTGCCGATGAAGATGCTTCTCCAGCAGATTTGAAGGGAACGTTCTGGCTGAATGATTTGCGTCTTTCTGGAATGGATTTGGATTGGGGGTATGCAGCTCGTGTTTCAGGACAAATGAACTTTTCTGATTTCGCAACGGTTTCTGGCGCAATGCGTTATCAAGACGGAGACTTCGCTACTTTATCAACAACAGGTGGCTCGCCAAAGCCAAAACTTTCTGAAGCAGCCTCTCAATTAGATGTGGCTGGAGATGTTAGCTTTAGTTTGAATAAATTTTTCCCTGATCAGTATGGATTCCATATTCCGATGGGATTAGGTTATAGCAGTGTTACAGAACGCCCTTATATGAAGCCTACAGATGATTTGATTTTGAAACGAGATGATTTTGGCGATTTAATGTCTGATATGGTGCAGAATAAATTGGATGTTTCTGAAAATGATGAAGAAGAAAAATTAAGGAATGCAGCAAAATCAAAAGGTTATGAAAATTATTCAAAAAGCAGAAACTTTAGTATTAGTTACAGTAAGGATTATACACCAAATGATAATTTGTTGCAAGAATATTTATCTCAGATTTTCTTAGAACGCCCTGCATTTAGTTATTCTTATAATGAATCAGAAAATCGTTCAGCAACAAGCGCGGATTCTTCTTATTCCTATCGAACTGTTATTGAGTACAAATTAGGAACCTTTAACAAGTTTAATTACAAACCGTTCTCTTCTTTAGGGCGTTTCCGTTACTTGCGCCCGCTTTCAGAATCGGCATTTGAGCCTTGGCCTCAAACATTTGATATGACTTTGTTTGATTTTAGTTATGTGCGCTATGTCGATCAAGAACGTGACCCGAATTTTGTAGAACCGCAAGTAGATAAAGTGGTAACTTTTACCGCAGATTTGACTCATAAAGCAAATGTTCGTTGGAATATTTTCTCATTCCTCAATGCAAGTTACAGTATTAACATTAAGCGTGACATGCTTTCAGATCGCGAATCCTTTGTAAAGGAAAATTTCTTTACTGGACGAGACGGTGCATTGTTTGCCGCAGATGAAATTTTTGCTTGGGATCACACAGATAGAAAAGTTTATGTTTCTGCCGATAGTATTGTTGTGATTCCATACGATACCATTCCTCAAGTGAATGCTGCTGGCGATACGATGGCTATTGATATGCAGAATCCTGATTCTTATAAAATTCTTTATGACACAACGACATTCTATAAAGTGGATAGTTTAGGAAGAAAAGATTATGGACCTAAGTATGGTATTTTAAAACATGAACGGATTCGTACGCGCCAATTCCGCCTTAATTTTACGCCGAATATTATTCCGTTCTTGCCAATTAATATGAATTTCAGTACGGAATTTACGCAGCAAAAAACTATTCCGGATGATTTCAGTCTTTATGATGAAACAATGGTCGAAAAGAATTTCTGGACGATTTCGCAAAACAATCGTTTTGAATTTATTCCTAGTTTTAAATTCATTACCTTTATGGAATTGTTCGGGAAAGGGAATGCTGCTCAAAAATTCTTTGAAAAATTAAAGTGGAGAGAATTGCGAGCTAATTGGACAACAAATCTTTCAACCGTTGGCGAAAACTTTACACTTGCTCAATTGTATGAAGAACAAGGTGTTACGCCTTTCCAATACTATCTCTATGGATTGGGAATTGGAAATGGATATAGAAATCGTGGACTTTGGAATATTATTTCTGGAGACATGGGATTAGATCATCGTGATGATTTTAAGGACTTTGCTGAATACAGAAATAGTAATGTAGATACTCTTGTTTATCAAGGTAATTTTACTCATGCCGTTTCGCGGTCATTACAACTTTCAACAGGCTTTACTTTGCCATTCTGGAGTATTGCGGTTACTGGTGATTTGCAATGGAAACAAGATTTTTCTCAGTCTAGAGAATATCCTCTTTACACTGATAGTACGCTTGTATGGCCAAAATGGGGCGTTGGTGTAACCATTCCGAATTTCTCTCAGCGAATTGGTTTCTTGAATGGATTTAAAAGCGTAAGTTCTGTTCATCGAGTGGATTATACTTATACTAAAACGGTAAAGCCGTTCCAAAGTGCTGAAGACTCTTGGAGTACTACTTGGAATTTTAATCCATTAGTAAGACTTTCTTTCTTAACACAGAAGAATATTCGCATTGATAATAGTGTGCGCTTGAAAATAGAAATGGTGGATAGAAAGCCAAAAGAGGAAGTGATTGCCCAAACGAACTGGCCTGAAAAAGAAGAAAATTATGCAGACACTTCTTCTTATTTCTGGGAAACACCATGGATGCATACTGCACTATATAAAGATTTCGGTATAAATATTGGCGATGATTTGACGATTACTTATCCGCTAAAAACGAAAAGAGGTTTCCAACTTTGGAAGTGGTATATCAAATTAGATAACGATATTGATTTGAAATTCACAGCTGGTTATGATTTTAGTAAAACCATTCGCCGTTACTATGACCCTGATCCTGGTTTTGATATGTGGGAAAAAGAAAGCGGAACAGACGGTGTGTATAAAGAATGGGAATTTGATGGTTATAAATACACCGCTTATAAACCGAAGTTAGAATTAACAGAACGAACAGTGCCTTCAAGAACTCATGAGTGGTTCTTACGACCGAGTGCTTCCTATCAATTTAATAAAATGGTTTCCACTAGTGCCTACGTGGAATACAGACAAATTCATGAAAAACTTGACGACGAAACAGCTCATGTTCGTCAGATATTGACATTTGAATTGGCTTTAATGCTTCGTTTTAATTAGTTAGCGAATTCTTTCAAGAATTGCTAAAGCACGTTGTTGTGTGCTATTTGGAATTTTATAGTAATGCACCGCATTTAACTTGTATCCGTATTTTTCAGGAACTAGAGTTTGTAGTTCTTCTCGAATCGCAGGACCTTTCATAAAGTAAACTTTCCCGCCAACTTTTAAAGAGTTTTCTAAGCGGAGTAAAGTTTTTTCCATAAGTTCGAACGCCCGGCTGATCGCGCCATCTATAGGAAGCGTCATGCTGTGGCTTGTGACTTTGTGCCCGAAAACATCAATGTTTTTTAACCCGAGTTTTTCAATGACCATGTTCAAAAAATTTACTCGGTTGGGGCGAGGCTCGCAAAGAGTTAATTGAATTTCTGGATTTAAAATTTTTAGAGGAATGCCAGGAAAACCTGCGCCACTACCAATATCAATCATTCGTTTCGGCCAGTTTTCTTCGTAAACATTGATGAGCGTGCAATCGGCATAATGTCGTTCAACCATTGTTTCGAAGGCATTCAAACGAGTTAGATCTTGGTCGCCGTTATTTTCTCGCAAAAGAGTGTGAAAATTCCAGAGCTGTTGCAAAGTATTTTTTTCTAATTCCACTCCGTGAAATTTCAATAATTTGTCAAGTCCTTCAGGGGAGGGGGAAACACGTTTTCCGTTAAATAAAGGGAATGTGGTGCGAGGCGTTTTTTTGTTCCAAGAGTTCATGCTTTAAAAGTAAAAATAATTTGACAATTTAATTTGAGCGTTTTTCAAAGTTTCAAGCGTTTATCTATGTGAGGTCCTTGCCTTATGAAAAAATGGAGAACGTTTTATGAGAGCTTTGCAAAGTTCAATTATTATGGTTTGTTTTTTATTTCTATCCCTTGGATTTGGAATATCTGTAGAAGATGTTTTTTCTTGGTGGGATGATGGCTTGATTGAGAATACAGACGTTTCTGATTTTTTAGAGTTGTTAGAAAATGGGCGAGATGATGAGGCAGTAGAATTTGCGGAGACTCTTGGTTTGATTGAAAAAGAAAATAAAAAAACAAAGAAACAAGTGAAGCCTTTTCAGGGGAACTTGCTTGGCCGCGTTTCTTTAGATTCTAATGGCAATCTTATAAGTCATAAAGAAGAAATCCGCTTGAAGTATTCTGTTTGGAGTTTTCGTGGAGATAACGAGGGCGATTGGCTGTTTCGTTATTCTCGTGGAAGATATGAAGCTTTAGGCGGCATTTTGACTGGACAAAATTTAGGGATTTTACTTCCGTTTGAAAATATCGGAGGAAGTTTTTTGGCTTTCCGCGGAGAGAATTTTTCACTTGGCGGTTTGCTTGGAGTTCAAGAAAAGTTCGCATTGATGGGTGGAATTAAGAATTTAGAAGTTTGGACATTTTTCAGTGAAGAAAAGAGTTCCTTTCTTTTTGAAATTAAGGAAAAACGAATTGGAACATCATTTTGGTATGTTCCAGAAAATAAAGAAAGTTTGCTTCGAGTGAAAACGAATTTGTCTGGCGGTCAAGTTTATAAGTGGCATTTTAATGGTCTTTTTTATTTTCAAGAAGAACCCTTTGAAAGTATGTGGCTGCATTTACCAAATTCTGTCAGAAATAGTAAACTTTGGATGTCTGAAATGCAAAGTATTGAGATAAACTCATTTCTTTTGTCTGCTGAAGAGCGTTTGCAAATTCCGCTAGATTCGGGGAATGTTTTTTCTCAGTTAGGTGTAAAATGGCAAAAGAAAAAGGGTTTCTTTCAATTTTTATTGGCGACTTTTTATAAAAATAAATCAGTAAAAAAAGAATGGATTTTTCGTTTAGAGCCATCACTTCTTTTTTCAAACATAAAAGTTTTTGGTAAATTACGTTATTCTTTTCAGAAGCCAGAATTTCACCTCCCTCGTTTAACTTTTGGGGCTCAAAGTGTAGAAAATCAGATTCCTTTTTGGAAGTTAGAATTCATAATTCCAGAAAGAAATGCTTCAAACGAACAACCATATCAATTTAGAAATGAAGCCGGAATCGAATTAGAACATTTTAGATTTTCAATGCAATTAGTTTGGAATTATTTGCCTGTTAATTCATGGTCTCCGAGGCGATTTGGTGTTGAAGGAAAAATCTTTTTCTAGTTTTTGTCTATGAAGAAAATAGGAATCACTGGAATTATTGGCTCAGGAAAAAGCTCTGTTGGAAAAATTCTTGCAGACTTGGGTTATTCTATTTTAGACGCCGATAAAGTGGTTCATCATTTATATAAAAATTCTAAAGATCTGAGAAAAAAAATAGCGGAACGTTTTGGAAGTGAAGTGTTAACAGAATCAGGAGTTTCTAGGGAAGAATTGGCTAAAATTATTTTTGAAAATAATGAAGCTCGACAAGATTTAGAAAAATTGGTTTATCCGTTTTTAGAAAAAGAAATTTTATCTTTTTGGAAATTTGAGGAGCAAATTGGTAGTGAATTTGTTTTTTTGGAAGCGGCACTTTTTCACAAAATTCCAAGTATTTTAAAAAAATTAGATCAAGTATGGGAAGTTCAAGCGCCTCAAGAAAAATTGCTAGAAAGATTGTTAGGGCGAGGTATGAAAAAAGAAGACGCCTTGGCTCGTTTAGAGCTTCAAAAAGAAAATAAAATATACATGAGTTCTTCCAAAATTAAAGAGCTCAAAAATTATGGTTCTATAGAAGAATTAAAAGAAGAAATTCTTCTATTCCTTCAAAAATTAGTTTGAACTGAAAAAATTATTGAATAGTTCTTGAACGAACTAATATTTCTGAATCTCCAACTTTTTGCGGCGTTACAGCAGCGGTTGTTGTTAAAGATTCTCTAATTGCTTTTGCTTGCGATTTCAAACGAGAAAGTCTTTCTCCCTCTAGTTTTGGCGTAGCAATCATCGTTTTCTTAGATGGGTTCATCCAACGACCTTTTTCGTCTTTGAAACCAAAATGTAAATGTGGGCCAGTGCTTCTCCCTGTGTTTCCTACTCGGCCAATAACTTGTCTTGTATTTACATGAGCACCTTTTGCAACTGCCCTTGTGTGCAAGTGTAGATACCAACTAGAGGAACCATCTCGGTGGCGAATAGAAATTTTATTTCCGCTTAAATTATCGTAGCCTGAAACTGTAACTACACCTTCGGCGACTGCGTAAACAGGCGTTCCTTTTGGACTTCCATAATCAATACCATGGTGAACGGTTCTTTTCCCTGTAATGGGGTGAATTCTAGAACCATAAGCACTAGTAACATGCAAACGATCAAGAGGGTAACGTAAACCATCAAAAACAAGTGCTTCTCCAGATTCTGTATAGTGAGCATTATAAGAACTTTTTGGATCAGGATCTTCATAGAGGAATGCTTCGTGGTGACCTACCGTTTTTCCATCAAATTCGGCAAATAGAACTTTACCTTCAATCCAGACTGAATCTTCAAAGAATGCTTCTTCTAAAAGAATTCGAAACTTATCACTAGGTTGAGCTAGTTGAAAAGCAACTTTACATTGAAGAACGCCGCTTACAACACCTACCATTCTCCCTGGAATTCCTACGCTGCGAAGCATTCCGTCTAGAGTACTTCCTTGGGCGAGGCTCCCTTCAAAAATGGAATGTTTGCGTGTTAATTTTTTGTCTGGTCGGTGGTAAATATAACCAGAGTCCGATTTAAAAAGTAAGTGAATGGTAGCTGGGTTTTCTGCAAATCTAAAAGTCTGGACGCTGCCGTCTTGATTTAATAGAACATGAAACATTTGCCCAACTCGCATTTTAGAAAGCTCTACGCTATCTTGAATGGCGAGAACTAACGCCCGGCGATCACTTTCCGAAACCTTCATACGAGAAAGAACTTGAAATAAACCATCGCCAGCTTTTACTGTATCAGAAATTAAAAGTAATTGATTTGAATTTTCTAATTCATTTTTTCTTTTAGTAAGAGAATCTTTTTTAGCGATTAACTCAGCACGTTCTTTTTGCAAAGAAATGATTTTTTCTTCTTCTCCGCAAGCGGTAAAGAAAGCCAAAATTGAAACAATATATACAAGTAGGATTCTCTTTGTTAATTTCATTACGAACTCAAATTTTATAAAAAGAGGGGCTTAAAAGCCCCTCTTTTTTACGATTTTATTTTTTTGCTTTTGTGTTAGTAGCTTCTGGAGCTTTAATTTCTAAAAGTTCCATTTCAAATACAAGCAAGCTGTTTGCTGGAATTGCAGACATTTTGCGAGCACCATAACCAAGTTCGCTTGGAATCCATGCTTGAACTTTAGAACCAGTTTTCATGAGTTTTAGCATTTCTGTCCAACCAGGAATTACAGCTCTTACAGGGAATTCCATTGGTTTGCCGCGGTCAACGCTACTATCAAATTTTTTGCCGTCCAAAAGAGTTCCGGTGTAGTGTACAGAAACGATGGAAGAATCGTTTGGAATTTCACCAGTTCCTTCTTTGAGAACTTTATATTGAAGACCAGAAGCTGTTGTTACAACGCCTTCTTGAGTTTTATTCTTTTCAAGGAATGCTTTTTGAGTAGCTAGTGCTTCTTCTGCGGCAATGCTATCTTTTTTAGCGCGTTCTTCTTGAGCTTTTTGGGAAAGTTCATTTAATGTGACGAAAATAATAGAATCGTTCATCAAGTATTTAGCACTGTCTTGATTGAAGCGTTCTTTGAAACCTTGAATAAAAACATTTAAATCAATATCAAGAGAATCTCTAGCAATTAACTGAGCATGCGCTTGAACGCCAAAATGAGAACCGAGAGCGTAGCTGAAACGATCCTTATCGGTTTGAAGAGAAGATTTTGTTCCTTGTCCGATAGGTTCAAGACAAGCGGTAAGAGATAATGAAAGAATGCCTGCTACGGCGATAGTTTTCAATTTCATAAAAATTGACCTTGTTAAAAATTGAACTTCTCAAAAAATAGAAAAAACTAGAACCTTAGAGTCTTCTTCATTCTAAAAAATAGTATCTCTTTTCTGTTGAACTTGTTATTTTTGGAAAGTTATGACGGAACGTTCTTTATTAAAACATCAATTGGATTTAGTAGCGAAAGGGGAAGATCTTCTTACGGCGTTTTTATCTTGGGTAGAATCACGAAACCTTCAATTATATCCTGCTCAAGAAGAAGCTATTATAGAATTATTTTCAGGAAAAAATGTTTTTTTGAATACGCCAACAGGTAGTGGAAAATCTCTTGTAGCATTGGCTTTACATTTTGAAAGTTTAGCTTCTAACAGGCGTTCCGTTTATACTTGCCCAATTAAAGCTTTAGTGAATGAAAAGTGGATGGCTCTTTGTCAGGAATTCGGGCCTGAAAATGTGGGACTTTCTACGGGCGATGCTACCGTAAATCGTGATGCGCCTATACTTTGTTGTACTGCAGAAATTCTTTCTAATATGGCTTTATCAGAAGGCTCTGCATTGAATATTTCCGATATAGTAATGGATGAATTTCATTATTATTCTGATAAAGAACGCGGTGTCGCCTGGCAAATTCCTTTACTCACTTTGCCTCAATCAAGATTTTTGTTAATGTCTGCAACTGTAGGAAATACAGAATTTTTTGAAAAAGAAATGACAAGAGTTTCTGGGCGAGAAAGTATAACGATTCGTTCTTTGAATCGCCCAGTTCCGCTTGAATTTTCTTACTCGGAAGAAGATTTGCAAAATCAAGTGCAGCGTTTATTGCAAGAAGGAAAGGCTCCTATTTATATAGTGCATTTTTCTCAAAGAGAGGCTGCTCAAAACGCTCAAAATTTAAGTTGTTTGGAAATTTGTAATAAAGAAGAACGTTCCTTGATTGCAAAAGAAATTGAAAATTTTCGTTTTTCAAGTCCGTATGGTCCTGATGTAAAGCGTTGGCTGCGTTTGGGAATAGGCGTGCATCATGCAGGACTTTTGCCAAAGTATCGAATTCTTGTAGAAAAGTTAGCGCAAAAAGGTCTATTAAAAATCATTTGTGGTACAGATACATTAGGCGTGGGGGTGAATGTTCCTATTCGAACTGTTTTGTTTACGAAACTCTGTAAATATAGTGGTGATAAAACGGCCATTTTATCTGTAAGAGATTTTCATCAAATTGCAGGACGAGCTGGTCGAAAAGGTTTTGATAATGTAGGCTATGTTGTCGCACAAGCACCAGAACATGTGATAGAAAATAAAAAGCTTGCTGCAAAATCACAAAAAACAGGAAAGAAGTTTGCAAAAAAGCAACCTCCAGAAAAAGGATTCGTGCCTTGGGATAAGGGAACTTTTGAACGATTGATTCAATCAAATCCAGAACCTTTAAAATCTAGTTTCCAAGTATCGCATGGAATGCTTTTAAATATACTTTCTCGTCCTGATGATGGTTGCTTTGCGATAAAACAATTGCTCAGAGATTGTCATGAAGAAAAAAAATCAAAACGTATGCTTCGGGCAAGAGCAATGCAATTATTTCGTTCTCTATTAGAAAAAAATATCGTAGAATTTTGTGAGCCTAAATCACCAGGTATGGCAAAGGTTCAAGTGAATTTAGATTTGCAAGATGACTTTTCTATGAATCAACCATTATCGCTTTACTTAATAGATACACTTCCAAAATTAGACAAAGAATCTCCAGATTATGCGTTGAACGTGCTTTCTTTGGTGGAATCTATTGTTGAAAATCCTGATTTGATTTTAAAAAAACAACTTGATAAATTAAAGACAGAGGTTTTAAATGAACTAAAAGCGGAAGGTGTTGAATATGAAAAACGAATGGCTATTTTAGAAAATTTAGAATACCCGAAACCGCTTCGTGAATTTATATATAATACTTACAATGAATTTGCTGAAATACATCCTTGGGTAGATTCAAATGTATATCCAAAATCAGTAGTGAGAGAAATGTTTGAAAATTTCTCAGCATTTTCATCGTACGTAAAACAGTATTCTCTTGAACGTTCCGAAGCGATTCTTTTGCGACACATCAATGCAACCTATAAAGTTCTTTCGCAAACGGTGCCTGATTCTTATAAAAATGAATCCCTTATAGAAATGGAAGATTATTTAGGAGAAATGATTCATCGTATCGATTCAAGTTTATGGGAAGAATGGGAGCGATTAAAAAATCCAGATTTCCAACCGCAAACAGAAGAAGAAAAAGCTTTCTCGGGTTCCATGCCTGTAGATATAACTGCTGATAGAAAACGTTTCTTGTCGCTTTGTCGTATGCGAATTTTTGAATGGATGACTTTAATTTTACAAAAACGATACAGCGATGCTTTAGATTTTTTAGCTGATGATTTAGCTGAAGGTGAACTACTTTCAGATAATGAGGGGGTGCCTTGGACCGAAAAACGTTTAGAACAAATTTTTGCTGCATACGAACATGAACATGGAAAATTTCGAATGGATGCAGAAGGTCGTTCTATCGCAAATACAATTAGTTATGAAGACGAAAAATTTCTTTATATAGAACAAATGCTTCAAGATTTTGAAGAAATTAATAATTGGAGTTTTTGTTTTAAAGTTCCTTTGCTTGAATCTAAAAATGCGGCAGCTGCTTTACTTTACCTTGAAAAAATAGGGGAATCTTGATTTTTGAGGTAAAAATGAAAATTCTTCTCGCTTATATTTATCGCGTTTTATATAAATTAAATCGAGCTTTTTGGTTGCGTCCTGGCAAGTCTTTGCAAAAATCAAAACTAGTAGTGGTTGGAAGTTTTCGCTTTGGTGGTGGTGGGAAAACACCAGTTTGTTTAGAATTAGCGAAAAAACTTTTGGAACGAAAAAAATCTGTGGCGATTCTATTGCATTCCATCGCCTGGGACGAAAAACGCCTGTATGAAAAATATGTTCCAAATGCAAAGATTTTCTCAACCAAAAATCGGGCGAAATTATCTTTAGAACTAGATGGACAATTTGATTTTCTTTTGTGCGATGACGGTTTTGAAGATTCGCGACTTCTCCCCAATTATACGCTTTTACTTGATTTTGGGGATAAGGCAAATTCGGTACGAGATTTATTTCCGGTTGGTGTGTGTAGGAGTTTAAAAAAAGATCATTTGAATGTTGATGAAGTGTGGCGTTGTTATGGAAATAATTTAGATTGTGATTTTTGTATAGAGAAAATTATACAATCAAAAAATTATTTTGAAGGCAATTTTGATTTTTTTACTTCTAATGAAAATCGTTTTTCAATTGTTTGTGGCCTTGGAGATCCTAGTCGTTTTGAAAAGGATTTGAAAAAAATTGGTTGTTGTATAGAAAAAAAATATTTTTTTGGCGATCATTCAAAAAAAATTGAGAAGCGTCTTAAGGAAATTTTAAAGAAAAATGAAAATGTTATTATTTCTGAAAAAGATGCTATGCGATTAGATGATTCTTTTGCTCAATACAAAAATCTTTTTGTTGCAAAGCAACAAACAAAGATTCAAAAGGAAGTGCTTAAAAAGTTTTTAAGTCACTTGGAAGAATAATTGCTTTTTTTCATTTTGAGAAAATATTAAATCACTAACAGAAAACAAGTTGTTTTCAGTTATGTTCGTTACGATTTTCTTTGTGTTTTCAAATAGGAACTTGAATCGTAGAAACGTGAAACATTAATCGTTTTATTCTTTAACAGAGAATTGATTTTTAAGCACTAATTTTCAAAACAAAAAGTTTTTTTGATTTGGCACGGCTTTTGCTTTATGTTGGTCAGAAACAAAAATCGGTCGAAAGACCAATAACATAAGGAGAAATACTATGAACACAACGCAACTTTTTCCAGCTACTTTTTTTAGCTTGAAAGATTTGTTAAATTCCATGGGCAATGATACTTGCCAAGCCAAAAGCGTTCCTGCTTCTTTTGCACAAGAAAAAGAGAATGCTTACGAACTAGAAGTGGAACTTCCTGGTGTTCGCAAGGAAGATATTGAAATTCACTTTGAAAACAAGGTTCTTTCTGTTTCAGCAATTCGTAAAAGGGGCGAGGCAGAATGGAAATTTAAACGAGATTTCCGCGTTTCTGAAAACGTAGATACAGAAAATGTTAAGGCGTCTTATGAGAATGGAATTCTCTTGTTAGAACTTCCAAAGAAGAAACAGCCTGAAGTGAAGAAAATAGAAATCTTGTAATCATAGAACAAATATCCCCGAGCCTTAGGCTCGGGGATATTCTTGTATAAACGCCCGCAAAAGAGTTATTTGCAATAAAGCTTTAAAAGAGACCTAGCAAGTAATGCAGAATACTTAGCTTGTGTTAAGGTGATTTTAGAAGTTTCTAAATCAGCTTTATATGATAGATAATCAGTATAAGTAATAGCGCCAAGATTTTTTTGATCATCAGCTACTTGGAAGGCGGCTTCATTTGCTTGTACTTGAAGCATGGCTGCCTTCCACTGATTTTCTGCTGCCATAGCGTTTAGGTATAATTGTTCCATTAAATTTTCTAATGCTTTTAGCGTTTCTTGTTGAGTGATTTTACTTCTTTCTGATTGAATTTGAGCATTTAAAACTTTGTTTGTTGTAGAACCTTTGTCTATAATAGGAATATTAATGCCCAAAGTAACGCTGTGGTTATAACCATATTTCAACTGGTTCCCATAGCCATCGGACTCCCATGCTTGAAGTCCAGTTCCGGCCTGAGCGCCAAGTGTTACGCTGATAGAACTATTTTTACCTGCAAGTTTTACATTTTTTTCTGCAGATAAAGTTGCTAGGCTGTCAGCAACAAGATTTGGATTGCTGCTTTTCGCTAAATTTAATATAGAATCTAAACTAGGAATTTCTTCAAGTGATTCTGGAGTTAAACTATCCAGGTTTTCTGCAATAATGCGAAATTCTTCTTCTCGAGGGATTTCTAAAAGTTGTCTAAGTGTGGTTTCTGCATTTGTTTTTGCTTGTTCGGCTGTTAATAAAGAAACTTGTTTTTGTGCGGCATCAGCTTCTGCGAGTACTAAATCTCTTTTAGTTATATTTCCGGCTTCAAATAGTTTAAACTGATTTTCTTTTTCTGCTTCAGAAATTTCCAGAGCTTTTTTAGCGATTTCAATTTTTTCGTTTGCTGTTAAATAAGCATAATAAGCGTCTAGCACAGAAACACGTAAATTTAAAGAAGCTAGTGCGGTTCTCATTTCAGCTTCTTGTTTATCAATTTGTGCTGTTTCTACAGAAAGTGAGGTGGCTCCACCATTCCACAAAATAATAGAACCGCTGATTCCTAAAGAAAGTCTATAGTGATCTTTTGGACCTTCGACAAAAGGATTGTCGTAAAGAGTATTGTTTATGTTTGCCGATAAAGAAGGATATCTATCAGTTTTTGCTGTTTTAATAGCAATGGCTGCTTGTTCTTCACCGAGTTTTGAAACTTTTAGCGAAAGACTGGCCTCCTCAGCTCGTTTCAAGCAATCTTCAAGAGTCCAATCTGCGGCAAAAGCAGAAACGGCAATTAACAAAATGATTAAAGAGGCTTTTTGCTGCGATAATTTCATATTTAAGAATATAAAAAATAAGACATAATGGCGTAGTTGGAAGTGTTAAGCAATTTTTAGATGAACGAAATGCTGAAAAAGTTGCAGAGCAGAAGTTATTAGCGAAAGAATATTTCAGTGTTTTTCGTTATTTTCTAGTTTCATCCCTCTAAAAAAGGTTAAGTCATCAAAATCTTCTTTTAAAAATTCTATACAAGCTCCAATTAAATAAAGAGAGCCTGTGATTAAAATAGGTGTTTTATTTTCATTTGCTATTTGATACAATAACTCCCTTGAAATCATTCCTGCATTTTCAGCCATAAATCCCAAATTTAAGATTTCTTGAGTCATCGTTTCTGTATTTCTAAAACGTTCATAAGGCGTTCTGACAGGATAATATTTTAAAATATGATTTTGCAAAATGTTTAACATTTCTTTTAAATCTTTGTCTTGTAAAACGCCTAAAAGTGTAGGAAATTTTTGGTTTGGAAACTCTGTATTTAATGTTTCCGCTAATCGAGTAATTGCGTGTGAATTATGAGCTCCATCAAGAATAAACTTTAAATTTCCTTGTTTGTCGTATAATAATTGCATACGTCCTGGCCAAAAAACGTTTTTTAGAGCATTTTCTGCAATTTCTTTTTTAAAAGATTCTTCAAGAAAATTTTGTGCTGCGCTTAAAGCTAATTTTGCGTTTTCTTTGTAATGAATGCCTTTATTTTTTAACGAAGGACATGGGAAACTATAATTAGGAACTTCTTGGAATTCGATTATTTTCTTTTGTTTTTCAAATTCCTGCCGTAAATGTTCTGGAATAGGGAAATGAACAAGTTTAGATTTCTTTTTCATGATTCCAAGTTTTTCGCCTAATATAGCTTCAAGAGTATATCCTAAAACAGCGGTGTGTTCAAGCCCGATACTAGTCAAAACAGTCATTTTCCCTTGAGCAATGGCGGTGGCATCGAATTTGCCTCCGAGTCCAGCTTCGGCGACAAGCACATCAATTTTTTTATTTCTGCAAATTAAAAAAGCCGCAACAGTTAGTGCTTCAAAATAAGTTGGTGTAATTTTTGTTTGAATGGCGGCTTGTTGTACTTCAAGAAGCGCCTCGTTTAGTTCCATTTCGGATACAGGAATATTTCCAATTCGTAACCTTTCTCTTAAACTCACTAAATGTGGACTAGTGTAAAGTCCTGTTTTTTTTCCGTGTGCCGATAAAATCAAGGATAAATAGTAGGAAGTAGAACCTTTTCCATTGGTTCCGACAACATGAATAGTTTCAAATGATTCTTGTGGCGAGTTTAGGGCGTCACAAAGAGTTTGAGTGGTGTCAAGCCCGGGGCGAACGCCGAACATCAATAATGATTCTAAAAATGCGTAACCAGAAAGTTTCATGCTTAAAATTTAAAAATCTTTGCCAATTTATATAAAAAATAGCGAAAACTCTAATCTAGTTCTCTTTTTTATTTGCATTTTCTCGAAAAAATTATATATTAGGAGCCTATTCAAAAAATGGCCGTCTGAACCATCGGACGTCCTTTTGTTTTTTTTGTAATGGTTAGAAAAGAGGAAAAAATGGATAAAGTTCAACATCTCTTGCGTCTTGCTGATTGGAGTGAAGAACGCATCGTAGATACTATAGAAACTGCTATTCGTTTAAAAGAAGAATTGAAAACGGGTTGTTCTACAACTCCTTTACAAGGAAAGTCCATAGGGATGTTTTTTGAAAAACCATCTCTTCGTACCATTACGACTTTTCAGGTTGGTATAGCTCAGCTTGGCGCTTTCCCAGTAATTTTGTCTCCAGATTCTATTGGACTTGGAAAAAGAGAAAGTATTAAAGATGTTGCTCGTTGCCTTTCTCGTTGGGTGAATGGCTTAGTGGTGCGTTGTTTTGAACAAAAATTACTTGAAGAATTAGCAGAGTATGGAAATATTCCTGTAGTGAATGCTTTGACTGATGATTATCATCCTTGCCAAGCTTTTGCTTTTGCACAAACTATTCGCGAAAATATTGGTGATTTTCAAGGAAAAACGGTTGCTTTCATTGGTGATGGAAATAATGTAGCTAATTCATTTTTAGCTCTTTGTGCTAAATTGGGTATGAATTTTACATTAGCTTGTCCTGCAGGTTATGAACAGCCTAAGGCCGTTGTGGAAGAAGCTTTACCAGAACTAACAAAACGTGGGTGTCAGTATAGAGTATTCCATGATCCCAAAGAAGCGGTGCGAGATGCCGATATTCTCTATAGTGATGTTTGGGTTAGTATGGGGCAAGAAGGGGAAAAAGCTTCTAAACAAAGTCATTTCTTGCCTTTCCAAATTAATGACGAACTTCTTTCATTAGCTCCGTCTCATTGCAAGGTTTCGCATTGTTTGCCAGCTCATCGCGGAGAAGAAATTACTGATAGTGTAATGGATAACCTTTCGGTGAACTTGAGTTATGAAGAAGCAGAAAATCGCTTGCATGCTCACAAGGCAGTGCTTTGTCAGGTTTTAGGCGTTTAGTTTAATTTGATAAAAAAAATCGCGGAAGTTAAAAACTTCCGCGATTTTTTGTTGCTTTAGTAAAAGCTTTTTTATTTCTCTTTTTTAAGTAGCATAAATGAAAGGGTGATAGTAAAAATTATCGCCGCTAATAAGAACATAGAAATTGAAGAAACTGCAAGTTCTCCGATAGTTCTTAAGCCTTTATGGGAAATTCCTAAAGCTCCTGCAAAACCAGCTATCGTTGTAATGGAAGAAGCCATGACTAAGCGCCCAGTCGTATCAAGAAGCTTTCTAGGGGTCATATCAGGATTCTGAGTCCATGAACTAATTAAGTGAATTGAAGAATCAATAGCTAAACCAAGGATGGCTGGAATGACCACCACGTTGTAAATGCCGATGTGTCCAAGGCCAATGGTAAAGTTAATGAAACCAAGTAATCCCATGCTCCAAACAAGTCCAATAATTAGAGCTGTAGAAGCTACAATTACCTGACGGATATTTCTGAGTGAAAATACGAGAATTAAAATAACGACAAGTAAAACAACGATAGCCATTTTTACAGCATCCGCCTTGACAGCACGAATCACATCAGACAAAATGAATTGGGAGGAAAATACTTTTAGATTCTTACCGCCAAAATTCCAATGCCCGAATTTATCTTGCCATTTAGCGGCTTCTAATGCGTCCCAACTAGGGTATTTCCCATAGATAAATCCAATTTTCCCAATAGAACCATCTTTTTCCTTGAGCAAGTCCAAAGCCCATTCAGGAAGAGAATCAAGAGTGAAAATGGAAACGTCTTTAACGAGTCCTCGAAGAGTTGCAATATTAGCACTATCTTTTCCTGTTGCACGGTCAAAAACACGAGCGTCTGCTAAATCAGAAATTTCTTCAATAATTTCCATGCGTTCTTCTTGGTCTGCTTGAGAAGGCAAGAATGTTTTTAAGGTTAAGAAACTTCTTAAAGTAGGGTCTTTTTCTTTGTGTAAAATAACCATTAAAGAATCATACAGAGAATCTAATTGCTCTGGGGTGTCGCCCATAACAGCCGCAGGAGTAGAAGTTTTTCGATTTGAAGCGATTGCTACACCTGTAGCGATTTTCTTTCGAACTTCATTCTTTTCTTTTGGTGGGCGCCTCAGGTTTTTAAAGTTGTGCTCAAATTCTAAATACGGGAAGAAACAAATAGAAACTATGGTAAATAAGCCTCCAACCACTATTGCTTTTTTGAAGAAACGAGCCACTTTTGCGTCGTCCCAAGAAGCAGGAAAGAAAGATGCACGTGGGCGAGGTGGCAAACCTTTTGCAATCAAAATAAATACAGGCATTGCAAAAATAGCAGTTAGGAAACTGAAAAAGATACCTACAGCTGAAATGACGCCGAATTCATAGAACCCTACAAATTTGGCTGTTAGTAAAGAAATTAAGCCCGCGATTGTTGTGAGAGCTGCAAGAAACATTGGGCGAAGTAAATTTGCTATGGTATGAATTAAAGCATCCTTTAAATCGCCAGATTCTGTGAAGTGACGTTGGCACGTTCCCAAAAAATGAATGGAGTAGTCAATTCCCATACCAAGAATAATGCTGGCAACTAGCACTGTAAAGGGGTTTAAGGCTCCATAATAAAAAGCGGTAAAGCACATAGAAAGTGCGCAGGCAAGAGATACTTGAGCGAGCATTAAAATTGGAGCACGTATTATACTTTTGAAGAACCAAGCGACAATAAAGTAAATCAAGAAGAGAGAAATGATTAATGAAATTGTACTATCGTTCATCAAATCATCTACTTCAGAAAGACCTTCATAAGCCCCTTCTACAGTCATTAAAACGGGAGAAGAGTAGGTTTTGGAAGAATAATGTTTTAGTAATGTATCTGCTTTAGCTAAAATATGTTCTACGAAATCAATATTTGTAGATGGTCTTGTGAGTTTACATTGTACAATGCCGTTGAATAAATCTGGAGTGTCTTTATCAACCCCCATCAAACGGGTGTCTAAAGCTTTAGGAACTTTTCTTCTTAAATCTTCTGGTTCATTTGAAGTAATTTTTGTGTTTTGCTCTTCTTTACTTGGGGTTTCAAAAAAGGTGGAAAAAGCATCAGCAGCTTCATCTGGTAAACCTAAAGCTTGTGGAAGATTGGCATCAAACCAAACAAGTTCTTTTTTTTCTTTTTTCTGAACATTGGAATCTTCTAAAAGATCAACTACAAGTGGTCCATGTTCTCTTCCAATTTCAAATTGAATGGTTTCTAAATTATCACGAATTCGTTCAAGGTGTTCAACAGGAAGGTAGAGTAGAGCATTCTTGATGAAAAAACTATTGTCGTTATCTACTTGAGGTTCGGTGATAATTTCGTCTTTCCAGTTTTTAGCAATATAAGCTTTTACACTATCTTGAATTTCCGCAACAAGATAAGGGTCGGAAGATTGAATAGCTATCATAAATCGATTGGTAGAACCGAATCGGTCATAAGATTCTTCTAGAGCTAAAACGCTAGGAGTATCTTTAGGCAAAAGTGTTGCTAAATCAGGGTTTATTTTTAATTTGAAAATTATTGGAATTAAACTCATTATAAAAATGAGCAAAATGAGAAAGAACAATTTCCATTTGTTTCTATAAACAAATTGGATGTAAGCGTTTGCAAATTTAAAGTTTTTAGACATATTACCTCAAGGTCTAAATGGATGCCGCTGAAATAACTCGGTTTTCTCCTTGCATACAAGCGGCTCTTAATGCTTTAAGAGCATTATCAATCAATTCGTTTTGATCTTTAGCATATTGTGGGAAAACAGAAACGCCAATGCTAAGAGTTGTTTTTAATATAGTGTCTCCGTAAACAATTTCTAATCCAGCAATTTCCTTTCGAATTTTTTCAGCTCGTTCCATAACAATTTCCTGATTAGCGCCCGGGAGAATGATACAGAACGCATTATCGGCATAACGACAAGGAATATCTTCTGTTCTTATGTATCGAGGAAGTCTTTGCCCGATTTCCCATAAAAGTTGTGAAGCTATTTTTTCACCTTTGCTTTTTAGGAAAAATTCAAGATTGTCTGGGTAAATCATAATGACGCCAATGGAATGCCCGTGTCTCCTTGCGGCAGCGATTTCTCTAGTCAAAGATTCTTCCATGTGACGAGCATTAAACAAGCCTGTTGAAATATCTCGAATATTGTGTTTTTCAAAAAGCATGTTTAATTTTTGAGTGGCTGCATATAAACCGAAAATACAACAAGAAAGCTTCAAATAGAATTTCCAAGTTTCAATTTCTGTTTGGGAAAGTTCTGGAGTATAAATGGTTAATAAGCCAAAGTGTTCTTCCAAACCTTCAATTGGCATGCAGAATGAAAAACCGCTATTAAATGTTTCTAAATGAATGCAACCGCCGGACAGATCAGCTTGTTGGTAATCGTGAAACACTAAATCGCCATGATTAAAGCTCGCACATTCAATAGGGTGAATAATTTTCTTATTTTGAATTTGTTCTCCATATTCAAAAATTGGAGCCATTTCTGAGTCATTCCCATTGTACATATAAAGTACACCAGAGGAATTGGGGAGCATCTTAATTAAGAAATTTTTAAACGCATGAACGGTTTCTACAAAAGGCCTGTTCTTGATAACATTTCGAATAAATTCATTCCAGGGTTCAACAGGAATAGCTGGTTCGCATTCAAGTTTATCTTGGTGTTCTTCTTCAGAATTTTCTGTGTACTCAAATGAATTGTCTTCTGCTAGAAAATCGGTTTGAGTTTCTTCTGTTGAATTTGAATCAGGAATAGAAGATTGGCTTGTGAAATCACGAATATGAGCTTGCTCTTTTAATACTTCTTCTTCTTTTTTTTGTAAAAGTTCTTTGGTTTTGTTTTTATAAGACAAAGAAATAAGTACAATCGTGAATGTATGTACAAGAGTACCCCAAATGCCAAGAAGAATATATTTAAGGGTTAAATTTAAAGATTCTTCAGGGATGCTGAGTAAAATGAAGAATCCACACCAAAAGAATATTATCCAAAAAAGCCATTTTGTATTCATATTTTAAATTTACTTTTTTTCCTTAACGTTTTTAGGGTTGTTATCTTTAATACTATGAATATTTTTGAAAAATTAGGTTTAGCCCTTCTTGGTGTAGAAAATCCTGCTCGCTATATTGGTGGTGAAGCAAATAGTGTCATTAAAGACCATTCGGCCATGCTTGCAAAGATGGCTTTTGTCTTTCCAGATATATATGAAATAGGAATGTCTAATAATGGAATGCGAATTCTATATCATGTAATCAACCGAGAACCTGATTTATTGTGTGAAGTTGCTTTTGCTCCATGGGATGATATGGCAAAAGAAATGCGTCGTTTAGAAATTCCGCTTTATACGCATGCGACTTACACGGCTGTAAAAGAATTTGAGGCAATTGGGATTAGTTTACAAACAGAATTGAATTTTACAAATGTTCCTTATGTTTTAGAATTAGCGGGCGTTTCTGCGTTTTCTGCCGAAAGAGAAGATTCTGATCCTATTGTGTTAGGTGGCGGTCCTGCAATGGCAAATCCAGAACCAGTAGCTGATTTTTTTGATGCTTTCATGATAGGTGATGGCGAAGAAGTTATTGTGAAAGTTTTGCGCTGCATTGGAGAGTCGAGAAAAGCAAAATGTAGTCGAATAGAAATTCTTAGCAAATTATCAAAAATAGATGGCGTTTATGTTCCTTCTTTACGCCCGGTTTGCCCTGGTGAATTCGGCTTGTTAGTTCCTGAATCTTTAGCGCAAGGTACTTACGAAAAGACAAATGGGGTGCGTCGCCTTTTTATTCCTAAAATGAATCCAGCTGATTATCCTACCAAAAATCTAATTGCGAATATGCCGTTAATTCACAATCGATTTAGTGTAGAAGTTATGCGTGGTTGTGCGCAAGGGTGCCGTTTTTGCCAGGCAGGAATTTGGTACCGACCGTGTAGAGAATTAGATGCCGACGATGTTTTAGATATAGCTAAAGCAGGTATTCGTGCGACTGGAGAACGAGAACTTGGACTTTTAAGCCTTTCAACGGCAGATTATAAACCAGTAGAAGCTTTAACAGATTCCATTATTGATAATCCATTTTTTGATACGGTAGATGTATCGCTTCCAAGTATTCGTGTAAATTCATTTGGTCAAACATTAGCAGGAAAAGTGGCCGCTTTAAAAGGTGGGCGAAGCGCTACATTTGCTCCAGAAACGGGTTCAGAACGAATTCGAAAAATGATTAACAAAACCATAACTGACCAAGATATGTATGATGCTGCGGAACACGCATTCTCAGCAGATTTTAATAAAATCAAGTTATATACAATGGTGGGCTTTCCAACAGAAAATCTAGAAGATATGGAAGCTTTTTGTGGCTTGATAGAGAATTTGGTGCAAATTGGTCGAAAGTATAAAAAGGGAATTCAAATTGCTGTCAGTATAGGAATCTTAATTCCAAAAGCATTTACGGGTTTACAATGGGCTCCGTTTATGGAAAAAGAGAAAGCGTTAGAACATATTCGTTTTGTTCGTGAGCGTTTTTTCAAACATCCAAATGTTCGAATCACGTGGTCGTCTTGGGAAACTTCCATGCTAGAAGCCTTTTATAGTCGCGGCGATAGAAGTTTGTCTTCTTTGATTTATGCGGCTTATCAAAAAGGTCTTATTTTTGAAAGTGATGCGTATCGTATTAAGCCAGAAATTTGGCAAGAAGTTTTTGCAGAAGCGCATTATGATCCTTCGTGGATTTATGCAACGCGTTCTTTAGACGCTGTTTTTCCGTGGGATTTTATTCATGCTGGAACCACAAAAGCATATTTGCGCCGAGAATGGGAAAAAGCCTTTGATCCAAATTCTCTTCCAGTGCCAAATTGTAAATGGGGTGATTGTCAAAAATGCGGTATTCCTGGCTTTGGTGCAGAAATACGCCTTGCAGAAGCTCCAAAAAAATATGCGGCTCCGAGCCGAACTCCTCAGGAAATTGTTGAATTAGTTGCAGCTAGGCGCCCCAAACAAGGGGAATCCTTTTTGTATAAAATTACATACAAAAAAACGGGAATCAGTCGATTTCTTCCACATCACAACACAATGGGATTTTTTGAAAGGGCATTTTTCTGTGCTGGAATTCCTATTAAATTCAGTGAAGGGTTTAGTCCCAAACCAAGAATCGTAAATCTTGGAGCATTGCCTTTAGGGTTAGAAACTTATTGTGATATTGTGAGCATTGAATTGCTTTCTCAGTTAGATCTTTCTTTAGCTCAAAAACCAAAAATTTTAGAAAAGTTGAATAAAATTTTCCCACGAGGAATGGAAATTCTAGAAATAGAACCATTGCAAGAAAAACTTTCTAAAACGCCGCCTAAATCAATGCTTTTCACTTATAAACCAGAACACATGCCTTTAGGTTTAGAAGAAAAATGGAAAACGAAAACTTTGCCTGTTATTACGAATCATCGTGGGCAAGAAATTGATTTGAACGATCAAATTCTAGAAATCAAGCAACAGAACGAGGAACTTTTAATTTGCTTACGTTGTAATAATCAAGGAGCAACGGTGAGTCCTTATAATGTTTATGCAGCTCTTTTGGGTTTAGAATATGATTCTAAAAATTTGAATGAGGCTGCTCGGCGTTTTTTAATAAAGAAAATAAAAATGTATCATTGAGTTCAAGAGGAAATAAACTATATTTTTAACATCATAACATAATTAAGGAGTTTTATATGAAAAAATCCTTCCTAGCAGTAGTTACAGCACTTTCGCTTGCTGGCTTTGGCTTCGCTCAAGACGATGAATACGAAGAAGAAGTCGTTTATGAAGAAGTAGAAGAAGCAGCTCCAGCCGCTGAAGAAGTGGTTTACGAAGAAGTTGAAGAAGAGGAAGCTGCTCCAGCTCCTAAAAAAGCTAAAAAGGCTAAAGAACCATCTGTTCCAAACGCTAATGGAACGCTTGGTATTGGAGCCGAACTTCTTGGCTTAGACGCTATCCGTATCGTTTATAACTTAGATGCTTCTCTTGGTTTTGTGGGAATGCTTAAGTTTGGTTACTACTCTGTAGAATCTGAAATTTCTCAAGGTCCTGCTACTGTAACTACAGATGATGGTGGCTTGAATTTTGGGATTGGTGTTGGTATCATCTATACTATGCAAACACCAGTTTTGCCAATGTTCTTTGAAGGCGATATCTTGTTCTATACCAATCCAACTGACGCAATTGCTGGTCGTTACAATGGTTCTTCTGCATTCGGCTTAGAAGCTTACCTCGGTGCTAAAGCAACAATCGTTAAATCCTTGGAACTTTCTGGTCAAATGGGTTTAGGATTCAATTACGAATGGTGGGATGCAGGCGAAGCTGAAGTTTCTGTAATGGACATTGGTCTTAAAACTAAGGTTTACGCTACCTGGTACTTCATGTAATCGAAATTGTTGTCAAAAAAACTCAGGCGCTAAAGCCTGAGTTTTTTTCATCTAAAATGCAATTTAAAAAAACGGAGTTCCCCACAATTTATTTTTGGTCTATATAACAAAAAAGTACCTGAAAACTTGGCACTTCTTGATAACCTTATTTGACCCACAAAAAAAGCAAATTTTACCTATGATAGAAAAATTTGCTACAATGCTTTATAAATCAAAGGGTACAATAAAATTAGGTACCCAAATGTCATATAGGCCCATATTTCTTTTTTTATAGTTATAGATCAAAAAAAAGTACCTGCGTGCAGGCACTTTTTTCTCATATTTTCTTTTGAAATATGGCGAAAAATAAGGGAATTTATTCGCCACGATTTTTAGCGGCAATGTTTTTATAATTATTATGCTCGCTTAAGGTAGAACTGAAAAAGTGAGAGCCAGAACCGTCGTCCTTAGCCACAAAATACAGTTTGTTAGTTTTATCTGGGTAGAGGGTTGCTTCAATAGCCTTCCTTCCAGGATTAGAAATCGGTCCAGGCATCAACCCCTTGAATTTTCGAGTATTGTATGGGTTATCAGATTGTAATTGGCTTTTGTATATAGGGCCTGTTAAATTTCTAAAAATAAATCGAACGGTAGGGTCTGCTCCAAGTGGCATGCCGATATTTAAGCGGTTATGAAAAACGCCTGCAATAAGAGGTCTTTCTTCTGGCTTTCCCGTTTCTTCTTCAACAACACTTGCTAAAGTAAGTACTTGATGCCAACCACCTAATTTTTCCCACTCGGGACTATTTTTGGCTTTCATCGTTTCTTTTAATTTTAGATTTGCCTTTACCATTTGAGTTAGGATTTCTTCTTCATTCGCGTGGATTGGAAAAGGGTAGGTATCAGGTAATAAGTACCCTTCTAGACTAGGCGCGGAAATTCCTAATTTGTTTGCAAAACTCTTGCTGTGAACAAGGCTTTCCCATTTTACAGAATCAATGTTTGGAAAAGCTTTTCTAAGGTATTTTGGAATTTCCCAAGAGGCTCTTCCTTCAGGAATCGTTACTTTTCGAACGGCAGTTTTTCCGCTAGAAAGTAAAGCGGTTAAATCAGGAAGAGGTGTTTTGGGAGGAATTTCATACCAACCTGCTTTTAGCGCACATGGGGTCAACTTGCAGTGGAGGTTGAAGATTTTTGGTTCGCTCCAAATGCCATTTTCCTCTAAAATTTTTGCAATGCTTGTTATAGAGGCTCCTTTTGGAACTTCTATAAGAACATTTTCCTGATTGAGAGAAACGGAATGAAGCTTGGATTTTACGCTAAAGAACGTAAAAATTCCTAAAAGAAGTAAAAAAAATGTTAAAAAAACGAATTTTTTTTTCATAAACAAAAATTTAATGAAAAAAATCCGCCACAGAGGCAAAATAAAGAATATATTTGGGGTACACAATGTAAAATGGAATTTTTTGTTTTTTGAGGATTTGAATATGAAAAAAACTTTGTTCCTCCTTTTGGCAACCATGGTAGCAGTTTCTTTTGCTGCTCCGAGTAAGGTTAAATCTAAACGTGGTGATGTTGATTTGACCAAAGAACAGGGTGGGGGTAATGTAGTTTGCACCGCAGGCTTCAACGATGAAATGACCATCTTGAAAGATGGCGGTGAAGCCGTTTTGGTTAAGGCCAGTTGTGGTCAGGGGTGGGTTCCAAAGTCTGCAGTAGAATATGTAGTTGCAGCAGCTGGTGATAAGTCTATGCAATTGGAAGGCGTGGACGTTATCGGTTGGTTGGATAACCCAAGTGCTGTGTTCGTTCTTGAAAACGATATTTCTGATTTCGATGGTGTTACTATCGATCGTGACTTTAAAGAGTACTTGCAGCACACAATGGACCGTGAATCTATGGAAATGCGTAATAACGAAAACTAATTTTCGTTATGGAAAAAAAAGACCCGTAAGGGTCTTTTTTTTTGTATACAGAAAACTACCGGCTACGCCGGTAGTTCCGTAAAAGCCTTCTGGCGGTGATGAAAAAAATCCTTTGACTATTATTGAAATACAGTCTGCTAACTGCGTAACAATAATCACAAAGGATTTAAAATGAATGATAGAAATAAATCAACAGCTCATA
>JAGAKE010000034.1 GCA_017625775.1 Fibrobacteraceae bacterium
GCCGATATCGATATGTCAAGATCCGCCGAAAGTCGACGGATGCTTGTGTCGACAACATCTCGGTTGTCATCCTGATACCCTGCCTTTAGGCAGAGATGGAAGTATAACAACACTGCGTGTTTATTTCTATAAAGAGAATTTATCTCACTGATGTCTATTACTGTCGTGTATCTCATGGCTTTCCATTTCTAATTCTTTAGCCAATTTTGCAAACAAACGATATGCTGACATCCAGCCGATACTGTGAGCTCTTTCGGCTCTCAGTATCGTGTATCGGCTTGTGTGCCAACGTTCAGCGAGTTCTCTTTGTGTAAATCCTGCTCTTAGTCTCCATGTCTTAAGAGCTAAGGCAAATTGTTGCCTGTCAATTTCCATTTCCAAACCTTTCGGTTTTGCGTCTACTTTTATTTGTTTCATTCTATTAAAGTTAATGTTAATGTTGTTTCCTCAAATTTTATTTCGCATTCAATTTGACAATCATAGCTATCTCGTCTATATACTGTAATTTTGAAGTGATCTCTTGTCATTTCCCATCCAGACAATTTTCGACCTTCTAGAAGACAATAATTGTCGAGTATATGCTTTATAGTGTTTATATAACTGTCAGCGCTGTGTTTGTCGTTGAAGTGATGACTATCGGTTACCTGGTACACAGTGTAAATTTTTTTTAGTTTTAATATTGACCAGTTCATTTTCTTTTTCTCCTTATTTTGATTTTTTTGTCATTAAAAAACAAGTCATACTACATACCAATCAAAATAGAATTCAGTGTAAGTTCTATTATAATTCTCTACAATTTCATCCATGATGTCAGTGTAAACATCGGGAGTTATATCATTGTAAAATTCATGTCGTTCCCATATAAACCAATTAACTGGAATATCTTCTGAATTCTTTTCTTTTACTTTAATTAAAATTAGCTTCTCCATCTTTTTCCTTTCTTAAATTTTTTATCGTTGGTAAACCTTTCGTTTGTGTAGGATACTCCATCTATTTCGTATCCTTCTTTTGTAAAAACAATCGTCTGTCCAGACGTCGTTTTAATTGAAAATCCATCTTTTGCCATTTCTTTCAACGTATACATTACCACTGTTTTTTCTGATATAATTCCGCCAGTCGCCTGGCGTGTTGAAGTCGAATTCTTCGGCTTCTTCTTTCGTTACCGATGGTATAACGTATGTTTCTCCATCTAACTCAAATTTATACTTCATAAGCTTAAAATTAAACTGTAGTGTTTATTTTTTTCAAATTGAAAGACACGTGTACGGGATATAGTTCAAAAAACTCGTCTATTGACATAGACAACTCCCACCTATACCCTTCTGGGCATGACAATGTTGGTAACACTTTAGTTAACTGATTCAAGTCAACATTTTCTAAACGATTTTTCTTTTCCATAATTTTAAAAATTGAGTTCCGGAGGCAAAGGTACAGTTTTTCTCCGAAACCTCCAAACTTTTTTGCAACTTTTTTGTACTTTCCGCAACATTTGCCCTCCGGGCTGCATGTTGCTACAAGTAGCGAGTTTGCGGAGTTGCCTCAGACACGCGCGCGCGCACATGTACGTACGTGTGTGTGTGTTGTGCGTGTCGCGCGTGTACGCATACATGTGTATGCCTGCGGAGCCGCGTGCATGTAAAAAATTTTTATTATTATTATTATTAATATAAAAATGTGTGTCGTTGGCTGTGTCGTTATGTGTGTCGTTACCTGTGTCGTTGGGTGTGTCGTTGATGTACTTGCATCCCCGATGTTTAGGGCGAAGTAGTGTGTCGTTGGCTGTGTCGTTAGGTGTGTCGTTGGGTGTGTCGTTGGCTGTGTCGTTATAGGTGTGGTTTGTCGTCATCCTTGCGGCAGGCTTGCTGGCGGCGGGCTTACTTGCGGCTCTTTACTTGCGGCGGCTTACTTGGCGGACTTGCTTGCGGCGGGCTTGCTGGCGGCAGCACCACACCCCAGCAGCACCGAAATTGGCACGGCGCGGCGC
>JAGAKE010000012.1 GCA_017625775.1 Fibrobacteraceae bacterium
TTCATCTGCTACATCAAATCGCTTTAATAAACTCAAGCCTTTTAATGCAATATGATATGCACCGTTTGCGTCTGCGTCTTTTGGTAAGGTTGCATTGTGTTCTTTTTTACCTTCTTCACGAGAATCGAAGAAAGTTCCATCTTCTGATTTTACTGGAGAAATAATATAATCTTCTTCTGTTCGTGCATTGGAATTTCTCATTTGTAAAGAAAGCTTAAAGTTATAAAGTAAATCATCCCAAAAATCGGCAATATCTTTAGATGGTTTTTCTCCATTTTTCAAATCAGCACCAATTCCCATAATAGAATCTAATAAATCATTTCCGCTTGTATAATCGATATTCACTTTTTGGAAGATTGACTTTAGTTTTTCTGTAATCAAAACATCTTCGTAAGATTTTGTTTTTGAATAATACACAATTCTTTTTTCTCTTGAATAAACAGACCATTTGCTTATAAACATTTCTTCTTTTGCTTTTCCGTTAAAGTCTTTGTAATCAAAAGCAAACACAAAAGAATCTGTATCGTTATCAAAGGATATACTTTTAAAGTTACTGAAGAAATCACGCTTTTTATGAACATTTGTTAAATCCTTAAAATTGAACATATTTACAAAGCCAGTTTTAGGATCAATTTTTGAAGTATAACCTGCAGGCACGTAAAACAACATCCCAGATTGTTTTCCTAATTTTTGGAAACTCTCAAACTTACTTGCAAGTTGATACCCATTCAAAACTCCACCAGCTTCAGTAAGTCCTTTATCCTTAAAAACAAGATAATTTAATTTATCAATAAGCATATGCTCAAATTTTTGATAAACTTGTTTTTCTACATGGAAACGACCTCGTTTAAATCCAAAGTTTAAATCTTCCATTACAACTATTGCGTTATGTTTAATCATTAACTGTGCAAGTTTATGAATTACAGCAGAAAGATAGCCTTCTTTTAATTCAGCAATTTTTCCTATTGTTTGCCAACTTTTTCTAGCTTCATCTCGTTCCTTTTCCCGTTGATTTAATTTTTCATGATAATCAATGATTCTTGGTTCAGCATCATTTCGACTTTGTTCAACTGTATTAAAACTAAACTGTTCTAGAATTTCTCCTTTTTGATTTATTAATGAAAGATAAATCAAATGACGCTCCCCTCTATCAAGTCCAATAATATTAACATCTGGATTATTTTTTAGAAATTTTCTTACATTTTCATTTAATGAATAAGAATTTCCAGAAGCTTTGAAATTAATTGTAATTGGAACATGGAACAAGAATTTTGACTCTGTATAATGTTTGTCTTTTATAATATCATGTTTTGCAACTTTTATGACAACATCATGAGTGTTTTTATATTCTTCTGCGTCTTTTGAAAGTTTATCCAATTTTCCATTGACATTTTTATAAATTTCTTCATAAATACTTTCTGGAATTGATTTCCCATCTTTTGTAAGTTTGTTTACAAGATACGAATCTTTTTTATGTACAATAGGATTTTTGATTCCAACAGGACGATAAAAAAGTTCTGCTTTTCCATTTAATTTTAGACACACATCTTTCAGATTTTCTTCACTAAAAAGATTTTTCCAATAAAGAGTGTGCATATTTGGAGTTCCTTTTGATTCAGGAGAAAAATCTTTGTTGTAGATTTGGAACAAATACAGGTTCCCGTCTTCAACCATTTTTTCAATTTCTAACACTGGTATATTTGTGAAAGAAAGTTTGTACCCTTGCTCTGTTACTTCACGATAAAAATCACTTATATCTTTATATTTTTTTGTATCAGAGAATTTGAAATCAAATTTTTTCCAATCTTCATATTGGTTTATAGCATTTTTAAACCAATCAATTAATTTATGACAAAAATCAATGTCAAATGAATCTCCTTTTTTATGTCTATCTTTCTCATATCCACTTAAGATTTCTTTTGGAGGATTAAATGTTTCTTTCCCTTTTGTAGAAAAGAAAACTTTAGGTAACATTTTATTTGGACCTGGCAATAATTTGTAAATCATTTTTTCATAACAATCTTCATCTTTAACTTCGTATTTATCAGCAAATTTTGGTTTATCTTTTGGATTCATTATTCCAAGATAAAACATTCCATTTTTGCGGAACAAAACAGAAGTATTTGCTTGTTCTTTGTTTAGATCCCAGCCATCAGCTAATGTTGGATTATCAAAATTCAATTTATATTTTTCTGGTGTTGCTGCTTTTTTTGTTAGATAATTTCTTGTTTTGTTGTATACAGAAATTACTTCTTTTAATGAGCTATAAA
The DNA here is from genome assembly GCA_017625775.1 of Fibrobacteraceae bacterium. GTDB lineage: Bacteria > Fibrobacterota > Fibrobacteria > Fibrobacterales > Fibrobacteraceae > UBA1765. Next base: position 2,271 of record JAGAKE010000012.1, read on the forward strand.
TAGTATCAAAATTTGCATAAAAAGAAGATTCTTCAACACCGTTTACTTTTAAAGGTTTAACGCGATGAAGTAATTCTTGCAATGAATCAAGAAAATCTTTGATTTTTGAAACTGTTTCAGAATCTTCTTGTAATTTTTCTTTTTCTGAAGTTTCAAATGCCTTATCCATATTTTTTCTTTTTACTAGAATATCATCACACATTTCTTCTATTGAAAGAGCAACAAGTTCTTCACTTGGAATATAATTACCTGTTTCTTTTTCGTAAAAATATCTATACCTGCGTCCAAAATAATCTGCAATTCTAATATTTGTTTCAGGTATATTATCGCTTGAGTATTTTAAAACATCATTTAACTCTGCAAATGTATAAAATCCCTTTGATTTATTTTCTCCTTCATCTTCTAAAGATTTTACATAGCGAGATTTCTCTGCCTTTGTTGTAAATTTTTCTTCCGCGTAATAATTCATTCTTGCTTGAAGCCAAGCCCAATCTCCAGTAAGAATACGCGAAAAATTATTAATGTCTTTTCTGTTAATATAAATTTCATTCAAATCTTGTTCATTTATAGAATCGAATAATTCACAACATTTTTCAAAAATAGATTTTCCATCTTCTTTTGATTTTTCTTCTAACTTATTAGCACAATCTTTAATTGCTTGTATTAATTCATCATCAGAATCAATAGCTTCAATTTTGAATGAAAGACTTGTTCTATCACTTAAAATCTGCTTAAAAAGAGGATTCATTTTTATTCTTTTATTTTCTTTTGCAAATTCTGGGTGTTGTTGCCAATAAAGATTTAAGAATTGATTTATTCCTCGTAAATTTTCCTCTTTATCTTTTTCAACAATGCCACCTATTATTTGATTATAAAAATCAATTCCTCTTTGATTTGCTGCTCCACTTTGACAAAGATATTTATTAAAGGATTGAATTGTAAAAATATCAGAAAGTTTTTCATTACCTAAATAATCTTTTAGTTCATTTTCCACATCTGTAATAACAGTAGGACATTTTTTTTGAATTGCTTCGAAAACTGAAATGTTTGATAAAAATTTTGGAAAATTATCGTTTACAATTCTATATGGAACAGCTGTTGGAATAACTTTTGAAGAATATACATTTTTTCTATTTTCTTGAAATCCTGTAAAATACGATGTGAATTTTTGAAAAGTTTCTATAGCTTCTTTTTTTAGTTCTAAAGAATTCACTTTTTCAAACCATTCTGGTAAAAGTTTATTAAATAAATCCTTTGGTGTTGATGCTATTAAAGCTTTAAAACGTTTATCTGAATTAAATACTTTTAATATTTCATCACGTTGTTTTTGCTGAGCAAAAAGCAAGTTTGCATCGTCACTTTTTGACTTCCGATATTCATTTATCTCTTTTGCTAAATTTTCCCAATTTAAAGACAGTGTTTTTAATACATCATCAATAAAATAACAATGGTAATTATCTATTATTTTTTTGGCATCTTTATAATCTTCAGATTTTTTCTTATCTGATTCCAAAAATTTCCCTGTGGAAATATTTTCTAAAGTTTTTCCTATAGGTTTTAATTCAAAACATAATGTTTTTGAAACTGAATACCCATTCCCCTGTCCGCAAAATTTGTTAATAGTTGTCATATTAAACTCCTTAAATCATTTCCCTCTTAATATACTCTCTTTTTTCTTTCATCGTTCTAAAAATTTTGCGATTTTACGCAAAATTTCGCAATTTTTATCTATTTTTCATTAAGTCAAAACTTATAAAAATAAACACAAATCTATGTCAATTTTTGACACATAGAAGGATTTCATTTTATTTTCAAATTTTTAAAATTTTTCAAAAAAGTATTGACTTTCAGATTTTTCTTTGTATATTTATTTCAAAATCTGAAGCAATTCACAATAAGGATTATTCCGTTGTGAAAACATTTAGAGCGGCGCTTAACGGCGTCGTTCTCTTTTTTCCCGGAGCCGACCATACTTGAGTTTCGTTTTCGCTGCATCATACATTCGGCTACGTTTTTTTGCAAGAGCAAATCAAAAATTTCAGACTTACTAAAATCGCATTTAGTTTAGCAAAAGAAATGCAAAATAAAAAAGAAAGCGCCGCCGAGGCGACTCTTTCCCTTGCTCCCATCAAGGCGGATTTACCCGCAATCTTTAGGAATTTCTATTTGAACAATAAGCGATCTTTTGGCATTATAACCAGTGCCACCTATACGAATTAACTTACCGGTAAACGAGAAATTATTACAGTAAGCTTGTCGAATAATACTTGCTAGTGTTGCACGCATATAACCAGCCTTCAAAAGCGCTTTAGAACTCTTTGGGGTTCTCGGGTCTTGAATATAGACACCTAACGCATTGGGATCATGAATATTGTAAGGTTCGGCTTGTACTTTCACATTCAAATTTTCAAAGAATTTCCCACGGCGATTTGGCATAACCTGGCCCCTTACCAAAGCCTTTTCTAATTCAATTTCTTCACATTTTTTTAAGGAATCATACACAGATATAAACTCTTGGTAATCCGCCCCCACCAAAGGAAAAGAAAGAATAGTTCCTTCTTGATGAAGAAATTTTCCAATTGAGGATTCTGCACAACCTGAATGCAAACCAAAAATTTTCTGGTAATCACTTCCTAATATTTCTGTTAAGAAGCCCACTACTTTGTTACTATAAGAACTATCTTCGAAAATACCATATTTCCATGTTAAGTAAGCCGAAAAAGCACCTTCTTTTAATATATACTTGGTAATTTCACTAAACGCAAGATAAGTTTCAAAACGGCGAGCCAACAATTGCGTGGCTAAAAAATAATCTTTGCGTTTCATTGCTAAAAGAATTGGGCCTATATGCGTTAAATAACCAATTAATTTGGCAGAATAATCTTTTGTTTCAGAGAAATAGATTTCAAAAGAGGCTGAAAGATTTTCCGGAAGATAACCATACCAACTAGGAGTGAAAAAAGGACTACCTACAAGACACATTTGCCCATCAAGTTCATTTTCAGAGACGGGATTCACTTCACCAAAGAAACTAAGAACGCCACAACAATCTAAACCAAATTGCCAATAAATATTTTCGCTCTCTTCAAAACAAGCACGAAGAATAATTTTGTTCTTTTCCATAATGAACTCCTTGTTCAATCCATTGTTTCTTTAAATTTAAACACAGATTAGTGACTATTTTTGTCATAGAAGAAAAAAAAAGAAATAAAAAAAACAGGCCCGAAGACCTGTTTTCAAACCTTTTGATTTTTTTTAAAGTGTTGCGAAAAACTTCTGAACTTTTGCAGCAACTTCTGGTTTATCTCCATAAATTTTTTGGAGCTTTTCTGCGGTTGCTTTTGCTTTAGCCATGTCCCCAGCTTCTTTATAACATAAAGTAAGAAGCCACATAGCATCACTTACAGTAGAAACTTCATCAACACTTTCTTCTTTGCTGTAACGAGCTTCTAAATTGCCTGTTCGATTTCCAAACTTGGCAATAAATGCTTCCCATTGAGTAATCGCCTTTTGAAAATCTTTCTTTTCCATAGAAACAGCAGCTTGACCATGCATAGCAGCAGCAAGAACGATTGTTGCTGAACCAGCTTCTGCAACAGAAAGATCAAACAACTTACCAGCTCCTTCAAAATCTCTGTTCTGGTACTTGATGTTTCCTGCGAGCAAAGCTGCTTTTGCAAGAGAAAGTCCAGAGAGTTTGTTGGAAGCCATTAAAGATTCTAATTCAACAAGAGCTTGAGAACTTTCACCTGCATACACAAGAGTCATTGCCTTACCAAGTTCAGAAGTTTCTTGAGAGGCTTGTGCCTTGCTGGATTCATTATACTTAGAAATACCAACAACAATTAAGACCAAGATAGCAAGTGCTACGATAAGTTTAGAACCGTTTTCCTTGAAAAAATCTTGCAAATCATTTTGCCCAGACATAAATTACCTGCCTTGAAAGTTTGACGCAAATATAGTAAAACTCCCCTATTCTGCTTTTTCTTTTTAGGATTTTGCGTTTTTTATAACAAAAAAAAGGTGCAGTTTCTTAAAAACCACACCTTTTTAAGCCATTAGAATTTTTTAGCGGCCTTTTTTCATGATTTGTTTTAACATGGAATTTACTTTACCAATTTGAACTTGAGGTTTTTTCTTAACCGGCTGCGAAGTTTTGCCAGAAAGTTTTGCCTTCAAATCCGCAATGGTAGCATGCCCTTGCAAAGCCTTTTCGTTTGCTCGTTGGTTAGCTCTTGGATTATGCCTTGCATTGATTCCTGCGCCAGCCACGCCTTCAGCCGATTCTTGTTTCATAGAAAGACTAATACGTTTCTGACCTGCATCTACAGCAAGAACACGAACTTTTACTACATCGCCAACAGTCAATACCGTTTTTGCATCTTGAACAAACTTGTCACTGATTTCAGAAACATGAACAAGACCATCTTGATGCACACCAATATCTACAAAGGCGCCAAAGTTCGCTACATTCGTAACAACCCCTTCCATCCAGCTACCAGTAATCAAATCGTTAATGCTTTGAATCTTATCATCAAATTTTGCATAACGGAATTCTTTACGAGGATCTCGAGAAGGTTTAGCAAGTTCGCTCATAATATCTTCTAAAGTATTCTTTCCAACTTCATCGGAAAGGAATTCAGAAACATCAATACCGCGAACAACTGTAGCATTGCCCACTAATTCAGCAATAGAAAGACCAGCCTTTTCAGCAATCTTTTCCACCAAGGCGTAATTTTCTGGGTGAACTGCACTATTGTCTAGTGGATTTTCAGCTCCAGATACGCGCATAAAGCCAGCAGCCTGTTCAAATGCTTTCGGGCCAAGACCTTTTACATTTTTCAAATCTTCACGACTTTTGAACGCACCATTTTCATCACGATGTTTTACAATGCTTTCTGAAATATTTTTAGAAAGCCCTGCAACATAACCGAGCAATGGAGCACTTGCGCTGTTTACATCTACACCAACCGTGTTTACGCAACTTTCCACCACTTCATCAAGGCGTTTTTGGAGTTCACGCTGGTTTACATCGTGCTGGTATTGACCAACGCCAATTGATTTTGGGTCAATTTTTACAAGTTCTGCTAATGGATCTTGTAAGCGGCGCCCAATGGAAATAGCTCCACGAGTGGTAACATCTTCATTCGGGAATTCTTGAATAGCAAGCATACTTGCAGAATAAATAGAAGCGCCAGATTCATTGACAATCACACGAGGAGGAACTTTACCTTTAAATTTCAAAGCCATTTTAGTGCAGAACGCATCTGTTTCGCGGCTTGCAGTTCCGTTTCCAATAGCGATGAGTTCAATTTTGTATTTATCGATAAGTTCCATTAAGTAAACAGCAGCTTCTGCTTCTTTTTTCTGAGGTTCATGCGGGTAAATCACACCATGATCCATGAACTTACCGTTTTCATCTAACACAGCCACTTTACAACCTGTGCGGAAACCTGGGTCAAGAGCAAGTACTGCCTTATGAGCAGGAGGAGCCATCAAAACATCTTGAAGGTTTTTGCTAAATACTTTGAACGCCTCGGCTTCTGCAGCATCTTTTAAAATTAAGCGAACTTCACTTTCCATGCTTGGCTTTAACAAACGTTCCCAAGCATCCTTACACATTTCAGCCAAGTAAGGTTTCCACACTGATTCCGCTATAATAATGTTCTTTTGCAAATAAGAAATCATTTCCTCGTCGGCAACTTCTAAAGAAAGACGCAAAACCTTTTCTTTTTCACCACGACGAAGAGCCAACATACGATGACTTGGAATTTTTGAAACCGGTTCTGAAAAATCGTAGTAATTCTTGAATTTAGTTTCTTGCTTTTCAAATTCTTTGCGAACTTTAGAAACCATTATACCAGTACGTTCAACAGCCGAACGAAGGTATTGGCGGTATTCTGCATTATCTGCAACCATTTCAGCTAAAATGTCACAAGCGCCCTTTAGAGCAGCCTTCGGATCTACAAGACCTTTTTCTTCTGAGCAGAATGCAAGTGCAAGAGTTTCTGCGGAATTGCCATCGTCTTCTTGCTTTGCCATTAACAAAGCCAAGGGTTCTAGACCAAGTTCTTTCGCTATCGTTGCGCGAGTGCGTTTCTTTGGCTTATAAGGAGCGTAAAGGTCTTCAAGTTTTGTTTTATCAAGACATTCTTCAATTGTCTTTTTTAATTCAGGAGTAAGCTTTCCCTGTTCTTCAATGCTTTTTAAAACCGTTTCTTTTCGATCAGAAAGTTCTTGCAAATATTCGCGACGGTGTTGAATATCGCGAAGTTCAATTTCATTTAAGGTTCCTGTTTGATCTTTGCGGTAACGAGCAATAAACGGAACCGTTCCGCCTTGATCCATTAATTCTAGTGCTTTAGAAACACGCCAAACTTCAAGTTTTAGTTCTTCGGCAATAATTGCAGAAAAATCAATCATACTTATTTTCCACTTTTAGAAATTTCTTAATGAAACTTCTAGTCTAAAGGTTAAAAAAGCCGACAGGCCCTTTACCTGTCGGTTCCGGCAATATAATAAATTAAGCAGCCCTTAAAATGACAATGTTCGCCATTCCAGAATAAAAAAGCCACTATTTAACAAAATCATGGTAAGAAAAGTATAAACTTTAAACTCCTAGGCAAGAATCATTAAAAACTTATTTTTCAAATTGGAAATCTTTCTAAATTATCGCACATGAATAAGATCAAATCAGCCTCCGATTTATACCAAAAATTACAATCTGTTAAACCAGGCAGCGTACTTTGCCACTATTCAATGGAACGCTGCGAAAAAATGTTTCCTATTGTAGAAGAAATCAATGCTTTAAAAAAGGAACGTAATGCCGTTATTTTAGCTCACAGCTATGTAGCACCAGAAATCATTTTAACGGTAGCTGATTATGACGGAGACAGTTTTAAATTAAGTCAAGACGCCACCAAAGTAAAAGAAGATACGATTGTTTTTGCTGCCGTTCGATTTATGGGCGAAACCGCAAAAATCTTAAACCCTTCTAAAAAGGTTTTAATTCCCGGTCCTTTAACTGGTTGTAGTTTAGCAGATTCCATTACAGCAGAAGAAGTTAAAGCTCTTAAAAAACAATACCCAGAACACACTTTTGTATGCTACATTAACACCACAGCCGATGTAAAAGCCGAATGTGATGTTTGCGTCACTAGCTCAAATGTAATGAAGATTGTTGAAAATATTGAAAACAATAAAATCTTCTTTTTACCAGACCGCTTAATGGGCGCTAATCTGAAAAATGAAATGAAAGCCAAAAACATTCAAAAAGAAATCGTTTTAGCTTCTGGTTGCTGTTATGTTCATGAACAATACGACCCTGATTTAATTCCTTTCTTTAGAAATCAAAACCCAGGACTTTTAGTCGTTAGCCACCCTGAATGTAACCCAGCAATTGCCTTACAAAGTGATTTTGTCGGAAGCACTGGCCAAATGGTAGATTTTCTGCAAAAGACCGATAAAAACGCTCCCGTGTTATTACTTACAGAATGTGGTTTAAATGCTAGAATGCAATATGAAATGCCTGAACGCACATTTATCGGTACTTGTAGTATGTGCAAGCACATGAAATCTAATTCGTTAGAAAATATTTTAGAAACTTTAAAAAATCCAGAAAAAGCTGTTTCAATTGAACTTGACGAAATAACAATGCAAAAAGCAAAAAAATGTATTGACGCCATGTTTGATTACGCTAGCCGTTAAGGTTCCTGATGAATATTTTTAGAAATTCTCTATTTGTTTTTTTGGCAATTTTTTTAACCGTTCATGCAGAAGAATCATGGACGAGAAAACACTTTATTTCTCTTGGGGCAGGCGCTACCGTTACTCATGGAGATTTAGAGGGTGAAACTTCTATTCGTGCAAAAGACACTGAAACAGAAGAAACTATTTTCTTGCCAAACTTAGGTTCTTTCCTTTTACCTGAATTAACTATTGGAGCTAACTTAAATCAACACACCATTGCGCTTGATTTTTCTTATGCCACTCCAGCTACGAACTTTGCAAAAGGCACTCTTCTTGTAGATGAAACAGAAACAAGTATTCTCCGCGTAGGACTTGGCTATCGCTACAATTTTTTCTGGCCTGAACGCTTTCAAGTATTCGCTGGTTTGAACTACACTTTTATGCACCTATCCACAGAAGATAATGCTTTTTTCAAAGATGAAGATGAAAATGAAAAACGCTCAAACGCTACTTTAATGGGCAATGGATTTTCTCTAAATTTAGGCGTTACTTATTTCATTCACCCAAGCATTTCTATGGATCTTCATGGGCGTTTCCGCACTATGATTTTCTCTAGCATTTCTTCTGACGAAAATGGAACTTGCGAAATAGACGATCCTTTTGTGCAATTTATGGAAGAAGTTGTTCTGAATGTTTCATATCACTTTTAAAAGAAAATTATGAAAAAATCACTTACTCTAATTCTTTCCCTTGCCTTTTTTGCGTTTGGCGCGGAATGGGCTTCTATTTACCACTCTTTAATAGCCTTTGACAAACGCCCTGAAATAGCAGACGGAAACCGCCCGGGTTATGTAAAACCTTTAGCCACAAATCTAGGAACGGTTTTAAACAGCAACTGGATTAGTAGCGCTCGCGTGCCTCAAGTGCTCACTATTGAAGCAGGCCTTCCTTTAATGATTGTCGGTATAGGCAACGACGACAAGGAATATGCTGGCGGAGCTCCAACTATTTTTGGCGGAAAAGATTATGAATGGGGAACGACAAGCGGAGAAATTGCTTGTACCGCAGCCCCTAATTGCCATGTTGTTAATGGAAACGAAACGCTAAACAAACTTGGAGTTTTCACATACCCGTATTTGCAACTTGCAGGAAGTTTTTACCATGCAAGAATTGCTCTTCGCGGAATGTTACTTCCAGCCATTAGTGAATTACAATCATTTAATTTGTTCGGATTTGGTTTGCAATATAGTGTTGGTCACCTCTTTTTGCATAACTTGCCAAAAGCATTACACCCGTTTGACGTAAGTTTAGCTTTTGGAATGAATTTTGCTGGCATCGGCTATCAACCAGAAGATTACCGCGGAACGCTTGAACTAGATTTCACAACCATGCATTTTATGGTAGTTCTTGGCTACAAACCTCTTAAATTCTTTGAAGTGATGCTTTCTCTAGGTTATGAAACTTCTACAATGGAATCTTCAGGGCATTTAATTTCAGAAGACCCTGATTCCTATGGTGCTGAAATTTTCCCAACTCTTTCTGTTGATGGAAAAAATGGATTCCGTATGGGACTTTCTATTAGCTTCTCGCTTGGCGCTTCATACCACCCAGTTCTTGGCGTAGATTTCGGAACCAAAACAAGTTACACCACGAATGTGCTTTACTTCAAACAGTCTTTTGGCGAAGACGCTCCTATTAAAGATAAGGCAAAAAAATCTTCAACAGAAACTGTAGAAGAACCTACTGAAGATTCTGTAGAAGAAACTGCTGAAGAATAACAAGCATTCAGTTCAAGTATATTTTCCTCCGCCAAAGGCGGAGGAATTTTTTATTTAACAAATAACAATAAAAATGAATTCATTCAAACGTTTCTATATTGTCAATATGCCTAAATTAAAGAATCGAATTTTTACAGTACATCTTGGTTGTTCCAAAAACCAAGTAGATGCAGAATGTTTAGTGACCGAATTTTTGCACCAAGGTTTTACTACAGTAGAAAGTGCAGAAGAAGCCGACTACATTTTGATTAATACTTGTGGTTTCATAGAGCCTGCTAAAGAAGAAGCAATTGATACGATTCTTTATCATTTGGACTCTAGAAAGGAAGGGCAAAAAATCATTGTTACGGGTTGCCTAAGCAAACGTTACGGCGAAGATTTAAAAAAGGAATTACCCGAAGTTAATTTTTGGGCCGGCACCTATAAGCCAGGCGAGCTTTTGAAAAGCATGGGACTTTTAGAAGAAAGTGTTGATTCTTACCCCATGCGATTAAACCTTTCAGGAATTGAACATCACGCTTATTTGAAAATTGCAGAAGGTTGCGATAGACAATGCGCATATTGCGCGATTCCGGGAATTCGCGGAAGACAAGTTTCTAGAAGCATAGCAGATATTGTAAAAGAAGCTAAAGCTTTAGAAAAAAGTGGCGTGCAAGAATTGACCTTGATTGCTCAAGACACCACTTACTATGGACACGAAAAAAACGCGCCAGACGGTTTTCTTATTGACTTGTTAAAGGCGCTTTTAAAAGAAACCAACATTCCTTGGATTAGAACGCTTTACTGGTACCCAGCTTTTATTGAAGACGAACTTCTAGAATTGATTGCTTCAGAAAAAAGACTTTGTAAGTATATCGATTTGCCAATTCAACATGCAAGCGACAAGGTTTTAAAATCAATGTGTCGTCGTTATTCAAAAGATGAATTGCGAAAAATGCTTTTGAATATTCGCGAAAAAATTCCTGGAGTTACGCTTCGTACTACAGTACTTGTCGGATTTCCTGGAGAAACGGAAGAAGATTTTGAAGATTTAATGGAGTTGCTTGAAGAAATTCGTTTTGAGCATTTAGGCGGATTTGTTTATAGTCCTGAAGAAGGAACGGTGGCTGAAAAATTAAGGTTGCCGGCGGTTTCGGAGGAAACGGCCAGGCAACGGCTTTCTTTGGTAACAGAACTTCAAGAAGAAATTTCGTTAGAGAAAAACGAAGCTTTGATCGGCAAAGAAATTTCTGTAATACTTGATGAAGTGGCCGATGAAAGCGAGTTCCATTTTTACGGAAGATCTGAAGGTAATTCTTTAGATGTTGATGATATTGTTCGAGTTGTAGAAGGTGATGGTTCTGTCGGAACGATTCGCCGGGCGCTCGTGATTGATGCAGGCCCGCACGAATTAGATGTAAAACTACTTCCTGAATAATTTTTGCGTTAGCGACTGATACCCGAATGGGTGAGGACACCAAAGGTGGCTGCACGAAATTTTCTCGGGGCTTTTTTAGAACCGAGAAAATATAGCGTGAAGGAGCGACCGCCAAAAGGCGGAAACGCCAGACAAAATAATTTTATACAAACAAATTAAAACGCTTCGCGTAAGTAAATTGTTAAGCCTATGTGCTTACCATCGATTAGGGAAATATCTCCTCGGGCGTAAAGTTTTTCGCTTCTATTCAGCGCTAAACGCCCACCGAATCCAACAGAAGTATGTATTTGATTTGAAAAAAGTTTTCCAAAATGAGGCCCGCTTTGCAATGTTTCAAAAAAGATTGTTCCCGCAAGACGCCAAAACAATGTTTTGCGAAGTTCAAATTGCCAAATTATCGCTTGAGTATCGTTCCAAATGTGTGAATCAACGCCGCGGAATCGGGCGGTACCATCTGGCCCCGATAAGTAATCAAACGGAATGGAAGAACCGCGACTTTGTTGCCAAAGTGCGCCAATGGAAAATGTTGTGTTCCAAATGATTGGGAAGTAAGTTCGGAAATCGAGTTTTTCGCGATGAAATGAAAAGTCTCCGAAATAAAAATTTTCTTCAAAGCGAGCGTAAAAACCGCGCGTCGGCCAATTAAAATTATCTCGAGAATCATACGCCAAAGAATAACCAACGCCAGCAAAAAATCCGTCTTGAAATCTCTTTGAAATTTGCCAGGCAGAATCTAATGTATTTTCGCGATAATCTGTTTCGAAAACAAGACCGTAACGAACTGGTAAAGAATTAGGAATTCCAAAGTTCATTTCCAAAGGGAGCTTGCCATAAAAATGAAAATTTTCGTAATCGTCTAATGGGTCAAAGGAACCTTCTGCACTGCGTTCATAAATAGATCCACACCATTTTGAAATGCTGAATTCAGAAGGCAAAAAAAGCTTATCACCTAAAAAATAAAAGTGAGGTTTCGTGCGCAGCTGATATTGATTTTCAAGACTTCCTAATGCAACTAAATCAATGGTAGAAACTTGAGTGCCGCCTTCTACGGGTTTAAAAAAAAGTAATAACATGGCACCATATTGCAAACTTGTTTCTTCTGAATACGCTAGCACAGGAAGTGCCGAAAAACGCTGAAACGGTTTTTCCGATGCCTGCAAGTGAATCGCAAAAAATAAAATGAGAATAGAAAATAACGCCGCCTTCATATTACTCCAACGGGCGATAAGAAAGTTCGGGTAAAATTTCATGCGCAAAAGTTTTTACCCAAGATTCTGAATCGTTCAAACAAGGAACACGAACCAATTCTTTTCCGCCAAGAGATTCAAAATATTCCCTCGCTTCTTCATCAATTTCATAAATAGTTTCCAAGTTATCGGCGGTAAATGCAGGAGTTGCCACGACAATTTTTTTATGTTCAGAAGAAAGTTCAGAAAGAACTGATAAAAGAGATGGACCTATCCACTTGCTTTTCCCATACTTGCTTTGATAAGCAATGATTGGTTTTACACCTAAAAAATCTCCAATTAATTTTGCACTTGCCTCGCAATCTTTTTCGTAAGGGTCGCCCTGTTTGATTCTTGCTTCCTGAACTCCATGAAAAGAAAGAACTAGAGGAATAGATGGAGAATATTTTTCTTGAATACTTTTTGCAATTTCTCGGGCCCAAGATTTATGATAGCAGAAACCATCGGCGGCTAAAACTTGACCTTGAAAAGATGTTTTAGAAATCGCTTTTTTTACTTGGTCGAAAACGGCTCCGCTTGTGACTCCTGAACGCTGCGGGTATAAAGGAACAACACAAATTTCTTTTACGCCAAGAGCAGAAAATTTTTGAATTGATTCTTCTAATCTCGGAGAACAACCATACTGATAAGCAAGTTCAATCGGTATATTTGGAAGTTCTTTTCGCAAACGAAACAAAAAACTTCTTGAAATCGAAACTAAAGGCATTTCTGTAAAGCCATTGGCTTCAAACATTCGAGAGTATTTCGCCAAGGATTTTTTTCTGCTCATTGGAATAATCAAAAAACGCAACAACAACTTCCAAAATGGCGGAGGGTTTCCTAAAGTATGCGGATCGCCTAAAAAATCATACAAATATTCCCCGATTTTTTTGAGATTTAATCCTTCGGGAGAACCTAATTGAACCAATAAAATACCTTTTCCAGAAAACATACTTCAAAATTAACTTTTTATGTTATATTTAATAAACTAGATTCTTGCCAACAAGCAAATTACAAGGCAAAAATTGGGAGTTTTTATGGAGCTAAAAGAACGCATTCGAAATTTAATGAAAACGCTAAATAATGGCATTGTAGAAAGAGATGTCTTTCTGCAAATTATTTTCCTTTCAATTTTAACAAACCGACCAATCTATGTATGCGGAAGAATGGGGTCTGGAAAGTCTTTACTAATTAGCCGAGTCAAACAAGCTTTTTTTGAAAATAGAACGCTTAGATTCGGCAGAAGGCATTTAACACTTCCAGAAAAATTCGATGATTTTGACATGGTGCATTTCAGAGACTTTGATGGAGAAAATACTGAAACAAAAAAAGCATTACAAATTGTATTTCAAGAATTTGACGATAAGCCAATTATAATTACAGGGCATCGTCGTGCAGAAAGTACTTTGAGCGAAGCTGGCATTATTGATAGCGTAACCATCTCTCTTTCTATTCCAGACTCTGTTTCTGCAGAAGGTTTAAAGCACCTACTTTCTTCTTATTACGACGAATCTTCTTTTGAAATTCCAAAAGAACTGCAAATCAAACCTGAAGAAAAAACCGCATGGCTTTCACAAATTAAAAAAGTGAAAATTTCTGATGAAGTTTTAGAGCTCATCGGAAAATTAAACGACACTTGTGCAGAGCATCAAATCTACGTTTCTATTAGCAAATGGAAAGGTCTTTTAAATTTATTGAAAACCATCGCGTTCTGTAACGAAAGAGACGAAGTTTGCTTAACAGATACATTCTTACTTGGCATGCCGATTTGGACAAGATCAAGAAACAAAGATATTTTGATGCCTGAATTTTTCAAGCACTTCGAAAGTATTTTATTAAAAGACATTCCTATTGTCGGTAATGTAGAAGAGGAAGAAGAACAATTGCGTTCCACAGCAGAGCATTTACTAAACGCCACGGCTGATATTTATGACACTGTTTCTTTTGCAAATACAAGTTGCATAAAATACACCGTAACCATTGCCGGCGAAACCATTCCTCTTTACGCTCCAGAAGAATACATTGGGACTCATGAATCGTTCCATCCATTTAACGAGTTACGTCAAAAAGAAAAACGTGTGCTTTGTAACTTTAATGGTTCTTCTATTTGCACCATTTCAATTGATTCTTCTGTAAAAGGAACTGGCCTGCGTTCTATGGCAAGCTCAATGGCAACAAAATCCTTTGAACATTTTGCTCGATTACCCGCTAAAGTAATTGAAGTAAACAACCAAGAAAAAATAGCAACAAACCAAAAAGCATTTGAAGAATTTAGGCAATATTTAGATTCTGCTGTAGAAAACTATGCTTCTGCAATGATCCAATTAAAAACCATTTATAAATCGCTTAAATCTTACACGGACGATCCATTTTATAATTCAGAATATTATCACAAAATTCAAGGAATTATCAAACACAAATTCGAACAATCCAACAAGATGATTCAACTCTTGAAGGAAGTTCGATTGTTTATGGATTCTCCCCTTCCAAACAATTAATGTAAGCGGCTATAAGTTTTCCAAATCTGAAAAATCTTCTCGGAAAACGAGCAAGATGGCATTTTGAGGTACAATCACATAGCGTTCGTGATTGACTTCTATTTCTGTACCAGCACTGTGCAAATAAAGAGCCTGGTCTCCTTCATGAACTTGAAGCGGAATGTAATTCACTGTCTCGGAATTTTCCGTTAAAAACTGGTCTGGTTCATGAGGAATAGGAATTGGATAACCTGGCCCGATTTTCATAACAACGCCTGTATGAACGGCATGGCTATCTTTAACGCTTGGAGGTAAATACAAGCCACCACCGGTGATGTTAGATTCAGTTACAGGTTTTAACAAAACACGATCACCAATAACTACAATTTTTTTCAAATTTTTATCCATAGACAAAAAAATAGAAATTCTCTTTAATTCAGAAAAGATTATATTCGATGTAGTGAAGTTAATTTGGATACCTATCATTCTTCTGTTTTTTTCTTTGCTCTATTTTCGGTTCAATCGAATCGGAAGAGCCAGAAGACGTATTCTAAAAAATTATGCGCAACTAGAATTCAAGAGAATTATCATTTACGCCGCCATCTTCTTTTTTCTTTTGTTTTCAGGAATAGAAATTTATCGTTACATAACAATAAAAAAAGACATTCCAAATAGCGCAGAAGCTTACCGACAATTTTCTTATGAATTGATTCAAAAAGAGGAATTTTCAAAACTAATTGAAATAGAAGAAAAATTACCGATTATCACTCCGGAACTAGTTGCCATTATTCCTACCGCTTTAAAATCCTTAAAAGAAATTGCAAATAAAGATATTCGCCCCACCTTGCGAGTTCAAAATGAAAAGCAAATTTATTTACAAATCAAAGGATTTAAAAGTTTTAAAAATAGAGGAATCCGCACAAGAAAACTTCTTCAAAAACGCCTAGGTAAATATTATAACGTTCAATTTTCAGAATCTATTCACGGAGCTTTTCTTTCTATTGCTTACAACGGAAAACCTTGGCATTTAGACGAAATTCTTGCACTTCCTACCGCAATTGCTGCTAAAAAACAAGAAATTCCTCCAGAAAACGTATTGGCATTTTATACAGCACTTTACCCATTAGATTCTTTGAATTTATTGAACCGATTTCCGCCGGATTCAGCAGCAAAACTTTTGAAAGAAGCGAGTTCCCAAAAAAATGATTCCACCACTTTTGCTTACGCCATCCGCACAGCATTTCCGTTACTGGCCAATGATTCCGCTCAAATTTCCGTTTATGCATCAGGAGCGCTTCACTTTGCCGAATATTTTAGGAAATACGGACTAGAAAAATAATTTCATTTTCGAACGATTAAATCTTTTTGAGCGCACACCCAAGGTAAAAATTTTCTGAACAAAGGAATAAATCCAAGACAAATTAAAGCACTCAATACGAAAATTAAAGCAGTCGCTACTAAAGAAGAAAAGTGTAAATGAAATCGATGATAAACTTGCACTAAAGCCCAGATTACCCATCCATGAATCAAAAGAACGATAATAGAATAACGCCCAAAATAAGAAATCAATGGAATTTTCTGAAAAACTTTTGAAATCAATAAAATAGATAACGTTCCGCTTAAACCAAAAACATATATTAAAGAAAAAGCCATCTCTGTTTTATTTTCTAGATAATGAATCGACTCTGTACAAAATAACGCAGGAATTGCAAAGAGCAATATTGCTAGAGGAACATTCCAAATTTTTCTTTTGGTATATAAAAATTTTGTATGATGTTTCGTGAAATAACCGGCAAAAAAGAACGGCATAGAAATCATTGCTGAATCAATAAACATAGGTAAATTTATCTGTAATTTTCCTAATAAAAATCCGAGAGCGCCTAGGCTGATAGATATTAACCCAAGAATTAAAATACGAGCAGAATTTTTAAATTTTTCAGAAATTCGAAATGATAAATAAAATAAAAGATTCGAAAAGAACAAGCCTAACAAAAACCAAATTGGAATGTTCGGAAAATTTTCTTTAAAAAAGAATGAAACCCAAACATTTGAAGGAGGTGCGTGACGAAGCCCGAAATATGCTAAAAGAATGGGAAGTAAACAGGAAGTGAAAATAAAAAAGAAAGTGAATGGAATTAGTAATTTATTTGTTTTGCGGCATAAGAAATCCAGAAAATCTCGATAGGTTTTAAAGAACATACCAGAAAGGAAAAAATACAATGGCATTCGAAATGAAGCAAATGCCATTTTAAGCGGATAATGCTCTAAGCCAAAAGTGCTTGCCGTATGATGAAACACCACAAGCATAATACACAAGCCTTTAGCTAAGTCAATAAAAGCAATTCGATTTCCCGGTTTTTCCATTTTAAACTCATAGGAATTTCCTTTGCTTTAATTATATATAAATTCAGCTAAATAGTAATTTATTTGTTTTATTTTTCTTTGACAGGCGTTCTTTTTACTTTCGCATTCATATAACTTAACGCTAAATTTTGCCAAATCACATACCAAATCGGGCCTAAAACAACAAGCGGCCATTCTTTTGCAAATGTTTGTGCCAAAATAATAATCAAAACTGTATTCTTCTGCCCTAAACTTTGCGATGATTCTATTGGGTATTTGGGTTTACCCGAAAACCAACCGAAAATAAAAAGCAGTACACAAAAAGAAAGTGAGAGAATTGCCATTGCAAAGAACAAATTCCAATTCATATTTTCCATGTGCCGAATTTTAAAACTGGCATGACTGAGTATTACAAATACTGAAAACGACCAAACGAAAATTGTGTATTTCTGAAAACGAAGAAATTTATCAGCAACGCGCGGATTAAAAGCTCTAATGCCGAGAGCCAAAGCAAGCGGAATAGTGACAATGGATTGCATTTTATTAAAAATGGCTTTTGCCATTTCTAGGTAAACTTCAAATGAAGTATTGCCAGTAAAAAATCCAAAAACTAGTGGTATTGAAAAACAGGCAATCACATGACCGATAATAAATATCTTGAACATTAATACCGGATTTCCGCCAAGAATTTTCGCCATCGCCGGCGCTGCGTTTGCTGGTGGGCTTAATGCTAAAAGAATTCCCGCTAAAAGAATTTCTTTAGGAAAATTAAATAGGTATGTTCCGGCAACGAGTAAAGAGACAAGAATCATTCCCGTGGCAAGCGAACGCATTTCTATTTTAAAAGTAAAATGATGTTCTTGCGGAGGAACCGGGGAAATAAATGTGAGAAACATCATGATGCCAATAAAAAATGGCAAGAAATTTGATAGTCCGTGAAATTGCGGAAAAAGTATTCCTAAAAAAATCGCTAAAGGCATTAATATAGTGCGAATGTTCGAACTCATGTTCGCAAATCTAGCAAGAATATTTTTTATTTAAATCCATTTAATTAGATAATTTTTTATGGCAAAAAAAAATCTCGGCGGACTTGAAAAGTCCGCCGAGATTTCTATCAAATATAAATGTGTTCTTTTAAACACGTTTCATATTTTTTAACTTTTCATAATAAGCGTCCCAATCAGAAATTGGCTTACGAGCAACACCGCTTTCAACGGCAGCCTTTGCTACAGCCAAAGCAACTTCAGGAAGCAAACGAGGATCCCATGGCTTAGGAATCAAATATTCCGGTCCAAAAGACAAACCCTCTAAATGGTGAGATTTCTGAAGTTCTTCGGAAATTTCTTCGCGAGCCACTTTTGCAATAGCATAAACCGCTGCATGCTTCATTTCTTCGTTAATAGTAGTTGCACGAACATCTAAAGCGCCGCGGAAAATATATGGGAATGCAAGCACGTTATTCACTTGGTTTGGATAATCTGAACGCCCTGTTCCTAAAATCAAATCATCACGAGAAGCCTTAGCTTCTTCGTAAGTAATTTCTGGATTTGGGTTAGCGCAAGCAAATACAATCGGATTATCAGCCATAGTGCGAATCATTTCGCGAGTTAAAACATTCGCTTTAGAAACGCCAAGGAAAACATCCGCTCCTTTCAACGCATCGGCTAATGTGTAAGCATCCTTACGATCAGTAGCAAAAATCTTTTTTGCTTCGCTCAATTTTTCACGGTCGCTACGAATCACGCCCTGACTATCGAGCATCAAAAGATTTTCCTTTTTAAGACCAAGAGAAAGGTAAAGCTTCGTGCAAGCAGAAGCAGCTGCTCCAGCCCCACTCACCACCATTTTCACTTCATCAAGTTTTTTTCCAACTACTTCTAATGCATTCAAAATACCAGCAGCGGAAATGATTGCAGTTCCATGTTGGTCATCGTGCATTACAGGAATATCTAAATCGCGTTTTAAGGCATCTTCAATTTCAAAACATTCCGGAGCTTTGATATCTTCTAAGTTGATTCCACCAAATGTAGGAGCAATCGCTTTAACCACCTCAACAAACTTTTTAGGGTCAGTTTCATTTACTTCAATATCAAAAACATCAACGCCAGCATAAACCTTAAATAAAAGACCTTTACCTTCCATCACAGGCTTGCCAGCAAGCGCCCCAATATTACCAAGCCCGAGAACAGCAGTACCATTAGAAATGACTGCTACCAAGTTTCCCTTCGTTGTATATTCATAAGCGAGCTCTGGATTTTTTTCAATTTCAAGACAAGGTTCAGCAACACCCGGAGTATAAGCAAGACCTAAATCCTTCTGAGTCGTATGTGGCTTTGTAGGAACCACAGCAATTTTACCTGGAGTTCCTGCAGCATGATAAGCCAAAGCTTCTTCTTTCAATGTTTTCATTTCTCTTTCCTTTTTAGCGGAAATTTTAAGATTTCCGTTTTCAGGCCCAAAGATAGCAAAATTGCTAATACTTCCAATACTAACACTAGACAAAATGAAAAACAGAAATAATTTCAACGCACAAAATCAAAACAACAAAGAAAAACTACGCAAATTATGCGTAGTTTTAAAAGAATCCCTCTTTCTTTAAAATAAGCTAAATCGAGAGCTTACGAATCGCATTCCCTCGGTGACTTAAATTTTTCTTTTCTGAAATTTCCATTTGAGCAAAAGTGGTAGAAAATCCATCTGGAATAAAAAGCGGATCATAACCAAAACCGAGCGTTCCAACAGGTTCATACCCAATTCGACCGCGACATTCCCCTTCAAAAATCTGCACTTCTTTTTCCGGAAAATCAGAATGAAGTAACGCCAATGCACAGTAATATCTTGCCGAGCGATCTTCAATATTTTCAAGATTTTTTAGCAAAAGTTCGTTGTTTGAAAGGTCGTTTCCATGAACGCCCGAATAGCGCGCTGAATAAACACCAGGAGCGCCACCTAAAGCAAACACTTCTAATCCGGAATCGTCTGCCAAAACCCAAGCAGAAATCTTTTTTTCATGCAAAAAATCAGCTACAGCCTTCGCCTTAATTTTAGCATTTCCTGCAAAAGTGTCAGCATTTTCTTCTATATCACCTTCAAAACCAATATCTTTGAGCGTTTTATATTCAAAGCGTTCATTTCCAAGAATTCCTGCAAAATCCCGGATTTTTCCGGCGTTTCCGGTAGCGATTACCAAAAGCGTTTTAGAACTCATTTTATTTCCCAAGTTGTTCCTTCTTTAGAATCCTTAATCATAACGTTCATAGCCGCAAGTTCATCTCGGATTCTATCACTTTCCGCCCAATTTTTATTTTCACGAGCCACTTTACGTGCAGCAATCAAACTTTCAATTTTTTCTACATCAACGCCATCAATTTTCTTTTCAAATTCTTCTCTTGGTTCATCAAGTTTTAAACCAAAAATTTTATCCATATCAAGCACAAGAGCAGCTTTCTCGCCGTCATCTAAATCGCTTTTCAACATGGTGTTTAAAATACCAAGCGCACGAGGCATATTCAAATCGTCGCCAATCGCTTCACAGAATTCGTTTTGGAAAGCCTTTGCTTTTTCGCTTTCAATGCTTGTAGCCTTTCCAATTAACGGATCTGTTTTCTTATGCAAACTTTTCAATGCTTCACGAGCGCCTTCTAAAGATTCATAACTAAAATTCAGATAATTTCTGTAATGACTTCCAAGTGCAAAATAACGGTAATCAAGAGGATTAAAACCTTTTTCCATCAAAAGAGAAACCGTTAAAAATTCGCCACTAGATTTACTCATCTTTGAACCGTCTAGTCGCAAAAATTCGCCATGCATCCAGAACCTTGAAAAAGGAACGCCATTCGCACATTCACTTTGAGCAATTTCATTTGTATGATGCACTCGAATGTGATCTGTCCCACCGCAATGAATATCAAGAGTAGGGCCATTGTATTTCATCGCCATGGCAGAACATTCAATATGCCAACCTGGGAACCCAACGCCCCAAGGGCTGTCCCATTCCATGGCACGCTTTTTATCTGTCGGGCTGAATTTCCAAAGAGCAAAATCAGTTGCATTCTTTTTTTCACCCATATCAATTCGGCTACCCTTTCGCAAATTTTCAACATCTAACCGAGCAAAATCAGCGTAACGAGGGAACTTCAAACTGTCAAAATAAATTCCATCACTAGTGCGATAAGTAAAACCTTTTTCTTCTAAAGTTTTCACCAAATCAATTTGTTCTTGAATATGTTCAGTAGCACGAGTCCAGCGTGTTGGTTCTTGAATATTCAAACGCTTGCAATCTGCCATAAAAGCGTCTGTATAGAACTTTGCAATATCCCAAACAGACTTACCTTCACGAGCTGCGCCCTTTTCCATTTTATCGTCGCCATCATCGGCATCAGAAGTCAAATGCCCCACGTCGGTAATATTCACAATATGATTCACTTTAAAGCCATAATACTTCAAAGTGCGCACTAAAAAATCTTCAAAAATATAAGTGCGGAGATTTCCGATATGAGCAAAATGATACACTGTTGGGCCACAACAATACATGCGCACAGCAGGAACGCCTTCCGGGAGAGTGAACAATTCTTTCTTTCGCGATGCAGTGTTGTAAAATTGAAGCGCCATTTTTAGCCTCCGATAAAAAATTCAACGGCAAAGATAGAAAAAGGATTCTCTCATGGCAAAAGATTTAAACCATAACACCGCTTCTTTTTTATAAGTTGGAGGCGCAAAACAAGGCGTTCTTTTTATTTTCTAGCTAATTTCGCTTTTCCTGAAAAATGATTACTAGTAATTTTAAATACCATTATAGAAGAAACCATTTCAGGAGAAAATTCAAAATCTTTTTTTTCAACATTTGCACATACGGCTTGATGTTTCATTAACAAAGAAAGTGCTTTGCATTTTTCTTCCGGCAACTCAATAAATTTGACTTCACCCTGCCCCACTACGCTTTCATAAAACCGACTGCTTTCACACAAATCATTTTCAAAAATTTCAATTTCACCTTCATAGCACATACTAAAAGCCACCTTGGAATTTTTCTTCAAACAATCCAATTTTTTCCCTAATTTCGCACAATGAAAATACAACTCTAATACACCCTCTTGCAAAGTGAATCCAAAAGACAATGGAATCACATAAGGGAAATTTGCATTAGACTCATCAATCATCGCCACATGACAAGTACTACATTTCTCAACAATTTTTAGAATACTTTCTTCATCCGTAATTTCACAATCTTTTCTTCTCACAAGAAACTCCTATTCAAGAGCAATTCTACTTGATAAATTTATTTTCAAGTAATTTACGAAAACTTATTTTTTAAAGTTTTTATGTTTTCAATAAATTAAAATAAAAATATATTTAGAAAGACTTTTACAAAGGAGTGTTTCGTGAAAAAATTAGCTCTTATTCTCTTTTTCAGTTTTGTTGCCGTTTTTGCAGAAAAATATGAATGGGGAAATGTTCGTTTTGATGGGGGCGGATTTGTCAACGCCGTTCTCTTTCACCCCAAACAAGAAAATCTCTTATACGCTCGTACTGATGTTGGTGGTGTTTATCGCTATAATTTTGAAGAGAGCAAATGGGTTCCGCTCACCGATTGGATTAGCCAAAAAGATGTCGGTCTTTACGGCGCTGAAGCATTCGCTATTGACCCAACAGACCCAAAGCGCATTTATGTTCTGGCTGGAACCGGTTACTTTAGCGACGGCCGCACCGCTATTCTCAGAAGCGAAAATTATGGAGAATCTTGGGACACTTCTTATGTAGAATTTTTCGCTCACGGAAATGGTATGGGTAGGCAAACCGGTGAAAAATTAGTCGTTGACCCTAATATGCCAAACATTCTTTTCTGCGGAAGTCGCACAAAAGGTCTTTTCAAAAGTACTGATTACGGAAAATCTTGGACTAATGTATATGAGGTTGCGCTTTCTAGTGCTACAGGAAATGGCTTAACAAATGTAAACGGAATTAGCTTTGTTCTTTTTGATGAAACGCAAGGAAAAAACGCTGACGGGAGTTCTAAAGTTCTTTATATGGGAATTTCAGAGACTTCTGATAATTTATATGTAAGTAAAGATGGCGGAGCCACTTGGAATTTAATTTCTGGCAGTCCTGCTAATTTAATGCCAAACCGAGCAAAAATCGCAGACGGAAATCTTTTCCTCACTTACTCAAGTTCTCCCGGTCCACATTCAGTTTCTAAAGGTGCCATTTATAAATACAACATTTCTTCTGGAACTTGGACAAACATAACGCCTTTCCAAGATGGTAGCACAGAAGCTCGCATGGGAGACGGAAGCCAAAGCGCAAGCCATGGTTTTGGAGGCATTTCTATTAACCCGGAAAACCCAAAGCACATTATTGCCACAACGCTTTGTTTCTACGGCGGGCGCCATTATTACAAAGAAGGAATCGATGGTTGGGGAGACCGAATTTACGTTTCTCTTGATGGCGGAAATACCTGGACTCATGGGCAAGATTATAATGCAGGTGTAAACGCAGATGCAAACGGAACTAGCTGGATTTTAGGCAATGTAATTCACTGGGCTGGCTCTATTGAATTCAATCCATTCAACACTAAAGAAGCTTGGGTGACTAGCGGAAACGGCGTATTTCAAACAGATGATATTTCTGCAAAAGTGCCTGTTTGGAAATTTCAATCTAAAGGCATTGAAGAAACAGTTCCTTTAGATATCGTAAGTATTCCCGGCGGCCCTCTTGTAACTGCTATTGGTGATTATGATGGTGCGCGTTACACCGATATTGCGAAAAGTACCCCAAGGCATTCTCCAAATATCGGAACTACAAATAGTCTTGGCTATGCTCCACTTTCAGGTTCATTTGTTCGTACAGGTCATGTTACAGATTACTCCACAGGCACCGGAATTTCAAGCGATGTAATGTATCGTTCGGATGATAATGCAGAAACGTGGACAAAATTAGAAACAACTCTCAAAGGCTCTCAAGGAACTCTTTCTATGTCTGCCGATGGAGAAGTAATTTTACACAGGCCCGACAATAGCAGCGATGTTTACCGCACTGCAGATAATGGAAAAACATGGGAAAAGGTTCAAGGACTTGATGGACAAAGCCAATACGCAAGAATCGTTCCTGACCCAGTGAATGCTGAAAAATTTTATTTAGTTGATGCACAAGGTTATTTAAAGGTTTCCACCGATAAAGGTGCTACTTTCGCAAATGCTGGCACAAGGCTCCAGAATGATGCCGCTGGTGAATATTACAACGGCGGTGGTTTAATTCGAACAGTTCCTGGAAAAGAGGGCCACTTGTGGGTACCACTAGATCAATCACAAGTTTGGCTTCAAAAAGGCTATTCTGAAAATGGGCTTGCTTATAGTGAAGATGGCGGAAACACTTGGACTCGTTTGCCTGCCGTTTCTACTGCCATTTCTGTTGGACTTGGAAAAGCAAAAGAAGGCGCTGGTTATGAAACCATTTTCATTTGGGGTGTCGCTGGCGGAGCAGAAAATCCATTAGGACTTTATCGTTCTACAGACAAGGGAGAATCCTGGATTCGCATTAATGATGACGCTCACCAATTTGGCGGGCCAGGCAACGGAAACTTTGTGGTGGGCGATATGAATGTCTTTGGCTTAGTTTATATGAGTTCTGTTGGACGAGGTCTTATTTTCGGCGCTCCAGAAGGAACAAATGTCGGTTTGAATATTCAGAAACACTTGGCTTCAAAAACTCCTGTTTTTGCTTTACAAAATCGCACTTTGTATTTGCAGGCACAAGAAGCCTCTGATTTCAAATTATTTGATGCGAAGGGAAAACTAGTATTCAACAAAAAAGTTTTTGGAAATGCTACGATAGATTTAAAGAAACTTCCTGCCGGCAGTTATATGGTTTGTATAGAATCTGCAGGAAAAACCCTTTCTAAAAAATCAATTACTTTAAAATAATTCAAATCAGATTAAGGTAAAATTTAAAGCAATCGGCGAAGGGATCCTTCGCCGATTGCTTTATAAAAGCTCTTTTTTTGTATTTCTTCTTTTACTAATTTATTTAGCAATAAAGAAAGGAAAAATATGCAAGAATCGCCTAAAAGAAATCAAGAAAATCGTTTGCAGCAGCAAAGCAAAATTTCGCACCCACAAGGCGAAAATTCGAGCCAAATAAAAGACTCCGCAACGCGAATCAAAAAAATGCGCGCCTGGCTTGGCGTAAAAGGCTCTGCACATTTTACTAGTAACGATGAAAACGACGAACCACTTTATTACGGCGACGGCCATTCCGGCTGGAATAGGTAAAACAAGTCATACCGAGCTGTTTATAACTTTTTTATCACCTTTTCAGTAAATTCGTCTAAGGATTCAAAAGAGGCATTTTCACGAATCGTGCGATAGTTGTTGTAAAGTTCTATTAAATCCTGTTGTAATGAATCATTCGTGTATTTTTCTTTATAAGCACTAAGCATTGCTATTTGCCACAAATTCACAACCACCTGATTCAAACGAGAAAGCCTTTGATGCATAGCATACCTTTCCAATCGTTGAATTGCAGAAAGTAATGCCACATTAGGAACGGGGCTAAAAATAGTCTCTGTTACATGAGCCGAAAATTCTGCATCTAAATTCAATGTTAATTCTGGGTGTTCAATCTGATCCACAATATGCTTTGCTTCGTGAATAGTTGTATTCAATTCCGCAGCCTTTTTTATGTAAGCCAAGGATTTATCTTCAAAATCTTTTTTCAAAAGAATGTTATAAATTTCGCTTGCTTTCTGCAAGTTTAAATCCAATCCCAAAGACCGCCAGAATCTTTCAATACGAATATCATTATATTTTCTATAAGATTTCCCTTGAACTAATTCCATAGAATCTGCTTCTGCTCGAACTAAGGTCATATCATCAAGAACTACTACATAGCGCATACCAATAGTGTAAAAACCCACTTTTGATGGCATTAACCCAGGAATAAAACGTTTTAGCTTTATCACGGCTAATGAATCATCCCTATATAATGTCATTGGTAACAAAGTGTCCTGAACTTTTAAAATACTTGCCATGGATTGTAATTCAAAATCCAAAAAAAATCCATGCTTTAGCAAATTTCCATTGATTGTATTTAAATAATCCACATTAAAAGATTCTCCACTAAAGTAAATTTTAGCTGCATTCATAAAATCTCTCATTGATTGTGCCGCATTAGCTTCAGAAAAAAACTTTTCATAAAGTTCACATATTTCTCGCTCAAATACTTCATTCTCTAACCCTGACTTATAAATATGTCCTCGACTCAAATCATCTAAATATGGAGCAAGAACATTGACAATAAAATCCTTTTGGGCGGATTTTCTATTTCGTTGTTTAAGTTCAAAAATCTTTTTATGAAGAGCTGCTTCATAATCTAGTTTCATTCTGCTTGTAGTTTTCTTTGACAAAATATGTTTTTGGATGTCAACAATTTCATCCTCTTTCATTCCGAAAGACTTAGCAAGCATTGCCACATATTCTTTATTTTGACTATCTAAATCTATAGGATTTTGCGAATAAATATGCTGAGCTAAAATATCCATTTCCATTTCTGGATATTCAGAGCAAGCAACAAGAAACAATGTAAAAAGAAAAATAAAATATCTCATGGGATGTTAAAGATATTTATTATCTCTCGTTTATGACGATTTTTTTTGCAAGACAGTTTATTTTTCTTAAAGTTTTCCACCTGTTCAAAGATTCCAGCATAACTTTCGTCGTGCTTCTCCCAGTCAGAGTAAGCAGCCTAGTTATTAATAATTTTCTTGATTTCTTTAAAAGCCATACTCTAAAAATATATTTATCAGGTATAAAAAGGCGAATAATGTCAACACTCCAAAATATACGGGATAAATAAATTCATCATAAATCCTGAACTCATATTCCCGAATTTTCCCTTGCAAGGATTCGCCTTGAACTCTGGCGCGGTACTTAGGCTCCATAATAATATTTTTAAATCTATTCAATTAAATTGAGAATTTCCTGAATTTCAGCAATATGTCGTTGAGTGAACCATAGGGTTTTATTTTGGTCTATTTGAATATCAACATGTTCTTTAGCTGAAGAAATATCATTTTGATTTAATTGTTTTATTGAATCTGTAATCTCTTCCATTTTTTTTGAATTGCTTCTAATAATTTGATATTCTCGCTTACAGTTTTGGCATAAACACAGATGTAACGGATTTATCTCCTTAGGTAATCGTTCGAGTAGTTGAGGCCCCTCAAAATTCAAAAATTCTT
The DNA here is from genome assembly GCA_017625775.1 of Fibrobacteraceae bacterium. Lineage (GTDB taxonomy): Bacteria > Fibrobacterota > Fibrobacteria > Fibrobacterales > Fibrobacteraceae > UBA1765. The sequence goes on from JAGAKE010000012.1 coordinate 29,435, forward strand.
CATGACAAAGTTGACAGGCAATATTGTCGGTAGATTCAATCTCGTACATATGTTTTAGATATGTACGATAGCTGTTAGGCTTTAAGGAGATACAGACTGAACGAATTTTCGACTCATATTTAACAAGATCAGCGAAAAAAAGTTCCTTAGCGACATGTATTTTCAACCGATCCCAATCATTGACTTTCTTTATTGGAAACCCCCGTATGGTATTGGCAGATGTTTTCTGAATAGCTAGTCTAAGCGCCTCTTTTTGCGGACAATTATTTGGCAGCTGACTTATCAATTTTTCAATTGAATCCATAATGGTTGTGGAACTATCCTTAAATCCCAGCCATTTGCAAATTTCTGTATTGTGTTTTATTTCACCATAAATACACGTACTCAATTTTTCTTTAGAGATTTCTTTAGGAGAAACAAGATTATTCTTTTTATCATATAACCATTTCGTTTTTCTTTTTTCAATCCAAAATTACTTTCTCTAAGTCGGCTTCCTTGAACGCCATGCAGTAAAAATAAATTCATTATTTTTCTGCGCAATAAGTAAAATGGCGATTTTGAGGAAAAAAACTCTCTTCGCCAAAATATAGGTCGAAAATTTGCCAAAATCTTGGTTAAAAACTTGCCAAAATCTTGGTTTTAGATTATATTAAGACCATGGAATACAGAAAACGCCTAGCAGACGAAGTATTAAAGGACAAACTCGAGGCCTCCGGAGCGGTCCTGGTCGAGGGGGCCAAATGGTGCGGAAAGACCACCACATCCAAGCAAATCGCGAAAAGCGTACTCTACATGCAGGAGCCGGCGCAAAAAAAGCAGAACTTGTTAATGGCAGACACGAATCCGTCATTACTTTTACAGGGCAAAACTCCCCGCCTTATTGATGAATGGCAACTCGCCCCAAAGCTTTGGGATGCAGTGCGCTTCGAAGTGGACCAGAGGGACGATTTCGGGCAGTTTATTCTTACCGGTTCCGCGGTCCCTCCCGATACATCAGAAATTTCCCATTCCGGGACAGGACGTATTTCGAGAATGCTCATGCGGCCCATGTCGCTTTTTGAATCGGGGGAATCCAGCGGGAGCGTTTCCCTTGAAGGCCTGTTCAATGCGGATTACGAAGTTTCCGCCTCTGTAGAATCCGACATAGAAAAACTCGCGTTCTTGATATGCCGTGGCGGTTGGCCGAAAGCGGTTGGCAAATCCGTCAAGGTCGCACTTCAGCAGGCGCTGGATTATTACGATGCCGTCGTGAATTCAGACATTTCTCGGGTTGACGGCAAGGAGCGCAACCCCGAGCGGGCCAAGCTCCTTTTGCGCTCGTATTCCAGGAACATCGGGTCGCAGGCAAAATTCGAAGAGATTCGTCAGGATATTCTCGGCAACGATGTTGATTCGTTCAGCATCGACACATTGTACGACTACTTGAATGCGCTCAAGAAAATTTTTGTGGTAGAGGACGCGCCCGCATGGAACCCGAATCTCCGTTCAAAGGCCGCCATCCGAAATACGGACACGCGCTACTTTGTTGACCCGTCAATCGCCACCGCCAGCATGGGCCTTGGTCCCAAAGATCTAATTAACGACCTAAGCACCATGGGGTTGCTTTTTGAGAATCTTTGCGTCCGAGACCTGCGTATTTATGCACAATCTATTGGCGGCGAAATTTATCATTACCGCGACAAGAGCGGGCTGGAATGCGATACGGTAGTTCACCTGCGTAACGGCTCCTATGGGCTTGTAGAAATCAAACTCGGTGGCGACAAGTTAATTGAAGAGGGCTGCGCGTCCTTAAACAAATTCGAAAAAATCATCGACACGACTAAAATGAAATCCCCCAGCTTCAAGATGATTCTAACCGGTGTCGGGAACTATGCGTTCAAGCGCCCTGACGGTATTCTTGTTGTGCCCGTAAGAAGCCTGGGAGTTTAATCGCTCTTGGCAAACGCTTTCTAGTCAACCCCGTTATCGTATCGAGATTGTAAAAAGAGACATTGCGCTTTACGGAACGGGGCCCTTATTTTTGAACTACCGAGATTTCATCGGCAGTTCGATTCTTTTCCAATTCGCCGCTTCCATACACTTTTTTTTATGCAGGCGGTTCCAATCCATGCAGCCGTTATGCCTGTACCATAGTTCCCTAATAGTCGCCTATCCGCCGTTATCCGCAACCTTGACAGCGACCGCCTCGTCAATATTCCTGGGGAGATTGCCGCCGTCGATATATTCGCGAATTTTGCAACTGAGCTTGTCTTGGTCCAAAAGTTCGCCCATGGTTTGCTGGGAACCGGGCCATATCATGCTACGTGCGCGAGGAATTGTAAGGAACAGGGAGGACATGGGGATTTATAGCAAGGATTCTCGTCTAAAAAAGTATAATTTTTATAGTTCGTCCCAAAATACTTGACTTTTGTCCCAAGATTATTTATATTAAGGAACAAGGTAGGTCTAGTCCATGAAAAAGAAGAATGTCATCAATCTGATTCGCTATTACGCCGAGAAAAACGACCCCGCATTCCGCGAGGAGGCATACGAAATAGCCCGGGATTTTGACGCTAGCGGCGATTTTCAGCTTTCGGAATACATCATGGCACTCATGTCCAGCGCGAACGCCTTTGTGCCGCAAATGCACGAAGACCAGATGACCTTTTTCCGCAAGGTCGCCCCTTCGCACGATTCGCTGCCGCTCCCCACGCCCATTGAAAAGGACGTTATCGGAATCATCAACGCCATCCAACGGAACATGGGAATCAACAAGTTCCTGTTCCAGGGCGCACCCGGAACGGGCAAGACCGAATCCGTACGGCAAATCGCCCGTATTCTGGAGCGCGACCTGTTCTGCGTCGATTTCGACACCATCATCGATAGCAAGCTCGGCCAGACACAAAAGAACATCGCCGCACTGTTCGACGAACTGAACCATTTTGCGCACCCCGAAAAAATTCTCGTCCTGTTCGACGAGATAGACGCCATCGCCCTCGACAGAACCAACTCTCACGACCTTCGCGAAATGGGCCGCGCCACGTCGGCCATTCTCAAGGGCTTCGACAACCTGAACGAACAGATTACCGTCATCGCCACGACGAACCTTTTCAAGCACTTTGACAAGGCCCTTTCCCGCCGTTTCGATTTAATTGTCGATTTCAACAGATACACGCAAGAAGACATGCAAGAAATCGCGGAGTCTATTTTGAATAACTTCCTAAGCAAATACAAAATCGGCTATCGCAACACTCGCCTGTTTCGCAAGATTCTCGACTTGCAAAAGAAAATGCCTTGTCCGAGTGAAATGAAAAAAATTCTGCGAAACGCAGTCTGCTTCTGCGATGAAACAATCACGGGCGACTATTTAGGCCGCGTCTATGAATTACTCACAGACGGCACCACCGGCAATCTACATCGCCTGCATGAACAGGGTTTTACCGTCCGCGAAATCGAGATTCTTTCAGGAGTATCCAAAAGCCAAGTTGCACGATTCCTAAACATTTCGCAACAAACAGCCGGAACATCCAAACCTTATAAGAACGGCATCCCGCAACGAAATCAACGCAATTTATACGCCAAAAGACTTGACGAGATAAATCTTGCGGAAGTCTATAAAAAAGGCGAAGAAGAAATCGTGTGGAGATAAGGAAAGCCGAACCAGCATTACTAGTTCGGCTTCGTTTTTAGTGCTTCTTACGAACAGGGATTTTCCATGCCTTGTGACCGTAATCCCGCGCATCCAAGACTCGATTTGAGTTTTTTACGCGACGGGTCTGAACAAAGATGTATCCACATACCGCAGTTTTAGGCCTTTTTGAAGGCAAAACAGGAGTATACACATCGTTCCTCTCCTTAGATAAGGTTAAATGACACCCCGAACAAAGGTCCCATCAGCAACTTTCGGAAGGAAACCAATCTATATTTGGGTTGGGTAGTCAATACAACCCATATAGGTCGGCTTTGTTCGAACCTCTCGGGAACGCAATTCCAGTTGCGTTCCCTTTCTGTATCATAAATATAGTAAAAATTTTTACCAAATGTGATTTTTTCACTTATGTATTTGCTTTTTATCGACAATTTTGTTAAATTAGGTGATATAAAAGAGAAATTTTCACAACTAAACGCGGACGGAAGATATGCTGATACGTTTTAATGTCAAGAATTTCCTCTCTTTCGATTCAGAAGATCGTGCAACTCACGATACTTCTAGCCAGGAATTTTCGATGATTCCCGGAAAAGTCCGTAGCAAAGAAGACCATATCCTCAAGACCGGCAAACAGAACCTTCTTAAGTTTGCCGCCATTTACGGTGCTAACGCGGCAGGGAAATCCAACCTGATTAAGGCGATGGCGTTCTTCAAAAATTGCACCTTAAACGGAACCGCCCTACCCCAAGACGCCAACCTGTATTGCAAGACCGATCCGAATAACAAAGACAAAACCAGTTATTTTGAAGCAGAATTCATCGTCAATGATGAAGTGTTTGCGTATGGTTTCGAAATTATTTTAAGTACCGGATTATTTGTTTCCGAATGGCTCTGCAAGCTCACCCCCTCTAAAGAAGAATATCTTTTCAAGAAAGAGGACTCCCAGCATGGCTACGAATTCGGCGGGCCACTCGCAAAAAACGAGATGCTCAAAGTTCTTGTTTCCAGTTTCTATGGAAGCAACGGACTCTTCTTGAATTTTATCAACCGAACCATGGCCGGCTTTTACAAGACCAACCCGCAAGCGGAAGTTTTACGAACCGCATTCAACTGGATAGCGAACAACCTAGATATCAACTACCCGGCCAACCCACTTTCGACCTCTTCATTCCTTGCAAACGAAGAGGCTCTTTGTCAAGCTTCGAAACTGCTGAAAGCGTTCGGCACTGGAATCGAAGATGTCAAGTCCGTTCAGGTTCCCCTGGAAAAAGTCGCCCCGTTCTTTCCGCCACTCTGGCTTCAAAACGTAGCCAAGCAAATGGAAATGAGCAATACCCCCAAGAACGATATTTTCATCAGGGATCGAAACGAAATCTTCGTAGTGAAAATGGAACGCGGGAAAAAGGACAAGGCGTATTCCATCCAGTTCAAGCATAACTTCCAGAATGCAACCTTGTTCAAGATGGCCGAAGAATCCGACGGCACCGCGCGTCTTTTCGACCTTCTCGAAATATTGCTTTCCAAATCCAACAAGACTTACGTTATCGATGAACTGGACCGTTGCCTGCATCCATGCCTTTCGTATCAGTTCGTGAAGGCGTTCTTTGAATATTCCAAGAACCGCAACGTCCAATTAATTGTAACCACCCATGAATCACGTCTGATGGACTTCGATTTGTTGCGTCGTGACGAAATTTGGTTTGTGGACAAGGACCAAAACGGCGCAAGCAACATCTACTCGCTGGAAGAATACAACGAACGCTTCGATAAGAAAATAGACAAAGCCTACCTCGAAGGCCGCTATGGCGGTGTACCGCTGTTTACCTCGATTTTCCCAATTGAGGAGGCTTGATGAGAGAGTCTAGAACCTTCGGAAAAAGAAAAAGGGAAGAACTTCCTCAACGGGAAGTCAACATCAAGTATATCCTTTTGACAGAAGGGACCGAGACGGAGCCTCAGTATTTTGAAGCCGTAGAAGAAAACAAGAAACAACTGGGTATTCCTCCCATTATCAAGATTCTCCCCCTGATGCGGAGTTATGGGGAAAATGGGTGGAGCAATCCGAAAAAGATTCTTGACAGGCTACTGTTGAACCTTGAGGAATCAACATCAAACAAAATCTCGTATAGCACCTTGCTAAACGCTATGATCGACTGCCTGTATTATAGCGAATACCTGAGCAAGCACAAGGAACTGATTCCCGAAATCAGCAACTTGCTAGATAGGATTTATCGCAATGTCCTAAAAGTTACTCCAGATGATTTCGTCGAAGACAAAGAAGCGACCGTAACGAAGGTGACGGAATTTCTCGCCAAGGAAAAGCCGCGAATTTGCGAACTCATCATCAAGAATATCGGTGATGCCCTAAACGAGCAGTCCATCCCGTACGCTCCAGACATAGACAAGATTTGCCTGGTCGTTGACCGCGACCCCATGAGCTTTACCAGTTCTCAATTCGATTATGTAAAGAACACCTGCGCAACAAACAATGTTCAATTCTACATCAGCAATCCCGGATTTGAACTGTGGCTCTTGATGCACAGCAGCAATTTCGCTACGATGAAAGATGACCTAGCGGCAAAATTTTTAACTATGACCCCGCCGGAATTCTTGGACCACATCGAAAGTCTTTTGAAACAGGAATTCGATGGATACAACAAGTCTAAACTGAAAACGCAACCGTTTATGCAGGCTATCGACACGGCTATTGCAAACGAAAAAATGTTCACGGAGAGCGTTGACGCGTTAAAGAATGATATGGGATCGAATATTGGGCTGTTAATTCAGGAGATGAGAAGGTAAAACATACAATGATTCTCGATAACGACCCACTCGGCATACACAGCATCGATGTCAAATACGAAGGTTCGACTAGAGCGACCCAGTATTGCATTGACGATTTTATGAAACGTCTTTATGGCAGCCGCAAAATTACAGACATGACCATTTTAACTTGCCAAAATTATCACGCCTTAATGCTATGCTTTGAAAATCGGGACCTCGTTGTCTTTATCAAAAGCGGACTGACTTCGGGTTATTCTGGCGAAGGCCCCAAGGGAACATCGCTTATTATTCGCCTTGCCGAAGAAGCAGGAATTATCATTAAGGAATTGAAGGCAGCACCTTCGCTATTCAAGAGAATCAATTCTTCTCGTGCTACAGTTAAAGATGTGGAATTCATCAAAAAGAACAGCACGGAAAATTTTGATTACGACCGTCTTTGCCTACCGAATGTCAATAACGAATATGTCAAACGAGCGAAGGAATCCTTCAAAAAGGACAAGGATATCATTTTCGTTAGGGCCGAAGACGAAAAAACGAAGGATGCCGTTGAGATTGACAGGGCTAAGGCACTAAAGATGCTGCAAGAAATTCACGATGCTGTGATCAAATCAAAAGATTCAGCGCTCTTGTCCGACTTTGGGAACGCCTCTTCAATTCTGTCATTCATCAAAAGCTTTTTTTAAATATTTGCGTGTTAGCAGGTTTCCGCTTATTTTGACTAAATTTCTTCGTCATCCTCTTCATTATTAAATTGATGTCTAGAAATAATTTCATCGATAAAATTCATATCATTTTCATCAATTTCAAGGCAAATTGGATTTTTATTCTCTATCGCCCAATTCATTTTATCTCTAGCCTTATTCACCGTTCTTGAAATATCTATAGAGTCATTAACGCAAGAAAACAACCGTTCTACATCCTTCTTTTGTTCAATCATGTATGGTAAAGAAGATACTTCATATCCTAAAAAATATCGGCTAAGTCTATCATTTTCCGAATCCCGAATATTCTCTACCTTTTCAGACCATTTTTTTAAATGGTCTTCTTTTACAGGTTTCACGTGTCCATTGGAAATAAGATCATTCTGAATCTTTGTTGCTGCATTAACAACTTCTTTTAATTTCTCATTGCTCGTAATCTTTTTAAATGCTTTGTAGAATTCATCAAAATTTTTCTCACCTTTACCCTCGTCTTCTGGATTAATTTTAGCAATCAAATATTCCCAAGCGCTTTTGGGGCACCATCGCCCCCAAAATGTTTCTATAGTATAACTAGTAATAAATGACTTTGGTACAAGTTTTTCGGGCAAAGTTTCTAATTCAAGTACTTTTCTCATAAGCTTTTTCCCTAGCGAAAATGAATTCTCAGCTAAGTCAAACGGAACACCTTGCTTTATTTTTTTTACGGCTGTTTCAGTCAAATTATATGATATCGCTAAATCTTGCTTTAAATTGCCCGCCCATTTATGTAGGAACACTCCCGATTCTAGCAAGGCATAATGAAATAAATATTCTTCCTGCTCAAAAATCTGTTTGTCAATTTTAGTTTTGCCAAATGTATTTTTATGTTTTTCGAAAACCTCTTCAAATTCTTGAACAACCTTTTTCGAAAATGACAATTGTCCAATTTCAACATTTTCGCCTTCAAAACCTGGCCTAGTAAAATTTGACGAAGTAATTAGCGTAAATCCGGCAATAATTTCATTTGCTGCATTTTTTTGTAATACAGCATACCCTTTGCTATGTGTCAAGTTGGATGATGCGAGAAAAGCGTATTCAAAATCTATTCCTAATCCTTTAAATTTCTTTTGTATAGATTTGATTTTTTTATCAACAAATACGGGGCCAATTCTATATACTTCAGAAAAATCAAATAAGAACTTTATCTTTGATATCTTTATTTTTTTTGCTAGCTCATTATAAAAAGGCACTAAAATATCTAAATCCACATAGCATGTTAAGATCAATAATTCATGATTATGCTTTTGCGGTTTCAACAGAAAATCACAAGAATCAAGCAAAGCGACTCGCGCCGAATTATAATGCGCACAACCCGCAGCATTTTGATTTAATATGAAAATATTTTTCATTTGACCGATACCATGATAATTATACGATTTGCTTAACAGCGTATACCAAATTCAGCAGATTCACACCCACAACTGGCTTATGCAAGCTCTCATCCATTTCATTAAACCCTCGGTCTATAAAATCCTTTCGCCATTTTTGCAGGCCATTATACCATGACGGACGGCAGCATGCATTTTGTGATTTTTGAAGACAAAAGAGGACAGCAATGTCCAAGAATCGTTTGTTTAGGTATTTTTTTAGACTTTCAAGAAATTTCTTAACATGGATATTAGTGTCGTCCGTATAAGTCAAGGCCCAAAAACTTTTATTATTGGCATCAATACCTAATGTCATACCGATTAGGGGTGCAAGGCTTTTCATATCTTCATGAAACAATACCGTTTTCTTGTCGATGGTATGAGAAGGAACCCAGCCTCCAGTACACATCACAGGAGCCATTACATCAAAGCTAAAGACAATAGCCTTGACATCTTTATTTGCATTTTTCGTAGAAAACGCTTTCTCGCACACACTTATTTCTTTTTTCAAGTCGTTTAAGGCTATAACATCTCTTTCTTTCGTAGTTTCCACCATATCGTATAAAAGGTTTTTGTCAGCACCGTCACTAGAAAGAATTTTTTCAAGAAATTCAATGGATGCTTTTTTATGAAAATATTCATAGCTCATCGCCCTATAATGCAACTGAAGAATAACTTCGTCATTAAAAGAAGTTATAGGCTTGTCAATCAAATTAAATAACTGCGTATCATGACAATTGCAAAAGCCTTCGAATGTAGACGCTTTCTGAATTGTCCAAGGCTCAAATAACGTTTTTTGAGTACCTCCGCTTTCATCCATTAAATGAAAACATTTGGAAATGCTGTTGTTCCAAACACAGACTTTGTCATTTTCAGCAATACGTTTTAATTGTTCCGATCTTGCAATAGAATGAGATGTAATCGGCTCGCCCGAACAATGCGCAGCATCAAAATTATGCGCAATACAAATCTGGTTCGCCTTAATTTTCTTATCTAAATCTTCAAGCTCTTTTCTTGTCATATTTATCATATATGTTATAAGAAATGTCAATGACTATTTAACAATCTACGCTCTTTCAATTTTCCACACGCCTATCCCTGTTCGGGAAGAATCACTAACATCTTTGGTACACCTAAAAAGTATTGTTTTTAAGCTTTTTATTTGTTGAAAGTATTTATCTATACTACCATATATATCATTATATTCTTTTGATAATTTATAGTGGCATCCTTTTTCATCTTTAAACGCATCAATCCTGGATTTTATATCTGGATTATCAAACACTAAAATTTTTTCTGCTTTTTTATCATCCATAGCATTTTTTACTTCAACGCCGTTACCATCTTTCAAATCTTTTGTTGTATCATTTTCAAATATAAACATTTCTTCATAGGGATTTATTTTTGTAGGAACTGTTTTGTTTGCCGGCGCTATAGAAGGTCCATCTAGATTTGGGTTAACGGGCTCCTTTCCAAGATTTTTAAAATTCCGAATAAACTTCGATTTTTCGCCAATCATCATAAAGTAGCATTCCATATTATCCGAAACAGTATTTAATCGGATCAAATCGTTAAACACTCGCTGTATTTCATCGGGATTTCCTGTATAATTGTCTCTGGCAAATTTAAATTCGAATACATAATCTTTTCCATTCACACGAAAATACAGATCAAAATCCCTATCATAAAACGCATCTATTTTCTTTTCAAACTTTATATCACCTGTATATTGAGCAAGATAATCTGCTATAGGATACTTTATGGATTTTTCCTCCAAAATTAATTCTCTATTCACGGCAACATGATAAGAAAACCAAGACACAGCAACATCAATCAAATCCTTGACATCAAATGGTTGGCCCGGCTTAGTAGGAGGATTACTTTTGTTTTCAGATTTAGGATCATCAGCCATTATCTTACCCAAGCTATATCATTCAATCCAACAATCACAACACGAACATACGGATTTTGTAGCGATGAATCAACAAATCCATTGTAAGAACGCCCATGAACTACATACATGACAGCATCATCCAAAACTTGCTTAGGATTTGGAGTCTGGGGAGGAATATAAAGAATATGCAATTCAGAAAACACTCCTGTAAAGGGATTATTCCATTGCTCCGCATAATGCCTCACAGCATTATTATTGGGTAGAGGATTATAGTGCAAAGTGTTTATTCCTCTAATAATAAGGCGAAGCCAAGGATCATCAAGCCATTCTTCCACAAATTCATAATATACAGCATCTTGAATTTGCGGCTGGTTAATTAGACCTTGAATAGCATTATTAATTGAAGGTGTTGGATTTTGAACATACGGGCTTTCAGAAAAAATTGCAAAGTCCACCATATGGCCAGGCTCCTGATTATATCCATGAAATCGTCTATAGAAAAATTGCATACTAGCTCCTTTATTTTACTTAACTCATTTTAATCTTGATTTTATCATTGCTAATAAAATCCAAAAGACAATCTAATTGATTTTTCATAATCCGTCCTTTTTCTTCCCCACCTCAACCTGGCCGTTCATGAGAAGCGGGAGGAGTTTGTCACGGAGGGTGGTTAGGCGAGAGATTTCTTTCACCTTGTTAAATTGAACATCAAAGATGGGAGCCACCTTTTCTTCAAAAGTGGCAATCAACTTTTTTGGCGGATAAAGAATTGCGAATCGACCCAATTCATCTTTTGAGACTTCTTTAAATGTGGTTCCGGTTCCCAGATTTTGGATTTGCGGAATATGCTGCTGAATCGTGTAATAAAGATACTTAGAATCAGTCATATCGTTAGGAACCATATTTTTAAATCCCTGATTTGTGCACAAATCACATTGTGCTATAGAAAGAAGCCCTATCGGAGCTCTGCTTGACATTACAACCGTCCCTTTTGGAACCATTGTCGTGCTGCAAGAATCGTAGCCAGCTTGGGTTATGTTCCTTGCACCTTGATAAACGAATTTACAATTCTGGTCAGATAAATCTTTGGGCGTTATCCAAACAATTTCACCGCCGTAATTTTCTTCTTCAGTCGTAGACGGCGTTGAACCATTGAATATCTTGGTAATATCGCAGATTTGCTTTACTTCCCAGCCCACAGGGATTTCGCGTTTGAGGGTGGGGTTGTAGGTCATGGGGCCGCCGGTGGTTTTGTAGGGGCGGCCGTTTTTGTCGGGGAAATCGTATTGGACGAACCAGTAGTCGTATAGGCGTTTTGCCATTGCTTCGAGTTTTTGGTTCATCTTTTTGTTCAGGGCGATTTTGTCGTCTAATGCTGAAAGTACGGAGGCGATTTTCTTTTGCTCTGATAATGGAGGGATGCACAACTCTAACGCTTTTATTCCATCTTGTGACAAATTATCTCTTGCTGAACCTGTACTCAATCCAACAAGATAATTATACATCGTATCTAGTTTGTATTTTAAAAAGCGAGGCAACAAAATATCCTGATTTGGCATAATCGCGCAAATCGCCTGGTTTGTGCATGCTTCAAACTCAAGTAAAGACGCCTTACCTGCAGTTGCTCCATACATTGCCAACAAAACTGTTTGCGGAGGAAACAATTTGGCACTTGAGTTGTCATACCCTTTTTGAGTGATAAAATTACTTGTAGTGCTAATAAAAGGATTATTTAATTCCCCGCTATTTATCCAAGGAATATTCCCATTTTCATAATATTCTGCGACTGTAGATTTGGGAGTCCCTCCAGATCCCGTTTTCGCAATATCACCCAATTTGTATTTCGTCATTTCCATATTCAAACCTTTCCTAGATCCTTCGACTCCGTTGCACTCCGCTCAGGATGACACCCCGAGTTACCTTCTTCCTGCCTTTTTCCACAGATATCTCGCCCTTGCGATTTCCATCTTGCTATAACCATATAAAGAGATTGGTGCGTCGGTCACACCCATTGCATCTAACTCAGCTTGAGCATCTTCACGTTCCCTTTTTGCCATTTCTTTTTTTGCAAGTTCCTCTTTTTCGGCTTCATATTTCCGCTGCTGTTTTAAAATGACAAAAGGAACTATAATTGCACCGATTGCAGCAACAGCCGCAATCAAAGAAATCAAGCCAGAATAGTTATTCAGAATTTCCATCTACATTTCCATGAACGCCGTTAGGCGTGAACAAATCCGTGTGGCATTATCGGGGCGTTGCGGGGTGTCCCCGCTAGAAGGGGTAGCGAGCAACGGAGTGCGAGCGAGGGGGAGACTTCCCCCTTTGTATATCCTTTCAATTTCATAACCATCTTTACTAAACCTTTCCTAGATCCTTCGACTCCGTTACACTCCGCTCAGGATGACACCATCGTCATAGGAGATTCCCGGTCAAGCCGGGAATGACAATGATGCAAGCTGTTTCTGTATTTCCTTCTCAAGTTTGTGGCTTTCGGCGAACATGGCGGCGAGTTCTTCGGTGTCGGCCTTCATTTGTGAATTAAATTCTTCTTCCGTAATATCCACATAATCAATTTTGATGTCAAAATACTGGCCAGCGCTCAAACTGTAGCCTTTTTCTTTGACTTCGTTGTAGGTTACGACTACACTGAAGTCTTCGACGGCTTTGGCCTTGCGGAATGTGCTCACGATTTTTTCTATTTCGTTGTCTTCTAAGCGGACTTTCTTGAGGCCGTTCGCATCCTTGTATTCCTTACCAAGTTTGCTTGCATCAATAAGGGTGACTTTGTCGCTGTCGGTCTTTTTCTTGCTCTTGTCGAAGAAGAGTACGCTTACGTTGGTGCCAGTATTTGCAAATACGTTGCTTGGCATGCTCACTACGCCATAGACGATATGTTCGTCAACGATGCGTTCCAAAATTTTGCGCTCGATGCCGGATTTCGCGGTGATGAACCCGGTGGGGATAACGATGGCGCCCTTGCCGCCTGCCTTGATGCTGTTTACCACGTGCTGGATAAAGCAGGTGTAGATGGCCATGCTTTCTTTTTTCTTGTTTGGAATTTTTGGGACGCCTGCCCAGAAGCGGGCATTCCATTTCTTCTCGATGTCGTCGCGGGTGTCGCTGAAGTCCATCTTGAAGGGCGGATTGCTCACAACATAATCGAACTGTTTGAGGCTCTTGCCGTCGTCGCTCTTGTGGTAGGGTTCCAGGAGGGTATCGCCCTGCACGGCGTGATCGAGGCTCGAAACGAGTCCGTTCAAGAGCAGGTTCAGCTTGAGCATTTTGTTACTGCGCTGCGAGATGTCTTGCGCAAAGATGGTGCAGCGGTCTTCGCCAATCTGGTGGCTGAGCGCCATGAGCAAGGTGCCGGTGCCTGCACTGGGGTCGTAGCATTCTACGTTGTGCAAGTCGGCGTTGTCGCCCACCAAGAGGCGGGCCATGATTTTCGCGATGGCCTTGGGGGTGTAATATTCGGCGTACTTGCCGCCGCCCGCGGTGTTGTAGTCCTTGAGCAGGTATTCGAAGATGTCCGAGAAAAAGTCGTAGTGTTCGGCGAAGGCGTCTTCGAAGCTGAAGTTCACGAGCTTATCGACAAGGGCGCGGGCGAAGTTTGCACGCTGGGCGTCGTCGGTCACGAAGATGGTGAGCTTTTCGAAGATGGGAATTTTCGTCTCTTGCGCGGTCTTGGTGTAGAATACGTCCAGGTTGTCCTTCGCGATGGCGACCATGGTCTCGTCAAAAATCACGTCGAAATCGCCCTTGGCCTGCTTGTTCCAGAGGTTTGCAATCAGGTAGTCGGGCTTGAACACCGGGACTTCGGGCGGCAAGAACAGGCTCACCTTTTCGCGGTCGGCTTTGGAGAGTTTCGCGTATTCCTCTTCCCACTTTTCGGACTTCTTGAGGGCCTTCAGGCAAGGGTCTTTGATTTTCTTGAGTTCATAGCCGAACTTGTCGGCCATAAACTTGTACAAAAACACCTGAGTGATAATCTTGTATTCGTTGCCGTCATTGCCCATGCCGTACGTTTGGCAAGTGGCCTTGAGAGAGTCGATCAGAGCTATGGTTTTGTCTTTGATGTTCATTTAATTTCCATTCCATTTTACCAGCCAAGAACCTGTCTTGTTGCTGCCAATACGTTCGATGATTTGTCTTTCTTTTAACGCTGCCAAAATACGCTGGATCTGGCGAGCACTCATTTCCAGTTTTTCGGCCATGGATGCCGCCGAGAGCGAAGAATCTCCTCGCAACATATCCAAAACCTGTCTTTCTATATCGTTTACTACGACATTTATTACGACATTTTTAGGCTTTATTACGACATCATTAGCCATAGACCGCTTAAATTCGTCTATTTCCTGCCGTAAATTAGCCGCATGCTCTCTGAACAGGAAGTCACAAATAATGCAGACATCGTCATTTTCGCGAGACTTCTGTAACGCCATAATGTATTCAGCCTTATTGGTCGCAATAATTTTTGAAGGCACTAGTCCAAATTCCATCTGCAAATAGTTCATAATCAGGCGAGACATTCTACCGTTGCCATCGACCCACGGGTGAATCGACACCAAGTAATAGTGAGCGCAAAAGCTCAACCGATAAAGGGCAGCAATATCCGACTTATCAACTTGCGAGCGTTCCTTGTTCAGCCAGTCGCAAAAATCCAAAAGCCGCGCTGGGACCTTTTGAAAGGCAAGGTAAGATGCCCCGCCCACCCCAGCCGTCACATTCACAAGACGGAGTTCCCCTTTTGATGAATCAAATTCGCCAAACACCGTATTATATTTTGAACCCGTACTATGCATGACGATTGAAGACAGATGCTTCAAAAAATCAATGTCTATTTGAGGATGTTGCGGAGCTACCTTAATACATTCGTCGTAGGCGGCCTTAAGATCTAGGTTCATAAGTTGTTCTACCATAGAACGACCCTTAGCAGAGATTCCCTCATCAAACAATAGTCTATTTTCGATTTCGGTGACAGTAGAACCTTCTATTGCAGTAGAATGGGTAATCAAGGAATACAGATAGAACTTGTTATAATCGATTTGTTCATCTATACGAAGCGCCTTATATTCGCCTAGAACATCAAGAAGTTTTTGTTCGTACATGCCGTTCTCCTTTAATTTCCGTAATAGGCGTTATATTGATTTATGTACTGCTTGGCAATGCGCTGCTGGATAAACAGGTAATCAGGCATTTCGGGCTTGATTTGTGGGAAGTGCGCAAGTCCATCTGCAATTTCTTTCATCACGGTCTTGCCGAAGTAGGCATCCTGTTTGAGGATATCGTTGCGATCAAAAACCTTCGCGTCAATCGTTCCCTTGATAGTCAAGAGAGCCTGCACGATTTCTTCGTCGAACTTCGAGATAATCGGTGCCTGGTGCTTGGGTTCGCGGGCCTTGTTCTCCTCGCGAATACGCTTGTGAACATAGGCGAATTTCGTGTCGCCATTGTACTTGCGCAAAAGGGCTTCGTTAGCCTTGCGGAGTTCTTCAAGGCGTTTCAGGATGTCGTTCATCGCCTGGTTCTGCTCGTTATAAACGGCAAGATTTTCCGGGGTAAAGCCATGCTTGTCAAAGATGCGCTTGAACTCCTGTTCCAATTCAACAAATACAGGGTCTTCGTGGTCGAAGTTATCCAAGAATCCGCGGAGTGCGCGCTTGTACTTTTCACGCAGTTCCGTGCCGTTGTCGATGATTTTCAGTTCCTCCGTGCCAATGCAGCTAAAGTTGAACTCGATGTTCATCATGGCTTCGTTCACGGCAAACTGCGTCGCTTCGCTGTTGGTCCACGCCTCTTTCTGGTTAATCATCGCAATGCGGTGGTTCACTTCCGAAAGCATGAGCGGCAACTTTTCGATGTTCAGCTTTTCAAAGTCCTTTTTAAGGGCATCGTCACCGAAAGTGCGCACAAGGTTCATGGCATCTTTCGCGAGTTCCAAGGCCTTGCGCAACTCAATTAAAACCTTCTTATCTTCAAGGCTAGAAATCTCCGTAGAGAAAACTTCCGCGTTATCGGTAGTATAACTGAACAAAGCCTGACGTGCCACCTTCATGTGATTAATAAGGGCGTCCTTATCTTCCATGACTTGATTGTACATGTCGGGCAAGTTATCGTCCGGGTCAGTATCGGCATCGTTGTAGCGGTTCAGTTCCTGCAAATACGCGGCATTGGTTTCGTCGAAATTCTTCTTGATGTCGGCAAAGTCAATCAAGAACCCGCGTTTCATATTCTTGTACGGGCGATTCACGCGTGTAATTGCCTGCAACAAATTGTGGTCCTTGATTTTCCGACCGAAATATAATCGCTTAAGACGAGGCGCATCAAAGCCAGTCAAGAGCATGTTGAAAACAATCAACACATCAATCGTGTAGTTCTTCTTGAAATTTTTGACAATCTGCTTGCGAGTTTCTTTGTCATCACTATCGAAAAGAATCAGACCTGCCTTCAAATTGATTTTCTGGATGCGATTTTCGTTGAGTTCGTCCTGAATCTCATTGAAGAACTTATACAGGTTTCGTGCCTGTTCCGAAGATTCGCAAATAATCATACCACCCAAGTCGTTGTCACCCTGCATGGCCCGGAACCTGACCAAATCATTGATGATGTAGCGGAGCAACGCCTTAACGTATGTGGGGTGCCGAATAATCATGTCCTTCGAGACAGAACCCTTCTCCACCAGTTTCTGCACGCTTTCGTAAGCATCGTTCAGTTTTTTGCGGTAACTGGTTTCGATATCTTCGCGGATAATCTTTAGCGTGTAGCCGTCTTGAATGGAACGGTCGTAATAATACGTGTGGAAGTAATCGCCAAAGACCTTGCAACTCGCCTTTTCACTCCCGATGAGCGGTGTGCCGGTAAGCGCAATCTTGATGGCGTTCTTGTCGGCATTGAAAAGGTTCGAAAGGAAACATCCGCCCGGTTTGTAGCCGCGATGCGCTTCGTCCATAATGAACACGCGTTGCAAATTCGTGGCGTAATTTGGGATTTCCACTTTCTCGGTGTCATTTTCAAACTTCTGGATGTTCACCACGGTAATTTCATCGACACCGGCGTTGCCCTGCAAGGCCTGCTGCGTGCGGAACTGCTCCATGAGTTCCGTGCGGGAATTAGCCGTTGTCACCTTGAGGCCGCGATTGCTCAATTCTTCGGTCGCCTGCTCCAGCAAATCCAGACGGTCCACAATAAAGTAGAATTTCGCGACCTTGTTCTGCTTGGCGTACTCGTCCTTGAGGACTTTGCTCAAGTGGAAAGAAAGCGCCGTCTTGCCTGAACCCTGCGTATGCCACACAATGCCGGACTTTGCACCCGCTGCCAGTTTTTCACGGATAATCATGGCCGCAAAAAATTGCTGGTAACGCATGATGTGCTTTTCGTGGCGGCTCTCGATTTGGCCATCCTTCTCTTTTTCGACATGCAAGTAAGCGATGCCGTACTTGAGCAAAAAGAGCAAACGCTCCGGGCTCACCATCGAAGTAAGCACGCGATTCGTGGGCGTATTGATGTCTAGATTCGTCTTGTATTCCGGGTTCTCTTTCAATACCGGAACATTGAAATCCATCAGGACTCTCTTTTCGAGATCCGCAGGAATCGGCAAATAAGGATAATTGGCGTGGAACGGCGCGATTGCCGCACGCTTGGGGTTTTCTTCCCTGAAGCAGTTGAAACGCGCTTCGTTTTTCGCAGCCGTGCAATAGAACACGCCTTCAATCGGGACAACGCCGCCCTTGGCATCGTACTCCATGTTGTTGGAGAAAATCATCAACTGCGTGATGTTGATAAAACGGCGGAACTTTTTCTTCGGGAACCGCTCATCGTTCATCCGCTTGCTTTCGGCCACCATGCCGCCTACATTGTTCGGCTTCTTGACCTCGATAAACACGAGCGGAAGCCCGTTGATGAACAACGTAATGTCGGGGCGAAAACTTTCATCGCCGTTCTTGCAACTAAATTCCGCCGTGCAATGGTATGTGTTATTTTCCAGATGTTCGAAATCAATCAAGCGAAGGGTCGAACTGCTGGTAAGGCGCTTATAAAACTGCTGTCCCAAATCATCGTCATCCAGTTCCTTCTGGATGTCCGAAAGCACGCTCTGTGCAGAAACTGTCGCAACTGGATTCAATTTTTTGAACTGCTTTGCAAAGATATCCACAAGAATGTTTGTTTCTGGATCAAACGCAATGTTCGCCAATGCTGCGTTGGAAGCATCTTTCAATGTTCCTGATCCGGAAATCGCACAACACTCTGAAATTTTACCTAAATACGTATAACCGATACGAGCCAAATGCTGAATCGCAGTCAGTTGAACGCGCGTCGCTTCCGTAAAAAGATTAGACATAAAAATTTTACCTTCCAAATTGGCGTTCACAAGGTATGTTATCGCCGTCGCCATCCATTTGATTAGCCTCAGCAAAACCAAAGCCTTTGGCTTTATTCCAAACAGAAATTTTTACAACATTTATTATAGGCATAGCAATCTCTAACGAGAATATAAATTTTTAATCTGTCACTAAGACAATTTTCTAACCAATTAACACTTTTTAAGATATTCTCAAAAGGGGAATTCTCAACCTTGACAAATACTGCACAAAAGTATAATTTATAGAAAAATATTTAACAAAATATCTGCGTTCAATCTATTAAACAATTTGCATGTACGCAGAAAGGAGCGAAAATGTACAATACCGCAAACGGCAAAGTGAATGACGACGAGGCAGCCATTATAGAAAATCTCAATCATGAAATTTGGGAAACATTCTGGAAAATCCCACGCGACAAAAGGACTCGTGAACACTGGGAAAAATTATTCGATATTCAAATACTTGTAAAGAGTAAATAACTTCTACCCAACTTTTTCAAGAATTTCTTTTAAAACTATCGTTGATTTTTTTTCAGCCAAATCTATTTCAGAGGCTTTAACTTGATGACGAAACCAAGTGAGTTGACGTTTAGCAAAGCGCCTGGTTTCTTGCTGCACTACAGACAAACATTGTTCCTTGGAAATATTGCCTTTAAGCATTTCTAAAATTTCACGATAACCAATGGATTTCCAAGCAAACGCATCAAGAGGCACTCTTTCTGATAATTCTACAACCTCTTCAACCCAACCATTTTCAAACATTTTTTCAGCACGTTCATTAATTTGTCTGTATAAAATTTCTCGTGAACGATTTAAGAAAAAAGTTGGAATTTCACCAAGGCCACCTTCCCGTTCTTTTTGCCATGAAGATAATGGGCGCTTTGTAGCTATAGCAACTTCAAGCACTCTAAAAATACGCTGTTTATCTTCTGCAGAAATTTTTTTCATTGCCTCAGCATCAAGTTCTCTTGCCTTTTCATAACAGAAACGCAAACCATTTTCCAAATACATATTTAGAACATCAGCTCGTACACTTTCTTCAATTTCAGGAATTTTCGGAAGTCCTTCAATTAAAGCCTGCAAGTACAAACCAGTTCCGCCCACAAGAATAAAATCCTGAGCGGAATTTTCTAAAATCATACGAACGCTATTTAAAAATTCACCCGCAGAAAAAGACTGAGTCGGCAAAAGAAAATCAGTTAAATGATGTTTCACTCTAGCACGTTCCGCAAAAGTTGGCTGAGCCGTTCCAATTCGAAATCCTTCATAAATTTGCCTAGAATCTAAGCAAATGATTTCTGCCTTAAGTTCCTCTGCAAGACTTAAGGAAAGTTCCGTTTTTCCAACCGCAGTTGGCCCAACAAGCGCTAATCGTATCGACATCAAGCGTAATCTAGCTATATTTTAAAGACGATGCAAAAGAAACCCACCATAATCGCTTCTATAATCCTTTCATCTGTATTGCTTGCAGGCATTGCAGCAATCATTGCGTTGCGTTTGCCTCTCGCTTCCGAACAAAAAACTACTGAAGTTCAAGAAGACCAAGTCACGCCAGCCGACACATTGTCTTTGAAAGAACACTTAAAACAGTCATTAGAAGTAAAACAATCAAAATTCAACAAGAAAAAAAAGCGTGAGATATGGCTGCTCGGGCAAGGGCGTTCTATTATTCAATATTTACTAGAAGCTCAAAAAATGATACAAGAACGCGGCGGGAAAATTTTATCTATGGAAGAAATTTTTTACGACCGTTCTAGTTTAGCTTCATCAGTATTCCAAGCCGCCACTTTATCTTTTTTAGATTCACTTCATGATACTTCTCATGTAGAACTTCAAATTTCAAAAAAATTATTTATTTCAGGTGGTTCATCTAAAATAGCCATTGTTTTTCAAGGAGAAAATCTTCACAAACAAATGGATTTTTTAAATGGTTTAGAATACCCTCACTCTGTTTTAATAACGCCATGGAAATTACCTCCAGAAATATTAGGGCAATTACGTTCATCGAAAAATCGCGAACTCGTTCTGTGGCTTTACATGGAATCATCAAAACTTCGTTCCATAACAGCTCCGCGTCCTATTCGCTTTCATCTCACAGAAAACGACATTCAAAAAATCATTTTAGATGCAAACGCACTTATTCCTGAAGCAAAGGGAATCGCCTCTCGCTTTGGAGAACAAGCCGTTGAACATTCGCACTTAATGAACGCCACGCTACGCCCTCTACAAGAACTATCACTTTACTTTTTAGATTTAACCGGAATCAATTCTTCGCTTACTAAAAAAGTTTGTTCAGAGCTAGAACTTCGCTGCGATTCACCAGATGCTTACAACGCAGACAATAGCCTCCCCGAAGATTACATCCGCAAAAAAATTGCAGAAGCCGCTAAAAACGGAACCGCTATTATGATTTTACCATTGAACAACAAAATTCAAAAAGAACTAGAAAATATTCAAGAACGCCTTCAGAAACAAGGCACAGAAATAACTACATTAGAATCACTCGTGGAACTACGTCAATAGGAGTTTAAAATGGCTGTCAAACTAGGTGTAAATATCGATCATATCGCCACAATTCGCGAAGCTCGAAAAATCAGAGAACCAGATCCAGTCGCAGCGGCTGTTTTAGCAGAACTCGCTGGTTGCCACGGCATTACCGCTCACTTAAGAGAAGATAGGCGTCACATTCAAGATAGAGACATTCGTCTTTTGCGCGGCATGGTAACCACGCACCTCAATATGGAAATGGCTCCTTCGCCGGAAATGATTCAATTCGCTTTAGATTTACACCCAGACATGGCAACACTCGTGCCAGAAAATCGTTTAGAAATCACTACTGAAGGTGGCTTAAATGTAGCGGCAAAGGCAGAAGAACTTTCTAAAGCTATTGCAAAATTAAAACAGAATGATATTTTAGTCAGCGTGTTTATCGATCCAGAATCAAGCCAAGTAAAAGCAGCAAAAAAAGTAGGTGCCGATTTTGTAGAATTTCATACCGGAAAATACAGTAACGCTTACGACATGGGAGATTCTCGTGAAGTAGAAAGCGAACTTTCTGCCATTCAAGACATGACGCTTCTTGCTCACAAATACGGTTTAAGAATCAATGCCGGGCATGGTTTAAATTACAGAAATGTAGGCCCTATTGCTGCGATTCCTCACATTGAAGAATTAAACATCGGGCATAGCATTATTGGCAGAGCCGCTCTTGTTGGTATGGAACGCGCGGTTAAAGAAATGCTTGAAGCAATCCGCCGGGCAGATTCCTAATTCAAATTTATGAACTGCCTTAGCGATAAAATTTGCACTCCCGAAGAGGCTGCCGAATTAATCCAGAACCAAGAAGTTGTCGGTGTTTCCGGCTTTACACTTTCTGGCTACCCAAAACTTGTGCCTAAAGCTTTGGCCAAAAAAGCAGAACGCTTACACCAAGCAGGAATTCCTTTTGCAATCACATTATACTCCGGTGCTTCAACCGGAGAATCTTGCGACGGATTACTTGCTTTAGCGAACGCCGTTGATGAGCGCGCCCCTTACCAGTCTAACGCCACGTTAAGAAAAAAAATCAACGAAGGAACCATTCGTTATTTAGACGAACACCTTGGCTTAATGGGAGTAAAAATTCGAGAAGGCTCTTTACGTGCGCCAACTACTGTCATCATTGAAGCTTCTCATATTTCTCCAGACGGCAAAATCTACCTTTCCACTTCAGGCGGAAATTCTGTCGCCTTTTTAGAACGCGCCGAAAACGTAATCATTGAATTAAACTCTCGCTATGGCGAAAAATTCATTGGACTTCACGACACATTTATCCCAGATTTAACGCCAGGTGCATCTCCTATTCCACTGCGTTTTTCAAGCGACCGAGCCGGAAAAGATTACATACAAATTGCTCCTGAAAAAATCAAAGCCGTTGTACTTTCCGATGCATACGACGAAGTAAAACCTTTCACCCAACCAGATTCTATCGCTACAAAAATTGCAGAACAAATTCTTGATTTCATTTCTTACGAAATCAAAAAAGGAAAACTTCACGAAGGTTTGGCTTACCAAAGTGGTGTAGGAAATGTGGCGAACGCCGTACTTACGGCTATGGCCAGCAATCCGTCTCAAGCGCCAGTATCGCTTTTTACTGAAGTCATTCAAGAAGCTTGCTTACCTCTTTTAAAAACAGACAAATTAAAGGTAGCCTCTGGCACGGCGCTCACCTTATCGCCCACAGCACAAGATGAATTTATTCAAAATATTGATTCTTGGAAAAAGCATTTTATTTTACGCCAACAAGAAGTTTCAAACAGCGCGGAAGTTATTCGTCGAGTTGGTGTGATTTCAATGAACACCGCTCTTGAATGTGATATTTTCGGAAACGTCAATAGTTCTCATGTATGCGGAACTTCTATGATGAATGGAATTGGCGGAGCTGCAGACTTTGCGCGTAATGCTCGACTTGGTTTCTTTATGACTCCTTCAACAGCAAAAGACGGAGCAATTTCTTCAATCGTTCCGCTTGTAAGTCACGTAGATCACACAGAACACGACACTATGATTTTTGTGACAGAGCAAGGTTTAGCCGATTTGCGCGGACTTTCTGCCGAGCAAAAAGCAAGAGCCATTATTCAAAATTGCGCTCACCCAGATTACCGCGAAGAACTTCTTGAAATTTTAGAACGTGGTCTAAAAACCGCCAAAGGTCGCCACATTCCTCTTGATTTATCAAGTGCTTTTAAATTTCACCAAAGATTTTTAGAAACGGGTTCAATGAAATCGTAGTTCACCACAGCGAGTAATTTTCTTTCTCTGTACCTATCGTCGTTTTTGGTCCATGCCCACAAAAAACAGTCGTATTACTTGGTAACAAAAAAAGCTTATTTCGAATGGTGTTATCTAAAATTTCGTAACTACCGCCGGGCAAATCCGTTCGCCCAACGCCTTGATAAAATAAAACATCCCCACTAAATAAAATTTCACTTTTCGAATCGTAAAAAGAAAGACTCCCTGGAGAATGCCCCGGCGATTCAAGCACTTTTAATTCAGTATTTCCAAAAGAAATAATGTCATTTTCTTTCAAAAAACTTTCTGGCAAATTAAAATTCCCTGAGTACGGCAAGCGAAACATTCTCGCTTGTTCTGCAAGATTTTCACCCAAAAATAAATCAGGCCCACCCACTTTTGCTTTTAAATTCCATGCCTTTTCAACAAAAGAATTTCCGCAGCAATGATCTAAGTGCAAATGCGTATTCACAAGTGCCACAGGTTTTAAATTTTCTCGTTCTACAAACAAACAAGCTTCTTGAAATTCCGTTTCATCAAAAAATCCAGAATCAATAAAAACGGCTTCACCTGTTTCGTCATAAAGCAAATAAGTGTTTACCTGAAAGGGATTACAAACAAAAATTTTAATTTTCATTTTTTCAAAATAATAAATTTCAGAATTCCTAGTGTAGCAGAGTAAGCATTTTGCCAAATTACCGACTACCCTTACCCATCAAGGTCATTTCTTTTCCTCGAAACCTTCAAATTTTTATTTCTTTTCAACATATCTAAAAACAATGTATTTTCTACCGCACTATCAATTCTAAAACATTTCTATTTTTTTGCTATAATCAATGTTTTTGGACCGAAATCGGTAACGTTCGTTTTTGTGTAAGCCCTATTCCTGTTTTTCACCTTTAATAAAGCATTTGTAAGATAAAAGTAATGATTTTCGTTTTTATACAATTTCACTAATTAAGGCGACTATTTTTTCATAATATGTCTTTGCCCATATTTTTCCTCTCTTGAAAATATCATCCTCAGCCCAAGAAGCCTTTTCTGAACTTTCATTAATAAAATTATGAACCATACTATATTTCGAATCATTATAATAAACTAATTTTTCTTCAAAACTGCTATTTGCTGGTATTCCAGAGTTAATGCGTTGTTCTAACAATATTAAGTTGCCA
This sequence comes from Fibrobacteraceae bacterium, assembly GCA_017625775.1. Lineage (GTDB taxonomy): Bacteria > Fibrobacterota > Fibrobacteria > Fibrobacterales > Fibrobacteraceae > UBA1765. Next base: position 54,149 of record JAGAKE010000012.1, read on the forward strand.
ATTAAACAAGTTTCCTCATCATTAGCGACTTCATCTTTTATATGTTCTATTGAAGAATCTGGCAACATTGTATCAGAACCATCTAAAATGCATTGCCATTTGTTAATTGTATATTTTGTTAAAACGTTAGAGGGAATACTCTTTTTGCTATACTTTAATGTAGTGAAATTCTCTACAAATTCTTCCTCTGTTGGCAAAAGACCTATTAGCGATTGCTTTAATTCTTTTACAATATCTCTTATTTCATTATTGTTTTCTGCATGAAACATATTGTATGCAAATGTATTCAATGGAGATTCTAGGCTAGAGGTTCTTTTTGAACATATTGCATTGTAAGCAAAATGAAAACAAGACAATCCTTTAATGATTTTTTTAAACATTTTATAAGTAAGGACTTTTTTTTCTAAATGCATATAAAGTAGCGATAAGAAAACTGGCCTTGTTTGAACAATAGAGAATACATTATTTATTGATGCTAATTCCTCAATTACAAAAGCATATTCTTTTTTGTTGCTAAAATCTTCTAAATTAGGTTTTAAGATAATAGCATATCTTTTTGATGCACCTTCTATTTCCTTTAGAAAACTTAAGTAACTTTCTTCATTTTTAGGAACTTTTTTTTGAAAATCTGAGTATAACTTATTATCCTGTACTTTTCCATAATGCGAAATCCAAAAATGTCTATAAAATGATGCAAATTCTACACGCAATGCACGACTACATAAACTATTTCTTATTTGTAGCCAAGTTTCCTTAGCGGTGTCTGCAGGAACTTCGTTATCTAGTTTCTCAAATATAGCATTCTTAATTAAGTCGACACTTGCAAGTTCTTTTCCTTTAGCATTAAGTACTTCAAATATCATATTTGCATACTCGGTATCAGTTGTAGTAATACAAATAACAAAACTACGCAGTAATTGGTCCCTAATTACTTTTAATAATTCAACATACTCAAAATTACAACAATCGTCTTTTCGCAATCTTTTTAATCTTTTAATAAGTCCTGTTTTGGATAAATTATTTTTGAAAAATTTATTAGCCTTTAAAATCTTTTCTTCTTCAGTATTTTTAGGCTCTATTTTTTCTTCCACTAGTTTTTGAATAATAAATTGAAAAAACGGCTTAGGTGTTTCATTTTTTAATATAGCAAATGGGTCAGTATTCGCATCTTTACCAATTATATACTCCCATAATGCGTTTGATAGCCCTTCTTGTTTTTCTTTTGCAAAAAGTTTGGAAATAACAGATAAAAAGATTGTCATAGTTGTAATTCTTTGTTGTCCGTCAACAACTTCAACTGATAACTCTTTTTGGTCATCCAAATTACCAACTAATAATAAACTACCCCAAAAATATTCGCTTGTGTCTAATTTGGAATCATTGATGTGTATTCTTGATAAAATATCATCTAAAAACTCATTTAACTCTATTTTGTCTCAGGTGTATTCTCTTTGAAAACGAGGAATAACAAATTGTTTTTTGCAACTAAATAATCCGCTTATTGATTTTTCCCTGACTTAAAATCCATAGTATATCTCCTAATTCTATTTCCAACTGCAATTTATTGAAATTATGGTTGTTGGCATTCCTATTATTTGTATATCAAATTTTAAACTTTGTTCAACCTTGGTTGAGGCATTGTGTATTCTAAAATTAAATTGCCAACCACCATCCATATATAATTCAACAGTATTAGAACTGTTTGGCTTAAAATCAAAACTCACAATTCTTGTTGGCAACAAAACAACAGGAATTTTTATTTTTGGATTTATAGTTCTCGTTGATTTATTTAATGTTCCATGCAAATTGTAAGATTGAATTTGTGTGATTCTTTTTGAATCAATGCTAATAACTTTATAGAAGTCAAATTCACCAAGTAGGTATTCAACCATTTTTTGTGGAACCATAGGATTTTGTTTTGTACTTTCTTTTATCTCCTCCATGAAAGCATTTAATATTGGTTTGTAGACATTATTGTTTTTCGATGGTAAGTCACTCCAATTTTTGTTCTGTGAAATTTGTTCAGCAAGATAATCAAAAACGGGTTTAATATTATTCCAATAAGTTTCAGAACAGGGAATTGCAAACCATTTCTTGCCAAAATCTAAATTTCTACCTAATCGACTATGTTTAACTGCAAAGTGATTGTGTTTGATGCTTAGACCGATTTCCCAGCAAACATCTTTACGAGAAATTAGAATGTCTCTAACATCGCCTTCTTTGCCTTCATTGTCAGTTTGAATCTGTAATTTTAACACATCATTTCCATCTTCAATAATCATGGATTCCATATCAAATATGGTTTGTACCGCAACTTTTGCACTCTCGCTTAGTAAAGATTTAAAATTATCATCAACAAAATTCCAAGCATTTTGTGCAGCTGTGAATGCACTATTTTCAATAATTTCGGATTTACGAATTTTATTTATTTCTTCATTAAGAGTTAATAAGCAAATATATTCATATGCACGACCTTGATTATTGCTTTGTACACTCATGTTTTACTCCTTTGTTTCTTTTAATTTTTTCATAATACATTCAGCAACTTGTTTTGCTAATTTAACAGGAACGGCATTACCAATCATTTTATATCCATCTGCAACATCTCTATAATAGAATTTGAAATCGTCTGGGAATGTTTGTATTCTTGCACACTCTCTCACACTTAATCTTCTATATAAATCTTCTTTACCTGGAACAAAAATTCTCTTATTTTGCTCAACAAACAACATTTTAGGGGCTTGTGGGTGAATTGGTGCATGTCTGCCACCTGCTTGTATAGTAAACGAAGGCTCTTCCCAAGACCTAACCCTATTTCTTGACATAAATATAGTTGAGAATGAACCGGTTAAATATTCGTGATTTGGTATTTTACACTCATCTCCATTAGTTTTATTTAATGGTTTGGCAGGCAACACATTTTCTTGCAAATCCCAAATAACATCTTTTAATGGTACAATAGGTTGTTTAATTAGGTTTAATTCAAAATCCTTAATATTTAAATCTTTTCTAAATCCTATATAAAAAACCCTTTTTCTATCCTGTGGAACACCATAGTCAGACGCATTCACTAATGTTAATGACACATCATAATTTGCATCATTAAATAATCTTAATATATTTTGTACAGCATCACCATGGACAGAAGAAAGCATGCCAACAACATTTTCAGCTACAAAGAATTTTGGTTGTTTATCTTTCAATATTCTTATAAACTCAAAAAATAATTGACCTCTTGCATCTTCAAAACCCTTCATTTTCCCGGCCTCGCTCCAACTTTGACAAGGTGGTCCACCAATAATACCATCACAATCAGGTATTTCTTCCGACTTTATATCTCTAATATCCCTTTTGTCTAAAATTGCAGAATGATTTTTTTCAAAAGTTTCCCAAATAGTTTTATCATATTCATTTGCATAAATAATATCAAAACCAGCTTGTTCAAATCCTAAATCCAAACCACCGGCACCAGAGAAAAAACTAACAACTTTCATACTTAAAATTCCTTTAAATATTATCTAATAGCATTATAATATAAACTTTTAAATTTTGTATTAAATAATTAAATTTTTACAAAAAAAATAAAATCTTGTCTCATAACTTTTTATTTAACCTTTTTTTAAGTCATATATTGCAAAGTTTTTGTAGGGTCCCAAAATACTTTGTCCGATATTTTGGGGATATTATATAAAACATTCTTTTTATCTCATCTACATTTTAAAAATCCAAAACCGAACTTTACTCGTGAAGTAAAGCCACAAAGGTTACTCTTCTTCTACGATTTTCTGAACCGCTGCACGAATTTTTTGGCTACGGACTTTACCGAGAAGCTGTTCTAAATCTTCTAACGGAGCGCTTAAGAAATCTTCTGCCGAACGGTATTTAGAAAGGATTTTAATTCTCGTTTCCCGCCCAACACCTTCTACATCTAACCATTTCACTTCTAAAGAAGATTTTCTTTTAGAGCGTTGGTAAGTAATGGCAAAACGGTGAGCTTCATCACGGGCGTTCTGCAAAAGTTTTAGCGCGGGGTTTGTGCGTTTTAAAATAACCGAAGGTTTATCTCCAGGAAACACAATTTCTTCAAGGCGCTTCGCAAGCCCAATTAAAGGCAAATGCTCATAACCTAATTTTTTCAAAATAGAATAAGTAGCTTCCACTTGACCTTTACCGCCATCGCACACCCACAAATCAGGAAGTTCTAAACCCTCTTCTTCTAAACGCCGTAACCGCCTAGACATCACTTCTTGCATACTGGCAAAATCATCAATTCCGTCAACCGTTTTAATAATGAATTTTCTGTAATTCTTTTTATCTGGCCTTCCATTTTTAAAAGTCACAACACTTGCAACGGTATTACTGCCAGAAAGGTGAGAAATATCCGCACATTCAATTCTAAAAGGTGCTTTTGGCAATTCTAAAATTTTCTGCAATTCAAAAACGCCCTTTTCAATATCATCATATTTTTTTGATTCTGCAGCCATTTCAACCAAAAGCATTTCTGCATTTGCGATAGCAAGTTTCATAAACCCTAGCTTTTCGCCTCGCTGCGGCACAAACAAATTCACTTTTCGCCCGGCACGTTCTGAAAGCATTTCTTCTAGCAAAGCCCCAGGTTCGCCTAAATCACGTTCTAAAGCAATTTCTGGCGGAATTTCCGTTTCTTCTGCATACCAAATCGGAATCATTTGCCTACAAATTTCAGTTTCATCATCTTCTAAATTACATTCTAATCGAAAATGCCTGCGACCATAAAAAACGCCTGCTCTATATTCAAGAATCACTGCCACCGCTTTCTTTTCATGACGCCTAACCGCTAAAACATCCATTTTCAAAGAAACATCTGCACTATCAGCTTTTTGTTTTGCCGCTGTAGTTTGCAAAGCAAAAATTATATCACGCTTTTTCGCCGCCGTTTCAAAATCAAATTTTTCACTAGCTTCCTGCATTTCTTGTTCATACAGCGTAATCAAATCATCTCGCTTACCAGAAAGCAGCTGAAGAGCTTTTCGTGTATTTTCCTTATATTCTGACACATCGCATAAATTAGCACACGGACCAAGACAACGCCCAATATGATAATTCAAACAAGGTTTCCCACTTGCGGCAGGAAGTTTCAAAGAGCATTCTCGTATTTTAAACAACCGTGCCGAAAGATCCACCAAATGCCGAATAACCCGCGTTCCCATATAAGGTCCAAAATACATGGCGCCATCATTTTTCACAGAACGCGTCACTTCTAAACGCGGAAAAGGCTCGTGCATATCCACTTTTATGTAAGGAAAATGCTTGTCATCTTTTAAACGAACATTGTAAATCGGGGTGTGTTTTCGAACTAAATTTGCTTCTAAAATTAGCGCTTCTCGTTCAGATTCCGTAATAATCCACTCTATATCGTGAATATGAGGAAGCATCAAAGAGGCTGCCCTGTGCCCTGCATGATCTCTGCCATCAAAATAACTTCGAACTCGATTTTTTAAAATTTTAGCTTTTCCAATATAAATAATATGCCCTTTGGCATTTTTCATCAAATAAACGCCCGGCCGTAGCGGTAATTCAGACAAACGTTTAGAAAGGTGTTCGGAAATTATAGTACCCATTGTTCTAGGAATGTAAAAAATAATATCTAATATCGTATCTATCAAAAAACAAATTTATTATCTTAAAGTTAAGATGTTTTTCTTAACCGCCAAGGAGCTCGTATGAACCTAGAACAAATCCATTCTCTTAGCCAAAAAATCGAACGAGTTTTGGAATCTTCTCGCGTTTTAAAGGCTGAAAATGGTCATTTACGGGCAAGAACCGAAGAACTCCAGCAAAAATTAAATGAATCAGAAACTCAAAAACAAGAAGCAACCGCTCAAATTGCTCAAAAAGATGAAGAAATTTTTGATTTGAATTCAAAACTTGTTGAAACAGAGCGAAATCTAAAGGCTACTTCAGAAAAAGTGAATACAGGAGTTACTGCATTAGAGGAAGCGAAAACAACAATTAAAGTTCTTTCTGATGAAAAAGATGAACTTTCCGCTAAACTTGAAGAGCTTCAAAAGCAAAATGAAATTCTCCAGCAATCTGTAAACGAAAAGCAAGAAGAATTAGCCGCTTTTAACGAAGAAAAAGAATCTCTAAAACAAGAAACAATTGAATTAAAAAATGTCTCAGAATACAAAACATCACAAATTAACGAAAAAGAAGCTGAAATTCAAACTTTACAGGAATCTGAAAGCAAACTAAATAGCGAACTTGAAAACCTACGTCAAGAACTTGCCCAAAAAGAGGAAACGATTTCAGCACTTCGCCAAGATACTGAAAATTTAACGGCAGAAAACCAATCTTTGAACGAAACTTTGCAAGAAGTTCAACAAAAATTTGAAGATTTAAACAGCATGCTTCAAAACACGCTCGATTTAGAACTTCCTCTCGCAAGCGCCCCACAAGAAGTTTACGAATCTACTTCTAATGAACCTACTCTTTCCCAAGAAGTTTCAGAAGAAGAACTCGATCAAGTTTCTGCCATTCGCGCCGAAATGGATTTTTCAGAATCGCCTTTTTCAGAAGAACCTGAAGAATCTTTAGAAGAAACTGAAGAAACTATTTCAGAAACCATTCAAGAAAATAATTCAAGCAACACTTCTACAGAAAATGAAGTTCCCGAATTTTCCGCCGAAGAAAACATAGCGAAAATTAGAGAAGAAGCTCTTGAACTAGATTTTTCTGCTCCACCTCAAGAAGAATCTGTTGCAGAAACAAACGAACCAGAAGAAGCAAAAAAAGAGGCTTCTTCTACTGCTCCAAAAACCGAAAACGAACATGGAAATTATTTCCGACTGAAATGGATGATGTCTAATGACCCATTTGGGGTAGGGAGTAAATAATGGAAAAACAATCCCTAGCACTACGCCCTGCTAAAATCACGATTGCACAAGAACGGCTCAATATTCAAACAGATCTTTCAGATCAAGAACTCGAAAAGATTCTTGAATACTTAAACCGAAAAATTGAAAAGTATATTGGCGAAAATACTAATGAAACTAAAAAGCGCTTGCTTCTAATGGCGCTTGATATTTCTGCTGAATTTTTTGATGTTCGTCACCGCTACCATAAACTTGCTGAAAACGAAAAAAACATAGAAAAAGAAATTTCTACACTCAATAATTTGCTTCAGCAAGAATTAGACGATCAAAAAGCAAGTGAATCATAAATTTATTCTTTTTATCTTACTAGAAAACAGATTATCTACGCAAAAATACTTCTTGTCAAGTAAGCGTGATTTTCAAAAAAAATACTTGTTTCTTCCACCTAGATAGTTTATATTAAAGTAAACATCCTAGCGACGCATGCCCGATCTAACAGGATACTAAAAGCTCGTTACTCTCGAATTTCGTTTATACGTGCATGTCATGAAAAACAGAATCTCGAGGAACTGCTATCTTTTCATCGAAAGTAGCTTCGAGCATTAACCGCTTGGGATGTTTCCTCCGCTCTTTCGGCGGAGTTTTTTTTTGAGGATTTATGCACCCTATATTAAAACACGCTCTTGAAGGCAAGCGAATTGATTCAAACGCCGCGCTTGAAATTTTACGCCACGCCAACTGGACTGAAGTAGTCCAAGTAGCTAACGCTTTACGCCACCAAAAATTGCCCGAAAACAAAGTAGGCTACACTGTTTTTAGAATCATCAATTACACCAATATTTGCAGCGTTCGTTGTTCTTTCTGTTCTTTTTGCAGGTATGACAATGACAACGATGCCTACACACTTTCCCTAGAAGAAATTCGCAAAAAAACAAAAGAAGCAAAAGCCATTGGAGCCGATCAAATCTTTTTACAAGGCGGAGTTCACCCAGGCTTGCCTTTGAACTATTATACAGAAATTTTAGAAATGCTTACTCAAGAAGAAGGCGTTTCCGTGCGAGCTTTTTCCCCAGTCGAACTCAAGCGCATGAGCGAAAACTTTAAAATTCCATTGCCAGAACTCTTAGAAATTTTAAAGAAGTCCGGACTTTCTTCAGTTCCTGGAGCCGGTGCTGAAATTTTATCTGACAGAATGCGAGAAAAGCTCAGTCCAAGAAAACTCAGTGCCAAAGAATGGTGCGACACAATGCAAGCGTGCCATGAATCAAACTTACCGGGAAGCGCCAATATTGTTTTTGGAAGCGACGAAACTCCAGAAGAAATTATCGAACATTTAACTCATATCCGAAATGTTCAAGACAAAACAGGCGGCTTCAAATCCTTTGTCGTATGGACATTCCAACCGCAAACAAACGATTTCCCTATTCGCCATGTGAGTGGCATGGAATATTTAAAACTTCTTGCTCTCTCCAGAATTTTTTTAGACAACGTTCCGCACATTGAAGTTTCCATTCTCGGCATGGGACGTGTACTAGGCGAAATGGGTCTTCACGCAGGCGCCGACGACATCAACAGCATAGTCATCGAAGAAAACGTTTTACAATCCCAAGGTTTAACTTCAATAGCCGAAGCAGAAGAATTCATCCGTCAAGCAGGTTTCACGCCATACAGACGTTCTTTAAATTTTGATTAAGAATTTTCTGCGGCTTTTTGTTGAAGGCTCAAAAATCGGCGTTCTCTCAAAAAAGCGTCGTATAAAAGCCGCAGAAAATCAGCTACATATTTCCAATATTCCGCTTTGAATTTTATTTCCAATTTGATTTTTCATTTTAAATAAAATCCTCTGCGTTTTTCATACTTCATTTTTTTATTTTTAGAACGTTATGAAACAATTTATCCTTTTATTTCTTCTGTGTTCAGTAGCGCTTCACGCAAGAATCGCTTTAGAACCAAACATCAACAAAGACCGTTTAGAAGCAAAAGAAGAATTTGAACTCCACATGGATGTTCTAAAATCAGACTTAAAAAACTTTACTCCTAGAGAATCTCCGCAACTCAAAGTAGAAAGTGATTTTCATTTTCTCGGATTAGACAGTGCCGACACGTACGTTTCTGATTTTTTTGATCGCTACCCTGTTCGCCGTTACAAATTCAAATTAAAAGCACCAAATAAAACTGGTCGCCAAAATATCGGTTCTGTAACTTGGAAAATTCAAGATTCAGAATACACCGTTTACCCCTCATTACAAGTTACCGTTCATCAATCTTACAATTCCCCCGCATTACGCGTTTCTTTAACGCCAAGCAAAAAAACAATTTATGAAGGCGAACAATTTTATGTTACCATTTCATTTCACACATTTGAACATTTTGCCGGAGCTCTTCAAGCAAAATCAATGGATTTAGGAAACGATTTTATCGTTCATCGTTCTGATTTAGCAAACTTAGAATTCAAAAGAGTTCCAAATTCTCACGAACAAAAAGCAAGTGCCAAATTTGCTTGGCTAGCCCCAACCAAAAGTGGTTCATTAAACATTCCATCTTTTACTTTTTCATATACAAAACAAGGCGCTCCTAAAGTTGTTGAAGAAAACAAATCACGCGGCGGCTTTTCAATGAGTTTCAAATCTATTAAGCAAGAAACCGAAGAAGCCGAAGCCGCTACAGCACCGGTAAAAATCAATGTGCTACCACTTCCTCCAAACGCTCCTTCAAACTTTTCTGGCATGGTCGGCGCTTATTCTTTCAAAGCAGAAATTGACAGAGATTCATTAAAAGTTGGCGAAGCTCTTACTTTATCTATTTCTATTCGCGGCGACGGAAAACCAGGCACCATTACAGATCCAAAACTTCCTGATTTTAGCGAGTTTCGTTCAGTTCCGCCAGAAACGAATATTCAGAAAAAAATTTCTAACGGAAAAACCATTACTTCAAAAGACCTAAAAATATTCCTTTATCCAAAACGTAAAGGTGAATTTGAAATTCCTGCCATCAGTTATTCTTGGTTTAATCCAGCAAAGAAAAAATATGAAACTTCTAGCGCAGGACCTTTTAAAATAAAAGTTGAAAAAGGCGAAACTGTTGCAGAAACGCCAAGCACTTCTATACCATTAAGCGTTACCAAACAAGAAATTGAAACTCTTGGCTCCGATATTCGTTTCATCAAAAAAGTTACTCCAAAAACAAAAGCAAATCCTCTTTACAAAAACCCACTTTTCATCATTTTCTTCTTATTCCCTATTCCACTCTACTTTATTCTAATTATGCTTTGGAAACGCTATCGTCGAAATCAAAACGATGCCGCATTCCTTCGTCAAAGAAAAGCATCTAAAAATTATAAAGAAGCCATTCAACTAGCCGAAAAAGCAATGCAAGCCAATGATTCAAAATCTTTCTATGCCGCTATTGAAACGGCGCTTATCGGCTACCTAAGCGATAGAACGAATTTAGAATTCCGCGGCATGTTACGCGATTCCAGAGAATCTGTTTTACGCGAAAGAAAAATTTCTGATGAAAAAATTTCACAAATAGAATCTTGGCTCGAAAAATGTGCCGCTGGCCGATTCCTGCCAGGATCAGCCCCTGCAGAAAACAACATGCTCCTACAAGAATTCAAAAAATTTGTTTCAGGGCTGGAGGTTTAAATCATGAAAATAATTTTCTTACTTTTACTCAGTTTATTTTCTGCCTCTCTTGCCGAAAATTCCAACATAGCTTTAAAAAATGCCACAAAAGCATACGAGCAAAATGACTTTTCGCAAGCCATTGATTTGTGGAAACAAGAATTAGAAAAAGGTCTCTACAACGACCAAATCCTGTATAATCTCGGAAATGCTTATTATCGAGAAGGGAAAATTGGTTACGCCATTTTCTATTACGAATCGGCGCTCAAATTAAATCCAACCGACCAAGATATTGCATATAACTTAAAGCTTGCAAAATCTCAAACCAAAGACAAAGTAGAATCATCAGCAGAAGAAAACCCTATACTTTCTACATTGTTCTCAATTCACCATTTTCTAAGCCTAAAATCACAACTTATCTTGCTTGGCGTTTTAGTTTGGCTTCTAAGTTTATTTGCTTTCTTAAGAATTGCACTTCCGTCTCCCAAAGCAAAAAATATCACCATCGGTTTTATTTTTGGATTTTCTTTAATATTCTGCATTTTGCTTTCTAGCACAGCCTACAAAATTTATCAAGCAGAAACCGATTCTCGTGGCGTTGTAATTGCCGCGAACACCGACGTTTTCAGCGGACCGAACGAAAAAAATTCCACACTTCACACGCTTTCAGAAGGAACCGTTTTTCAAGTGTTATCCATACAAGGAAAATGGGCTGAAATTTCCATTGGCGAACGAATCCGTGGTTTTGTTTCACTTTCTGATGTAAATGTAATTCCATGAATTTCCTATCTGATGTTTCTTGGCAAGGCGCTCTCGCTAGTTTAATTGCAGGTTCAGCAACCGCAATAGGAGCCGCTGCTGTTTTTATAACGCCAAGTCAAAATCAGAAACTTAAAGACGCCATGATGAGTTTTGCCGCAGGCATTATGCTTGCCGCTACTTTTTTTGGCTTAATTCTTCCAGGAATAGAATCAGCTCAAAATCTCGGGCTTAAAAAAGAGTTAAGTACCTTTATTGTTGTCTTTGGTATTTTAGCAGGAACAGTAGCCATTTGGCTGCTCAACCGACTCATTCCTCATGAACACTTTGAAATGGGGCATCACGGTCCAGAAACAGCTAAACACTTGAAAAAAATATGGCTCTTTGTCATTACAATAGCTATTCACAATTTCCCTGAAGGCATGGCGGTTGGCGTAGGTTTTGCCGGTGATAATTTTGCAAATGGTTCTTCTATGACATTAGGAATTGCATTGCAAAACATTCCAGAAGGATTTTCCGTCGCCATAGCACTTCTTGCGGTAGGCTACAAACGCTTATATTCCTTTGCCGTAGCGTCCTTAACTGGATTACTTGAATTTGCTGGAGGCTTAGTAGGCGTTCTAGCGATTAACTTTGCACAAATGTCTTATCCAGTTATTCTCGGCATCACTGCGGGCGCTATGCTTTTTGTTATTTCAGACGAAATCATTCCAGAAACTCACCACCAAGGAAATGAATCTATTGCAACTTTCTGCCTTATTTTCGGCTTTTCTTTAATGATGATTTGCGATGTTCTGCTAGCGTTTTAATTTACACCATAGAAGCTACCTTCACCGCAAGCAATGCGCTATTTTGTTCTTCCAATAAGCTGTCAAAAGTGGACTCAAAAAAATGTTCATGTTCTTTTTCTAAAGCGTCCCATTTTGCATTCTCTAAAAAAGAAACGCTCTTCTTTTTCTCTTCCAATTCCATCACAATTTCTCGTTTGCTATGAGAAGCCTTTCTATTCACACTAAAAAGAACACGACGTTTTTCACAAAGTAATTCTAGTTCAATAAAATGTTCTTCTTTTTTTACCTGAACTATTTCCCACTTTACGTTTTTCGCTAAAGCAAAAAATAATTCTAAATCATGCACCAAAAGGTCAAAAGCAACAGAAACATCTAAACCGCGATTAGAAGGCAAATTATGACGAAAAAATGAAATTTTCGCACCAGGCTTCCAAAATTCAGCAAAAGATTTTTGAAGTTCCGCAAACTGAGAATGATAATGTTCACTATGTCCAGGAAACAAAATTCGTTTACGTTCTAACGCAAGAGAAATCAAATCATTCGCTTCATTTGTGTTTAACGCCAAAGGTTTTTCAACAAAAACATCAAAGCCTAATTGCAGCCCCCTTTTCGCATATTCGTAATGAGTAGTTGCTGGCGAAGCAATTAAAAGAATTGGTTTTTCTTTTTTTTCACTATATGTTTCACCCCAGGCGTTCATAAATTCTTCTACTGCTTCAGAAGAATCTAATTCAGCAAGGAACTCACAGTTGCGGCGCCGCAAGCGTTCTCGATGGCGTTTTCCCATGGCGCCGCAACCTATTAAAACAACACAATTCCTCATGGTTTGTGAAATTAGAAAAAAATTTTATATCAGCCAATCTTCTTGTCTATCTGCAACAAAATCTAATTCCACAGAAATTGGCTTTTCAAAAAGAAGCGTACAAACTTTGATGTTATTATAACCATTGCGTTTCAATGCATAAGCGCAGGCGCCAGTTGTCGCACCAGTTGTAAAAACATCATCAATAATCACAATCAAATCTTTGGGCGACAAGTTCATTCTTTTTTTGAGAACAAATGCTCCGGCCACATTTAAAACTCTCTCTGATTTTGAAAGTTTCGTTTGAGAAACAGAAAAAGAACGCCTGGCAAGCGCCTTCCACACCTTACCTCCACAAGAAACTGCTAGAGCTTGAGCAATTTTTTCCGTTTGATTATAACCTCTTTCGCGCAATCTCGAAGAATGTAACGGAACCGGAACAAAATACACTTTTCCCTCTGTCGCTACCCAATTTTTAAAATTTTTTAATCCTTCGCGCGCCGAACGCACCAAATACGAAGCTAATCCAGGCATAGAAGAATATTTTAATCCATGAATTAACGAACGACTCACCGCGCCCATTGAATATAGGGAAAATGCCGATTCAGACACTTCGCCGCCTAATAATTCTGAACTCAACTTAGCTCTACAATCCTCGCAAAGCCAAGGGTCTAATGGTTTTTCTGTATCCCCACAAGAAAGGCACGTGTTGCCAAATAAAAACTTGGATAAAATCCCAGTACTAAACATATTGTTTCTCCAAATAGGTCTCTATTATAAAGAAACAACTGAGAAGTCAAAATGTGTACTTTTTATTTTAATTTTTTCCTTTCATTTTATAGCCCTGCAAACGCATGTTACACAAAAGTCCAACAAGGCACATACAAGTCATCGCAAATGAGCCTCCATAAGAAAGGAATGGTAATGGAAGTCCAGTCACGGGCATTAACCCAATTGTCATAGCGATATTAACCGTCACATGGAAAAAGATGATTGCACAAACTCCTGAAGAGAGAATCACCACAAAGGGGTGTGCATACAATTTGGCTATTTCCATAGCACGCCAAAGGAAAAGAAAATAAAGAATCAAAACAATCGCACAACCGATAAAACCAAATTGTTCGCCAAGAACACTGAAAATAAAATCAGTATGTTCTTCTGGCAAAAAACTCAAATTTGTTTGCGTTCCGTTTCCAAAACCTTTTCCAGATAATCCACCGGAACCAATAGCTGTCATTGATTGCAGCACTTGATAGCCGTCGCCTTTAGGGTCTGCCATCGGATTAAAAAACGTTTCTACTCGCTTTTGCTGATGCGGCTCTAAATGATTCCAAGCCATAGTGCTCGTGTAACCGGCAAAAATATTAATCAAGAAAATGGCCATTCCAAGAGCAATAGGTAAACGCCGACGATAAAGCAAAAATCCTAAAACACAAATAAATCCACCCCAAAATAATTGAGAATACGCCACCTGAGAATGAGAAAGAATAACTGAAAAGAATGGGCTTACAATAAAAAAGACTTCGCTTAACCGCAAACCAGCCATAAAAAGCCCCGTTAAAGTAACCATCGTAAATACAAGCGCAGTACTTAAATCTGGTTGACGCAAAACTAAAACAAACGGGAAAATAAAAAGAAGCCCAGGAACTACAAAAGTTTTAAACTTTAAAAAATCAACAGGGTGTTTAGATAACCAAGTTGAAATCATTAACAGGTAGGCAATTTTTGCAAATTCAGAGGGTTGCAATTTAAAAAAGCCAAGATCAATCCATCGACCAGCACCTTTAACATCTCCGGCAAAAAATAAAACGATTATTAATAAAACAAGTGAAACTAAATATAAAGGCAAAGCAATTTTTCGCCAAACTGTAATTTTTATAAAAGTCAAACCAATCGCTATCACAATACCTGCTAAAAAATACGCAATTTGCTTAAACCAAAGTGTTTGGTAAAATGGTATTTCTGAAACGGTGGATGTCGCAGAATACACAAGCAAAACCCCTATTCCCATAAGTAGAAGGGTCACGCCTATAAAAAACCAATCCATTTTTTCTGTTTTTCCTAGAATTGAAAATTTCTTCATGGATTTTCCTTTCTTGAAAACACCGAATCTCTAGAAAAATAAGCTTCCATTACTTGCCGAGCTACAGGAGCCGCTAAAGCGCCACCGCCTCCAGAAGATTCTAAAATCACAGAAACAGCAATTTCTGGTGCATACAATGGAGCAACCGCAGCAAACCAAGCATGTGTCTTTTCACCTTTTTTCCATTCACCAGAACCAGTTTTTCCGCCGACTCGAATTCCTTTTAACGCGCCACGTTTTCCAGTTCCTCCTGGGTGATTCACCACAGAATCCATTCCAGCTAAAATCACTTGATGCGTAGATTCCTTCATTTTTCCTGGACGCACAATTTCTGGAGTAAACCGTTTCACAACAGTTCCATCTCGACTTCTTAATTCCTTCATCAAGTGCGGGCGATAAACCCCTGCATTCGTCGCTAGAGACCCCACTAAAACCGCTTGCTGTAATGGTGTCACTAATTGCCCTTGACCAATAGCCAAATTCAAAATCAAACCTCGAGCCCAGCGCCAACCAGAACGCTTATTTCTTTTATTAAAACTAGCTGAATCTGGCAACCAACCACGGCGTTCTCCAGGAATATCAACTCCTAGAATTTCTTCGCCTAATCCAAAACGACGACCAAATTCATTAATCCGCTCCATATCAATTTCAAGACCTGCTTGATAAAAATACACATCACAAGAAAGACGAAGCGCATTTACCACATTTAAATTTCCATGAACACCCCAACATTTCTGGTAGCGATTTCCAAACTGATAACCGCCATCGCAACGATGAGGATAGTACTTATTTACAGAAAGAAGATTATGTTCCATTCCGGCGCCAGTTGTTACTAGCTTAAAAATAGAAGCCGGTGGATAAACTCCAGCAATAGCTCTATTCAACAAAGGTCTTGTAGAATCCAAAGCTACTTTTGCCCACCCACGATTTCGTTCCTTTCGTTTCAATGAAAAAACGTTTGGATCTAAACGAGGTGAACTAACCATCGCTAAAATTTCTCCATTTCTAGGATCTATTGCAACAATTGCCCCACGCACGCTATCAGGTAAAGCTTTTTCTGCGGCTAATTGAACTCGCAAATCCAAAGTTGAAACTAAATGCATTCCAGGAATCGCCGGTTGTTCTCCCATTCCCTTCATTTCACTTACAATTCGACCATAAGCATTCACTTCAACCGTTTTAACACCATCTTTACCGCGGAATTCAATATCATACTGTTGCTCTAATCCTTTTTGCCCAATGCGATCACCTGATTCATACTTATCTTTATACTCTTCACTTGCTAATTGTTTTTCTGAAATTTCACTAGTATATCCCAAAGCATGGGCCGCTAAAGTTCCATACGGATAATCTCTTCTTGATTCTATAATTGCGTAAACACCAGGTAATTCCTGAGAATGTTCTTCTATAATAGCCACTTCTTCAGGAGAAGCATCCTCAAGAATACGAATCGGACGATTTCTAATCCATGCCGTTCGCTGAAATGCCGTATCCAACGATGCAGAATCAAGCATTCGCACGCCTAATTCATTTCTAATTTCAAGAAGCAAACGGAATAAGGAATCCTTAGCGTCTTTTTTTCTCGGCATTTGCTCTGCATCTATTACAATCTGATATGAAGGCCTGTTACGAACTAATATTTCACCATTTCTATCATAAATAAACCCTCGCTCTGCTTCAATTTCCATTCGCCTAATTCGGTTATTTTCAGAGCGTTCAAAGTTTTCTTTGTAATGCACATACTGCAAATGAAATAATCTAAATCCCAAAATGCAAAACGCAATCCAAACAAGCAATAAATAGATAAGAACCTTCATATTTCGGTTCTGAACATCTTCATTGTTGTTCAATGAATTAAACATGCGTTTTCCGATGCTTTCTGTGGAATAAGAAATAGAAAATCAAACCTCCGCAAATAACCGTATAAATTCCATTAGGAATAGAACGAGTTAAGAAAAGTTGTGTTACTTCCCCATGCGAAAGATTGGTTAGCGACAAAAAGAGTAAATCGTAAAAAACATAACCAAAAGACAAAATAACAATGCGCAAACTTAAACGCATCATTAAAAAACGTTCTTCTAACAAACCTACTAAAAAACCTAAAAGAGTCATTGAAACAGTGCCTGCTCCAAGCCATTCCACAGGTCCATAAATATCACAAGAAAATCCAATTACAAAACCCCATAAAGCAGCAGGTACCGTTCCATGTTTAAATGCTTGATACACCACAAAAATCAATAGGAAATCTGGCATAGCACCAAAAACAGAAATCCATTTTGCTACCGTAGTTTGCAAAATCACACAAACTAAAAAAGCGAAAAGCGTAACAATAATTTTCAATCCTTTCATTGTAACAACTCCCGCACAATCCAGTCTGGTTCCTTTTGCATTACAAAAACTTCTTCTAACTGACTCACTTCCTGGAACGGACGAATAACCATAAGAGACAATACTTCCATATCTAAAGGTTGAATTTCACTTACAGTACCAACTCCAATTCCCTTAGGGAAAATACCGCCCAAACCAGAAGTCACTAATGTATCTCCTACTTGAATTCCAGCATAAGTCGGAATAGTAGCCGTTAACATTTTCCCGTCCATAGTTTCTGCAAAACCAATCGTTCTTGTACGAATATTTAAAACAGAAAATTTCAGGTTAGGATCTGCAATTACTTGCGCTTGTGCATGGTGAGCTGCCACTTTAGAAATTTTTCCAACCAAGCCAGACATTGAAAAAACGGGCATGTCTTTTTTTAAGCCGTCTGAAATTCCTCTATTTAAAATAAGGGTAGTAACCATACGTCCAGGGTTGCGCCCAATAATTCTAGCTGTTACGATTGGATAATCCCATTGGTTGTCAAAACGCACTAACGCCCGCAAACGCGTTAATTCTCGCATGCCATCTCTTGCATAATCTAATTCAAGGCGCAAACGAGCATTCTGTTCTTTTAACTTTTCATTTTCTTCTATTACATTGCGATAATCATCCACAGAAGCCACTAAATACTGGACTGGATAAAAAACGGAAGATAGGAAAAATGAACTTAAACGCTCTTTAGTAGGCACTGGCAACATTAGCATTCCAACGCCCAAAAACAACAAGAACGCCAAAACGAGAATTCCTCGTCCAAACGCACAAAACCTACGGATCAAACCGCCAAGTTTTAGCATACAAAATTCCTGCTAATTAGAAGATGCTATCAAAACAGGGCGATACTTTTCCAAATCTTCCAAAATGCGAGCTGTTCCCTTGCATACACAAATCAAGGAATCATCAATTACATTTACAGAAAGACCTGTCACCTGACGAATCTTGGAATCAAAGCCACGCAATAAAGAACCACCGCCAGTCATAATAATTCCCTTATCATAAATATCTGCGGAAAGTTCTGGTGGCGTATGGCTCAATGTATCTTTAATGGCATCAATAATTGCCGTTATAGGTTCATTAAGAGCTTCTCTAATTTCTTCACTTGTAATGGCTACAGTACGAGGCATTCCTGCAATGTGATCATGCCCCTTCACTTCCATAGTCAATTCTTCTTCAAGAGGGAATGCAGAACCAATGTTTATCTTGATTTGTTCTGCAGTAGTAGGTCCTACCCCTAAGTTATACATTTGACGCATATAACGGATAATTGCTTCATCCATTTCATCGCCAGCAGTACGCACAGAATTTTGGCAAGCAATACCATTTAAAGCAATTACAGCAATATCAGAAGTACCACCGCCAATATCCACCACCATATTTCCAGTAGGATCTTCCACAGGTATTCCCATTCCAATTGCAGCAGCCATCGGTTCATGCACTAAATGCACTTCCTTGGCGCCAGCGTGGGTCGCAGCATCGATCACAGCTCTCTTTTCAACTTCCGTAATACCAGAAGGAACACCGACTACCACTCGCGGATGAACAATGAACAAAGGATACTTCTGAACTCGCTTAATAAACGTGGTCAAAAGCGTTTCTACTAGATCAAATTCTGCAATCACCCCATCTCTCATTGGGCGCACAGCACGCAACAAATCATCAGGAGTTCTTCCTAGCATCTTTTTAGCTTCTGAGCCAATAGCTGCTATACGATTGTTTTTTACATCTACAGCAATCACAGTAGGCTCATTAATCACTAGCCCTTGATTTGCCACATGAACCAAAGTATTTGCTGTACCTAGGTCAATTCCAATATCACAAGAAAATAAACCGAACAAAATAGAATCCTTTTTTAGGTGCTTTTAAAGTTTAAATATAGTTATTCAGAAAACGTTCCATAATTCCACTTTTTCAAATACCTATCCCATTGCCTATAATGAACATCATAACGGTATTTTCTTTTTTGGAACATAGGGATTTTATCATAAACAAAAAAATCTACTTCAGCATATGCTGAATAAATTTCAGCAGAAGCACCTTCAAAAAATCTCAAATCACGAATAACATAATACGGAGAATCTAAAAGAGCCGAAGGTTGACCACCCGCCATTACTTCAGCAACCATAAATTTCAAATCTTCTTGTAAATAATCCGACAATTTTGATTCTAATTGTTCTGGGCGTTCAGCGCAAGCAACGAATAAGAAGAAACTCAACAATAAAAGAATTTTTTTCATTTCATAAAAATAAAAAACTCTCCAATAAAATATTGGAGAGTTCATAAAAAATTTTTTCGTAATTAGAAAGCGTATGTAGCAGAAATGCGAGAGAACAAACGACCTTCACCCTGGAATGGATTGCGGAAAAGCAAATCTTCTGCAACCAAGACATCGATTTTCAACTTTTCTTCAATGTTAATTCCAAAGCCGAATCCAACATGGTCATCTGCAGTGCCATTCCCAAGTGGGTTCGTGCTAAAGTAATTTCCATCTGTTGGGCACAAGCCATCTGTTTTACCAGCATTAGCCCAGTGTCTGTCGCAATCGGTGTAGAGAATGGACTTTTTACCACCAACACGAATTACAAACCAATCCCACCAAATGTTTCTTTCAATACCGAAGCTGATTTGACCACCAATTTCTTCTTTTTCATCACGATAATCACGTTCTGCAGAAGCATCATAAGTTGTTTCTCCAGTTTCATGATTAAATGACCAATTACCTGCTTCCATTTTATTCCAAATAAAGTCAACACCTAACCAGAAGAATCCTCTGTCTAGAGCAACATTTATACCAACACCAACTTGAGCACGAATATCTTCAATGCCAGGAGCTTGAATAAAATGAGCAGAAAGTGCAGGAACCAATTCGCCATCAAGAGCTTCTAAAGAGAAGAATGCACGAGCTTTTCCTAAGTAAGAGAAATCTCCATCATCAAAGAAATTCTTATGCTCGTTACCATATTGAATTCTTGCCAAACCAAAAGCTAATTCCAAATCAGCATTACTTCCTAGTTGCCAGTTAATACCCCCATCAGCACGAACAACAGAAGCATAAGCAGAATAATCTGGCTGGTAAGAACCATCACTTACTTGGCGACCACCATCTTGGTGGGCAAGGAAAATATGAAGACCAAGAGCATTGCCGTTTGCTAAAGTTCCACCTAAAAAGCCATCAAAATTGGTAACTGTTTCTGGAACTTCTGACGTATTACCATTAGGAAGAATTACATTCGTTGGCAAGAATCTTCCTAGTTCAGAATCCATACGACCAAAAAGACCACCGATAGTCAATCGAGGATCAGGATATTCACCTTTTCCCAAACCCAAAGAGAATATACCACCAAAATTCGGATGTTGGGGATCCATGTTTTCCCCTACTTGAACATTTTCGTTATACAAGCCGAATTCACCAATCAAATAATTTGGATACAAATTGACGTTTGCTGGGTTATCAAAAATACTAACATCATCCATAATGTAGGTCGTATTTTTTCCCATAGATTCTACACGGGCAAAAGTAGCAAATGCAGAACCTAGACCTAGAATTCCAAACGCAGCCCCAACGGCCATTGCAGATTTCAAATTCATCAAATGACTCCTCTGATTAAAGATACCCTAAAGTTAGATTTATCTAAAAAAAAACGCAATATTTTTTTTGATTTATTCTTCTTTTTCTAAAAGATAAAACATTTTATCCTTAAAATAACACCTATTCTCATAAATTTCAGCAATAAAAAAACGGGTCAAGCATCCTTGACCCGTTTTTTTTTCTCAACAAGAACTATTCAGAGAATGTGAATGGAATCGTAACTGTTGTATTTCCAGACTTAACCTTGGAGAATGTCCAACGGCTAACGGCACCTTTAACAGCTGTATCAAATTCACCAAACCCGGTTGTTGAAGAAGCGATAGAGATGCTAATGATATCACCACCAGGAGCAATGGTGAACTTCAGCGTAACCTTACCGCTAAATCCAGGTTTTTTCTTCAAGAACTTGTTATAAATGTGGCGCAAACCAGGAGTACGTTGACGAACGACTTTCATGATGTCAGCGGCACTACGAGAGCCACCACCAGCACCCATGTCGATATCGCGTTCTGACGGAGTCTTGATACGACCTTTTGCTTTAGTGGAAACTCCACCGCCGCCACCGCCAAGAAGACCGGCCAAACCATCACCGATACCACCAGAACCACCTTCGGCATAACCTTCATTGAAGCCACCATCAGCTTTACCGCGACGGCCACCCATAACAGTTTTACCAGTGGTCTGCAAACCAGCAACATCCTTAAGAACCTTATCAATGTCCTTAGTGAAGTTTTGGTTTTTCATCAAGTCGTAAGCACCTGCGCTAGCATTTTTGGTTTGAGCAGTCAAGAGTTTCAACACACCACGAGTTTGTGGAGCATTTGGCTGACCCTTACCACGTGGCTTACCGCCACCACCAGCTTTCTTACGAGGTTTTTCAGGTTCTTTCTTTTTCTTTTCTTCTTTCTTTTCTTCCTTCTTTTCCTCAATTGTCATAGAGGCAGAAAGATCAGCAGCTTCAGAGTCTTCAAAGATAACTTCTTCAACTACTGCTTCATACATGGAAGCCCAAAGAGAGAATGCAAGAGCGACTACAAGAGAAATACCTGCAATTCCAGCCATCTTCTTATCCGATTCCGGCATCAAAGACGCTACTAAAGGATCCATACGTTGGGTTTTCTTCTTTGCTTTTTGTTGTACTTCAGCCATAATTATTCCTCCCCGCCGTTTTTCATCATCACAGCAAAGGACAGGTTAGTATAACCTTGCCTTAGCGAAGTACCAGAGCCGTCGCAATTTGGAACGTTTGCAAAACCGCAAGTTGCCATCACCTTATACATTGCGTCGTAAGGGATGTTCTTGTCAATCTGGATAACGACTTGACCAGCTTCATCAGCAGGTAAGCCTGCGGCCAAAGCATGTTCTTCTTCAACCTTACGACGTTCGTAAAGCGTAGAAAGAACAGCAGGAATGCAAAGATCCTTCGAAGCAAGCACTTCTTCAGTAGTAATAACTTTCTGGTTATCCACTAGAACGTGACCTGCATCGACAATAACCGTCAAAGAAACTTCTTTAGGTTGAATTTTAGACGTAGAAACTGGTAGAACCAAGTTTTCTGCCTGAGTTACAAGCTGACCTTCCGCATCAATGTTCTTAATCATGAACACGAGAATAATGGTCATCATGTCCATCATTGACGTAAGAGAGAAAGGTACGTCTTTAGCGTATTGACGCATTTTTCTAGCCATTAGCCACCTCCGAGTTTAGCCAAGTTGACTTTGGCAAATCCAGCAGATTTGGCACGGTCCATCAAAGAGATGATCTTGTCAAACTGCGTATCATCGTTAGCAACGACAATGATGTTATCTACGTCTTCAAGGTCAATGAATTGCGTATGAATAGCAATCAAATCCTTAGCAATTAAATCATAAGCGGAAAGCGGATAAATGATGTTTCTTTGAGCATCTTCCGGTTTGAGCTTACGAGCGGAGTTTGGAGTAAGGGTTGCTAGCGGGGTTCCAGGATTTGGCTTTTTCAAAGCAGCCGGAGCCTTCAACCCACCAGGACCTTCACCAGTCATAGCAATAAATGAGTTATTGCCATCTACAAATGCGCTATCAGGAACATTTTCTCCTTGAGAGGAATAAACAGCCCAAATAACACGACCTGGATCTTCTTCTGATGTTTTTTCCAAAGCCCACAATTCAATGCTTTCAATTTCGTAGAGATATTTTTCCTTGTCCATTTCCTTGCCATCTTGGCACTTAGGACCATGGCCCGCATCTACAGCAGCCTTCACTTCTTCAGGAGAATAGGTGATAAGCTTTGAATCTGATTTGCAACGGAACGTCCACATTTCTTTAAAATAAACGTTAGGTTGGAAACCACCACGAGCACCAATCACTAAGTAATCGGAAGTAATAGCCAAGGAGAGATTCAATGCCTGCTGATCCGGTTCTGGTGGAGCATCGTTTGTCATATTCATCATACTTCTTTCTGGAAGTGTGATTTCAACGATAGCGAGCTTCTGGAACGCGGTCATAGACAATAGCATCGGAATCAGAATCGTAAATAGACCCATTGCCGGAAGTAGGTCCGGTTCATCTGGATCTTTTGGCGGCTTGAGTTCTTTTGCCATATATTACCACTCCATTTGTTAAACTATTAAACCAATGTTTTAGAAATTAGGACAAAGAGTTAATAATCTTAAGACCTTTTTCTTCCATTTCTTGAATCAAGCGTTCGCTGTTCATATTGAGGAGACCAACGATAACGAGAAGCGGAACTGCGGAAAGAAGACCGAGAAGCGTCGTACCCATAGCAATAGCGATACCGTCAGCAAGTGCTTTTGGACGTTCAGCAGCAGGTTTGTTAGCCACAGCATCGAACGTAAAGATAAGACCATAAATCGTACCCATAAGTCCAAGAAGCGTTGAGATAGAAGCCATAACTGAAATGATGCTTACGTAACGAGTTAAACGAGGTGCTTCAGTAAGGAAAACTGCATCGCTAGCATTTACCATTGCATCACGACCTTTGTCGTGGTTAGCAACGATAGCAGCCATCACCTTAGCGATAGGGAGCTTTGACTTTTCAGCAAAGCTTAAAGCCTGGTCATATTGTTGAGAAGAAACGAGTTGACCGAACTTCTTCAAGAAGTCAGCACGGCCGGAGCTACTCTTCAACATAATGTAAATGATACGTTCAATGGAGAAACCAAGGCCGATAATGAAAACGACCAAGATAATCCACATAAATTGCCAACCATCAGATTCTGGACTGAAAGATTGAAGCATTTTTCCCATGATATTACTCCTTATTCGAGAGGTTAAATTAAATGATTCCTAGACCATATTTATCTTTTTTCTTAACGATTGGACGCATTAAGGTGGTAAAAAATTCTTTACGGCTTTTTAAAAAACAAGATTTTTTTACTAAAAAAGCCGTTTTTTTACGAATATTATTTTCTTTTTTCATTGTTAACGCAATTTTACAGTCATAACTCTTCCTTACACAGAAAATTAATCGCTTCTTAATCCCTAATTTTGCACTTTATCTTAATAATTCTACCTATTATTTGTCGAAATGAAACAGGTAAATTAACTGATTTATGTTGCTTATTTTCTTAGAAAAATTTCATATAAATTAAATTTAATTTTCTTTTAACACTTCATAACTTTTATTACTACACGGCGCAAATCTCTTTGCTTTATATCGTTTTTTTTAGATATATTCTTTAATTTTTTTTTGAACTAGTATAATAAAAAAACGGGTTGTATTTAAGACACAACCCGTTTTAAATTTACGAATGATTATTGAGCAGCAGCAGGTGCAGCACCAGGAGCAGCGGCTCCTGCAGGAGGTGGAGGAGGAGCCAACTTGGCACGTAATTCCTTCAATTCCTTCATCAACTTTTCACCTTCAGCCTTAGCTTCTGCGATAATGTCGCGGTAAGTTGCAATCTTTTCTTCTGGAGTCATCACAGTAGAAGCTGCAATCTGTTCGATACGAGCCTTCGTCTTGAAGTATGCTGGATCCTGGAAGAGAGTGCTTGGGTCAAACTTTTCAATCTTAACAGCCAAAGCTTCGTTTGTCTCATCCAAAGACTTTAGTGTTTCATAAAGTTTGCCAGTCCATTCGTTTTCAATTCCGTAATGCGCTGCGGCCTTAATACCAGTAGCACACTGTGGAGCAGCAAGGTCCTTAGCTGCTTGAGAACGATTCTGCAATTCTTCTCTATAAGCTTCCAAATCTTCGTGTACTGCGAACTGAGCATCTTCAAGAGCCATTCCTTCGTATTCTACGTATTCATTTACGATAGTAACACTATCAGGAAGTGGGGAATTTGCAAATGCATCAGCAACTTCAACGAACACGGCGCAACCTTGATAGTACATTTCAATGTAACCAGCTTCAGCAGCAATCACATCTTCATTGTAGAAACCCTGGTCACGAGCAAGGTCAATGTTCTTCTGGAAGATTGGACGGGCTTGTTCGTAGTAGCTTGGGAGCTGTTGAACAATACCAATACGTTCCGCAAAGATTTCTTCGTCAGTTTTACCATTCAATTCCTGTTCACGAATCTTAGCAGCCATCGTTACGAAGAGCATACCCATTTTGTTCGTTGCACGGAATGTCCACTTTTCAGAAGCATAGGTAGCAGACTTAGAATAATGAGACATAGCCTTCTGCAAAATATCTACCAAACTCTTGATGATTTTTGCTTTTTCCTTTTCAGAACCTTGCAATACAAGTGGGTTCATCTTTTCTTGTTCAAATTCACCCAAGTAGTATGCAGCTTCAGCAGGAACAGATGGATCAGCATTCTTAATCTGCAAACCATACTTATCGTAAGTTTCTAAAGTCTTTTGATAGTATGTAGCAGCAGAAGCATAATCTTTAAGTTCCATGTAAGCACGAGCAGTTCCGATGTAAGCAGCAATCAACTTTTCCTTATCTTCTTGATAGTTCTTGATAAAGAATATGTATTCTTGAGCAGCCAAATCCCACTTCTTAGCATTCTGGTATGCAAGAGGAATACTGAATGCAGCATCAAGAGCATAAGAAGACTTTGGATAATCCTTCACCAAATCTTTAGAGCAGCGAATAGCTTCTTCAGTCATCTTAGCTTCATCGTAAGTTAAGCAAGCACTATAAAGCATACTTGGAGTCTTTTCATGCTTAGGATAACGCTTGTAAGCGATTTCATAAGTCATAGCAGCTTGCTTCTTATCTGGAATAGAATCATAAGTTGTAGCTGCAAAGCCAATAGCTTGGAATGCCATAGAATCTTGCGGGAAGTTTTCCGTAATGAACAAGAAGGTCATAGCAGCTTCACGCATTTTATTGTCTTTCTTGTAGTTAGAAGCAGCACGCAAGATAGAACGAATGGTCAAAGGAGAACTTGCATAAGAACGCGGCATCAACATAAAGGTTTCAGCAGCCTTCGAATACATCTTTGCACTTTCGTAAGCAGCAGCAGCTTCAAAGATAGCCTTATCAGCAAAAGAAGCATTTGGATAACGATTAACAAGAGCTAAGTAAGCTACAGCACCCGCTTCGAATTGACCCGCCTTTACTGCACGTTCTGCTTTTTGGAACAATACAGCAGCAATAGCCTTTTCAATTTCTTTTGCCATAGAATCGTTACGTGTTTCCTTGACTTCAGCATATTGCTTGTACAACCATTCAAATTCAACTTGAGATTCATCTAACTGATTAGATTCAAGCAAAGATTGAGCAAGCATACGGCTAATCAACAAGATATACTTGTGTTTCGGGAATTTCTGTTTCAAATCACGAAGCACAACCACTGCAGTTTGATGCTGTTTAGCATTGTAATGAACAATTGCAGCGTTATAAGCAAGTTCAGCAGCTTCTTCTTTTTGCCCGAACTTCTTCATATAAGTATCAACTTGAGCAAAGTAAGCTTTAGTTTCAGGCAAAGCGTATGCTTTTACAGGATCATTTCCAGCCTTAGTTTTCAAAGCTTCTTCACGAGCCTGATCCATCATAAGAACTGCGTTATAACCAGCTTCTTCTTTCTTAAGAGCCACATCTGTGTTAGGTGGACGACGACCATAGCGAGCGGTATCGCAATCAACAATCCAGTTAAACATTTTTGCAGCTTGAGCGTATTGAGCCATTTCTTGATATACGAGTGCTAAGTTGATATGCACCTTGTATTCATCCCAAGATGGTTCTTTAGCATAACGTTTCAAGAATGCATTGTAACCTTCGATAGCTTTTGCATATCTTGCCTTTGCACCTTCTGTATCACCAGTTTTCATAAGCTTAGCAGCTTGAGCGTGGTCATACTGAGGAATATCTAACATAGCGCTACGAATTGCAGCTTCAGCATTCTTTACAGATGCTGGGTATTGTTGGTTTTTCTTATACCAAGAAGAGTTGCGATCATAGCGTTTTACAACAGTGTAGCGATAGGCTTGAGCATCGTCAAATTTTTGTTGCAAAATAAGAATTTCAACGATAGCAATATCTGCCAAAGGAGCATCAATATAATCTGGGTTGATATCCATCAAGCGACGGAAAGATTGAACTGCTTCTTCGTTACGGTCATGATCTTTGTTCTTCATACCGATACGATAGTAGAGAGAATCTTTAAATGCAACCTTTTTATCTTTCAAGAATGATTCAGCTTCTTCTACACCACCACCTTCTAAGTCAGAGAATGCGGCAGCCATAAAGTCCATTGCTTCAGCACGCAAGTCGCTTGGATATTTTCCAGCATCTGCACCTACGATATAATCAAAGTACTTCACTGCAGCAGTTTCAAATTCAGCAATGTTGTAGTAAGATTCAGCTAAGTGATACATAGCAAGAGCGGCTTCCTTTCCGGTAAGGTTTTGGAAACCAGTAACCTTGTTATAAGCACCAATAGCATCTCTAAATTTACGATTCATGAAGTGGTATTCAGCAATGCGAAGCCATGCTTTTGGCACAAGACCATTGTCTGGGAAGTTTTTTACCAACTTCATACGTAATTCATAAGCTTCTTTTTCCTTGCCAGAGGCTTCCAAAACAAAAGATGCTTGGAACATCACAACAGGAGCGCGATCAGCCTTCGGATACTTATCAATATATTCTAAGAAGTATGCCAAAGATTTTTCGTGATTAGCCTTTGGGAATTCTCCTAAAGACTTACACTTGGCCGGCTCGTTATCACGGTCAGCACACCAAGCAGCGTCTTCTTCGTATTTAGCCATTTTATCAAGATGGAGTTTTTCTTCCAACTGATATTGATAATGACCTAACTGCTGCAAGGAACTTGCACAACGGCTACTCTGCTTTCCTTTACACAAAGCAACCTGCTTTTCCCATTGAGCGATAGCATCTTTCATGCCTTTTTCGTCAAGACCGCCAGAACGACAAGCTTGTTCTGCTTGGTTTTTCAAAATCTTATATGAACTAGCGCAACTTTTATAATCAGACGATCCCTTCTTCATCGCCTTACATTTTGCAAAAAGTTTCTTCGCTTCGGCAGTTTTATCCTTACAAGGGTCCGCTGCAAAAGAAGTCCCGATTAACGAGGCCAGAGCAACGGCAACTAGAAATGTTTTCTTCATCTTGTTGTTTCCACCTATGAATTGTGAAAGAAAAGGAAAACTGGATTACTCCAGTTCTCCCAAATCTTCAAGTTCTTGAAGTTCCTGAGATGCTTCTCCAGCACCACCGGCCATTTTTGTTTTTACAGTAGCAAGGGTAAAGCCAGCATCTTCGGCGATACGCTTGCGGTTAGATTCAAATCTGTCACTCTGAACAGAACGTTGCATAAAGGCTGCATGATCTTCAATTGCCTTGTTCGCCTTATCAAAGGATGGACGAAGAGCAGCACGTTTTTGTTCCACACGAGGAGTTGGAAGCTGACGAGACAAATCCAAAACCTGAGCTTGAACAGAATCGAATTCAGCGAGTTGGTTATCATAAGCTTGCTGAGCACTATCACGAGCTGCAGCAGAAACAACTGGCTGATCGGTCAACTTAGTTGCCTGAGACAAGGCTTTTTCTGCATTCGGATAATCTTTCTTCATGAAGTAGCAGTAACCTTGAACAAGATAAGCTTCTGATACTAAGAAAGAATTAGGAAGGTTAGAAATAATCCATTGAGCGTGTTTCATTGCATCGTCTGGTTTATTAACCTTCAAGAATGACCAAGCAATACCGAGTTGAGCTTCATCGTAAACAGGAGAACTTGGTTGAACTTGAGCATACAAAGCAGCTGCAGCAGCAATATCTGGATTTTCACCTGAGAAGTAGATGTGTCCGAGTTTTACCTTTGCAGCATCTTGCAAATCACGTTCAGAAAGGTTAGAAGTTACTTGTTCTGTAATGTCGCGGAAACAACTTTCAGCTTCATCCCACTTGCCCATGCGGCTGTAAGCAATACCCATGGTATAGCGAGCATAGAAGTAGTTAGCGTTACCTGGAAGAATTGCAGCCAACAATTCAACAGATTCTTGATACAAACCTTGTTCAAACTTAATCTGACCAGCGATATAGTCAGCATCGGCCTTCACATCACTTTCACCAAAACGCTTAGCAATGTTCTGATACTTCTTCATTGCTTCGTCAAATTTTCCTTCCTTATAATCGATATTCATCAACTGGAAGTGGTATTTGGCACGTTGGTCAGAATTTGGATAACGCTTGATAGCATCTTCGTAAACTGCACGTGCTGCAGCATGCATACGCAAGTTTTCAAATGATTTTGCCTTGTAGAATGCAGCTTGGTCCACCAAGTGGAATGCAGGGTACTTAGTTTGAACCTTACCAAAGGCATAAGCGGCGCCAAGGAAGTCACGATTTAAATACAAACGCATAGCAGCACGGTAATCGTTTTCAGGTTCAATCTTCAAGCGACGATATCTTTCTTCACCAATAGATTCTTCACGAGTATTACCGAAACGAGTTGTCAACTTGAGAGCCCAAATGAAACCACGATTTTTCTTTTCAATCAAATCGTCGTGAGACATTTCAAAATCAAGAGCTACGTAGTTCAAGAAGAACAAATCTTTAACGTTTACAGTAGCACCAACTACTGGGTAACCTTCCTTCGTAAAGCGAAGACGAACACCCAAGTGAGAAGATAAGTAGTAAGTAGCAGTAAAGCTCATTTCAAGGTTCATGCCATCACCACCTTCACTATCTTCATGCAAAACGTCGATTAAAGAGAATTCAGCTTTAACTTCAAGCATTCTGTTCAATCCACGATAGAAGAGAGAAAGGTTTAAGTTGCTAGGAACCTTATAAACCTGATCTGCAGTAAACAACACGAAAGAGTAACCAGAAGATTCTGCTTCAGTGCTAACCGCAGGAGGTAACAAGTTTTGGAAAGCAAGTCCAACTTGCAAGAAACCAAAACGTGAATTAGCAACAGGATTCCAACTGATACCGAAGTCAGCACCAATGGTTAATTGCTTATTTTCACCAAATTGGTCGATTTGCAAAATGGAAACATCTACACCGATAGAAAGGCATTGCATTAAGTTATATGCATAACCAATCATATAAGCGTTTTCAATATAAGACTTTCCACCATCAATAGAAGCACCGTTTTCGAAGAACGAAAAACCAAGTGTATGCTTGTAGTCCATCGGTAAAGTGAAAGACACATATTCTTGGCTAGCTTCGCCACTAATGGATTGGAAGAAGCCAATACTTAATTCCATTTGGTCTGTTTCTGCAATACCAGCTGGGTTTACATACATCGAGGTATTTCCCCCGAATTCTCCAAACCAGTCGTTTTGCTGGTACTTGTGAGGAGAATAGGTGGGAGAAGCAGCCAAAGAACTAACAAGCGCAAGCCCGAGGGCAGTTGATTTGATGAAGCTATAGCGAGTCACCTAACCTTCTCCTTTACTTAATATCCGTACGCTTGAATTCGATGCGACGATTCTTCGCACGACCTTCAGCAGTCTTGTTAGAAGCAACCGGTTCTGAATCGCCCATACCTTTAGTGGTAATACGGCTTTCTGCAATTCCTTTTTCTACAAGGAATGACTTCACCGCAGCAGCACGATCAGCAGACAATTGCTTGTTCTTTTCTTTACGACCTACGTTGTCGGTATGACCAACAATTTCAAAAGTCGTTTCCGGGAAAGATTCCATAATATCAACAACCTTCATGAGGGAGATATAAGAATCTTGAGTAATTGTAGCCTTACCGGATTCAAAGTTTACACCATCAAGAACAAAGACTTTCTTAGGTGGTTCAGGCACTTCGTCTGGACAACCATCATCATCTTTGTAACTGTTAAATGCTTCAGCTTGTTCAGGGCAAAGGTCAACGTTCTTACATACATGAGCATATTGGTCAAATTGAGCCTTAGCTTCAACCCATGGATCACAAATACCATCGCGGTCATTATCAGCATCTGGGCAACCATCGTCATCCTGAACACCATCAAAATCTTCAGCTTCTTCTGGGCATTGATCAAGACCAGAGCAAACTTCCATGAACTTATCTGCCACATTTTCTTCAGTTACCCATGGGTCGCAAAGACCATCAGCATCGGTATCTGGGTTTCTTGTTTCTTCAACAACTTCTACAACCACTTCCTTTGGTTGAGTTGTTAAACCAATATCAGATTTACCCTTACCACGTTTCAACAAAGGAGAGGTCGGAGAACAATAGAAGTTAGGATCCGACAAAGAAGCGTTGTTGAACTTAGGATCAAGAGAAACGTTTGTACGGTTTACCTTGATGAAACGGTTGAATGGGTAGTAGTTCTTGTAAATGTTGTTG
Organism: Fibrobacteraceae bacterium; assembly: GCA_017625775.1. Taxonomy (GTDB): domain Bacteria; phylum Fibrobacterota; class Fibrobacteria; order Fibrobacterales; family Fibrobacteraceae; genus UBA1765. The sequence goes on from JAGAKE010000012.1 coordinate 85,725, forward strand.
TATTCAACCTTGGTTTGACCTGCAGCAGGATCTGCATAAACACCGTAATAATGGTTATCCATGAAGATATTGTTGCGAGCTACAACGTTAGATGGTCCTTTCAATGCAAGACCAGAATAGCCATTTCGCATTACAACGTTGTGTTCAATGTTGGCATCGAGGGACTTAGCACCCCAAGCCAAAATGCCGGACCAGCGGTTCCCGTACACCACATTATTGCGAAGGTCTGGTAACGAAATGAATGCGGCTATACCGGTTGCTTTGTTGTCTAGAACATAGCAATCATGGATATAAGGAGCCGCGTTTTCGCATAGAATTCCTTCGATACCATTACGAATGGTAAAATGAGACATTTCCGCCCCTGATGTTCCCATCACGGTCGGACCACGACGACCACCATCGATAATGGTTGTTTTTGGGTCTTCACCCTTCAAAACAACACCCATCACCAAGGTAATGTTTTCATTGTAAACGCCGCGCGCTACCTTGATAGTATCGCCAGCATCTGCATTGCCAAGAGCATCAGCGATCTTCGGATAATCGCCGGGGACATTGATAATCTTTGCCACGGCATTTCCGGAGAGGAACACTGCCCCGGCCAACAAAAAGACCAGTTTCTTTAGGGTCATATTGCTAGTTTTCTCCAATCATAGAACACATTCTTGCTCGTTTTGCAAAATTACAAAACGAAATCCAACGTGGAATATACCTTCAAAAAGGACATTAGTCAAACCATTTTCGCAAAACAATGGTTTTTTTTACCTTTGTAAACAAAAAAATTCGTTTTTCAAAGGTAAAAAAGCCACGCTAGAGAGGAAATTCTCTTACTTGCTTTCCTCGTCCTTCTTGCTTTCTTGGATATAATTTCGAATATCCTGACTAATTTTTTTGATGTCCTGCAAACTTTTGCGTGCGCGAGTGCCTGCAGATTTATTTCCTCTTTCGAATTTTTCAAATTCTCTTTTGAAAGATTCGAAGGCCTGTTCCATTTCTGATACTAAATTCATAAGAACTCCCAAAAAGATGGTTTTTTGGGAAAATAAATAAAAATTGTGGAAATAGCTAAAAATTTCTTAATTTTCGCATGATTTAAACTTTTTATTACACTTTAATGTGAATTAGTGGTGGAAAAATCCCATAATTTACGTAAAGCGATCATTCCTTTTTCGCCAATATCATAAGAAAAATCTGTCACAAAAGTTCGAATATGAGCTTCCATTACAGAATCATCGTCAATTTGAGCCTTTTCTCGAATAAAAGGCGTTATCGAGGTCTTTCTCTCTTGAGCCGCAAGAATGCTTTTTCGAATTTCCGCTTCTACCGCCTCTTTACAATCAGTAGAAAAGCTTTTTTTCATTACCGCAATGCCTAACGGAACAGGAATTCCCGTTTGTTGTTCCCAAAAATCACCTAAATCCTGGATTAAAAATAGACCGTCGCGTTTCCATGTAAAACGATGTTCATGAATCACCACCCCTTGAGAATATTTTTTTTCTAACAAAAACCGATATACTTCATCAAAAAAAGCGTATTCTAAAAATGGTACTTTTTTTAGATTTTTTTCTGCAAAGAAACGAAATAATAAAGCGGCGGTTGTGTCTTTTCCCGGCAACAAAACAGGCTGCGATAAATCACAATCATTTTTTGAAGTTCCCAGTAATAATGGACCGCAGGAATAACCTATAGCGCCCCCACACGATAAAATATTGTAATTGTCTATAATAGAAGGAACCACACCACAACTAACCTTAGCTACATCTAATTCCTCACGACGAACCATTTCATTCAATGTTTGGACATCAGCAAAGCAAACATCCCATGTAAAAGAAGAATTAGGCAAGCCTTTTAACAAAGCTTCATAAATATATGTGTCGTTTGGACAAGGCGATAGACCTATTTTTAATCGCATAAAAAACCAGCCTCATTTAATAATCCTTTTAAAGCAGATAATGCTTTTGGTATTTCCCATAAGGATGTTTGGCGTGTTGTGACATAATTACTAATAGCTCGAATTTCATAACACGGAATACCAAATGAATTACAAACGGCAAAACAAGCCGCTCCTTCCATTGATTCAACATCCACATTAAATAGCGCCTGACGTTTTAATGCACTGTTTTCTGTTCCTGAACAACAATTAACCGAAACGCCTGCTACAGAACGCAAATGATTTAACCAATCAGGTGATTTTTCTAAAGACAACGTTCTATAAATTTTGGGATTTTTTTTTGATATTTCTGACCAAGGAAGAAAGGTGGTGTCGCTATTTTCAGCCCCTAAATCACCTATAATTTCTGATTCCACACGAACGACATCACCAATCGAAATTCCGCGGTTTAAAAAAGCTCCTGAAATTCCGATTTGAAAAACTATAGAATATTTTTGCTCTGCCAAAAGCTTAGAAAGCGAGACCGAGAAATCTAACAAACCAACCCCTAAAACAGAAACATACGCTTTTTTGCTTGGCAACAAAATAGCTTGATTTATGGGAAGAGAAAGAGAAGGAAAAAGCCCTAAAAATTCCTTTTCAGAAGGAATGGCCATCAAAGGCAAACATTCTGTATTATCTAATGGTTGACTCATTCCGTTATGTTTTCAACCATATCAGCTAATTCTTTTTCCATAGCGCTGACTCGTGCTAAAGAAAGTTCCCATGGTTGTTCCACTTCACAGCGAGCTGATCCTACAGCAGTTGCTTTAACTAAGCACTCTTCAACCGAAAGGCCTAAAGAATCGGCGTAAATCCAACCAGCTAAAAAAGAATCTCCAGCACCAATACAATTCACGACTTCCACAGTAGGAGGTTGAAGTTGTAGAATTTGTAATTTTCCTTCTAAAACAAAGAATACTCTAACAGGATTTTCTTCGTCGGTAACGACTATATGCTTAATAGGCAATCGTTCTAAAACAGCCATTGCTGAGATTTTCCAAAATTGCGGAGATGAAGTTACTAACGGAATAGAAAGGCGCTGTAAAAGTTCACAATATTCTTCCATATTCAACTTCAAAACTTCAACTTCTTTTTCTAGAAGGCCATCAATATCTTTTACTGCATCAATAAAAAGGCGTTTTCCAGTAAAATCAAATTGAGTCAAAGCATTCATATCAAAGCTTTTTGGACTAGAACCACAAAGAGCTATTCTTGGAACGCCATCCCATATTTCTTGGAGACTCTGTTTGAAATCTTCCATTTCTTGGGCTGTCAACTCTGGAGATGGTTCTATAAGTTCTGTTGTTTCCTTATTTTGAATATCTTTATTTGTCACAATGGTTGTGCAAATTCGAGTAGGAGAGGCTATCCAAACAGGAACTTGGCGTATTTCTGAATCGGCGACAGCATCAAAAATTTTATCGCCATAATCTGCTCCAAGAAAATGAGCTAAGATTAATTTTCCGCCTAATAATTGCAATACCCGAGCGCAATTTATTCCTTTACCTGAAGCAAATTCAACGGCTCTTGGCATACGACGAACTTCACCAAGATTTAATTCATCTAGAAGAAAAAGTCGCTGCCAGGCAGGGTTTAAACCCAAGACTAGAGTTTCTTGATTCATTGAAAATTCACCTTGAAATAGTTACGCTTGCCAATTTGAACAACAATCATTGCGCTTGCTGGAACCTTAAGGATTGCCATAGCATCATCAACTTTCCATTCAGCCCATTCTTCATCTATTGATTTGAATTTTTCTGAAGCACCTGTACATACGACATCTGCAACGCTAACAGAATCTGCGTATTTTAAACGCAATTTAACACCACCATTTTGCACCATACGACGAGCTTCGCCTTTACTCTTAAATGCACCTATTTCAACAAGCAAATCAAGTACTTGCTTTTCACCACTTACCAGAGTTACTTCTTTTGCATCGCCAGGAATCGCACTACCACTATGAACTTCACGCTCTTTTTGAGCGGCCGCTTCCGCTGCTTCTGCTCCGTAATACTGCGTTACAATATCAATTGCAAGGCGATGTTTAGCCTCGTTAGGATTCATTTTTCCATTTGCTATAGCAAGAGTCATTTGGCGAACTTCTTCTAAAGGGACTTCAGTTAAAAGTTCAAACCAGTTTTCAATTAAGGAATCAGCCAAACTATAAATTTTATGATACATTACATCGGCCGGTTCATTTAAGCCTACGTAATTACCAATCGATTTGCTCATTTTTACTTTACCATCGGTTCCAAGCAAAATTGGCATGAACATTCCGATTTGCGGTTCCATTCCTTCAAAAATTTGAAGATCACGACCACGAAGCACGTTAAACTTTTGATCAGTTCCACCTAATTCAATATCGCTATTAATTGCTACAGAATCATAACCCTGCATCATTGGGTACATGAATTCATGTAAACTAATTGGTTGATTAGAAGTATAGCGATTGTTAAAATCTTCGCGTTCAAGCATTTGGGCTACGGTAAATTGGCCCATGAGTTCTGTTACTTTAGAAAATGGAAGTTTTGAAAACCATTCGCCGTTATAATGAATTTCAACTTGTTCGCGACGAACGACTTTAAAAAATTGCTCTTGATATTCTTTAGCATTTTCAAGCACTTGTTCATGAGAAAGTCGAGGACGAGCTTTGTTACGACCACTAGGATCGCCTATCTGCGCCGTATAATCACCAACAATTAGAACGACTGTATGCCCTAAATCCTGAAATTGGCGAAGCTTTCGCATAACAACTGTGTGTCCAAAATGAACGTCAGGCGCTGTTGGATCTACACCTAATTTAACTCGAAGAGGAGTTCCTGTTTCATACGATTTTTGAAGTTTCTTTTCTAGTTCATTCTGAGGAACGATTTCCGTAACACCACGAAGTAAGATTTCTAACTGTTCTTTTACAGGACGAAATTGCATAATAAATTCCTTTTAAATTTTCCGAGAAAATATAGAAAAACAAAAATACTCTCTGAACTTTATATTCTAGGAATCCTTTAAAATACAAAAGGAAAAGAGTCTCTTAATTTTTTCATTATAAAAAAAGGCGGTTCTTTGCTTAAATTTTAAAAACAATAAAGACTATTATTTTTCAAATATTTATTTCATAGGGCAAAAAGAGCAATTTGCTTCTTTACTTTCTTGATTTCCAAAACGACGTTCTGGATTTGGACAATTTGATTTTGAGCCATCTGGATAAACCCAAAGTTCTCCTTTAAATCGACAGACTTCCTTTGATTTTAATTCGGATGATTTGAAAAACAAACTTCCTTCTGCTATTACTGATTTTTCCTGGCTAAACTTTAGAATGGTGTTTTGCAATTCCGCTTTATGTTCTGTAGAAATTCCATATTTCAAAAATAAATCTTTTGAGCAAAGAGAAAGAAAAACCGGCCAATTCCATTTGATACGATTTATCTTATGAATAGATGCAAACTCTATAATTTCTTGTATCGAGTTTAAATTCAATGCATTAAGCGTGACTTGTAAAGACAGCGTAGATACAGATTTTTTTTCTTTTATAAGTTCATTTCTTATACGCGACAAGGTTTCTACGTTTGATTTCCATTCCTTAAACGATAAGCCAGGCATTAATTCCTGAATCTGATTTTCAGAAAACCCCATAACACTGATTTTTATATCTGAGCAATTTTCAAGCAGAAAAGATAATTTACCAAAGGATTTATAATTAGGAAAAGACCCATTTGTTGTTAAATTCATTCTTATTTTTTTTTCTGAACAAAATTCTAATAATTCATCAAAGTACGAATAAAGTAATGGTTCTCCCATTGTAGAGGGAATGATTTCTTTTAAGTTTTTTTCATTTTCTAAAATAGCAGAACGAGCTATTTCAAAAGGCATTTCGCCTAAGCCAAAAGGAACATTTCTTTGACGTAAAAAACATAACGGACAAGACAAATTACACTTATCTGGATTTGTCAACAAAGTAATACGCCAAATACTTTCTTCGTTTAGCATTTACTTTGAATTTTCCCTTAAAAATTGATTCGCTGCTAAAGCCGCTTCGGCACCTTCAGCCACAGCAACGGCTATTTGTAAAGTTCCTCCAGTGCAATCTCCTGCGGCATATAATCCAGGAACAGAAGTCTGATAACTAGAATCTAATACCAATTTTCCTTGTTCAAAAGCAGCACCGGCTTTGCGAGCTAAATCTGTGGCGGATGCGTTTCCTAATGCAACAAATAAGCCATCAAATTGAGATTCTGTTTTATCTGCAAATCGAATTCCTTCAAATTTTTCAACACCAATAATACTTTCTATTTTCTTTTTTTCTATCAAGAAATTTTGAGTATTTTCAAAACTTAATTCTTGATTATTGGTGAGTATAGTAACAGAGGCTGCTACTTGTTTTAATTCTGAAGCTTCGTGCAAAGCATATTCCCCTGAACCTAAAACAGCAACATTTTTTCCGCGATAAAAGAAGGCATCACAAACAGCGCAATAACTGACACCATGGCCTTCTAATTTTGACAACCCTGCAAATGGTTGCTTTTTACGAGCAGCACCTGTCGCTAAAACACAAACTCTACCTGAATATTGGTTTTCTTTAGAACTTGCTATGAACAAAGAACCGTCAAAAAATAAATCCGCAATTTCATCTTCGCTAATTTCTGCCCCTAATTGACGAGCTTGCGATTTGCCTATTTCTAAAAGTTCTTTGCCTGAAATTGGAGTTGCTAATCCATAATAATTTTCAATCAAATGAGCTTTCGCTAAAGCACCACCATCATAACCAACTATTTGAACGGAACGTCCAGAACGTAAGGCATACAAAGCCGCAGAAATTCCTGCTGGGCCATATCCAATAATTAAAAAATCATAAACTTTTTTTTCCATGTTCATAAATTAAATATTCTTCTTAAGAAAAAGAATACTTCTTGTTTAGTTATTACAAAAAAAGCCTCGGAAGTTGTTCCAACTTCCGAGGACATTTTCCGCCAAAGCGAATTTAATTTTTCAAGAAAAATTATTCAGCGGCTTCTTCGCTGGCTTTTTTCTTGGATGCCTTTTTCTTAGGAGCTTCCGCATTTTCACCTGGCTTATGAGCATTCATCCATTCTTGAACTTCAGCTTCATCGCGGTTTTTGAAATAATCGGAAACAGATAAGTAAAGCTTACGATTATCCATATCGATTTCTGTAACTACAGCAGGAACTTCGTCGTTTACCTTAAAGGCATCGGCAGGAACCTTGATGTATTCTGCAGAAAGCTTAGATACTGGAATGAATCCTTCCAAACCATCGTCTAATTCAACCACTACACCGCGGTCCAAAAGACGAACGATTTTACCCTTCACTTCAGAATCAACTGGATGAGTAGATTCAACAACATCCCATGGATCTTCAGTCAAGTGCTTCATGGAAAGAGAAATGCGACGTTTTTCACGATCTACAGCCAAGACAACACATTCAACCTTATCGCCCTTCTTAACGAGTTCGTTCGGATGAGTGATTTTCTTTGTCCAAGACATATCGGAAACATGAATCAAACCATCAACGCCTTCCTTAATTTCAACGAAAGCACCGAAGGAAGCAAGGTTGCGGATTTCGCCAACAACGCGAGCGCCTGGTGGCAATTCAGCATCAATAGAATCCCATGGGTCAGATTCAAGCTGTTTCATACCAAGAGAAATGCGTTCTGCATCTTCTTCAACTTTAAGCACGACAGCTTCAACTTCTTGACCAACAACCAAAATTTTGGATGGGTGTTTTACATGTTGAGTCCAAGACATTTCTGAAACGTGAATAAGGCCTTCAATGCCGCTATCAAGTTCAATAAATGCACCGTAATCAGTGATAGAAACAACTTTACCCTTAGCAATCATACCTTCTGGGTAACGAGCAGCAACATCCTTCCAAGGATGTGGTTTCAATTGCTTCATGCCAAGAGAAATGCGTTCCTTCTTATCGTTGAAGTCAAGAACCTTAACTTCCACTTCTTGACCAAGTTGAAGCATTTCAGACGGATGATTGATGCGCTTGTAGCTCATATCGGTAATATGGAGAAGACCATCTACGCCACCGAGATCAATGAATGCGCCGAAATCAGTAATGTTTTTAACGATACCCTTGCGAACTTGATCTTTTTCAAGAGTTTCCAAAACATCGCCACGTTGACGATTACGTTCTTCTTCAAGAACAACACGGCGAGAAACCACGATATTGCGGCGAGTCTTATTAACCTTGATAACCTTAAGGTCAAATTCCTGACCAATCAAAGCATTGATGTCTGGAATCTGGCGCAAATCAATTTGGGAACCTGGCAAGAACGCATCGATTCCAAAGAGATCAACAACTACACCGCCCTTAATACGCTTGGTAAGAGAGCCGCGAACAATTTCATTATTTTCGAAAGCTTCGTGAATGCGATCCCAAACGCGAACAAAGTCTGCTTTTTGTTTGGAAAGAACCAAACGGCCATCGCCATCTTCAAGTTTTTCCACGAATACTTCAATTTCGGACCCAACTTCTAAAGTATCGGAATCCTTAAATTCTGCACGGTCAATAACGCCTTCAGACTTGAAGTTCACATCGATAAGAACTTCTTGGTCATCAACATGACTGATTTTACCTACAACGAGCTTGCCTGGTTCGAGGCAATCCATAACGGCGTAAACATCAGCGGCTTCAGAAGATTTGATCTTGCCGAGTTCCGCTTCAGCGGCGAGAATTTCGTCCAGGTCTTCCTGGGAACCGAAAAGAATTTTGTTGGACATATTTATTTCTTTTGGTTGTGTGAAGGTGATTCAAGTGCCGCACCTACGCTTACGGCAGCACGAATCTTCTCCACTTGTTGTTCTATGGTTAAGTGCGTAGTATCAATTTCCATAGCGTCTTCCGCTTTACGCAAAGGCGCCACTTTCCTGTTAGAATCTTGTTCGTCGCGTTCAGCTAAACTTTCCATCACTTCTTCAAGAGAAACATTCTCTCCACGCAAAAGAAGCTCTTCCATACGACGTTTAGCACGGACTTTCAGATCGGTCACAAGAAAAAACTTAAACTGAGCATTAGGAAACACAACTGTCCCGATATCTCTGCCATCCAAAACACAAGAAGCTTTAGAGCCAAATTCTCTTTGTTTTTCTGTCAAAGCCTCTCTAACTTCAGGGATAGCGCTATACAAGCTCACTGAACCAGATACCCTAGAGCTACGAATATCTGTTTCTCTAGAAACTCCATTTATCAAAATATGATTTTCGCCATCAAAAGAAATTTCTGTCTTTTGAAGAACGCTTTTTAAAGCATCTGTATTTTCAGGAGAGACGTTTGCGTCTAACGCAACAAGTGCAATTGCACGATACATAGCTCCAGTATCTAGGTAGGTGATTCCAAGATTTTTAGCGAGCAAACGAGCCGTTGTACTCTTACCCGTTCCGCTAGGGCCATCTATTGCAATTACAAAATGCGAATTCATTGCCGCCAATTGTAGAAAAAGCAAATGCAGATGTTTTTTTGATTTTCTTGAATTTACTCAAAAAATCACACTTTTTTAGCTATTTATCGGGGTGTTCCCCGTGCTTCGCGCGGGGCCGGGCTGCCTGCGTTATCTCGTGCCACCACAATTTTAGCTATGAAATCCCTGCGCGGCACTCGTCCGTTCAGCCTCGCTCCCAAAAACAAAAAAAACGGGAAAATCCCGCGAGTCCGAATGGCTAAGCCACTTCCATCCCTAACACACTTGCCACACAGTTCTTGCTCACGGTTCTTGTCATTGCGAACCCCAACGGGGTGAAGCAATCTCATTGCCAGTAGATCGCCACATGGTACAAGTGCCGTTCGCGATGACAATTCTCAATACGTTTGCCGTGACAAGCCTTTTTGCACTTGTCCGAGGTTCTTGTCATTCGTGCGGGTTTTGTCTCTCGCGAGGACTTATTTTTTCTTTTGCAATTTTTTTTCTTTGGAGGGGACCCTGCTCGGAGTTGCGAAGGCCGCACGGTCCCCTCCATGCCTCCCCTTCCCTGGCCGACGCTCTCGCAACTTAATTTTAAGTGAGTTGTGATTTTTGATGATATTATTTTGCAAGGGATTTTAGTTTTTGCTTTGTCTCCCGCGAGAAGGCTTGCTCACGGTTCTTGCGTGAGGTTCTTGTCACCCGCGATGGAGTGAAAAGATTTTTCCGCGAAGCCTAAGTGTAAGCCTGCCACGAGCCACACTTGTGGCGTGGTGGACGCAATCTCTTTGCAAGCAACACTTGTTTTTTTGATTACTTCGCTACGCTCGTAATGACAAAAGCCAAGATCGTCGCACTGCGTTCGCGATGACAACTTGCTGACAGATGGCCGTGTCGTCTTTAAAAAGACTCCTCGCCATGACAATTCTCATCTTGTTCGCGAAGTCAATTTTTCCCCTAAAAAAAAGTCACAAGAAATACTCTTGTGACTTTTTTATTTAAGATTCAATAAATAAGTTATTCGCCGTAGTAGCCTTCTTCTTCAGCAGGGACTTCAGTAGATTCATCGGCAGTTCCCATAGCTTCTTTTGCGGCATCCGTGTTAGGATCTTCATATTGTTCTGGAGCAAGCAATTCACCAGTACTACCATATTTACGCTTTTCCTCGTCAGTCAAACGGTTTGTCATTACTTCGACTTCTGGTTCTTCAGCGTTTTCTTCTTCTTCAAGAATTTTACGACCTTCTTCTAAGCGACGTTGAATACGAGCTTTTTCCATTTCTTCTAAGTTCGTTCCAACTTTCGCCTGTTCTTCAGACACTAGATAACGAGTATTTGCTTGGTCTAAAACTTCTTTCATACCAACCAAACGACCTTCCCTATCTACAGTCCATTGCATACGACGCATCGTAGAAAGCGGCATACGTGCTGCAGCCTTTTGGTATTCTGGTTTGAAAGTAACGCCGTCACTAATTTGAGAAACCTCAGATGGAGTCACGTACTGCAAAGCTTCGGACCAACGAGCACTTTGAGCACAAGTCGTAAACCCAACTAAAGCATCATTTATAGCGTCTGGATTATCTTTCTTTACTCCAGCACACGCAGTTAACATCAAAGCAAAAACCAATAAGGTAAAGAGTGATTTGAACATTTTAACCTCCAAAAATTACACCCAGTAGCAAAATATATTTTTATTCCTAGAAAAATTGAATAATTTTTTTGTAAATATGCACATTTTTCTATCATTTGCGCATGCAAGAACAGTTTCATAACGATATTTCACATTTAACAACACAAAATGGTAAGGAAATTTTTCTTATCGGAACAGCTCACATTTCAGAAGAATCACGACTTTTAGTTCGTGAAACTATCGAAAAAGAAAATCCTGACGCAGTCTGTATTGAATTAGATGAAGGGCGTTTGCAATCGCTAGATGAACCAGAACGATGGAAAAAGACAGATTTAAAAACAGTCATCAAAGAAAAACAACTGGGCACTCTTGTTGCAAACTTGATTTTAGGTTCATATCAAAAACGAATGGGGGCTCAAACAGGCGTTAAACCTGGAGCAGAACTTTATGAAGCAGTTCTAGCCGCTCGAGAAAAAAATATCCCTATCGTTCTTTCTGACAGAAATATCAAACTAACTCTCAAAAGGGCGTGGGCTTCAACTCCATGGTATAGAAAGTTTTCATTACTAGGTGGGTTATTCGCTAGTCTGTTCGACAAAACAGAAATTAATGAAGAAGAACTCCAAAAAATGAAGGAGCAAGACACTCTTAATACTTTAATGCAAGAATTTGGGAAAACCTACCCAGAAATTAAGCAAGTACTTATTCACGAACGCGATCTTTTTCTCGCTTCATCAATCAATGACGCCGAGGGCAAAAAAATTGTTGCAGTTGTTGGAGCTGGGCATAAAAAAGGTATTTGTGAAATCATTGAAAATGGAAAAACCGTTAGCGATAAAACTCCACTTGAAATCATTCCTCCAAAATCTTTATTTTCAAAAGTCGTTGGTTGGGCGATTCCTATTGCAATTGTTGCTTCATTAATTGCGCTTGGCGTTCATGCAGGAATTGAAAAAGCTGGAGAGGCAAGTCTTTATTGGGCTATGCTTACTGGTGGCGGAGCTATGCTAGGAACGATTGTTGCTGGGGGCCACCCACTTACCATATTAACAGCACTTGTTGCCGCTCCATTTACTGGTTTAACCCCCTTAATTGGCGTTGGCTTTTTTACAGCTTTAGTTCAAGTTTACATGCGCCCACCAAGAGTTAAAGAAATGGAAACTTTAACTGAAGATATTTGGCATTTTAAACTTTGGTGGAAAAACAGAGCGCTTCGCGTGTTCCTCTGCTTTTTATTGCCTGGTTTCCCAGCGATTATCGGGAAAATTCTTGCAATATTTAATATTTACCAGTCGTTTTAATTTTTTATTTAAAAAACAAAACAGCGACGAAAAATCGTCGCTGTTTTTTGAATATAAAGAGCATTATAAAACAATCAGTTTTATACGTATTTTCTTAGCTGATGCTTTTAAGATTTCTTTTCACCAAGAAATTCAAAGCCTGCGTCTGATATAGCCTTTTGTAGTAAAGAATCTTCAAAAGTTCCTTCTACAAAAACACATTTTTGCGAAAGATTTGCTTCAACAGAAGTAACTCCAGATAATGCGCCCACGGCTTTTTCTACACTCATTTTACAATGATTGCAATTCATTCCATTTACATTAAAACATCTAGCCATTTTTGATTTTTCCTTTTTGTGAATTATACTTTTAAATTTAGGTATTCCTAAAAATAAAAGAAGTATTCCTAGTGATAAAATATTAAACCAAATATTTGAAGAATCATGTTCGGCAATAAAATTTGAGAACCTTATTGTTTCTAGAAATACATCCATAAAAAATGTATCGATGATAAATCCAAAAAATAAAGCCCCAAAAGCAATGCTTGCTAAATAAGCAAACAAAGTTTTCTTACCAAACGCACGACCAACTACTAGCATAGAAGCAACGCTAGTTGCAGGCCCAGCCATTAAAAGAACAAGAGCCGCTCCGGGAGTAATTCCTTTATCAATCAAAGATAATGCTAAAGGAATGGAGCCCATAGCACAGGTGTACATAGGCATAGAAAACAAAAGCACAAGCAACATACAAAGAAAAGGATAAGGCCTTAAAAAACTAAAGAAATCATCTGGAATAAAAACATTCACTAAAGCGCCTAATGCAATGCCTATAAAAAGCCACTTCGCTAAATTAGGAAGCATTTCTAAAAAGCCAAAACGAATCGTTTCTAAAATTTTTTCCCAAAAGCCTTCAAGTTTTTTTTCTTCTTTTTTAGAGGTTATTTCATCTGTAGATTTTTTTTCAGCATCTTTATCAGTGAATTGATTAGTAAATACTCCGCCTAAAATAGAAGTAAAAATAGCTGCTACTGGCCGAAGAATTGCAAAAGGCAGACCAAGTAAGGAATAAGTAGCTAGAATGGAATCAACACCTGTTGCTGGCGTTGAAATCAAAAAAGAAACCGAAGCGCCCTTACTAGCACCTTCACGATGTAAAGCAATAGCTGTTGGGATAACGGCACAAGAACATATTGGCAAGGGAATTCCAAATAACGTAGCCCAAAGAACGGATTTAAAATCAGAGTTTGCAATTTTAGGGAGGTATAACTGACGAGGAATCCAAACGTGTAAAACCCCAGCTATAAAAAAGCCAAGCAATAAATAAGGAGCCATTTCTAAAGCAAGAGAAAGAAAACTGCTCAAAAACTCATTTAAGTAATTCATCTATTTTCCTCTTTTATGCAAAATGTGTTCTAAACCAAGTTGGAAAATTTTTTCTACGTGTTCATCATCTAAACGGTAATAGATTGCTTTTCCTTCTCGGCGAAAAGTTAATAGATTTGCCATGCGTAAAATACGAAGTTGATGACTGATTGCAGATTGCCCCATTTCTAAATAATTAGCTATAGCTAAAACAGATTGCTCACCTTCACGTAAAAATTCAATAATACGAATACGCGTAGAATCTCCAAAAAACTTGAAAAATTCCGACAGTTCAAATAAATCTTCCAAATCAACTTTTTTCTTTTTCATCTTTATTTCTTTATATATGAGCATTTGTTCACATATTCATATTATAGAAAAATACAAATATTTCGTCAATAAAAAAAAGAACGACAGCTGGAGACAATTAGCCACCGTTCCTTTTTCACCAAGCAAGCTTCAACTAATTTATTTTATGTTTACTTAATCCAAGCCATTTTAAAAATGCTACAATCAAAATCAAAGCCACAACGCTAACAACAATCCATAAAACGGAATGCCCTACCGTTATCTGGAACAAAAGAACTGAAAGCGACCAACCTAGTAATGTTTGAATTACTGCTAAAACTATTCCATAAAAGTTTCCTAATTCTCTAAAAGCAGTACCTAAAGCTGCAAGACAAGGTACATACAATAAAATAAACAACAAATAAGAAAATACTTGGAAATTAAAACCTGTTTTCGACAATGTGAAATATTTTTTCATTCCACTCAACGCACTTGATTGCTCTTCATCCATTTCAGCGGAGAGTAAAATTTCATAATCTTCGATTGACAAATTTAGAGACGAAAGTTTAGGTTTTATTTGATCTAGCCAATTTTCTTCAATTTCTGAAGATGATAATGTTTCTAGTTCCTTTTCTGAAAGAAGGTTAGATACTTCTATCTTTTGAATTAAATCTTGTTTTTTTGCCATAGCAGAAACCGTTTCAACACTTTCTTCTACTCCCAAAGGAGACATAATTGAGCCAAAAATTCCGGATAAATTTTCTGGAATAGTCCCCACAGCTTCTTTGAAAGATTCTAAAAGACTAAACGATTCTTCTTCAGATTCCGCAGATTCTTCAGAAGCGTCTGCAATAGAGTAAAGTGAATTTAATGTTCCTACCACAGCTTCTTTTGCGAAAAGTCCTGTAAACAAAGCAACCGAAGCCGGCCAATTTTGTTCTTCGACACCAAATGGAGCAAAAATTGGAGTAATCTTTTTTCCTATCGCCGATAGTATAGAATTTTCTGAATCCTCATTTCCGATACTACCATTTGTACCAACAGAATTTAACACACCTAAAATGGTTACCATAATAACAACAATTTTTCCTGCTCGCCAAATAAAATCGCGCAAACGGAACCATGTATGTTTCCAAATCGCTTTTGGTCGCGGAAGATGATAAGAAGGCAATTCCATAATAAATGGAGAAGCATCGCCCTTAAAAGCGGTATGGCGCAAAAGCAAGCCAAAAAGTAACGCAATAATAATTCCTGTTAAGTAAATAGCAAACACAACCAAACCAGCAGATTTACCAAAAAACGCCGCTGCGAATAGCGCATAAACCGGAAGACGAGCCCCGCAACTCATAAATGGTACAAGGAAAATAGAAAGGAATCGTTCTCTCTTATTTTCTAGAATTCGACACCCCATAATTGCCGGAACACTGCACCCAAACCCCACAAGCATAGGTACAAAAGCTTTCCCAGGGAGACCCAAAAAACGCATGATACGATCAGCAACAAAAGCGGCACGAGCCATGTAACCAGAATCTTCAAGAATTGAAAGACAAAGGAACATGAAAAATACGACCGGAACAAATGTGGCGACCGTTTGAATACCAGTTCCAACTCCAGAAGCTAATAACGCAATTAAAAATTCCGGAGCACCAATCGACTCTAACAACAAAGCTAAACCATCTACAAACACAGCGCCAAAAAGCACATCAAAGAAATCAATAAAAGCACTTCCTACTGTAACGGCAACCCAAAAGACCAAATACATTACTAATAAAAATAAAGGTAACGCCAAAATACGATTTAAGAAAATTTTATCTAATTTATCTGTCATCGTTTCCTTTTTTAATTCCGCCTTTACCACAGATAAAACGACTTGGCGAATATAAGCGTAGCGAGAATCCGCTAAAGCAAATGCAGGATCTTCATTTAAAGTCTTTTCTATTTTTTCTGCAGAAACTTCTATTCCCATTTGATTTACTTTTTCTGTAATGACAGGCAAACCCGATAAATATTGAACGGAAACCCAACGAGAAGAAACATTTAATTCTGTAGCAAGAGATGAAAAAGCTGGAGTGATTGAGGCAATTTCTTCTTCAATAAGTTCTGAATGTTGCATTTCTTTAGGCAGATTTAAGTCTTCTTTTAAAACCTGCGCTAATCGACGTACAAACTTTGCACAACTTTTTGTAGAAACCGCAGTTAAAGGAATTACAGGCACTCCAAAAGTTTTAGACAATTCTTCTAAATCAAGCACCAAACCACGCTTGTTTGCTAAATCCATCATATTTATGGCAAGAACCATTGGAACATGCATTTCAGCAAGTTGCGTAGTTAAAAACAAATTGCGTTCTAAATTGGTAGCATCTAAAATATTGATAATTAAATCAGCATCTCGAGAAAGCAAATAATCAAGTGCGGCACGTTCGTCTTCACTATTAGCAAGCAAAGCATAAATGCCTGGAATATCAACAACTCTTATTTTTCGACCATCTAGTACAAAAGAACCTTCTTTTTTTTCTACGGTAACTCCCGGCCAATTACCAACCACTTGATTAGAGCCGGTCAAAACATTGAATAATGCAGTTTTCCCACAATTTGGATTTCCAGCAATCGCAATAGTAAAATCTTTATTCATCACATACCTTCCTTAACTTTAAAACAGAAGCTTCTTGCTTCCGTAAAGACAAACGGTAAGACATCACAAGTATTTCAACTGGATCTCCAAAAGGAGAAACATGAAGAACTTTAATAATACGATTTCTCAACAATCCCATCGCTAATAGCTTAAACTTGTAATTAATATTACCGCCTTCTCGATAACCTACAATTTCAGCAGAATCCCCAGGTTTTAAATCTCGAAATTCAACACATTCTGTGTTCCATTCCTTCGTAGAATTGGATTTACAACCACAAGAACAATTCATAAAAAAAGCCTCTTTATTTGTTAGCACAGACTAACTTTAGAAACATTTTAAAAGTTAGTCAAGACTAACTTTTGTTTTTTTTTAAAAAAAAAGAGCCATAAGGCTCTTTTCCTTTTTAGAATCTAAATAATAACCCAAATCTCAACTGACCATCACGAACGCCTTCGCTATCCCCAACATCTTTGATAGAAGAGAAATCAAATTGGAAAACATCTGATAGCATAAAACCAAAACCTAAATCTACTTCCTGACGTTTTCCTGTTTTATCATACAAATAACCAACGCGCAAAGCAACGGTATTAGCATAAATATATTCCATTCCAACATTGAACACACCTTGCAATAATGAGTTTTTTGCAGCCGTTAACCCAGAGCCACCTAATTCAGGTTCTACAATTGATTTCCATGCTGAAATATAAAAGGGTTCAGGATCTCCTTTTTCGTCATCAATAACAACCTCGCGATTATAATCGCCAGCAATAATCAACTTATGATCAGCAAGCGTCAACAAATCATATGCAAGCCCTAAACGCCATGTCAAAGGAATTGGGTCTTCATTCGTTTTATCAACATAGTAAACGCTTGGACCAATATTATTCAAAACTAAAGCAAAACTCAAATCTTCTACAAACAAATCTTTTTTTAACACACCCACATCAAAAGCATAACCAAGAGTTGTTGCTTTTTCACCTCCAACAGAAGCTCCAGAACTCAAATCAGAATAAAATAATTTCGCTGTTAAACCAAGGCCCCAACCTTTGCCTAATGACGTTCCATAACTAAAGCCACCAACTATTTCATAGCTATTATGTGCCACTAAATCATCTGAAGTATATTCATCAGAAACAACTGTTGAACCAAAGGAAACAAAATTCAAGAAGAAACCAAGCGTTCCCCATTCCGCAACAGGAACAGTCATCGCTGCATACAAATGATACAAATCCGGAATATTTAAAACAGGAAGAAGTTGTTCGTAAAAGAACGCTAACTGATAGTCTGCATCTTTATAGAGTTCCATACCTGCATTCGTACTAAACCAAACATCATTACCTTGTGGTAAAACCGCATGCACATGATTGTCAGAAAGCCCGTTTCCTGAATGGTAGTGATTCCACTCGTCGTCTTGTGGTTTAGCCTCTTCTCCTGGACGGCGTTCAAGTTCAGCTTTTTTCCCGCTAGCCGTGGCATAATCTGGCATATAACGCCAAACGCCTTTATTTGTAGCAATCCACACAGCGCCTTTTCTATCAACAGAAACGTCATTTACCACATTATCTTCAAAACGAACTTGTTCCCATTTCCGAAGGTTGAAGTGAGAAAGGCCACCTTCATGAGCTGCCCACACATGCCCAGAGCTATCGACAACAATAGCTTTCGGTTCTAAATTAAAGATTCCATCTTCTTCTGTAAAAAGACTCCAACGATCCTTGTCATTATTGCTTTTCTTCGGCACTAAACGAGCAATACCTGCGCCATAAACGGAAACATAAAGTTCTTTTCTTAATTCAGACCAAGCAAGTCCTCGAATATCTTGTTTTGGCAAAACCACACCCTTACGTTCAACCGTTCCGTTGCGGTAAGAATACAAGCCATCATTTGTACCAACCCACAAGGTTGCTCCTTGATTTGCTAAAGCAGTAATGCGAACTTTACCTAATTCTGATTCAAAAGATTTCCAAGTTCTCCCATCGAAGCGGAAAAGTCCTTGAGGAGTACCAACCCACAACTTTTCTGTTCTTGATTCATAGAGCAAAGCAGTAATCGTATCTTTA
This sequence comes from Fibrobacteraceae bacterium, assembly GCA_017625775.1. Lineage (GTDB taxonomy): Bacteria > Fibrobacterota > Fibrobacteria > Fibrobacterales > Fibrobacteraceae > UBA1765. The sequence goes on from JAGAKE010000012.1 coordinate 104,328, forward strand.
ACAACCAAATTCCAAGGAATTTTTACATCTACAACAAAAGATTCATCCTCCGCAGATTCAATGCCATTATATTTTTTTACTTGACGAACTAATTCATCTAACCCTCGTTCAGAACCTGCAAACACTCGAACAGCATCGCGAATTTTCGCATTTCCTTCTAATTCTACTTTATGATACTCTACCCAATCATCACCATCAAACTTGAGAATTCCAGAAACAGTACCTGCCCACAATTCACTTTTTGAAAAGAACCCTCCACGAGTACGAGCGGCTAATTTGGTAAACTGAGGTGAGCCTTTTGTTTTGGCTGGGTAAGATATTTTCCACTCATCTGAAAGCGGACCAAAAGCCAAGCCTGCTGGGTTATAATACAAAGCCGTCGCATCATCTGCAACTGCCGCTCCAACTTCACCCATACCCAATTGTCGTGTACCAACAGGCATTTGCAAAGTAATAATAGCCGAACCAGCTGCCGAAGCCAATACAGGAAATAAAATAAAAAGAGAGAATAGTAGATTACGCAAATTGTCTCCAATCAGGCACATGATAGATTCCATTGTCTGGCACCACCGCCTTCCAACCAGATTTCCCTGGATTTTCCCAAGGCAATTTTGGCAATAAGCGGCAATCACACCCCAATACATACGGAGGCAATAATTCAGCATGGTTTCTAATTTGTTCCCGAGTGATAAAATTGTCTTCATTCAAGAATGTACAATATCGTTTTGCTTTTGGACCAAGTTCAATACGATAAGTTACAGTTCCATTTCGATCGCCTTCGTCAATAATTCGAATAGTTTCTTCCATCGTTTTTTGCCATTGTTCCAAATAACGAGATTGCTCATCTTCAGATATAGCTTGCTGAGCCAACCATTTTTTCAAATCATCTGTAGAAGGTTTAACGCTTTCCATAGATTGGCGAGCAGGGCGTACGACAACGGCATATTGTCCCGACACATCAATAGGTGGAGGAGCCGATTCCTTTTCTTCAGCACTATGAATAACCACATAAGCCCCGATCGCTGCCAAAATGATCGAAAGCACAATTATCGTTACAACAATTAAAATAACTGACAAATCCATATAAAAAACAATATTTCAGTTCCCTACAAAACTAGCATTTTCTATTTTTGTGGACAGGTAAAATTATGTTGAAATTCGTTATTTTTGCACTTCTTTTCACAACTACAGCTTTACAAGCTATGCCTTTTGAGTACCAAATCCTAAAACCTGGTGAAGGAGATAGCATTCGTTCCGGTCAAATCATCAAGGTTCACTACAAGGGATGGTTATCTGATAGCACTTATTTTGACAATTCCTACGAAAGAGGCGAACCACTTGAATTTACACTTGGCGTAGGACAAGTAATTCCTGGTTGGGACAAAGGGCTTGTTGGCATGCGAATTGGTGAAATAAGAAAACTTTCCATTCCGTACGAACTGGGGTATGGAGAAAGAGCCATGGGACCAATTCCTGCAAAATCAGACTTATTTTTCGAAGTAGAACTTGTTTATGCTGAAAAGCCGCTTCCGCCAGATACTCTCCCAAAAGATATCACAAAAAAATCTTGGAAGGAATTAGCTCCTGGTGTAAAAATCATTGACGAAAAGCAAGGGAATGGAGAAGCTGCAAAACCAGGCACTAAAATAAAACTTCACTACACAGGCTGGACTCTTTCTGGAAGAAAATTCAGCAGTTCTAAAGATTTAGGGCGCCCGTTAGAAACATTATTAGGAGCAGGAAAATTCATTCAAGGCGTTGAAATAGGTTTAGAAAATTTAAAACCAGGCGCAGTAAGATGGCTGCAAATAAGTCCAGCGATGGGTTATGGCGCTAGGTCTTTTTCCATGATTCCTCCAAATACTACTTTAATTTTCCGCATGGAAATGCTTGACGCCGAAAAAGACGAACAATTGGCTGAAACCATGGATTTCTTCCCAGATACTTCTTCGCTCCAATTCCAAGAAGGTCCTGAAGGGCTTCGTTATGCAGTTATTCGGTCAGGAGAAGGAACCCCTGCAGTTTCCGGAAAAAATGTTAGAGTACATTACACAGGCTGGCTCCAAAATGGAACAAAATTTGATAGTTCTCGCGACAGAGGCCAAGAATTTATTTTCCCATTAGGCGGCGGTAAAGTTATCCGCGGTTGGGATCTTGGAGTCGAAGGCATGGTTCCTGGCGAAAAAAGAATTTTAATCATTCCTCCAGGACTTGGTTATGGTAGCCGTGGCGGAGGTCCTATTCCAGGTGATGCCACCTTGATTTTTGCCGTAGAATATTTCGGAGAATAACATGCTCAGCCAAATCGCCGGTATCGCTATCGGAAGTGCGCTTGGCGGCGTTTCTCGCTTTGGATTATCAAAATTACTCAATCCAATTCTTTTGAACTTTCCTTTAGGGACGTTTTCTGTAAATATCATTGGTTGTTTTATTTTCGGCTTTTTAAATGCCTTTGCAGCAAAATCAAACACCATTTCCCCTACTTTGCAACTAGCATTAAGCGCTGGTTTTTGTGGCAGTTTCACAACTTTTTCCACGTTCGTCTATGAAACTTCATCAATCGCTAATCACGGAAAAGTTCAGGCCTTGATTTACGCTAGTTGCAGCTTAATTTTTGGAATCTTGGCCATTTTTTTCACAGATTGGCTCGTAAAAAAAATTTTCTAAAAACACCCTTCCCTCTGATTTCGGCAAATAATACTTTCCAAAAAAATGGAGTATTTATGCCAGAACTTTTAACATACGAAGATTTCTTTTACCCAATGGAATCGCCAAAACCAATACAAAACCTACAAATTCGCTTAACTCTTTATAATAATCATATTCAGCAAACAATTCTTGCTACAGAATTTCAAGAGCTAAAAGATTTAATTTCTCAAAATGATTTTAATTGCTGGCTGGAAATTCACGGTTTAAAAAGCAGTGAGGATTTAAAAGAAATCAGTGAGTTTTTCAACATTGATTTTTTAATTCAGCAAGATATTTTAAATAAAACTCATCCGACAAAAATTGAATTTCGGGAAAAATTCATCTTTTTGATTTCAAAAATATTTGAAAATAACCATAGCGAACAACTTCACGAAGAACAAATCACTATTCTTTGTGGAGAACGGTTTGTTTTATGTTTTGAAGAATCTGGAAATCATTTTTTTGAATCCGTTCACGAAGCTATTTCAAGCAACACCTTAAATATTCGAAGCCAAAATTCTGAATACTTATTTTTCAAACTAATTAAAGAAATTTCTCAAAATCATATAAGCACAATACAAAACCTAAGCGATCAATTAGAGTTTCAAGAAGACGTTCTTCTAGCTTTCAAAAACTCTCAAACTTCTAGTACCTCACTTCAAAATTTTAGACACCAATATACACAACTCAAAAAAAACATCCCTGTTCTTTTACAAGAATTTCAAAAATTTGAACAAACAACCATTCACAAAAACATGCGACCTTTTTTCAATGATTTACTTGATCACCTTAAAATGTCCATTCAAAACCTAGAAGCTACAAAAGAAAATTTAGATTCTATTGTCGAACTTTATGTTTCAAACATGAATTTAAAATTGAACGAAATTATAAAACGTCTTACCATTATTTCAACCATTTTTATTCCGCTCACTTTTATGGCTGGAATATGGGGAATGAATTTTAAATATATGCCAGAACTTTATTCGCCTTATGGATACCCGCTCGCCATAATTTCAATGGCGATAACCGGGCTATTAATTTATCTTTATTTTAGAAATCATGATTGGTAATTTTTTCTGGAGCAAAAACCCAAAAACGAAACAAACTGTAAGAAACCAAAACATAAACAATATTAGCCAAAATATTTGCAATATAACCAGGAGAAATCCACCCTGAAATTCTTAAAGGAATCAAATTGGCTAAATTATCACTTAAATATATATCGCAACCTTTTAACACTAAAAGATTTAGTAAATAAGCAAATAAAAAAACGCTTATAAAACGTAATGTTTCTGTTCTTTTTTTATTTTCACTTTTAAAATTCCAAAGACGATTCCAACAATATGAATTTATAGCTCCAGCCACAAACCCTAAAAAATTAGCCAAAACTAAATTCAAATGAAAACACTGATAAAGCACCCACACAACTAAAAGGGATATTAACGTATTCACCACACCAATCAAATTATATTTCAAAAAATGAATCATATATACCCTTTCACGGACTTAAATCACTAACCACTTGATCCATCATCAACCAACCATTTCCAATTAAGCTAATTCGATTTCCTTTTTTTTGAAGATAATTTTTTTTCACCCAGTAGTCCATTTTTTCTTCAACTAAATCATAATCATATTTCTTTTTCAAATGTTCTAAATCTAGTCCTTTTGAAAGTCGTAGCGAAAGCCATATTTCTTCAAGTATTTCAGATTCCCTATTCAAAACATCTTTTTCATACAAAGATTCTGGACAGCCGGCCAAAACCCATTTTTTCCAGTTTCCGTAACGAGTAGGAGCATTAAAACGAACTTTTTCAAAATACGAATGAGCTCCCGGACCAATTCCCAAATATTCGCCTCGACACCAATAATTTAAATTATGAACACTTTCTTTACCTGGTTTAGAAAAATTAGAAACCTCATAACGTTCATACCCATTTTCTTTCAATAAAGAAACTCCAGTATTATACATTGGCGCATAAAGTGTTTCATCTACAATAAGTTTTCCCCGACGAATTCTAGATTCTAATAAGGTATTAGGGGAAACTTGTAAACCATAAAAACTAATATGATCTGGTGAATAACCTACTAAACTTTCTAAGTCTGAAATAAAATTTTCTAGCGTTTGATTTGGTAACATAAACATTAAATCAGCGCTATATTGAATACCATCACTTTGCATTTCACGCAATAAAGATAAAGCTTGGCGAGCCATTTCAGGAGTATGCCTTCGCCCTACTAAATTCAAAAGATTTTTAGAAAAAGTTTGCACTCCCAAACTAAATCGATTCACACCAAAATTTCGCGCAAGATTTAACTTTTCCTTACTACAAGATTCCGGATTCAATTCCATTGTTGCTTCTTTCCAAGATAGAGAAAACCCAAGATTCTTTATTTCACTAAATATCTTTAATAAAAGAGATTCAGATAATAATGAAGGCGTTCCTCCTCCAATATAAAGCGTTTCACAATCACTACGAAATCCTGGATAACGCTTCATTAAACAGTTTAATTCTTTTATTAACAAATCAACAAATTCGCCATGCATTCTTTCTGGCGCAGAAAGAACTGAAAAATCGCAATAATCACAAACTTTACTGCAGAAAGGAATGTGTATATATAAACCGTTCACCCGAGATACCAAAAAAAGCGTTCTCTAAATTAGAAATTTATTCTACTACACCTTTTCCTCAAAGTGTAGTTTGGTCTTCTTAAAGATAAATCCTTTAAAACAATTTTATTTTGAAATGTTATTCATTTTTTTCTAAAAAAAGAAAATCTTTAATAAAAAAAATGATGTTATTTTTAGAAATAACCTATTTTATAGTAAGTTTTTTATATTCAAATCGTATGAGTAAAAGTCCATTCCAAAAACTCAAAAAGACTATTTCCGACAAATACTCTTTGCCGATTCTAGCTCTATTAGCTCTCTTAACTCTGCTTTTTGCCGCCACTTTATTATTTGGAGAAGCTTATAAAGATATTTTTCTCATTCTCATGATTTGGTCCTTGCCTCTTTTCCTTCATTAAATGGTATTTTAAATGCTATCAAGATTAACAAAGCGAAAATTCAAAGCGATGTGTTTTTACATCTCTAGCTGGCTTTTGGGATGTTTTGCTTTTATTCTGCTTTATTACTTGGGCGTTCCTAATGCTTTTAACTTTAATTTTTACTTGTACATCATTCAATTTTCAATTTTTACAGGTCTATCTCAAGGAATTTATGACATTTTAATTCTACAAGACGACAAAGACCACCGCCCTGTTTTTGCAGCTCTATTAATCCGTTCTCTTTATCTTTCATTAACAATCATTATAAACATTTCACTTTGCGTATTTATTGAGTTTCTTTATTCAAATGGTTCTCTAATTTCTGAAAACAGTTTAAGAGCCCTTTGTAATCATTGGAATAAAGCTTCTACCTGTGCTTTTGCTATTTATGCTTTTTTACTTGGATTTTTAATCACTTTCATTCGCTCTGTTCATAAAAAATTTGGCACACGAGTTCTAATCAATACAATCCTTGGAAAATACCAGGACCCAACTGAAGAAGAACTCGTTTTTATGTTCGTTGATCTCAAACAATCTACTTCATTAGCCGAAGAATTAGGTAATTTCAAATACAGTAATTTTTTAAGGGATTACTACCACTATCTTTCTAATTGTTGCGAAGAAAACCATGGGCAAATTTACCAAATTGTTGGAGATGGAGTTGTTTTAACCTGGCCATTAAAAAAATGTCTTAGAAAACCAAGACCATTGCTTTGCTTTGAAGATTTGAAAATTTGTTTTAGAAGATTGATTCCTTTTTTCAGAAAGAAATATGGAAAAGTTCCTTCATTTCGGGCATCCGCTCACTGCGGAAAAGTAATTGCTAGTGAAGTAGGGAATTTTGGAAGCGAAATGGCCTACCATGGAGATGCCATAAATACAACAGCAAGGCTACAAGATCTTTGTTCTGAACACGATTATGAATTTTTAATTAGCGAAGATTTACTAAAAAAATTACCCAAAACAGAAAAATACCAGCCAGAAAATCAGGGAGTAATGGAAATAAAAGGAAAAAAAAGAAATATTTTTGCATATACTCTTAAATTTCCCCTTGACAAACGAAAAAATTATTCCTAATTTGTGGTCACTCTAGCGGGAATAGCTCAGTTGGTAGAGCATAACCTTGCCAAGGTTAGGGTCGGGGGTTCGAGTCTCCTTTCCCGCTCTAAAAAGAAACGATTTTCATCGTTTCTTTTTTTTGTTTTTAGGGAAAATCAGCATAACTTCTAAGAAAGACTAATTCTCTAGCAAATGCTAGAATTGTTGAAATTGCCGCGGCTCTGTAGAGCCGCGGCAATATAAAAATTACCTTCCCATACAATGTACGGGAAGGTATAATAAATAAAAAGATAAACGCCTAGCCTATGTTTATATACTAGACAAGGCATCATTAATTTGTACAAAAAAGTGACCCGCCGGCGAAGTGATGTGACCCCAAAAAGTTGGACAATTTAAAGTTAGGATAAAATTGAGTTATGAGTCCGGTACTCCACCGGGCTCATTCCTTTTAGGCGCAGTTTTATCCGGTCATTGTTGTAATAT
>JAGAKE010000013.1 GCA_017625775.1 Fibrobacteraceae bacterium
TGAAATTGACGGAGAATCGTAACCATCCTTGTGGAGCTCATAAGCTTTAGCCCATTCTTCTTTTGTGTGTTTCTTATACATAAAAACCCCGAAAGTTGTGTCCAACTTTCGGGGTTCAGTTCAGTGTAATAAGGTGCTTCTACATTTTCTTCTTTTTCAGAAAGCATACCAAAATCACCTTCACCTTCATGGTAACCATCTACAATACTCCATAAATTAACTAAGCCGTATTCTTGTTCTATAAATTCCGGTATAGCCATAGCGATAAATAATCCACTAAAAGCTTGGTTCGTTCGATCTCCTAATCGAGTGTTGTATTCTGTAACCGCAATAGGGAAATAATCTTTTTCTTTATTGGTATATCGAGCGACCATTGCTTCAATACTATCCTTGGCATTTTTTATAGCTTGAAGAGATTCGAGGCCTTCTGAAGTAGGAATTTCATTTAGATTTTCGGCCCAAGTGAAATATTCATGATAAACAAGAAAATCTGCTTTGTCTTCAATAAGAGGTAACATTTTTTTCATCCAAAAATTGTGACCGCCATACCCAATACTTCCATTATCTTGTTCAATAACAACAGCTCCGAGTTTTATAGAAGGATCAGCCGATTTCATAGAATCAGCAAAAATTTTAAAAGCTTTGCCGTAATACATTCCATCCATTGTATCGCCTTTAACAATGTATCCGGCTTGCCAACTCCCATAATTTTCGTTTCCTATTTCCCAATACTTTGTATATGTTTCTGGATTTTTATTTACATGCCTAACCCATTCCGCCGCATAATGAGCAGCTTGCTCTATAGAATCAGGGCCTGGAATATAACGAGCTAAAGAAAGGTTGACGCAAATCTGTGGCTTAGCTCCAATATAATTTGCTATAGAAATCATTTCATCAGGGGTAATTGTCCAAGTTTGATTCGGTTCGCCTTTAAGTTCTGATAAATAATCGTCGTGAAGTTCCCAATGAATTTCTCCATCCCATAACATTTTATTTGCCCAATTGCCTCCAGGCAGTCTGAGATAAGTAATGCCTGCTTGCTTTAAATGCGAAAGAGCGTAACTAGAATCTTCTAAAAGTGCTCTGCCTAACCAAGGATTAATATTATTACCAAAAATATTAGGATGAATTTTTTTTGTTCGTTGAGAAACATCTATGGAAACTTCAATACTTGGGTCAGAAACCGGTTCTTGTTTTTCTTCAAAAGAATTGAATGAAATACTAGAACGTTCTTTCCAATCTTCAGCAAAAAATCCGACATCAGCAAAAGATATAAGAGCGAAAAGTAAAAGCAGAATAGAAAGTTTTTGAATCATAATTTTATTTAAGTGAAGCGATAACCAAAATTATTTTTTTTTCGAATATTCATTGCCGAGTAGTTGGTATTAATTTAAAAAATTGAAATTGCAAAAGATATTTTAAAATGAATTATAACGAAAAAAAATCCGCCGAAGCGGATTTATGGAGATAAGGGGAGTCGAACCCCTGGCCTATACATTGCGAACGTATCGCTCTACCAACTGAGCTATATCCCCGAAGGTGAATTAAGTATAGCTTTTCTTTTTTAACTTGGCAAGTAATTTGTTTCTTTCAGTAAACAAGATTCACTTCAAACTGAATCAGAAATGGAACGAATTAGCTATTCTTTATTTATGTCAAAAAATGTTTGTCCATTTGAATTTAAAATCCATTACAATCGTGTTGGTTATTTGCCGAAATTCCCAAAGAGATTTCTCTGTGCGGTTTCAAAAAATGAATGTAAATACCAGTCAAATTTATTGAAGTTTTTTCAGAAGCCTGAATTTGTAATAAAAAATTCTTTTGGAAAAATTGTTTATCGAGGAATTTTAAGCGAAGCAAAATACGCTTCTTACACAGAAGAATTTACCTTTCTTGGGGATTTTACTGAACTAAAAGAAGAAGGTTTGTTTCAAATTAAAATTTTAGGTTTTGATGAATTAAAAAATACAGAAACGCCTTTTTTTGAAATTTCAAATCAATGGATTTTTAAAGAATTACAAAGTAACATAAAATCTTTTTATTACCAACGAAGTGGCTTTGAATTAACTGAAAAGTTTGCTGACAAATGGAATCGTCCACTCGCTCACAAAGATGATTGTTTGGAATTTCATCAAATGATGAATCGTAAAGGTGTTTGGAATGCTGCTGGTGGTTGGTATGATGCGGGCGATTATGGGAAATATATTGTCAATGGTGGCGTTTCCTTATTCACCCTCTTGCTTGTTTGCAAATTGTGTGAATCAGAAAATTTTGTAGGGTTCAAACATTTTGAATCAAGTTTTTCTCAACCGTTTAGTTTGTTAGAAGAAGCAAAATTTGAAATAGATTTTTTCTTAAAAATGCAAGATGAAGATGGTGGGGTATTTTTCAAAGTTTCGCCAAAACGCTGGGACGCTTTTGTTTCTCCAACAGAATCTGATTTTAACCAAAAACGCTTGATTCTAGGAAAATCTACAACGTCTGCTTTGAATTTTGCAGCAACGCTTGCATTCGCTTCAGATGTTTTTAAAAATTACGATTCTGAATTTGCAGAAAAATGTAAATCGACTTCGTTTAAAGCTTATGCTTGGGCTAAAGAAAACAATGCAATTCTTTTCCCTAATAATACAGAAGGCAGCGGACCTTATGCAGATTGGCGTTTTGAAGATGAATTTTTCTGGACACGAGCAGTCTTTTTTGCGTTAGGAATTTTGCCTCCCGAGGAAGAATCTTTATTTGAACAAGACAAGAAAAACTTACCTCCAAAGTTTGGCGCAGATTGGCGTGATACAGAAAATTTAGGTTGGATGATTCTTGGTATTTATGGAAATGAATTTGCTCAAAAAACACTTCAAAATGTTGCCGAAGAAATAATCAAAAAAGAAAAGTCAGATGCGTACGGAATTTCTTTAGAAAGTTTCAGGTGGGGAAGTAATGGTGATATTGCAAATCATTCTTTAACTTTAGCACTTGCTTACTACTGGACGCATAAGTCAAAATATTTAAAATACGCTTTAAATGGTCTTGATTTTATTTACGGAAAAAATCCGATTTCCATTAGTTTTGTTACAGGAAGTGCAAACGCCTCGCCGAAATTTCCACATCATAGACTTTCTCATTCAGACGGCGTAGAAGAACCAATTCCTGGGCTTTTGGTAGGTGGAATCAATGCTGACAGACAAGATATTCATCGAAGGCCGCATTACCCATCGCATTTGCCGGGCTTTTCATATTCAGACAAACAATGTTCTTTTGCAAGTAATGAAACCGCAATAAATTGGAACGCCCCGTTGCTCGCACTCCAAGCTCTGCTTTTCCTTTTTTCAAAAGAACCAATCGAATAATTTTTAGTGGCTCACTTTTTCTAACAATTTTTCTTCACTTAACCCGTAAGGCGAAAGCGCTTCGTTAATCCCTTTTTCTCCTGTAATTTGGAGAATTTTCACCAAGTCGGAAAAATGAATGGGGGCAGAAAGCATTTCTTTAACCATAGCTAGCGAGTACCAGTAAAGTTTTAAAGCCGTTTCTCTTTCGCGGACTTTTACAAATGAGTGAGTGAGCGCTTCTAAGGTTGGGGGCGCGCCGGCTGGGCGTTCAGAAAGTTCGCTGCCATCTACTTCTTGAGCAATTCCTTCGTTTAACCATAATGGAATTTGTCCTAAAGTAATTGAATGAATAAAAGCATGAGTTAATTCATGAATAATCATTGGACGGTAAATTTCTCGGTGTTTCATAGCGCTTAAAGAAATTCTAAGTTTTCCATCAAAAATTGCTCCAACCCATTCTGGCCTAGAACTACTTCCTTGAAATTCTTTTGATTGATACAGAACAAGGTGAATTCTTTTTTCTGGATAAAAATTGAAGAGTCGCCCAAGTGAATCGTATGCTACTTCTAAAACGGTGAGTGCTTCATAAATATCAGTTTTGCTAGGAGTTCCATCGAATTCTAAACGAAAATGCCTGGAATCTTCTATTTGTAATTCGCCTTCTTCTTTTGCTAATTGTGTAGCTTTTTCTTTAATCTTTTCGGCAGTTGGTGATTGAAATTTTAAAGAATCAATATGTTCAATACAATCGCTATAACTTCCTTTTTCTAAAAGGATTCCTGCTAAATGAAGTTGTAGATTAGTGTCATTGGGAGTTTCTTTTAAAAGTGCTAGCACATTTTTTTCAGCACATTCCCAATTACCTTGGTTTAAACAATCGTTTGTTTGTTTTATCAAAGCTTCATTCTGCAAAAATTTTTTCTTTTCATCTGCTTTGTCTTTAATTACAGACGCTCCAAATAAGGCAACAATTACAAGGATAATGAGTAATAGAATTTTAGGCATAGAAAAAAAATAATTTTTTTTGTGCTTTTTTCACTAGTTCAAGCGTTTTAATTAGTAGAAGGAAAGTTTTTCTTTCAATGATAAACCTTAAAAAGAGAGAATTTATGTTACTTAAAGATTCTGGAATGATTTTACCGCGTGAAAAAATGCTTTCTCTTGGCGTTTCTTCGTTGACTACCGAAGAATTGCTTGCGATTATTCTTGGACGAGGTATTAAAGGAAAAGATGTCTTGGAATTATCCAAAGAAGTAGCATCTTTTTTAGAATCTTCTTCAAGAATGCCTACGCTAAAAGAAATTGGAAAAATCAAAGGCTTGGGCTTTGCAAAAGCATGTCAAATCATTGCTTGTCTTGAACTTTCAGGCCGATTCTTATTAGCTTCAAATTGTCCATCAATTTGCACACCGGACGAATCTATCAGGCGGTTTTCTTTTATGAAATATGAACAACAAGAAGTTTTTGCTATGATTTCATTAAATTCGGCAAACAGGGTATTACAAACTCATATTTTAACGCGCGGAACCGTGAATCAAACGCCAATTCATCCGCGAGAGGCTTTTGTAAAAGCAATTGAAGATAGGGCAGTCGCAGTTCTTTTTGCTCATAACCATCCTTCTTCTTCTTTAACACCAAGCTCAGACGACATTGAAGTCACGAAAACTCTCTGTTTAGCAGGCGATTTACTTGGAATTACAGTATTAGATCATTTAGTGATAGGTGCTTCTGGGTATAAAAGTATTCGTCGAGAGTATCCGCATTTATTTGAAAACAAATGATTACAAATGTTTTTTTTTGGGGAAAAATTATAGAATCATATTTCAAAAAGAGCGACATTTACAAAAAAAGCCGATAAAAAGAAAGTATTAAAAAAATATTTTTTTCAAAAATAGGTATATTTTATTCTAAATTGTAATAAACCATCCTTTACTATTTTGGTACGAAGGAGAACCAATGAATAAATACATCAAGTGCCTAGCTGTTCTTGGCTTGACTGCTTCGCTTGCTTTTGCGCACGAAACGGTAAACAAGACCGGTCTTTTGGGTGTTAATAAAACCCATTCGGCAAAATCAATGAAACACGGCCAGTTGGGGATTTCACTTTTGGGTGATATCAACAATGATGGTGGTATCGTAGATGGCGGGTTCACCACTGTTGGTGATAAAGGTCTTATTCCTGCTCCTACTCCAGAAGCTAGTCGAGACAAGTATCTTGGCTTAAGCGGTTATGTCGGCATGGCTTTTGGCATGTTTGAAATTGTTGACCTCGCTGTGATGTTGCCAGTCTATTACGACCAGCAAACATTCAAGCATGCTGATGCAGCAAAAAAGGGAGGGCTTGGCAACCTTCGTGCTAATTTGAAATTACGTGCTCCGCTACCTGAAGATCAAATTTTTGATGTAGCCTTGATTCTCGGTGGCGATTTCGGTACTGCCAATACAGACGAACGTGGTATTTGGTTACGTGAACCAGATTACTACAACCTAGAAACAGCAGCTTCTTATTCTTTCGGCCATCGTCAAACTATTTTCCGTGCCGTGCTTGCTGCTTCTCTTGATTTGCGTAAAATTGATGCCGCACCACTTCTCGTTCATTTGAACGGTGGTTATCGTATGCCAATCGATGGAGATGCCTACAATCGTTTCTACCATTTCAGCGCTGGTCTTGAAGTCTATCCATTACCAGTGGTCTCTATCTTTGGTGAATACTACATGGATATTCCAGACGGAAAAATGGGGGACTATGTAGATCTTTCCGAAGCTAGCGTTGGTCTTGTATTCCACATTGGAAGTCATCTTGATATCCAAGTCGGTGGTCATTTCTACATCGGCGGCGACAAGTATGCTCCTATGACCGGTGCTTTTGGTCATGATACTTGGTTCTACAATGGTCGCGTAAACCCAACAGCCGCAGGCTTTGGTGGCATTACTTGGTCTGGCTTCCTCATTGACCCAGACCGCGATGGCGATACTGTAATCGATGAAGAAGACAAATGCCCAGACGAAGTTGGTTCTCCACAAAACGATGGTTGCCCATGGTCTAATCCAGACTTAGACGAAGATGGAATTTGCGATGCTTGGGTAGCAGAAAAGGGCTTGTTTGGCGAATTTGCTGATCTTTGCGAAGGCATTGATAATTGCCCGAACGAAGCTGGTGAAGGTGAAGATGGTTGCCCACTTGATGATCCAGATGCCGATAAGGATGGCGTTTGCGACGCTTGGGTTTCTCAGAAGGGTTACCAAGATCACTTCAAGGATGTTTGCGGTGGTATCGATAATTGCCCAGCTCAACCAGGTCCAGAAACAAACATGGGTTGCCCAGAAGATAACCCAGATGCCGATGGTGATGGCATGTGCGATCCATGGGTATCTCAGAAGAACCGCATTAAAGACTTTGCTAAGGTATGTAAAGGTTACGACCAATGTCCTGGTGAAGCCGGTCCAGATGCAAACAAGGGTTGTCCATGGCCAGATCCAGATACCGATGGTGACGGTCTTTGCGACGAATGGGTAACTGCTAAGAAGATGGGTTACTTCTTCGAAAATGCAGCAACTCTCAATGATCCTTATGTAACTAAAGCATGTAAAGGTCTTGATAAGTGTCCGTATGAATATGGTCCTCTCTTTACCGATGGCTGCCCAGCAGAAGATCCAGACCCAGATAAAGACGGTGTTTGCGATGCTTGGGTAACACAACAGAAAGTATTGGATCAATTTGCAGAAGTTTGCTCCGGTCTTGATAAATGTCCGCTTGATTCTGGTTCTGTAGAAAATCACGGCTGTAAGCTTGATGATCCTGACCAAGATAAAGACGGCGTTTGCGATGCTTGGGTAACAGAAAAGAAGATGCTTGATAAGTACCTCGAAGTTTGCTCCGGATTTGATAAGTGCCCATACGATGCTGGTGATAAGGACAACCAAGGTTGCCCACTAGATGATCCAGATACCGATAAGGATGGCGTTTGCGATCCATGGGTTACTCAGAAGAAGATGAGCAAGAAGTTCCAGGATGTCTGCGTTGGAGTAGATAACTGCCCACTTGAAGCAGGCGACAAGAACAACAATGGTTGCGAAATCAAGCTTAAAGTGATGAAACTTGATGGCGTAACATTTGCAAGCGGAAAATCTGTTTTGAATTCTAACGCTAAGAAGGCCTTGAAGGGAACAATCCGTGAACTCAAGTTGCCTGAAAACGAAGGAACAAACATTGTTATTCAAGGTCATACCGATAACACAGGTAACGCTAAGAAGAACAAGAAACTTTCCTTGCAACGTGCTCAAGCTGTGATGAAATACTTGATTTCTCAAGGTATTGATAAGAAACGTGTAAAAGCAATTGGTTGCGGTGCAGACGCTCCAATCGCAAGCAACAAAACAGCTGATGGTCGTGAAGAAAACCGTCGTATTGAAATGCACCCAGCTACTCCGGAAGGAACAGAAGAACAGTGCATTGCAACATACACGGAAGACGAATAAGCTTAAATTTTTAAGTTAATTCTGAAAAGTTCCTCAAGTATAAACTTGGGGAACTTTTTTATTGAAATAACCAAAGTTTTGTTTTTTTAGAGGATTGAACTTTTGTGTGATTTTATTGTAAGTTTTTAGTCGGTCTAATTCTTTATTTTTATAAAAAAAAGAAAAGAATATCCTTGAAAGGAATGGTGATTTAGCTAAATTTTTTTTAGTGTTTTTATAAATTAGGAATATATGGAAACCTTATATTTAGTCGCATTGGTTCTCATTTTTGCTTTAGCTGTATTTGATTTGATGGTTGGAGTAAGTAACGATGCAGTAAACTTTTTAAGTTCGGCAGTTGGTGCCAAAGCTTTTTCCTTCAAAAAAATTTTGTTAATTGCTGCTTTAGGTATTTTTGTAGGGGCGTCTTTTTCTAGTGGAATGATGGATATTGCGCGGCATGGTATTTTCCAACCGCAACATTTTTATTTCTCTGAAATCATGGCGATTTTCATTGGAGTAATGATTGTTGATGTTATCCTGTTAGATATATTCAACTCCTTTGGATTGCCGACTTCCACTACCATATCAAGAGTTTTTGAATTGTTAGGCGGCACATTTGCGTTAGCACTTTACAAAATTTATATGGTGCCGAATACGCCAGCTTTTGGTGATTTAATCAATACCGAAAAAGCAATCTCTATGATATTTGCCATATTTCTCTCTGTGGCAATAGCGTTTTCTTTTGGTTCTGTAGTTCAATTTTTTGTTCGCCTTCTTTTTACTTTTGATTTTCGTAAAAAAATGAAATATTTCATTGGGGTTTTTGGCGGTCTTTCATTTAGTTCTATCATTTATTTTATTTTATTCAAAGGTTTAAAAGGCTCTGTTTTTGCTTCTTTTGAATGGTTTCAGTATTTGCTTAATCATTCTTCCATTGTATTGCTTATTTTATTTGTTGCTTTTGCCCTTCTATCTCAATTATTTTATTTTTTGCACTTTAATGTTTTCAAAGGCATTGTCGCTTTAGGAACATTTTCACTTGCTTTAGCATTCGCTGGTAACGATTTAGTAAATTTCATTGGTGTTCCTTTAGCAGCACTTTCTTCTTACCAAGATTTTGCCGCAAATGGAAATGGAGCTCCAGACGCTTTTTTAATGAAGTCTCTTATGGAATCAGCAGCCGGTCAGTGGTGGATTCTTTCATTAGCTGGTGTTATAATGATGATTTCTTTGATGACTTCAAAAAAGGCTCATAACGTTATTAAAACTTCTGTTTCTCTTTCGGCGCAAGGTACTGCTGACCAAGCTTTTGGAACAAACCCAGTAGCAAGAGCAATCGTTCGCTGGAGTCATTCAACAGGAGAAATCTTCACTCGTTATTTACCTCGTCGTTGGCGGGCTTGGATGGAACTTCGTCGTGATGATTCCAAGCTCACTCTTGAAGATGAATCAGCCGCTTTTGATTTAGTTCGAGCTTCTGTGAATTTAATGCTTGCAAGTCTTTTAATTGCCGCTGGAACAGCTTTTAAACTTCCTTTATCTACAACTTATGTAACCTTTATGGTCGCTATGGGAACTTCTCTTGCCGATAAAGCTTGGGGGCGCGATACGGCTGTTTATCGCATTTCTGGCGTGCTTTCTGTAATCGGTGGGTGGTTCTTTACCGCCTTTGCTGCGTTCATGAGTAGTTTTATTGTTTGTTTTATAGTCTATAAAGGTGGCTTTGTTGTTTCCTTTATTTTGTTCGGTTTGGTGGTGTTGCTTCTTTTAAGATCTACTTTGCATTACAAGAAAAAAACGCAAAGTGTAAACCCAACCGAGGAACGTTATATACAAATTTTATCTGCAGATACCCCAGAAAAAGCGTCTGTTTTGGCGGATGCTCATTTTAAGGAAGCCTGGGGCTGGATATTAATTCATGCAGAAGATCGCTATCGTGATATTATTAGTGGTTTCCTCAACGGTGATTTAACTTTATTGCGAAAAACGAATCATTCTATTGATGAAGAAAAAATTTATGCCCGTCAATTAAAACGCCAGGGTGCAGCTTGCTCCCAAAAAATGGATCCTTCTGTTTACTTAACTAAAAGTTTTTACTTATACCAAGCTAACGATTGTGTAAACGATATTGTCTTTAATTTAGATAGAATTTGTGACCCTTGTTTGCATCATATTGATAACCATTTCACGCCGCTATCGAAACGCCGTCAAAAAGATTTAGATGCGTTTTGGTCTAAAATCACAGATTTTATTGAAGATTGTGCAAGGTCTGTTTTTGATGGAAATTTCTCGCGTTACGAAGAACTTAAAACTCGTGCTGCTGAAATTGGAGCCGATGTTGTTGAAAAACGTAAATCAGAAATGACCACCATTCGAGAAAAAGAAGTTGCTTCTGGCGCTGCCGTTCTTTACTTAACTATTCTATATGAAACGAAAAATTTAATTGATCGTTCTATGTATTTAACAAAAGTTTGTAAGAAGTTCCTCGCCAATGACAATTCTAAATGATATTTTAGAGCAGGCTGGTTTAAAAAATCACGCTTTGGTAGAAGTTTTTCCAGGAACGCTTTCGCATAAAACAGTGCAAAAAGCACGCCTTGGGTTGCGGCCGATTTCTAAAAAAGCCGAACAAAAAATTACCGATGCTTTGAATGCTGTTCTTTTACCAGAAACTCCTTACAGAAAATCAGATATTTTTCCAAAGAATGAAACGGAATCGTAATAAAATTCTAAATGTATTTAAGAATCAGAAAAGTATATTTTAATAGTATAAAATGACTTATAGGAGTTTTTCTTGCATTTAGGAATTTTAATAGGTTTAATTTTATTAAATGGCATTTTTGCTATGGCAGAAATAGCTTTGCTTAGTGTACGTAAAGCTAAGTTAAAAAAATTAGCAGAAGCAGGGGATTCTCGAGCAGAAATAGCTCTTGCTTTAAATGAAGAACCTACAAGGTTTCTTTCTACTGTTCAAATAGGGATTACCGCAATTGGATTGTTAAATGGTATTGTAGGTGAAGCGGCTTTATCAAAACCTCTTGCTTCTATTTTACAAAGTTTTTTCCCAATTTCTAGTTCATTGGCTGCCGGAATTTCAACTACGCTTGTTGTGGTGATTATTACTTATGTTTCAATTGTTCTTGGAGAACTTGTCCCTAAAAGAATTGCTCAAATTTATGCAGATTCTATCGCTAGATTCATTGCTCGCCCTATCAAAATGATAGCCTTTTTTTCTAGGCCTTTAGTTTTCTTATTAACTATTTCTACAGAAACTATTCTTCGTATTTTAGGCATGAAACGAAAAGAACGACTTTTAACAGAAGAAGATATTGAAGCCGTTTTAAGTGAAGGGTCCGAAGCGGGAATTATTGAAAAACAAGAACATGAAATGCTTCAAAATGTTTTTGCTTTAGATGATATGCCTATTGCTTCCATCATGACGCCACGTAGTGAAATAGTGTTGCTAGATATTGATTCTCCAGAGGAAATAGCTCTAGAGCGTGTGCTTTCTTCTGACCATTCTCGTTACCCAGTATGCCATGGCGGTCTCCAGAATTTAGAGGGTGTTATATCTGCCAGGCGCTTATTGCGACAGAGATTAGAAGGACGTTATTTTGACGTTGCAGATGTAACGCCTCCGATTTTTATTCCAGAAACTTTGAATGCAATGCAGGTGTTGCAGCAATTTAAAGAAATGACTGCGCACATGGTTTTTGTAGTAGATGAATATGGAGATGTTTTGGGAGTTGTTACTTTGCAAGATCTTTTAGAAGCTTTAGCGGGGGAATTTAAAACTAAAAATCCAGATGATGCTGAAGCGGTTTTGCTAGAAGATGGTTCTTGGCTTTTAGATGGCTTGATTCCTTTGACAGAATTGAAAAAGAAATTAGATATTAAAAATTTACCTGAAGAAGATAAAGAGCGTTACTGTACTTTAAGTGGACTTTTGATGTGGATTTCTGGGAAACTTTTGAAAGAGGGAGAAGTAGTAACATGGGAATTTTGGAGTTTTGAAATTAAGAAATTAGACGGTAAACGCATCGATAAAGTTCTTGCTAAAAAATCACTTTCTGAGGATTAATTTTTTTTAATTAAAGAAATCCCCGAGAGCTTCGCTCTCGGGGATTTTCTAAAAAAGTTCCGCATAGTGCGGAACTTTTTTTACTTGACAATTTTAAAAATTAGGCAAGCTTATTGTCGGAACCAAGCACGTTAATGATTTTGTGCTTGTAAAGCTTTTCCATATTGTCACGTGCTGGGCCCAAGTATTTACGTGGGTCAAATTCAGCAGGCTTTTCAGCGAAAGTCTGACGAATTGCAGCAGTCATAGCCAAACGAGAATCGGAGTCGATGTTGATTTTGCAAACAGCGGACTTTGCAGATTCGCGGAGCCATTCTTCAGGAATACCGATAGCTGCCTTGAGAGCGCCACCAAATTTATTGATAGTAGCAACTTCTTCTTGTGGAACAGAAGAAGAACCGTGAAGAACGATTGGGAAACCAGGAAGTTTTTCTTCAACAGCCTTCAAAACATCGAAAGCGAGTGGAGGAGGAACCAAGTTACCATTTTCGTCCTTAGTACATTGTTCTGGAGTGAACTTGTATGCACCATGGGAAGTACCAATGGAAATAGCAAGAGAATCGCAACCAGTACGGGTAGCAAAATCAATTACTTCTTCTGGGTTTGTGTAGGTGTGGTGATCGGAAGAAACTTCGTCTTCTACGCCAGCGAGAACGCCAAGTTCACCTTCAACAGTAACGTCAAATTGGTGTGCGTATTCAACCACTTTCTTAGTAAGAGCAACGTTTTCTTCGTAAGGAAGGTGAGAACCATCGATCATTACAGAAGAGAAACCGGAATCAATGCAGCTTTTGCAAGTTTCGAATGTATCGCCATGATCCAAGTGAAGAACGATTTCTGGCTTTTCGCAACCGAGTTCCTTAGCGTATTCTACAGCACCTTGAGCCATGTAGCGGAGAAGAGTTGCGTTTGCATATTGACGAGCACCTTTAGAAACCTGAAGAATAACAGGAGACTTGGTTTCGACAGCAGCTTTAATGATTGCCTGCATCTGTTCCATGTTATTGAAGTTGAAAGCAGGGATTGCATAGCCACCCTTGATGGCCTTAGCAAACATTTCTTTGGTATTTACAAGACCGAGATCTTTATAAGAAACAGCCATTTTTTACCTCTGTTTGGCGTTGAATGTTGACACGGACTAAAGTTACAAAATTTTAGAGTGCTTGTGTATAGAAAACTCGTTTTTTATTAGAAAAAAGAAGAAAAGTTTTTATAGAGCAATAATAAAAGGAGTTCGCTTTTTAACGAACTCCCTTTTTATTTATCACCAAGGAAAATGATTATTCGTAATCGCTATTTTGTGCTGCTTTTTGGCGTTTTGCGGCTGCACGGCGACGTTTTTCGCGAATAGTTAATTCTTCTTCCTCTTCTTCTGGTTCTTCTTCAACTACTACGCGTTTCTTCTTGATAACTTTCTTTTTAACAACGCGTTTCTTTTTCTTTGGAGCTGGTTCAACCTCTTCTTCTTCAGGTTCTACAACTTTCTTCTTTTTAACAACACGTTTCTTTTTCTTTGGAGCTGGTGCTTCTTCCTCTTCTTCTTCAGGTTCAGCAACAACTTTTTTCTTCTTTACTACGCGTTTTTTCTTTACAACAGGAGCTTCTTCTTCTGGAGCAGGAGCTACTTCTTCTGCTGGAGGAGGAGGAAGGTTACGAACAACTGGTTTTGGAGGAGGAGGTTGTAAATCTTTTTTTGTTAAAGGAACTGCTGAAGTTCTTGTGATGGCAACATCGTTAGCGCCACTCCAAAGAGTTGCTTTTGAAGCAGCACCAATTTCGTTTGCATCACGAGCCATGTCGCTTGCCCATTCATCGTTTGCCGGCGGCAAAAGAGTGAATTTAACATTACGCACTTTGACTGATTCATCTTCAAGATAAATCATCATATCAAACATACCAACTTGGTAATCTTTGGCGTCAGTTCCAGCAGCAACAGCCGGAACATAAGCGACTACAGCATATACAGTCCCATCTAAAATACCATCAAGAAGAACATACGGGTCTCCGGCAGGTGCTTGAACTTCACCTTCTGCTTTAAATGCCCAACCTTCTCCCTGAACAGGCATTGTGAATGGATGGTAGCCAGCTTTCATATCGCCGACTTTTAGAAATTCTCCAGAAAAAGCCTGGAATTCTGTACCTTTTTGCGCAAAACTTGAAATAGCTAAAACGCAGAGTAAAGAAATTATCTTTTTCATATTTCCTCGTTATTCTTTAAAAAAGAGAGCTTTGGCCGATTCAAACATGGCATCCTTTTCTTCAGGATCACGACATTCTGTATAAATACGAACTTTTGGTTCAGTTCCTGAAGGACGGATAAGCATCCATGAATCGTCTGTGAAAATAATTTTTACTCCGTCAAGAGTTAAAAGATTCTTGACTTCTTTTTCTTTATCGCCTACAAGAATTTTCATTCCTGGTTCGCCAAGTTTAGCAATTGCATTTACTTTGGCAACAAGTGGAGCGCCCACTAGAGATTTATCCACTTCAAAACCAGAACGAGTTGGGTAGAGACGACCAAATTCAGTATAAAGGGCGTCAAGATATTCTCCAAGATTCTTTCCTGTAACAGCAATAATTTCAAGAGCTAATAATAAGCCGAATTGAGCGTCCTTTTCAAGAGTGTTGTTCAGACCAGAAATTCCGTCAGATTCTTCAAAAGCAATTAAAGCTCTTTCCTTAGCGTCTCTTGCAAGATATGGGCGGAAATTCTTAAATCCAACAGATGTTTCTTTAATGGAACAACCCATTTTTTCAGCAATAATATTTACAAAATTAGAAGTTGCTACTGATTTTGCAACAACGCCAACTTCTTTACGATAAGCAACCATATAATGGAAGGCTATGGCACCAAAACTATTCATATCAATTTCGCGAGTGCCGTCATAGAAACGCACGCGGTCTCCATCTGGGTCGAAAATGCAGCCCAAACGATACCAAGATTTGCTTGAATCAAGCACTTTGCGTACACCTTCCAAATTTTTAGATGAAGGTTCTGGAGCAACGCCGCCGAATAAAGAATCATCTTCAGTACGAAGACTAATCAAACATTCTGGATTGCCTAGTAAAGCCGCTGGTCTGCCGCGAGTAGAACCATGAACATGGTCACAAACGAGAGTCAAACGACCTTCGCTCAAAAGTTTTTGAATTCGATTGAAATTGATAGTGCCTTGACGATGCAAGAAATCTGAATAAATCTTAACAGGATCAATGATTTCCCAATCAACTTCGCAAAGAGCTTCGAATTGGTGGTTTGCCATCATTTCGTTCGCGTTTGCTGTTATGATGTTTGTGATTTCAGGACCAGCAGGGCCACCATCAGCAGGGTTGAACTTGATTCCATTGTAATGGCTTGGGTTGTGGCTTGGGGTCATGTTGATAGAGCAAGCCGCATTTAACATTTCAACAGCAGCAGAAAACTCTGGTGTAGCCATTTCGCCACCATAGTAAATTTTTACACCAGCTTTTTTAAACTGAGCGGCTACAATTTGGCAGAATTCATGACCAAGTAAGCGGTTGTCATGTCCAATAACAAGCCCTTTAGCTTGTAATTCCGCAAAGTCCTTGATGCCTAAGGATTCCCAAAGTTCAGGAGTAGCTTCGCGATACATTTTGATAATAGCGCAAGCAACAACCTGCAAATTTCTAAGAGTAAACTCTGAACCGATTTCACCACGCCAACCAGAGGTTCCAAAATTAACCTTAGCTGGAGTTTCTGAAGTCATAGCGGCCTTCTTAACTTCTTCAACCAAGGCCTTAAGCGTAGAAGGGTCGGTGTCAGGGGCTTGAATTTTCTTCCAAATTTGTGTGATAGAATCCATAAAAAGGGTCCTGTTGATTAAAGGTTTCACTCCAATTTAAAAAATCTTTTGCTTAAAAGAACCCTGTTATGATTTTTATATGTTAATTTTTACAGTTTTTTTGAAAAAAAAGATTTATGCATTTGAAAAATCTTATATTTGTTTCACTATGCAAATTACAAAAGCTTCTCAGTTAACCGGTGTTTTCCCGGCTATTTTCACACCTCTTTGTTCAGATGACCCAAAGAATCTCCGTAATTCGGTTGATTTTAAGAAAATGGGGCAGATGATTGATGATTTAATTGCTTCTGGCGTTACCGGTATTTTACCAGTTGGAACGACTGGTCAAAGTGCTACTGTGACCCATAAACAACATTTAGACATTATAAAATTTACTTTAGATTATTGTGATGGTCGTGTCCCTGTGATTGCAGGCGCTGGGTCAAATTGCACGCGTGAATCAGTTGAAATGATCGAAGAAGTGCTTAAAATAGCCGAAGTTCCGGTTCTCTGCGTAACGGGGTATTATAATAATCCTTCGCAAGAAGGTATTGAAAAGCATTTCCGTACTTTAAGTTCTGAAACTGGCGCTAAAATCATTATTTATAATGTTCCTGGGAGAACGGCTAGTTATGTTCACCCAGATACTTTGATTCGCCTTTCAGAAGACAAGAATATTATCGGTTTAAAACAAGCAGTAGATTTTCGCATTGGCGAAAAATTCCATGAAGATACACTTCGTGTAATTAAAGAAACGGCGAATAATGATTTTGCTGTTTTAAGTGGCGAAGATGGTTTCTTTATTGATATGCTTGAAATGGGCGGTAAAGGTTTAATAAGTGCCTCCGCTAATATTCCAGAAGCAGCAAAGATTTTTGTAGATCTTTACAAGGCGTTCCAAAATGGAGAATTCCAAAAATGTGATGATTTACAAGATGCTGCTCGTGATTATGTAGAAGCTACGTTCTGCAGGAAAAATCCGATTCCTCTTGGAACTTTGTTTAATAGTCCGCTTTTCCAACCTTTGGTTAGTGTGCGCGATACCGCTCGTGGCGACGAAGCAGAAGCTCGTATTATGAAGCTTATTCAAGAAAAAGCAAAATCCTTACTCAAGTACCACCAATAAAAGGAGTTGTATATATGGAAGAAAAAAAATCTGTAGCAGAAGAAATTTCTGAAAATTTAAAAGCACATGGCTTAATGCCAATTCCTGTGCAAACATTGAATGAAGACGCTGAAGCAAGCCGTTATTTTGCAGGTACTTTTGATGAATTTATTGATGCTGCAAAAATTCTTGGAGCAAAAGGAATTTTTGTAGAAGCTCTTTATTTAGAAGAAGACGAATTCTATTACAATAGCGGAATTGAAGAAGACGATTGTTGTGATTGTTGCGACTGCTGTGATTGTGATTGCGAATGTGATGACGATTGTTGCTGCAAAGACAAATCTGAAGAAGATTGTTGCAAAAATTCTGAAGAAAAATGTTGTTGTGAAGATTCTAAAGAAGATTGTGAATGTTCTTGTGACGACGAACTTTTCCCAGAAGATTTAGATGGTTTAGATTTAAGCCTTCTTCGCCCTGAAATCGCTAAATACGAACAGTATATTGGCGAATGTTGCGGAGTTCGTTTAGTCGTTCCTGGTCCAGATCACTTGGAAGTAGAAATCTTTGCAGAATGGTTTGATGAATTCGCTACTTTAGTAGATGAAGCTTCTGCTGAAATTGAAGAAGATCCAGCGAAAGTTCTTGAAGTAATTGAAAAGAATTGTGCTGAATAATTTTTTGAAAGCATAATTCTTTGTTTAAGTTAAATTCCCCGAAAGCATAGCTTTCGGGGAAATTTTTTTAAAACTTTTTTCCATCGAATGATGAAAAAAGTTTTGAAATTTAAATTATATAACTAATTTCTTTTTTAAATGTATTGCATAAACAATCCCTAACGCTACTAAAATAATGAAGGCTGCAAGTGAAATTTTAAGCGTTAGATGGAATGGATCAGAACGGTATTCTAAGCGAACGGTAGATTTTCCTTTTGGAATTTCAAGGGCTTTGAATGTGGAAAATGCTTTAATGACTTTCACTGGTTGTTCGTTCACATAGGCTTTCCAATAAGGATGATAATTACCGCTTACAAATAAAATAGCATCACGATCAGATTCTACTTCAAAAACTTGAGTATCCATTTTTGGGCGAGAAACTAGTTTCACAGAACCAACTGGAATTCCTTGATTTAAAGTCTTTTGCGGTTTTTCAGAAAGGATAATTGTTTCTCTGTATAAAAATCCTTGCGGTTCTTCTTGTTTTGATTCTACATTAATTTGAGTAGAATCTTGGGTTAGAGAATCAGGAACGGCAGGTGTTGCTGGTTTTCTAATTTCAGCTGTTTTTAATGTTTCTATTGCGCTAGCATCGTCCATAACCACCCAATTTCCATAAAGGAACGCCTCGCCAAGAGCGGTTGGGTTTGGCATAAAAGTTGTACCCTGACGAGTATCAAAAATAATGCTTCCTATGTTTGCTAAATCAAGGAATGGTCTTACTTTGTCGTTACCATCTAACCCAATCATGTAATTAGCATTTCCTGGACCGCCTCGAAATGCTTGGTAAGAAGCAAGTTCGTTGTCGTGGAAACCACCAGCATTTCTTAAACCGTATGCAGGGAAAATATTTCCAGATAAAGCTTGATTTCTAGAAATAGAAAGTACTCTTGGAATGGAAAGAGAATCATTTGTTTGTTTTATAGCTGCAACAAGGCGATTTTTAGGTTGTATATAAGATTCTCTTGGAACATTTTGAACAAAAGCTCCATTGATCAAGAAAAGTTCAACTGCGGCTCCAATAGCAAGAATGATGGCTGCATTTCTTTTGTTAAAATTGTTGTTTTTGATGACAAAGAATGTGAGGCCACATAAAACAATGACAAGAATTAACGAAGGAATCATTTTAGAGGCACCCGCTTGCATGGCTTCTAAATTAAGTGGTTTAAAATAGGGGGCAGTTTGTGGATTTTCAATAATGTTTTGGCCAGAAAGGAAGAATATTCCGATTAAGAAGAAAGGCAGGAATAGAGAAAATAACGTTATTTTAGAACTTCCTTCAAAAGTAGCAGAAACTCCTGCTAGGAAATTTTGAACTGTTAAATCCTTATCTTTGTCGGCCAAATGAATGGTTCCAACAAATAGAATTCCATAGAGAATAGAAAGAACGAGCCCAACAGGACCTAAGAAAAGTTCCCAATTAAAACGTGCAAAAGTAAGAATCACTAGAAGAACACCAAAAAGGAAAACGCCTTTCCCAAGATGCTTATTTTTTATAGGGTCTGCCACAGATTTTAAAACAGGAGCCGCCATCATTACAGCAGCTAGCGGAAGCCAAAATAAAGCCATGCTTGGTGCTCTGAAGTTTTTGACTCCTGGGAGAATTTCATACCAAAGTCGAAATAAGGGAGAATGAGCGCCCATTGCATAAGAAAGAGCTATTGCTGTTCCAACGAACCAAAAGGCTGCATAACGACGTTTACCTGGAACAAAAAAGCAGAGGAATGCTAAAAACGTAAGAATGGTTCCACAACTATCATGATTCAATTTGAATGCATTATGCCCCCAATAAAATGGTGAACCATTTCGGAAATCTGCTGGAGAATAAGATAAGAGAGACGAACCTTGTATTTCCCCAGTTTTAGAATCTTGTTCATAAACATCGACGCCAATAAAGCCAGGAATCAATAACGCGCCTAATTCTTCTTGGTGTAAAGACCAACTGACTGCATGGCCGTAATTTGTTTTTTCAGCAGTTCCACGTACAGAATCTTTGGTCGTATAAAGATAGGGTGGTAAAAGCTGGAACGCTGAAATCAAAAGTCCAAAACCAAGAGCAACAGCTGCAGCAGATAATCTAATGATTTTTCTTTTTTTAGTTGCTGCTAGTGCAAACGTTTCATAAAGAGCGTAAAAACCAGCACCCCATAGAAAAAGATAAGTTAGTTGAAGATGTGAACCGAGAATCATCCATACAATGGAAAAAGCTAAAACAAAAACGTGAGAAAGTTTGCCTTCTCGAATGATTTTACGAATAGCAAGTAAAGCAAGTGGAGCTATTGCAAAAACCATCATTTTGCCATCGTGCCCACCGTAAATGTATGTGAAATATTGAGGAGATAAAGCGTAAAGGAAACCAAGTAAAGCGGTCCATCCATTGTTTTTGGTTAATGTTTTCGCAAGAAGCATTGCTGAACAAAATGCAACCCAAATGGTTAGAATAAATTTAAATCCAACGGCTCGTGCTGGATCTGTAATAAACTGAACCCAAACGAGTGGGTGATAAACATCAGCAAAAAGAGCGTCTATGGTTGGAACTCCGCCGAGCCTAGAATCATCCCATTCAGTAACTACGGCATTTTCTGCACGAAGTATTCTGCTGCCAATACCATTTAATTGGTCTGAGTTTAGCATTAATGTGGAGGAATCAAAAACAAAATTTCTAAAAATAAACAACAAAAGAACGAGAAAAAGGCCTGACGCTGCAAACAGAAAACCATACTTAGATAAAAAGGTATTTTTCATATTTTACTCCGAATAAAAAAGATAGAAAAAGTAGCACTTCACTATAAGATGTCTTGATGAATAGAGTTTCTGAAATGTTAAAAAAAAGTGAATCTTTCTTAATTTTTTTATGATGGTTATAATTTTCAAAAGAAGAAATTTTAATAATTAAGCTTTTATGCAAAATGGCAGAACCTTTGGTTCTGCCATTAAATTTTTTACCGAATTGTTGTGGTTATTCTAAAGGCTAAACCTATATCATTGAGTTCTTCTTCGCTATAAACGCTAAATTGAAGTTTGGAAGAACCAAATTTCTTAACCATTGCAGCCGTCCAAGCAAGTTCGCTCGCATTTGGTTGCTTGGAAGAAAGTTCATCACGATCTTTAATGTATTCAACTTCAAACATTAAATTATCTAAAATTCCTAAAGTTGGAATTTCAACACCTACATAAAATGGAAGCCAAGCTTCGCCTGGATTCATATAGGAAGGGTCTTTTTGAACAAAGTTTGGAAGAGTTTCTACTAAATCTTCATCTTGAGTGTAGAAACAAGCGAGTTCACCATAAAGGCGCAAGTTTGGAATAAAGGAGTAGCTTGCATAAGTGGCTACGCGATGTGTAATATAAGAAGTATTTTGCACTACATCAATAGCATTTGTTCTATAGGCAAATTTCAATTCAAGCGGGAAAGTGAATTTTAAATTTTCTTCTACACGAACATAACCAGTATTTGCTTTGTTATCGCCAGTTGCAAGCATAACATTTAATTGAGAAAGTCCGTGTTTAAGCCCAAGTTCCATAGCATTATGTGCTTGGTCACGCATCCAAAGACCGCGAGCAGACAAATCTTTATCAATATAAGTACCAAAATGGGTAGATTGAGACCAGTCCGTTTTCCAGTGACCGAGTTTAAAATTTAAAGAAGTTTGTTCGCCTAATTTCCATTTGTAATTTACCCAATATAAATCAGCAAGAATTTTATCGTAATTTTTGCCGTCAATATTGTTTCCAAATTCTGGCGCAAAAACGCGAAGCATAATCAAACCATCAAGAGATTCTGATTTATATTGAGCACCGATGTTTGCGCGTAACCAAAGTGAAGAAAGATTATTTTCGTCGTCTTCAATTGATTTTGTAGCCTGAGCTTGAAGATTTCCCTTCAAATCAAAAGAGCTGGCCAATGCAATATTGGCAAATCCAAGACTTAGAAGAAGGGTAGTAGCTAAATTCCTAAATTTCATGGAAACTCCCATTTTTTGTTTTTTGCAAAATTAGCATTTTCTCTTTATTTGTCAGGTATTTTTCTGTTTGGGGAGGAACTTTTTGTTATAAAATGTTTTTTATCTTAAAAAAGCAAAGAAATATTTTTTTTCTCTGTGTCTTTATTATTTTTATTCAAGTTTTAATTATCAAATTTCAATTTCTGGAGTTTTTATGAATATTCAAAAGTTGCTTATTTCTGTTGTATTAACAGGAAGCATTGCGTTTGCTGCTGATTTACAACCAAATAAAACGCATGCCGTACTAAATGTAACTTACACAAATTTTGAAGAAGCACCGCAACGCAATAAAAAACTTGTTTTTGTTGGAGTAAAAAAGCCAAAAAACAAAATTACGGTTCGAACAGACAATTATGGCGAAGCTACTTTCCATATTCCTCGTGAAGATTCATATAAAATTTTATGTCAAAGTTTAACAGGTCCGTTTGAATGTGGAGAAACTCCTTATGTATCATTAAAAGCTAGTTCTGGTGGTATTACCGTAGAATTTGACGATACTCGGGCAGAACTTGTTGGTGTAACATTTAAGGCGGGCAGTGCTGAATTAGTGCCAAGTTCATTGAAAACTTTGAATGCTTCTATAGAAGGCTTAAAACGCAATTCAAAAGCTAAAGTTGAAATTGAAGGTCATACCAGTTCAGAAGGTTCTGAAGAATTAAACCAAAAACTTTCAGAAGATAGAGCCAATAGTGTGCGTAACTATATGATTTCTAAAGGAATAGCTGCGGAACGAGTTACTGCTGTTGGGTATGGTCCTTCTAAACCTAAAGCAGACAATTCCTCCGAAGCAGGAAGAAAAGCAAACCGCCGTATTGAAATCAGAGTGCTAAATCCAGATGAAGTAAACGTTTCCGAAGAATAATTTATTCTTACATTTTTTTGAAAAGCAAGTGTTATTACTTGCTTTTCTTTTTTATAAAACATGCATTTTTTATTTTATTTTGAATCATATCTAGTTTTTTTTATTATATTCCAACTTAGAATATGCTTGATGTTAGGAAATCCTAGCAAAAGCAAATAAACCTTTTTTCCAAATTGGTGTAACTTTTAGGAATTAGACCTTTCGTTATGAATCGTTATGATCTTGTTCTGCTTGGCCTTATCCTTGAAAAGGATTGTTGTGGCTATGATATTATCACAGAAATTAGAAAGCGTGAATTAGATCGTTGGGCAAAAATAAGCACTTCTACAGTTTATACTCGTTTAGCAAAACTTGAAAAAACAGGTTACATTCTTGGGCATATTGAACGAGAAGGGAATCGACCAGAACGTACTGTTTATTCTTTAGCAGAAAAAGGGCATGATTTATTTCGTAAAGAAGTTGTTCGTCATTTGACTGGCTTTAACGACGATCCTCGTACTTTAGGTTTTGCTTTTTTATATGGTATTGACTCTAAAGAAGTGATTCGAGCATTAGAAGCTCAAGAACGTCAATTGATAAAAGAAGTTGAACGTCTGAATCAAATGATTGAAGAAGAACCTCGCCCAACTTTATATCCAGAAGGTCCTTTTTTGAATTGTATGAGCCGCGATCATATTCTCATAGAACTTAAATATGTTCGTGCGGCAATTGGTATTTTAAAAGATCCTGCCCGAAATACAAAGTTAGATCGTTATTTCGGTATTAACTTCGGTGCTCGAGATTTTAATATTCAGGAATAATTTTTTCACACTCTCACGGAGAAAATATGGCAAAGAAACCATGTACAAAAAAATGCGCATGCAAAACAGCTAAGAAGCCAGCATCTAAGGCTTATGGTTATTTTGATGACGCCAATAAAGAATACGTACTGACTTCACCAGCAACCCCAATTAAATGGTGTAACTATGTTGGTACCTTGAACTTTGGTGGTATTGTTGACACTACTGGTGGTACACTTGTATGTAAGGGCGACCCAGCTCTTAACCGTATCACAAAGTATATTGCTCAAATGCCAAACTCAGATTTCAAGGCAAGCACAGTTTATATTCGTGTTAAAGATGGCAAAGGTTACAAGGTATTTTCTCCGTTCGTAACTCCAACTCTTACTAAGATGGATAAGTGGGAATGCCATGTTGGTCTTTCTTATAGCCGTTGGATAGCTGAAGTTTATGGACTTCGTGTTCAGGTAACTATTTTCGTGCCAACAGGTTCTAATACTCTTTTGCAAGATATTCAAGTAACCAATATTGCTGGTGCTGCGAAAGAAGTTGATATTATTCCTGTTTACGAATTCAGCCATTTTGAAGCAGAAAAGCAATTAACTAACGCTGACTGGGTTCCTCAGACCATGACTCTTAAAGCTCATAAAGAAAAAGATGGTCACTTGGTTCTTGAACAATACGCTTATATGAAACGCGATTTTGCTGTGAACTATGTAACGGCTGATTGCAAAGTTTCAAGTTTCGATGGCGACCGTCGCGTGTTCCTTGGCCAAAACGAAATGGGCTCTTGGGCAAATCCACTTTCTTTGCAAAACAAAGAACTTTCCGATAGCGAATGCGACCGCGGCGATAACATTGCTGCCCTCATGATTCACGCAGGTAAACTCGCTGCGAAAAAGACTTTCCGTACTTGTACTCAACTTGGTCAGGAACAGAGTTTAAAAGTTGCTGCTAAGGCAATTAAAAAATACCGCGATCTTAAGAATGTGGATAAGGCTTTTGACGAACTTGCAAAATTCTGGCAGAACTATCTTTCTACTATTCAAGTGGAAACTCCAGATGCAGCTTTTAACTCAATGGTGAACGTTCACAACCCACGCCAGTGCCACACCACAAAGAACTGGAGCCGTTACCTTTCCCTCTATCAATTAGGTTACGGAACGAGCCGTGGTATTGGTTACCGCGATTCTAGCCAGGATTTGATGGGTGTTATGAGTCACATGCCAGAAGAAGCTTTAGTGCTTGCTAAAAACCTCCTTTCTGTACAACGTCCAGAAGGTAATGCAATGCACCAATATGCTCCACTTGCTCTCGAAGAAGATACTGGTAACGAAGCAAATGCCGGTGACTCTCGTGAAAAAGCTGGCGTTCTCGACGAAAAGGGTAAACCAGCTTATGCCGATTGGTATGGCGATGACCATCTTTGGATTGTTCTCACTGTTGCAAGTTACTTGAAAGAAACTGGCAAACTTGAACTTCTCGACGAAGTGATTCCTTTTTACGAAGCCGGTAAAAAACGTGCTGATCGCGAAAAGGGAACTGTTCTTGAACACTTAAAACGTTCTTTGAACTTTACTCGCACTCACCTTGGTAAAAACAAACTTCCACTTCTCGGTTTTGCTGACTGGAACGATTGTATGAACTTGCCGCTTGGTGCAGAATCTTCTTTCAACGCAGGGTTATATGCCAAGGCGCTCCTTGAAATGATGGATATTTGCGAAACTCTTGGCGATAAGAAATCTGTTAAGATGTATAAGGGCTGGTATGAAGATATCAAGAAAGCCTTTAACGATGCTGCTTGGGATGGCAAGTGGTGGATCCGTTGGTTTGATAAGGAAGGAAACGCTTACGGAACTCATAAGGCTAAATATGGTAAAATCTACTGTAATAGCCAATCCTGGTCTGTAATGAGTGGTATTGCTTATGGTGAACGCGCTGTTATGGGTATGGATAGCTTGAACCAATTGCTCAATACTGCAAACGGTGTGAAGAGTTCTACTCCTGGCTACCGTGGCTTTGATGGTCGAGTTGGTGGTATTTCCACCTATCCTCCTGGAGCAAAAGAAAATGGTGGTATTTTCCTTCATACAAACCCATGGGTAATGATTGCTGAAACCATTCTTGGTCGTGGTGATAAGGCATTCCAATATTACAACCAAATTAACCCAGCTTCTAAGAACGAGAAGCTAGACGAATTCGAATCCGAACCATATTGCTATCCACAGAATATTCTCGGTGACGAACACAAACAATTTGGTATGGGCCGTAATGCATGGCTTTCTGGCACAAGTTCTTGGACATACCAAGCTGCCACTCAATATATTATTGGTGTTCGCGCAGGCTTCCAAGGTCTTGTAGTTGATCCATGTATTCCATCTACTTGGAAGGGATTCTCTGTTACTCGTAAGTTCCGCGGTGCAACTTATGAAATCACTGTGAAGAATCCAAAGGGCGTTTGCAAAGGCGTTGCTTCCATGGTTGTTGATGGAAAGGAAATCGACTCTAATGTAGCTCCTATCTTTACGAAGGGAGTTCATAAAGTTGAAGTTACTTTGGGCTAATAATTAAGACCATTTTTCAAGCAAGTCCTTGCTTGAAAAACATTGGAACGGTCGAAAGCAAAGCTTTCGACCGTTCTTTTTTTTAATCCATGAAGATTAAAAAAACACAATCCGCCAGCTACGCTGGCGGAAAAAAATGCTTGGTAAACTTACCAAGCAAATCAAAATTCTAAAAAATAACTTTACGGATTTTCGGAACCATGCTTTTGGAATTTTGAAACCACATCAGGCACTAAATCCATAACTTTTGACATCATTGAAGAATCTTTTGTAACAGGCAAAATCCTCACTTCACCTTGATGAATTGATAGGAAAGCCACAGGTTCAACAGAAGCACCTCCGCCCGAAGCAGAAGATTCACCTTTACCCGAATGCCCGCCAATTCCGAAACCAACTGAAATACGATTAACTGGTACGATAGTAGTTTCACCTGCTTGAATAGGTTTTCCAATGACTGTTTCCGCTTGGGTAATCAGCTTAATTTTTTCTAAAAGAGTTTCTGCAAGATTTTCAATAGCCATATATTTAATATAAAAACTTTTCTTCTTTGATGGTATTTATTTTTTTTGCAAATTATCAAAAAAATCAATCGCGATGATATAATTTTTTGGTTTGGTAATTTGGTTCACTTGTAAGATTAACTCCGAGACGACGGAAAACTCCAATATCAACCTGAGAAAGAAGCACACTAGAGTGAACTTCACAGCCTCGCAAATTCGCCAGTTGTTCCATTGCTATTTTTGCATTATAATCAGTGAGGGCGCAAATTGAAAGTGCAACCAACACTTCATCAGTGTGTAATCGAGGGTTTGTATGGCCTAAATGCTTTGTCTTTAAATTCTGAATAGGCTCAATAATCATTGGAGAAAGCAACTTTATATCTGGTAATTTTGCAAGATGTTTAAGCGCATTCAGAAGCATTACTGCAGAAGCTCCTAAAAGAGAAGTTGTTTTTCCCGTTACAATTGTTCCGTCGGGGAGTTCTATTGCTACGGCAGGACCACCCGTTTCCTCGGCTTTCTGAACAGCTGCAGCAGCCACTGAACGATCTTTAATGCTAACATGAGCCTGTTCCATCAAAAGTTCAAGCTTATAAATTTGTTCTTGCTCTGCATTGCCTTTGCGTACTTGACAAAGCGCATGATAATATCTTCTGATAATTTCTGCACGAGCGGCTTCACAAACCGCTTCATCGTCAATAATACAATTTCCAACCATATTCACTCCCATATCCGTAGGGGATTTATAAGGAGATTCGCCCATAATCTTTTGGAAAATTGTATTTAATACAGGGAAAATTTCTACATCACGATTGTAATTGATTGTCGTTTTACCATAAGCTTCTAAATGGAATGGATCAATCATATTTACATCGTTTAAATCAGCGGTGGCCGCTTCATAAGCTAAGTTTACTGGGTGCTTTAAAGGAATATTCCATATTGGGAACGTTTCAAATTTGGCATAACCAGCTTTGATTCCTCTTTTATTTTCATGATAAAGTTGAGAAAGACAAACCGCCATTTTTCCACTTCCCGGACCAGGAGCTGTAACAACTACGAGTGGTCTTGTTGTTTCAACATAGTCATTTTTACCATAACCTTCGTCACTCACTATAAGAGGAATATTAGAAGGGTAGCCTTC
This sequence comes from Fibrobacteraceae bacterium, assembly GCA_017625775.1. Lineage (GTDB taxonomy): Bacteria > Fibrobacterota > Fibrobacteria > Fibrobacterales > Fibrobacteraceae > UBA1765. The sequence continues at coordinate 27,337 of JAGAKE010000013.1, forward strand.
AATGTGGTAATGTCGATAAACTTTTAAACCTAATTTTTCCAACTTTTTTTGATAAGTTATGGCTCTAGCTTGACCGTCAAATTGAGTAAGAATCACGCTGCTGACATAAATTCCATATCCAGAAAAGGCGTCAATTAAGCGAAGCAAATCCATGTCATAAGTGATTCCTAAATCACCTCGCACTTTATTTTTTTCTATGTCTCCAGCATTGATAGCGATAATAACCTCGGCATTGTCTTTCAATTTTTCAAGCATTCTAATTTTACTATCTGGCTCGAATTTTGGAAGCACACGAGAAGCGTGAAAATCGTCAAAAATTTTTCCGCCAAATTCCAAATAAAGCTTACCGCCAAATTGTGCAATACGTTCTTCAATTTTTTCGGATTGCATCTTCAAGTATTTGTCATTATCAAAGCCTTTCTTCAACATAAAAATCCTTGTGTTGTGTTTCCAAAAACTAATTGTGGTCAAACTAGAGCCGGTAGTTATGTTTTTGAAAAGTCACTTATTCAAAAAACAAAGATAAAAATTAATGAGAAATCCATATTACTTTATTTCAAAAAAGATGAACTTTTTTTTCCATCATTTAAATTTTAAATCAGTAAAACAATTGCATATTACAAGATACTTGACAATGTAATTATCTTTAAAAAGAATTGTTTTTTTTACTTCTCATATATTGAGAAATGGAGTGCTTGCAAAAAATAACTGGAGGTTTTATGGCGCGAATGGAAGTAAATGGAAAGCTTTTAGACTTTCCTGAAGTAGTTGGTTCTGAAAATGAAAAGGCAATAGATATTTCAAAACTTCGGTCTGAAAGTGGTTATATCACGCTAGATGATTCGTTTGGAAATACAGGAAGTTGTCGTTCATCAATTACGTACATTGACGGAGCTCAAGGCATTTTAAGGTATCGTGGTTACGCCATAGAAGAACTTGCCGAAAAAAGTTCTTTCATTGAAACTGCCTATTTAGTTATTTACGGGCATTTACCGAATACTGAAGAATACAATCGTTTTTCTGATTTATTGACCACTCATGAAATGCTTGATGAAGGCTACCGCAAGCATTATGAAGGATTCCCAAGAAACGCACACCCCATGGCAATTCTTTCTGCCATGATTAATACACTTGGGTGTTATGATCCGGAACATTTTTTAGATGAAGATGTGACTCATTTTGACATTAATGCTGCACGTCTTATTTCTCAAGTGCGTACAGTAGCAGCGGCTGCATATAAAATGAGTGTTGGTCAACCAATGATGTATCCTTCTCCAGATAGACTGTATGCTAATAATTTCTTGCACATGATGTTTAGCCAACCATATAAACTTTTTGAAGCTTCTCCAGAAGCGACAGATGCTTTAAATAAGTTTTGGATTTTGCACGCAGATCATGAACAAAATTGCTCTACAAGTACCGTTCGTCTAGTTGCTTCAAGTGGAGCGAATATGTATGCAAGTTGTGCTGCCGGTGTATGTGCTCTTTGGGGAAAATTACACGGTGGAGCGAATCAGGCTGTTGTTGAAATGCTTTTAAAAATTCAAGAATCTGGAATTAGCGTTCGTGAATTTGTAAATCGAGTAAAAAGTCGTGAACCAGGCCTTAAATTAATGGGGTTTGGTCATCGAGTTTATAAAAACTTTGACCCACGTTCAAAAATTCTTCAAAAGGCACTTCGTAAAATGCTTGCTGCTTCAGGAAAATCAGATCCGCTTTTAGACATAGCTCAAGAACTTGAAGAATGTGCTTTGCATGATGATTATTTCATTGAACGAAAACTTTATCCGAATGTTGATTTCTATTCTGGCCTTATTCTTCGTAACATTGGGATACCGTTGAATATGTTTACCGTAATGTTTGCGATTGGTCGCATGCCTGGTTGGATTGCTCATTGGAAAGAAATTTCAGAAAATCCAAAACAGCGAATTTACCGTCCTCGTCAAATTTATACGGGAGAAAATTTACGCCCCTATATTCCTTTAAATGAACGGCCTTAGTTTTTAAAATTTTCGTTCAAACCAGCGATATCTCCCTAAAAAACGGGGAGAGCGTTGGGGAACGGCTAGAAAAGTACAAGAAATTTCTACGGGAGCATTTTTGGGTAAAGCAGAAACACCCATTGCTATTCTGGCATGGCGACCGCGTTCTCCTAAAATTTGCAAGGCGAGTGTTGATGCACCATCAATAATAGCAGGGTGGTCGTAAAAATCAGGAGCTGATTGAACAAATCCCTGTAATTGAACAAGTTGCAAAGATTCATTTTCATTTAAAAGAGGAAGTGCTGCCGCTAAAGCATTTAAAAAACATAAACTAGATAATTCGGTGGCTTCATCTAAAGAAACTACATCAGGAACTCTTCCCGTTGTCATTTGCCCATCATGAATAGGTAATTGACCAGAAACATAAATAAAATTTTCTGCACGAACTGCAGGAGAATAAGCAGCTAGTGGAGTTGGCTTGGGTGGTAGAGTTATGGAGAGTTCTTCTAATCTTTGCAAGATATCCTTCATAAAAGATAAAATAAGAATTTCTTCTATTTTATGCAAGTTTTTTGAAAGAAAAAGCAAGCCGAAATGTTTATTTTTACAATTTCAAATATTTATAAACGAAAAAATCAATTTTGGGCTTTAGTGGCTTAATTCTTTAATTTCTTGAGTCATATTTTTTTTATCTTGCTTGGATAAGTGAATTTAGTAGGGGTAATCCCTAGTAATTCTTAAAAAAATAAGAAAGAGAAATAAATATTGAACTTTTTTGGAGATTTTTATGGCTGAAAAAAATGCTGAAAAATTTGTCTTTTATATGCACCGAATGTCTAAAATTTATCCTCCTGGAAAGGAAGTTTTAAAAGATATTTCTCTTAGCTTTTATTATGGTGCAAAAATTGGAATTATCGGTACAAATGGTTCTGGAAAATCCACATTACTTCGTATTATGGCTGGAATTGATAAAGAATTTCAGGGTGAAGCATGGATTGAACCAGGCAGAACAGCAGGGTATTTACCTCAAGAACCTCAGCTAGATCCGAATTTAACTGTTAAAGAAAACGTAATGCAAGCAGTTGCGAAAAAGCAAGCAGTACTTGATCGGTATAACGAAATTTCAATGAAATTTGCAGAAGAAATGACCGATGAAGAAATGAATGCGTTGATGGAAGAACAAGGTCAATTGCAAGATATTATTGATGCTCAGGATTTGTGGAGTTTAGACAGAAATATTGAAATCGCTATGGACGCTCTTCGTTGTCCTCCTGGAGATTGGCCTGTAACGAATCTTTCTGGTGGTGAAAAACGCCGTGTTGCACTTTGCCGCCTTCTTTTAGAAGAACCTGATTTGCTATTGCTCGACGAACCAACCAACCATCTCGATGCAGAATCAGTGGCTTGGCTTGAACGCCATTTGCGAGAATACAAAGGCTCTGTAATTCTCGTAACGCACGATCGTTATTTCTTGGATAATGTAACTGGATGGATTCTTGAAATCGATAGAGGCCGTGGAATTCCTTGGCAGGGGAATTATGCGGAATGGCTTGATCAAAAGTTAGAACGTCTTCGTACTGAAGAAAAAGGTGAATCAGATCGTCAAAAAAGACTTTCAAGAGAACAAGAGTGGGTTAAACAAAGCCCAAAAGCAAGGCAAGCAAAAAGCAAAGCTCGTCTTAAAGCTTATGAAGAACTTTTGGCTGAAGATAAACGAGAACAAGTTCGAGTGGCTCAGATTACCATTCCTAATGGAAAACGCTTGGGCGATGTAGTTATTCAAGCAGATGGTTTACGCAAAGCATTTGGTGAAAAACTTTTGTTTGATAATTTGTCATTCACTTTACCTCGTTCCGGAATTGTGGGAATTATTGGACCAAATGGTGCTGGTAAAACTACTTTATTTAAAATTATTACGGGGCAGGAAAAAGCTGATGCTGGCTCTTTGAAAATCGGAGAAACGGTTGAAATTATTTCGATGGAGCAGGGCAGAGAATCGTTAGATGATTCTAAAACGGTTTGGGAAACCATTAGTGGTGGTCTTGATGAATTAGTGATAGGCGAGCGTAAAATGAATAGCCGAGCTTATTGCGGACTATTCAACTTTACTGGCGCTGATCAACAAAAGAAATTGTCCGTGCTTTCTGGGGGAGAACGCAATCGAGTTTTAATGGCGAAAAACCTCCAAAAGCCAGGGAACTTACTTTTCCTTGACGAACCAACAAATGACTTGGATATTGAAACTTTGCAAGCTTTGGAACAAGCTGTTTTAAGATTTGCTGGTTGTGCCGTTATTATTTCCCACGATCGCTGGTTCTTAGATAGAGTAGCGACTCATATCCTTGCATACGAAGGCGATTCGCAAGTGGTGTGGTTTGAAGGCAACTGGAGTGAATACGAAGCAGACAGGCGTAAACGACTTGGTGAAGATGCGGAAAATCCAAAGCCGATTCGTTATAAAACTCTTACTCGTTAGCTGAATGCAAAGTTTTAAGGCTCTTTTTATTCATGAATGGCGGTTGCTCATTAGGGAACCGCGATTCATGTTGCTTTTATGTTTGCCGAGTTTTTTGTTACTTGTTGTTCGCTTCATCAATGCCGATACTTTTTCTGTTTTACCATTAGAATTTGCAAAATTTCTTTTATTATTACTTGGAGCTATGAATTCTACGATGACGCTGCCGTTTTCTGCTGATGCTTTTGCCGGAGAACGGGAGCGTAATACTTTAGAATTACTTCAATTATCTCCAGTTTCACCAAGAAAAATTTATTTCGTAAAATTATTAACGATTTTACCGTTTTCAATTTTTGGTGCGGTTTTTTCACAAATTATTCTTTTCTTAATTTGTTCAAATATTCCGTTGGATGTTTTTGCTAAAGCGATTCTTGGTGCAACCAGCTTTGCTTTATTATTTAACGGTTTAACTTTACTTCTTTCGTTACGTTCGAAAACAGTTCGTGCAGCCACTCAAACAGCAGCGATTATTTCATTTCCGTTTTATTTTTTGATTCAAGCGTGGTATCCAGAGTTTTTTTCTATTTCAATTTTTCCATTTGCTTTCTTTTTAATTTCTGTAGCATCTTTATTACTCTGTGTGCATTTTTCGTTAAAAAAATTTTTGTTGTTGTAGAGTTGTTTTATGTTAGGGACCGTAGTCCGTTAGGATTCGAACCGACATTATTGGCGGTTTGAACGAAAACGCGAAGCGTTATAGCGCAAGGGCCCGACCTAACGGGGAACATCCATAGTAAAAAAGAAGCCAAATATGTTTATTCATACATCTAGTTTACATAATATATATTATCGGAAATTAAGAAGGAAGTGTGAAAAGGGCGCTTTTTCAAATAAAATAGTCTATTTTGACGTTTTTGTGAGATTTTATAAATAAGGACGATTTTGAAAAAAAAACTTATTTTGGAACGTTCTATTTTCTATAATGTTGGTTTGTATGAAAAAAGCGTTTTTTTGTTTTGTGGTTTGTGTTTTTTTAGTGGCTTGTGCGTCTATGCAAAAAGCAAGGATTGCAAGTATTCTGACACAGACGAAATTTGAATTTTCTGCACTTTATCTGGATTCGGTTAATGTTTCTTCGGACCTTTTTGAGCATATTGGGACGGCGACCAAAAGTCTTTTACCTAATCCGCAAGTTGTTGTGATTGTTCAAGATTTGGCTCGTGGTATTATTTCTTCGAAGCTCGCTGATGCTTATATTTCTTGCGAATTTTTGACCGAGCTTCCTTTAGATGCGGATTCTTTGTTTGTGCAAAATGTTTCGGCTACTCTTCTTTTGGATTCTTTGTACGAAGTTCCTATTTATGCGAGTTCTGAGACTGTTCTTGTGCCTGGTAAGCAATCTGTGAAATTATCTACAAAAATTCCTATAGATGCTAGATTGTTTAAAATTCCAGATCTGAAAAAAATTGCGACTAAAGGCTCTGTTTCTCTTTCGTTTAAGAAAGATTCTGAACCGGTGTCACTACCCCTTGATTTTGTGAAAGAATTTTCTGAAGAAGAAAAGAAAGTTTTATTTGAAACGGCTCGGGAAAAATTGTTACATTCCTTGGTCGGAGATTGGGTTAATTCTATTTTACCATGAGGTATTTTATGAGCAGAATGTTTGTGCCTGAAAATTTGAATGTAGATTCCCCTAACGAAGTGGAAACTCTTTATAAACAACTTGCCGAAACTCCCCTTGAAAATACGGCAAGTGCTTTACGCGAGTGGATTCTTTGTATCAGTGAAATAGATTCTGTTTTGTCAGAGGTTTCTGCCAGGCGTTATGTCGCGATGACTTGTAATACTAAAGATCCTGAAGCAGCAAAAGCCTATGAAGATTTTGTAGAAAATATTGACCCAATTCAACAAAAATATCACGATCTTTTGAATAAAAAAATGATCGCTCACCCATCGTTAAATGAATTGAATGATGAATTTGGTGTGTATTTCCGTTCCGTTAAAGTGTCTTTAGAACTTTTTAATGAAAAAAATATTCCGTTAGAAACAGAAGTTCAAAAAGAATTGCAAGCGTATCAAAAAATTACAGGAAGCATGTCTGTAATGCATAATGGCGAAGAAAAAACGCTTCAGCAAATGTCCAACTTGCTAGAATCTAATGATAGAGAAATTCGTAAAGAGGCTTGGGAAAAGATTCAAAACAGGCGTTTACAAGATAAAGATAAATTGAACGAAGCTTTTGATAAATTATTTAAACTTCGCAATACGATTGCAAAAAACGCTGGTTGTAACGATTTTATCGAATACATTTATAAAGCCAAAAATCGCTTTGATTATTCGCCAAAAGACTGCTACGCATTTCATGAAACTATTGAAAAACTCATTTTGCCTTTGCAGAAAAAAATGTATGAATCCCGCAAAAAGCAAATGAATCTTTCTGTTTTACGCCCATGGGATGTTTCTTGTGACGCTCTTTTCCGCGCTCCCCTTTCGCCTTACAAAGATGGAAATGAACTCATTGAAAAATGTGCCAGAATTTTTGAAAAATTAGATTCTCGTGCTGGTGCTTGGTTGCGTCAAATGCAAACGGAAAAGCTTATTGACCCGGAAAGTCGTTTAGGAAAAGCTCCTGGTGGTTACCAAATTGGTTTTGACGAAAGTCGCAAGCCTTTTATTTTTATGAATGCTGCTGGCTCTGACCGTGATATTTACACTCTGCTTCACGAAAGCGGGCATTCGTTCCACCAATTCTGCATGGCTAATCAGCCAATTACTGCCTACAGGGATATTCCCTCTGAAATTGCTGAAGTGGCTAGTATGAGCATGGAATTAATCGGTGCTTCTCAGATTCAGGAGTTCTACCCTGATGCTGAAGACGCGGCAAGGAGTCGTCAAGGAGTTCTAGAAGACGTAATTTGGCTTTTCCCGTGGGTCGCTTGTATTGATAGTTTCCAACACGAACTTTATAAACGCCCAAACCATACTGTGAAAGATCGTGAAGAAATTTGGGTTTCTATTATGAATCGTTACGATGCAGGCGTAGATTACTCTGGTTACGAAAATATTTTAGCCAATCTCTGGCAAAAACAGCTTCATCTTTTTGAATGTCCTTTCTATTATATTGAATATGGAATCGCAGAACTTGGCGCTCTTCAAGTTTGGAATAATTTCCGCGAGAATCCTAAAAAAGCGTTTGACATGCTTTTTGAAGCAGAAAGTCTCGGTAGCAGTCGTCCACTTCCTGAATTATTCAACAAAGCAGGTATAAAATTTGACTTTTCTCCAAAAACTGTTGAACCGCTTGTTCAAGCTATTTGGGATGAATACGAAAAGACAAACTGAATAAAAAAACGATAATTTTTCAAAAAAACGCCAAAATCACTTGCCAAAGGCCCTTTAAAATGCTAATATTGTCGCGCATCCTTTAGGAGGGATGGCCGAGTGGTTTAAGGCGCACGCTTGGAAAGCGTGTTTACTTCACTGTAACGAGGGTTCGAATCCCTCTCCCTCTTCTAAACTTTTTAAGGTGGTACCATGTCCGATCAAAGAGTCTATCTGGATGATATCTACGCTAGCAAGGAAAGCGAAGGTTCTGTATTTCGTGCTGTTGTAATGATGGCTAAAGAAGCTCGTTTTATCAACCAGCAAGCGCTTGATGGTTTTATCCAACTCACCAAGAAACCTACAACAATTGCGATGTACAAATTCAAAGAAGGCAAGTTAGCCGTATCTGATTCAGCACCACAAAAGAATGATGTTGTTGATTTTGCGACTGAAGTTGTAGAAGAAGTGCCGTCTGAAGTTGCTCCAGAATCAGTTTCTGACGCTGAAGCTGCTGATTTATTCTAATAAGTGTCTCATATAACTTCCTCCTCCCCTTTCCGAAAGGAAAGGGGTTTTTGTTTTACCCAACATCATGTTTGTTGTTTTAGCATCTTTGCTAAAACAAAATTCCCGAGGGCAAAGCCCTCGGGAATCCTACCTACCCACAAATTTAAATTAATCTTTTTTGCAGCCAAGGAACTTGTAAGCAATTCCTCCGATTACACCACCAAGAATAGGTGCAACCCAGAAAAGCCAAAGTTGCTTAATAGCAGTTCCGCCAACAAATACAGCCACAGCAGTAGAACGAGCTGGGTTTACGGAAGTATTTGTAACAGGAATGCTAATAAGGTGAATCAAAGTTAAGCAAAGGCCAATAGCAATAGGAGCAAAACCTGCTGGAGCACGTCCATCAGTAGCTCCCATAATGACAAACAAGAATATTGCTGTCAAAACTACTTCAATCAAAAATGCAGGAAGCATACCAGTTGCTTTTCCTCCAAAAGCATTAACGCCATTTGCTAATTGATCAGACCAACCGTTAGTCGCAAAAGCGCCGATTCCGGCATTAGAAAGATCTGGGCTAGCAATCACATATAAAATGCCGGCAGCAATAATGCCGCCAATTACTTGCGCAATAATATAAGCAGGAGCTTCCTTAGCAGGGAAACGGCCTCCAGCGACTTGCCCTAAAGTAACTGCTGGGTTCAAATGGCAACCAGAAATATGACCAATTGCATAAGCCATGGTCAAAACGGTAAGACCAAAAGCCAATGAAACGCCTACATAACCGATTCCATTTGTTGGAACACCACAAGCAAGAACTGCAGCGCCGCAACCGCCAAAAACCAACCAAAATGTACCGATTGCTTCTGCAATAGCACGAGAATATAATTTCATATTTATCTCCTTGAAAAAGGTCATGAAAAAAATAACAATTATCTCTCTTTTGAAAAAAAGTTTTTTTCTTATCCGTTTTTATCTCACATTATTTTGCAAAAAAAATAAAAGAAGTCAAGTTAATTCAAGATCGTTGATTTTAAATATTTTAACGGAACATTTTATCAATAGATGGTTTAATTTTATAGAATCAAATTCTAATTGAGTTTTTTCATAAACTTTCTTCGCTCGGTCATGTCAGATTGAGCAAGCTCATCTGCCGCGACACTCGCTTGCTGAGTTTTTTCATAAACTCTTTTCGCTCGGCAATGCCTACTCGCACAAGTACGTTTGTCTGTTAATAAGTTGTCATCGCGAATAACAAGAAAATCGCTCAAGTTCCCTAGCAAACACTATTATCAAAAATTAAAGCACGCTTAAAATTAAGTAGAAAAAAGCGTCGGCCAAGGATGGGGAGGCTTGGAGGGAACGTGTGGCCTTCGCCACTCCGAGCTTGAGTCCACTCCATAGAAATACTTTGGCAAAAGAAAAACTAAAAAAAATCATAAACAATATCATAAAAAAAATCTCCCACGATAACTAGCAGGAGATTTAGGAAATTAAAAGTTATAGATTTTTGATTTCCTCTTCCGATAATCCAGAAATAATTCTGATTTTATCAATAGGAATACCTTCCATAAGCATCGCTTTTGCCATTTCTAATTTAGCATCAGTAATGCCCTCAAGAAAACCTTCAGCCTTGCCTTCAGAGAACCCCTTTTCTTCGCCGGCGGAGAATCCACGATTATAGTCAGCATCGGCTATTGAAACATAACCTTTATTTTGAATAACTTCGAGCGAATCCATAATCATCTCCTTTTCTTCTTCGGGGAGCATTCCTCTTAAATATACCAAAATTTCTTCG
>JAGAKE010000014.1 GCA_017625775.1 Fibrobacteraceae bacterium
ATTGAATATTACAACAATGACCGGATAAAACTGCGCCTAAAAGGAATGAGCCCGGTGGAGTACCGGACTCATAACTCAATTTTATCCTAACTTTAAATTGTCCAACTTTTTGGGGTCACATCAGCAAGGTGATGGTGAAAATGCCGATGGTTTTGGCGCTCATTACCAAAAACCAGGCGAAGGAGACACCACTAAATTTATCGGGTGCCGTGCTTGGTGGAACAGTGATGACGGTTTTGATTTTATTAACCAGGAATTCCCTGTTGTTGTCGAAAATTGCTATGCATTTGGCAATGGTTACAGCGATTATGGGAGGGGTAATCCTCCTAGAGGTAATGGTTATGGTATAAAAATGGGAGAAAGTACACTGGGCGGTGGTAAACATCTCATCAAGAATTCTGTGGCCTGGAAAAATAAATCTTCTGGTTTTTATGCAAACTACACTGGAGTTGGCTGCACTTGGATTAACAACACCTCTTATAAAAACGAAGACAGAGCCTTTAACATGGCGTCAACACTTTTTGATTCCGAAGGAAATCGCCTTGCAGAAGTCGCGCCATTAACAGGAGACAATGCTCACGTATTAAAAAACAATATTGCCTTTCCGAACAGCCTTTCTCAAATCGGAACATGTTGGGAATATATTCCATCTCAAGGTATTGATAGAGATGTTTCCTGCCCAGCAGGTGAAAATAATACTTGGAATCTGAATCTAACTTTAACCGAAAACGATTTTATGAGTGTTGATGACCCAAGCATGACGATTACCGGGCAAGATCTTTCAAAGCTTCCTGGAATTCTTGGTCCGCGAAAAGCTGATGGTAGCTTGCCCGATGTTGATTTCTTAAAATTAAAAGAAGGTAGTCAAGCCATTGATAAAGGAGAATATATTGGATTGCCATTTGCGGGCAAAGCTCCAGATTTAGGTGCTTATGAATACGGAATGCCTGTGTCAAGCAGTTCCGTAGCATCTTCAAGTAGTGCTGTTGCTGCTCCAAGCAGTTCTAGCACTGAATCAAGTTCATCTATGGAAGAGTCAAATAGTTCTCAAGAAAAATCTAGTTCTTCTCAAGTGGAATTAAGCAGTTCTAGCGAGGATCCAGCAGCTATTGCCTTAAAACTTAATAATTCTCTTGAAACATTCCAAAACGCAACTGTATTTGATTTACAAGGGCGTTACTTAGGAACATTACAAGCTGAACAATTGCGCGAGAATATTGAAATAGCACTTCGCAAAAAGTTTAAAAAATCAGGCATGTACATTATTCGATATGGGCAATATTTGAAAAAAATAAGTGTAAAGTAGTTATCGTAAAATTCAAATCTTTTAAGTGGAAAAGTTTTTTCTTTTTCCACTTTTTTTATTTTTATTACATGAATAAAAATCCATTTGAACTTTTAAAAACTTCTGAAAAATCAAAAGCAAGACTTGGAAAACTCACAACAGCTCATGGAGTTATTAATACGCCCATTTTCATGCCAGTAGGTACTGCTGCCACGGTGAAGGGTGTTACTCCAAGAGATTTGAAAAAAATGCAAGCAGAAATCATTCTTGCAAATACTTATCATCTTTATTTACGGCCTGGAACAAACATTATTGCTAAAGCCGGCGGTGTTCAAAAATTTTCAGGTTTCAATGGTCCAATGCTAACAGATAGTGGAGGATTCCAAGTTTGGAGTTTAAAAGATTTAAGAAAAATTAAAGAGAATGGAGTAGAATTCAGAAGTCATTTAGATGGTTCTAAACATTTCTTTTCACCGGCTAGTGTTATGCAGGCGCAGCGAGAAATAGGTGCCGATATCATTATGGCGTTTGATGAATGTACGCCTTATCCTAGCACGCCAAAAGAGGCAGAACATTCTCTTTCTCTCACAGAACGCTGGGCTAAAGAGGCTATGGAATGGTTAGAAAAAAATCCACCTTTGCATGGTTATCCGCAATATTTCTTTGGAATCGTGCAGGGCGGAATGCACAAAGAATTGCGTGCTCGTTCAATAGAATCTTTGAAAAAACTTTCTCCAGATGGTTATGCTTTAGGCGGACTTTCTGTAGGGGAGCCGACAGAAGTTATGTATGAAATTGCAGATTTCTGTACAGATCGCTTGCCGACTGATCGTGCTCGTTATGTGATGGGTGTAGGAACTCCTTGGAATTTATTGGAGCTTATTTTACGCGGTGTTGATATGTGCGACTGTGTAATGCCAAGTCGTAATGCTAGAAATGGAATGCTTTTTACAAGTCAAGGTGTTTTGCGTTACAAAGCGGGGCGTTATGCTTCAATGGTTGATGAAGCTCCAGACCCAAATTGCTCTTGTTATACTTGCAGAAATTTCAGTAAGGCTTATTTAAGGCATTTATTTCAAGCTGGTGAAATGTTAGGAATGACTCTTGCAACCATTCATAATCTTCATTTTTATCTGCAATTAATGCGTACGGCCAGGCAGAAAATAGCAGAAAATACGTTTGAAGAATGGGCTAGAGAACAAATCCAAATTTTACAACAAGACATTCCTTAAACCATTTGTTAAATTTGTAAAGTAAGTGCTGCTACTTTTTTTTGTAGTGGCTTGTATTCAACCTTTTTGGAGAATTTATGTCCGAAGAACTTCTTTTGAAATTTGTGGATCCGCAGCCAATGCGTTATGGAGAAAACTCTCATCAGGCAGCTGTTTTTTATCGAGATCCTAATTGGGACGAAGCAAGCCTTGCTACGGCAAAGCAACTTCACGGAAAAGAACTTTCTTACAATAACATTGTTGATGCAGATGCCGCTCTTGAAATGGCTCGTGAATTTAGCGATTCAAATGCGGTTGTCATAGTTAAACACATGAATCCATGTGGATTAGCAACTGGAGAAACTCTTGCCGAAGCGTTCGAAGCTGCTTGGGCTGGCGATCCGGTTTCAGCCTTTGGTTCTGTAATTGCAGTGACTCGTAAGGTGGATTTACAAACGGCTACACTTTTAAAAGGTCGTTTTGTTGAAATTTTATTAGCTCCAGATTTTGACGACGATGCTCTTGAATTCCTCCGCAATAAGTCTAAAGACATTCGTCTTTTAGAAGTTGGTGAAATTTGTCCACCGAAGCCTGGTAAAGTTTATAAGCATGTAATTGGTGGCATGCTAGTGCAAGATAGAGATGTTGGCACTTGGGATAAATTTGAATGTGTCACCGAAATGAAATTTCCTGAAAATAAGGAAAAACTTGCTCGTTTTACATGGCTTGTAACGAAACATACCAAGTCAAATGCAATCGTAATGGGGTATGAATATAAGCCTGGCTATTTCCAAGTGATGGGACTTGGACCTGGACAACCAAACCGTATTGATTCTAATTTACGTCTTTGCCAACCAAGAGTTCGTGATAATGTGGCACGCTTGCCAGAAGCGGAAGGGAAATCGCCAGAAGAACTAGCTCTTTTAGAAAAGAAAATTTTCGGAGAGCTTGTTATGGGTTCTGATGCGTTCTTCCCATTCCCAGATAATATCGAGGCTTGTGCTGAAGCTGGCGTTCGCTATGTAGTTCAACCAGGTGGCTCCAAAAACGATCAACTTTCCATAGACGCCTGCAATAAGTTAGGTGTTGCTATGGTATTCACAGGAATGCGTCATTTTAGGCACTAATGAATTATCAAGAACAACAAGAATCAAAAGCCTACAATACCGTTCTTGATTATTTGAGAACGGTTAGGCTAAATCCTTCAAATCGTGACGCTGCATGGGAACATTTTCTTCTTGTGCTAGAAGAACTTTCTGTTGATTCTAATTTTAAAAGTGCCGTTCAATTTTGGACTCTTGATAATTTAGAACAACATCGCCCGGAAGCAATTCGAATTCGAGATTTACACGAAATCGAAGGAGTCATGATTTCAATGCCTGCTTATGCAAGGCTTTTAGACGCAACGCACCACGGAATGATAAGTTTCCCTCAAGGGGAACGTCTTATTGAAGAAATGCTAGAATCTTGTGAAGTGCAAGACGATGGTTGTGATGCTTCGCGAATGGAACAAAGCTTATTGCATTTGTGGAAGAAGAATATGTCCAAGTATAAGGATTTAAAAATAAACTGATGGAAACTTTGAGCATTCGTGTGATTGGAGCGGGGTTAGCTGGTTCAGAAGCTGCTTTGCAATTAGCATCATTTGGTTTTAAAGTTGAACTTTATGAAATGCGTCCAGGAAAGCAAACGCCTGCTCACAAAGGCGGAAATCTTGCTCAATTAGTTTGTTCTAACAGTTTCAAAGGTTTGTCTTTAACTTCTGCACACGGATTGTTAAAAAATGAGCTAAAAATGTTGGGAAGTTTTCTTTTGCAAATAGCAGAAAAAACTTCTGTTCCTGCAGGGGAATCATTAACTGTTAATCGAGATTTATTCAGCGAAGAAGTTGAAAAATTAATTCTTTCAACTCCAAACATCACGTTACATCGTGAAGAAGTACAATCTTTAGAAGGAAACTTGCCAACTATAGTTGCTGCGGGTCCGCTAGCAAGCGATACTTTAGCCGATGATATTTTTAAGCGTTTAGGCAGCGAACGCCTACATTTCTTCGATGCGATAGCTCCTGTCGTAGAAACCGATAGCATAGATTTTGATTATGCTTTCTACAAAAACCGGTGGGAAAAAGGCGAAACCGAGGATTTTATTAATTGTCCGCTAGATAAAGAAACTTATGACCTTTTTGTTCAAAAACTGCGAGAAGCTGAATCTGTTGAACCTCGTCCATTTGAAAAGCATGAACTTTTTGAAGGGTGTCTTCCTGTAGAGGAAATGGCTCGTCGTGGAACAGAAACGCTTCGTTATGGGCCAATGCGTCCAGTTGGGTTAGGAATAAATCCTACTGGAAGAAAATGGCATGCGGTTATTCAACTTCGAGCAGAAAATGCACAAAAAACACTTTTTAATATGGTTGGGTTTCAAACTAGGTTAAAGTGGGGAACTCAAAAAGAAATTTTCTCTTTAGTTCCTGCTTTGCGTAATGCTCGATTTGCAAGGCTTGGGTGCATGCACCGAAATACATTCATCGAATCACCAAAACTTTTAGATGAAACCCTTCGCCTACGCCCAGAACTTCCATGCGCGAAAGGAATTCCTCCAACTTGGTTTGCTGGCCAAATTACAGGAGCAGAAGGTTACACAGAAGCGATTGCAACGGGGTGGTATGCTGCTTGGAATTTAGCATCTACTTTGCTTTACGGAAATTCAAATCCATTGCCAGCCGAATCTTGTATTGCGTCTCTTTTGCGCCAATTAGTTTCTCCAAATGAAAATTTCCAACCAATGAATTTTAATTTTGGTTTATTACCTCACTTACAAGACATGAAGAAAAAAAATAAAAAGGAAATTCTTGGAGAACAAGCTATTTCGGCAATTACTCAATGGTTGCAAAAGAATAAGCCGTTCCCTTATCAGGAAATGGTATAAGAATCAGTCAAAAAAAACTAATTTAATTTGTATGGAAAAGCTAATCAAGAAACAAACTGAATCAGAAAAAAGAAGAACTTGGGCAGAACGCAAGTTAGATTTTTTGCAATGGAAAAAATCCTTGTCTTTTAAAAAGACTCAGGCGCTAGCTTGTGGAATTACTCTGTTAGTTCTTCTTATTGCTTTTTTGATTTTTAATAATTTACCTGTTTCTTACGCTCGACATTGGGATATTGAATATGGTTACTATTCCATTCTCTTAACTTTTTTATTACTAATCGTCGGCTTTCTTTTAAATGTTTTTGAAATTCCCAAGTTTTTTATAAATCGAAAACCATCAGGCAAATCCATAGGCATTTTAAGCGTTTTTGTATTGATATTTTCCGTTTTCATGTTTTCAAACATTGAAAATTCTCATCGAGTTTTAAGCGATGAAACGAGTTGGGAATCCATGGCGCTTCAAATGCATTTTGAACAAAGCGGTGGAATTTGTAATGAAGGGCTTTGGGAAAATGGAACTCTTCAATGTTTTACAGAAGTTAATAACTTTAAAGGAAAAGCCTTAGGATTTCTTCATTCTTTAGCATTTCGTTTTTTTGAACCTGGACGAGATACCGCTCTTTGGGTAAATTACCCATTGTATGTGCTTAGCCTTTACACCTTCTTTTTGGCGCTGTTCTTGTGGTGGCGTCATGAAAATTTTGCTCTTGCCGCAACGATTTTTCTTGGCGGAATGCCGATTCTTTTGATGCAAGCTCGATCGGCTTCAACAGAAGTTTTATACATCTCTCTTTTAACAATTTTAATGTCTTGGTTTGCTTTAGTCCCAAGAGATAAAGTGACATGGAAACATTTTTTACTAACGGTTCCCTTGCTCGGTTTTTTTGCTCAAACTCGTCAAGAAACGGTTTTTGCCTTTATTCCATTTGCTTTGTATTATTATCGATATTTTTTAGCAAAAGCTCATCGTTTACCACTTTTTGTACTTTCAACCATTCTCGTTTGTTGGCCTTCTATAAATACAATGGCTGCTTATCGTGGTTATGATTTTCAAGGTGGAGAACATGCGGCTCATTCATTAGCCAATTTTTGGTTTAATATTAAATCCAATATTTTGATCATGTTGAATTGGGGAGAAGATGCTTCCATTACGGGAATTCTTGAAAACCCATTTTATACAACATTTACCATTATTTTATTGCTTTCTTTTCTTTGGCTTCTTTTTAGATTATTTGTTTATGGGCGTTATATTCGTGGCTTTATTTTAGGTCTATTCTTTTGTATTCAGATTTTAGTAATTCTTTTAAATGTTTCGGGAACTTTTGAAATAGATATTAACCAACGTTATGTTTTAGTAGCTCTTCCTTTATTTGCTTTTATCATGGCGTTAGGTCTTGAAGATGCTATTTCATTTATAGGAAAATTTGATAAAATATCAACGGGTAAAATAGTATTAATTATAGCTACATTCCTTTCTTTGGGTTTGATGTTCTTTCATGCGCCAAGTTTCAGAGCGAACATGTTATACTATAAAAACAAGCTTTTAGCTGAAGAACATTTTTTAGATAAAGAACTAGAATCTTACCCGGAAAATTCTCTGTTTGTATATGCTCGTCCTTGGCAAATGCTCGCTTCAAGGCATTCAAGTATCAGTGAACGAACTTTCTTGAATTGGACAGATACTCAATTTTTGGAATGGATGCACAAAACCGATGGAAATATCTATTTAGTTCGCGGGCAAGATGGTCGAGGAACTGTAAATCGCAAGTCAAGAGTCGTTGGTTTTAAAACAACAGATCAAATTGAAACGATTCTGGAAAAGTTTAAAACAGAAATTATTCTTCAAGAAAAACGCAAGTTTGGTTATCCATTAACTATATACAAAGTTCTCTCAAAGCGAGGCGTTTCTCTTTACCGCCAGAAAATCTCTTTAAATTCAGAAAATTCAAAATACTTAATTTTTAACAGAAGTTTTCCGGAAAGTGTTGCTGCCAAATTGTACTGGAATGGAAAATTACGAGAAGAACCGATTTTTTCCACGAATTCAGCAGATACTTTGTGGTTAGATTCAGCATGGCGCGAACCAGGTTTAAATACAGTTTCTCTAGAGTGTTTACTTCCAGATGGCGATACTCTTCGATTAAAACAAGATTATTTCTTTGAATCAGAAGAAGCCTCTTTAGTTTCAAATTGGAATATGGAAAAGTTTTCTCAAGAATGGGGCCGTCCAGAACTCAACAAAACTGTAGATCAAAATCAGTTAACGCTTGGTGGAGAAGCGTTTAAATTTGGAATAGGCGCACATGCTCCCTCTCGCTTAAAAATGCAAGTCCCTGTTTCTATGCAAGGTAAATCCTTTCAATTATCTGCTGTGATTGGGCTAGATGATGAAAGTGTTTGTGGTGATGGAGCTGTTTTTGAAATTTATGCGAATAACTCAAAAGTTTACAGATCTCCAAGGCTTTATGCTGAAGATCGTTTACCTTTAAATATATCTATTCCTCCATCTCAGTTCATTGAGCTAGTGACGATTGAAGGCGAAAATATGAATTGCGATCACACGGATTGGGCAAATATTTGGGCTCGTGTTCATGCAGGAGAACTCAAATGAAAGTCCTTGTCGCTCCATTAGATTGGGGGTTAGGGCATGCAACTCGCTGCGTGCCGATTATTGAAACTCTTTTGAAAAATGGGGTAGAAGTTGTACTGGGAACGTGTGGCTCTTTAAAACATTTTTATTCAGAAGCCTTTCCTTCTTTGCAACAAGTTGATTTGCCTTCTTATGGTATTGTTTATCCAACGCATGGATTTCAAATGCCGGCGTGGATTTTGTCTCAATTACCTCGTTTACATTCCATAATAGAAGAAGAACAACGTTGTGTAGAAAACCTTGTTTCTACGCTTGGCATTTCAGCCGTTATTTCAGATAATCGTTTTGGAGCTTATTCAAATCGAGTTCCTTCTGTATATATAACTCACCAGTTGCGGATTGCATTCCCTTTTGCGTCTCGTTTTTTAGAAACTATTGGGGTTCATTTTCATGCAGCAAAAATGCTAAAGTTTTCAGAAATATGGATTCCTGATTTAGAAGAATTTCCTGGATTTGCTGGCCGACTTTCTCATCAGAAACTTCATCGTCCTTGTCATTATATTGGTCCTCTTTCAAGGTTTATGAATATAGCCGGAAATGCAAAAATTCCTTCGCCTGAAAAACGGTATCGATTCTTGGGAATGGTTTCTGGTGTAGAGCCTATGCGCACAAAACTTGAAACTTTATTGCGAGAAACTTTTGCAAAAATTCCTGGAGAACATGCTTTGCTTTTAGGAAAGCCAAGTAGTTCTATAGAAAAAGAACGTTTTGGAAATGTCACGCTTTTTTCTCATTTATCAAAAGAAAAATTTCAGAATTTAGTTCAGGAATCAGAATACTTTATTTCAAGACCTGGTTACAGTACTATCATGGATCAATCTTTTTTAGGCTCTAATTGTCTTTTTATTCCGACACCAGGCCAAACCGAACAGATTTACCTTGGGAAAATTCTTGCAAAGTTTAAATATGCTCGTGTAGTAGAAGAAAGAAACTTAAATGCTGAATATCTAGCTTCTGCTTTTGAAGGGCCAATATATCGTTTGCCTAAATCAAATTTAGGGTTATTAGAAAACACCATTTCTGCTTTTATGGAACAATTAAAATGAAAAATTTTGTTTTTGCTTTTCCGCTTTCCGTAACACAAGAAAATACTGAATCTTTTTTAGCTCAGGTTCAAATTAGTTCAGTTTCTTTATCGATTATGGTTCCTGGCTGTTCCATTCCTTTAGATGTTTTTATACAACCACCAGTTCCTGCTTTAACGCAATTATTTCAAGAACACAGTGAACTTTCTTTAGAAGAAAAATCTCTTATAGAAAATCATGCTTCGCTTCTCTTTATTCGTGGTTCGCTTCGAGATAAAAGTTCCTTAATGGAAGTCAATTCTCTCATTCAAAAAATTATTGCCGCCGGAGCTCTTGGAATTTATGCCGAACATTCTGGTGCTGCATTTTCAGCTTCCGCTTTTAATGAACTAAATGTTCAAGAAAATCCATTAGATTTTTGGTTGAATTTTATAGAATCAAAAGGCGTTCTTTTTTCACTTGGATTAGAAACATTCTCGTTACCAGACCTTTCTATCAATGCCGCAAACGAAAACTCAGAAGAACTTCGTGATTTGCTATTAACAACGGCGGAATATCTTTATTTGGAACGCGTACCTGCGGTTTCTGGAACTAAAGTGGAAGTTTCTGAACAACAAGTTTATGAACTTTGCAAAGAAAATTCTCCGCTATTTTCAAAAAATGACCCTGAATGGAATCGTCTTGGAACATTTCGGCTTATAAGACGTTAGTTTTTATTGTGAAAATTAAAGATTTTCGTATTACGATATAAGAAAAAAAATATACATTAGAAAAATCAGTGCTATTGGCCTGCAAAACATTTGACAACAGGAAAGGTATGTTATGGCGGAATGGAAAGCTTTTACTAGTTTGAGCGAAGAACAAATGCAATCTATTTGGAATTATGATTGTAAAGATCCTTTCGCTTTTCTTGGGATTCACCCACTTCAAACCGACAAAGGCGTAAAAACAGTAGTCCGTACTTACCAACCTCACGCTTCTTTTGTTAGGGCCGAATCAATGGATGGCTCTGTTGAATTTGATTTCATAAAACTTGGAGATTCTGGTTTTTATGAAGCTGTTTTAGATATGGATTTTGAACCCTTCCAGTATAGGCTTCACATTACTTTACCTGGTGGAAACATTTATCATATTTTAGATCCATATAGTTTTTTACCAGTCCTATCTGATTTTGACCGTTACTTAATTAATGCTGGTCGTCATTATGAACTCTACAGAAAATTAGGAGCTAATCTAGTCACGCATCAAGGAATTCCTGGCGTTCATTTTGCAGTGTGGGCTCCTAATGCAAAATCTGTTGCTGTTGTAGGTTCTTTTAATTCTTGGGATGGTCGCCGTCACCCAATGCGTCTTTTAGGAGAATCTGGGGTTTGGGAAATTTTTATTCCTGAAATTGGTGAAAATGAACTTTATCGTTTTGAAATACATGGAATGGATGGCAGTTTACATGTAAAAATAGACCCTCTTGCCAAATTAAGTGAAGTGCGCCCAGCTACGGCTTCTATAACTACTCACTTAGATGGTTACGAATGGAACGATAAACTTTACATGGACACCCACCATGCGACAGGCGTTTTTGGCGCTCCAATGAACATTTACGAAGTTCATGCAGGTTCTTGGAAACGCGATCCAATGAATCCAGATCGTTTTTTAAATTGGGATGAATTAGCAGACACTTTAATTCCATATTTAAAAGAAATGGGTTATACTCATGTGGAATTTTTACCATTAGCAGAACATCCGCTTGACGAATCTTGGGGGTATCAAGTCACTGGTTATTATTCACCAACTAGTCGTTACGGAACTCCAGACCAATTCCGTCATTTTGTAGATCTTTGTCACCAAAATGAAATTGGAGTGATTTTAGATTGGGTTCCTGCGCATTTCCCAAAAGATTCTCACGCACTAGGTCGTTTTGATGGAACAGCTTGTTATGAACATGCAGATCCTCGGCAAGGTGAACATCCACATTGGGGAACTTACATTTTCAATTTTGCTCGTAAGGAAGTTTCAAACTTTTTAATTTCTAATGCCGTTTATTGGTTAAAAGAATTCCATTGTGATGGATTGCGTGTAGATGCTGTTGCTTCTATGCTTTATTTGGATTACGGAAAAGGCCCTGGTGGGTGGGTTCCAAATAGAGATGGTGGAAACATTAATTACGATACTTTGGAATTTTTGAAACATTTGAATAGTATTATGGGGCGCTTAACGCCTCATGCTGTGTTAATTGCTGAAGAATCAACTAGCTTTCCATGTATTACACGTCCACCAGAACAAGGCGGTCTTGGTTTCCACTACAAATGGAATATGGGGTGGATGAACGATTTCTTAAGTTATATTGAACATGAACCAATTCACCGTAAGTATCATCATAATCAGCTTACTTTTAGCATGATGTATGCTTATTCAGAAAACTTTATTCAAGTCTTCAGTCACGATGAAGTGGTGCATGGAAAAGGAAGTATGCTTGGAAAAATGCCGGGAGATTGTTGGCAAAAATTTGCAAATCTTCGTTTGACTTATGCGTTCCAATATGCTCATCCAGGAAAAAAACTCAACTTTATGGGTAATGATTTTGGACAATTCCGTGAATGGAACGAAAAACAATCATTGGATTGGCATTTATTAACATGGGAATCTCACAAAAAATTGCATGGTATGATGCGTGTTCTTGGATGCCTTTATAAGCAAGAAGCGGCTTTCTGGGAAGTTGATCATCATAGTGATGGTTTTGAGTGGATTTGGTGTGATGATGCAGATAATTCCATTGTAAGTTTTGTGCGTAAAAGTGCTAAAGGCGAACAAATTTTGTGCGTATTTAACTTTACGCCAGTTCCGCGACATGGTTACCGCATCGGGGCTCCATCTCCTGGAATTTGGAAAGAAATTTTCAACACAGATGCTGATTCATTTGGTGGTTCTAATGTTGGTAATTCTGGTGAAGTCCGTTCAGATAATATTCATTGGCAAAATAGAGAATGGAGTATTTCAATGAATCTTCCTCCGCTTGGGGCTTTATTCTTTAAGCATTTAGGCTGATTTCTAATTTTTAACTCAAACTTTTTGAATGGAGTGTGATTTTGCTCACATTCCATTTTTTTGTTGTTTACAAGCTTTGTATGAATTTTAAAACAAAAGTCGGCTTTATTTTGAAAAAATAGGGGATTTTTGTTCCGAAAGAGAACAGGCTGTGAACATAATCATGATTTGTAAATTGAATTTTTCAAATAATCCAAGAATCATTATTTAATTTAAACAGCAAATTAACCAATATTTATAGGTTTTTTCGTGAAAAAGCTTTTTCCTTTATTTGTTTTAGCATGTTGTGCTTCGCTTTTTGCAGCAAACTCAGTCGGGCCTGTGAGTGCTTATGGTCAGCTTCAAGCTGGTAAAAATTCAAGTGGTAAGGGCCAAATTTATGGCTCTTGTAAAGGAGTTTCTTCTGGTAACGAAGTTCAGGTACAAGGCATGAGCCTTTTTTGGAGCATAGCTGATGATGTCGGCGCTCCGTTCTGGACAGCAGATTATGTTTCAGGGCTTGTATCTAGGCAAAATATCCAGATTATTCGCGCCCCAATGGGTGTTGATGAAGATTGGGGTGCTGGAAACTATTTCACAAACACTAGTCGTTATCAGGGATTAATGAACAGTGTAGTGCAAGCAGCCATTGATAACGATATTTACGTAATCATTGATTATCATTCCCATAAAGCTTCTGACAATGTGAATAATGCCAAAACTTTCTTTGCATATATGGCAGAAAGATGGGGTAAATACGACAACGTTATTTTTGAAATTTTTAACGAACCAGAAGAACAGGATTGGTCCACAATTAAAAATTATGCAGACCAGGTTATTTCTACCATTCGTCAATATTCGGATAACCTTATTGTCGTAGGCAATCCTAAGTGGGACCAATATCCAAATGAAGCTGCTAATAACCCAATTAATGATAAAAACGTAGCTTATACTTTCCATTTTTATGCGGGCACTCACTACACAGAAAAAGAAGGAGCTAATGCTGTTTCTGCAATGAATTCAGGGCTTTCTGTATTTGTTTCTGAATGGGGAACTGTAAATGCTGATGGTGGTGGAAGTGTAAGTGGAAATTCTTCAACTTGGCTTAATTGGATGAATACTCACAAGCTTTCGGGCGCAAACTGGTCTGTTTCTAATAAAAACGAAGGTGCTTCTTATTTCAGTGGTTCTGCTTGGAACTATTCAGAAAGTGGAAATTGGGTTAATACAAATATTTTCTCTAAATTGCCTAAATCTTACACAGCATGTTCAGGCACGCCAATTCAAAGCAGTTCCTCTGTAGCTCAATCTTCTTCTAGCGCTTTACCTACAGGCACTACTGACTATATTGATGATTTTGAAGATGGCGATAATTTTGCTTATACTGGTGGAGCATGGTATGCTTATACCGATGCTGGTGACGATGGTGCTTCTTCGTTTACAAACAAAACAAATGACAATGATGGTTATGACGTAGTTCTTGCAGGTTCAACATCTGGAAATTCTACAAAATATGTGGCTGGTCTTACAGAAGTTAAACTTTCTAAAGGTAATAATGAATACGACCCCTATGTCGCTTTAGGCGTTGGTTTGAACGCCACACAAACGGCTTATGACCTTTCTTCTTGCAATACTATCTCTTACAAGTACAAAGGCGCTGCTCATAACTTTAAGGCCGAAGATACAAATGTTAAAGATTATGGGTACCATCAAATAACAAAACTTGCTTCTGATTCCTGGACAGCAGTGAATATTTCCTGGGATATGCTTATTCAAGAATCTTGGGCAGATGAAGTAACTCTTTCTAAAAAGCGCATTAATAAATTGACTTGGGAAATTAAAGGTGAACAGCCTTCACTCAACTATTTGTATATTGATGACGTCCGTTGCGATGGAATGGCTATTACTCCAGTTCCGTCACCATCATCATCTTCTTCTAGTGTGAAACCAAGTTCTTCTTCAAGTTCTAAACCAGTTTCTTCAAGCAGTTCTAAACCAGTAGTTTCTTCTAGTTCTTCAAAGCCGCAAGTTTCAAGCAGTTCTTCTGCAATTCCGCAGATTTCTAGTTCGGCAGCACTTCCTATTCAGAGTAGTTCTTCTGTGGTAATTGTTGATTCTGAATGGCAGTCTAATACTCAATTACAAGAAAATCAAGACGGCTCAATAACCATTGGACAATCTAATGATTATGCTTCAGAACGAGAGATTACTAAAGTGTTAGGAAATATTGAAGCTGGAGCAAATTATAAGCTTTCCTTCGATATTGCTATGCCTAATGGAAATTCTTCTATGGATATTTCTGTTGGTTTTGAATCTTACTGCAGTGGTGTGGTAACGGTTCCAAATGGTGGTAGTGAATCTTATAGCTGTGAATTTACCGCTCCTACATCTACGGAATCTGCAACTCTTGAATTAAAAACAGAAGGTAATCGTTGGGAACAACTTATCCTTTCAAATCTCACTTTGGCAGTTTCTGGAAATTCGGGGCAGGGCGGTAGCACTATTCAACCAGAACCAGATCAAAGTGCGATATCTGTTCCTCAAATGGCTTCTTTGAAACTTTCCATTCGCTCAAGAATGCTTGAAATTTCTGGAGGTTCCGCTTCTTTGGAAGTGTTTGATATGCAAGGTCGTCCATTGAAAATGTTGAATCACGTTTCTGGAGTCGTTTCATTAGAATCATTACCTGCAGGTTCATATATTGTTCGAGCTCATAATGGTTCAAATGTGATTTCAAAACGAGTTACATTGCGTTAATTTTTATTTCTCCTTAGAAAAGCCTTTCTCTTTAAGAGAAAGGCTTTTTGTATAAATGAGTCTTATATCAAGAATATGGCTTTTTATCCTTTTATTCTGTTTTAATAGGAATCTTTAGAAAAATGCCTTTGAAATGTTGTAAGCATATTTTTATATTTCGTAATATGAATAAGTTTTTATTGATTGCTGTTGTTTGCTTTGGAAGCGTATTTGCTTTTGCTCAATCACAAGATTCTATTTTAAAAAATACTGAACCAACCATAACTTCACAACCAACTGTTTTGGAAACAAAAGAACAGAAAGGTGATTCGGCTGTAAAGCAGAAGTCGCAGGTTGGTTTAATGAATATTCTTCGTCGTATTGAACCTGATGAAGCGGTCATTAAAGGAAATTTCTTTGGTGGCGTTACATTGTTCCTTTTGCATGGCAATACCGATGATGATGTTCTTAATGTTTTGATTGGTGATATTTACGATGCAGAAGGTTATACATTTTCAGTAGAAGGCTTTGGGGGGTATTTTTTAAAAGATGCTCTTGGGTTAGGTTTGCGGGCCGGTTATTCACGAACCATGTATGACATTGATTTTGAACTTTTAGAAGATTTGTTAGAAGCAAAAGAACGTCGTAAGTATGTGAGCAATGGCTTTTTTGTTCAACCGATTTTAAGAAATTATTTAAAAATCTTAGATTCCAAAAACATTTATTTCTTTAACGAAACTTCTTTTACTTTTGAATATTCTTATGGTATTTCTCAAGTCGATGATGGAGAAGACATGGGAAAAACCAGAAATCGTTCTTGGTCTTTTGAATTGGGAATCAATCCAGGGGTAAGCATTATGATTCTTGATAATTTTGCTTTTGAAACCTCTGTAGGATTGCTTGGCTTAAGTTCGTCTATTATTGAAATAGAAGAAAATGGCGAAAAGCATAGCGAGTTCAGTTATAATATGGTGAATTTTACAGTGAACTTGTTAGCTTTAGATCTTTCTTTAGTTTACTTCTTTTAAATAGGTGAAATTATGAAATTTAAATCTTTAAAAATAAAATCATGGATAGCGACACTTGTTGTTTTTATGGTCGCTTTCATGTTTGAAGCTTGCACAGACTCTTCTGTAGTAAAAGCAGAAGCTCCTGAGTTGGGGAAAATCAATTTTGATGGCTTTGAAATAGAATCTATTGATTCTTTAGAAAAAACCATTAGCATTAAACCTAGAAAAGATTGGGTTGATTCTATGGTGGTAGGTGATGTTCTTCCTCTAGGAGGGGCATCTTTGTATCTAGCCGCTGACCATGATATGGAAGACCCTGAACTTGGTGATGAACTTTTACCTGGAACAGTTATCAGTACAAAAGATACGAATGCTTTTTCAATTGTTGTTTTAGATGATAAAAATAGAATTACTTCAGTTTGGCTTATTACTTGGGATGTTCCTGAAATTGAAACTCCAGTAGCATCTTCAAGTTCAAAAGATACAGAAAAAAGTAGTTCTTCTAGTCAAGATAGTTTAGAAGTAGAGATTCTTTCTAGTTCTTCTGAAAAAAATGAATCTTCAAGTTCAAAAGAAGAAATTGTTGAAAATTTAAGCTCAAGTTCTCAAGATTCTTTACAAAATAAACCTTCTTTAAATGAATCAAGTAGTAGTATTTTATTAGGCAGTTCATCAAGTGAAAAAAAATCTTCAAGTAGCGAAGTTTTATCCTCTAGCTCTTTAATCGAAGAATCTTCTTCTAGCGAGGAAACAGTACTTTCATCTGAAAAATCAGTTAGTGTTTGCCAGTTTAACATTAATGGAGATACGGAAGCAGGTAATGTTAATAATGACACGAAAACAATTACTCTTGCTTTAGAAGATAAAGGGCTTCTTAACTCCATTCAAGTAAAACGTCTTATAATGACAAGTACAGCATCTGCTACATTAAAAACAAACACGAGTTTATCATTTGTTCAAATAAATGATACGACTTATTCGTATAATTTTACAATTACAGCACAAAATGGTGAATCAGATAATTGGAGCATATTAATAAATGTGCCTAAAGGGATTTTACTTTCTAAATTGAGCTGTGAATCATGTACAATTAATGTAAATAATGATTCTATTTATGTTGAACTTCCTTACCTTTCAGATTTAGCTCAAGTCAAATTATCGCCTCTAGATACTACGAATAATTTAGAGCGCTATATTCCTTTAGATTTTATAGATGATAATGGGGATTTAAAAACTTATCAAGTGGTAGCAGGTTATCAAATTCCTGGTTCAGATTTTTCAAAACGAGAAGATTCTTTCTTTGCAACAACTAGTGACGCAATGGCAACTTCTAAAACAGCGGCTGCTATTACCATTGCAGGTAGTGCAAATCTAGCATTTGAAAATTCTATTGCCACATTAACATCAAGTGTCATTTCGGGGTCTTTTATTGGTATATCTGGAACATGGAAACTAGCTGGTGGCTACTATTATAGTGGAAGCTATGCTGGGACAACGGCATTAGATATTTATGAACAAGGTTATTCAAGCGGAACACCATCAACGGGAGCTTCAGATTTTTCAAAAGATATGACTTTTGGTAAACCATTTACGGCACGCCCAAAATCATTTGATGTAACTTATGCTTATAACCATACAACAGCAAATAATGATTCAGATTACCCACAAAAATCTCTAATTTATGTGATGCTTTTAAGTGCGGATAACAAAGTCGTTGCAACGGGTGTCATTAGCGATATAGAAAGTGTACCTAAAACCACAAAAACCGTAGAACTTTCTTATGGAAGTGATCCATCAAAACTTTTAGAAAGTGGTTTCGCTGGCACTACTTCTCTGACACTTGGTAGTGGTTTAGAAGATGTTAAAACTATTAGAATTATGTTTGCTTCTTCAGCCTATGGGCATGTTGCTGTGAAAAAAGGTGATGGTTTCCGAGGTGGTGAAGGGGCTAGCCTTTCTATCGATAATTTTAGATTCAATTATTAAGGTAAAGAATGAAACAGGTTAGGTTACTTTTTACATGCATTTTATGGAGTATTTTTGTACTCGCTTGTAGTGCTGATTACGATACTTTTGGTACATCAGATTATCATAAAATGAATGAAATTCATTTCGAAGAAGAAGCGTCGAATCCTTCAGTGTATCAAAGTGAACAAAAATTAGTTGTTACTTTAGAAGAAGGTTTAGACTCTTTAGACCCTTCTGATTTATATGTAACCATTAGTTCCATTGATATAAGTTCAATGGCTAGTATTCATTTGGTGAACACAAAATTTAAAAATTACCCAACAGATTCTTTAGCTCTAGATTCTCTTGCTTATGAAGTAGGTTACGACGAAGAACCTTTAAAAGTGGGTGATAAAATTAAGATTCCTGTAAGCCTCGTTAAGTACATTATGATTGTAGCAGAAAGTGGTGACCGTGCTATATGGCAAATTCAATTTGTAATTCCTGGAGTTGAACCAAGTAGCAGTTCTTCTGAATCAAGCGATACAGAAGAATCTTCTTCTAGTGAAGGTAGTGACTCTGAAAATTTAAGTTCATCTTCTGGAGAAGCTAAAAAAAGTGATACTTCTTTTGAAATCTTCTTTGAAAATTCAATAGAAACTAATACATCTGGTGATACTATTAGTGTTTTATTCCCATTAGGAACGAATTTATCTGAAATTAAATTGGAGTCTTTTAAATTAGGGCGTAATGCGACTATTTTAGAAGAACCAGAAAGTATAAAAGATTGGACAAAGCCAATTTCATTTACCGTAAAAGCAGAAGACGGAACTGAAAAAGTTTGGGTTGTTATTGTAGAAAAAGTGAAAAGTTCAGAAACGAGTGTAATGTTTTTCTTTAAAAATCAAGTCAGAATTTCCCAAAGTGGAGATACCATTAGTATCAGTTTAGAATATGGAAATGTGGTAAATGAAGCTGTATTAGATTCAATTAAATTATCAGAAGGAGCAACTATTATTCCAAGTTTAGATTCTGTTCAAACTTGGAAGGAGTCACAGGTTTTTACAGTAAAAGCAGAAGACGGTACAACTCGCGATGTGGTATTACTCTTGTCCATTGCTGAAAAAGATTTTGTAGCATCTACTGAAAAAGAACTTTTAGAAATTTCAGCTGAGAATGAATTATCTAGTGCAACGATTGATAAAGGAACAAAAACGGTCACCCTTCATTTAGCTAATGAAAGTGCTCTTCAACAAGTGAAAGTAACTATAAAAGTTTCTGATAAAGCTTCGGAAAATTTAGCGGATGTTTTAGATTTACGTTCTAGCCGGACATTTATAATTACAGCAGAAGATGGTAGTCAAGATTCATGGACTTTAAAAGCAGATTATCCAAAGTCTTCCTTAGCTGAAATTGAATCTTTTGAAACTGAAGATTTTGAAGCTATTAATTTGAATATAGATAAGTCAAATCGCACGATTTCTTTTGAAATTCCCAATGATTTTGCAGATGATGCAAATATGGTATTTTTTAAAGTTACAACTTCAAGTGGTGCAAAAATTGTATCTCCTGCAGATGGGTATTTAGACTTGAGTTCAGGAAGTGCAGGAATAAAAGTAAAAGCAGAAGATGGAACTGAAGTTACTTGGACAGTAAACGCAAGTATTCAAGCAGAACTCCCAGAAATTAAAGAAATTAAAATAGGAAACGG
This sequence comes from Fibrobacteraceae bacterium, assembly GCA_017625775.1. GTDB lineage: Bacteria > Fibrobacterota > Fibrobacteria > Fibrobacterales > Fibrobacteraceae > UBA1765. The sequence continues at coordinate 19,522 of JAGAKE010000014.1, forward strand.
AAATGTAAAAGGAGTAATTAATGCTTCTACTGGATTTATACTCTTTAATATGGATATGGGGACAGACCTTGATTTGAGAAATGTAAAAGTTCAAAGTTTAACCCTTTCAAATGGTGCTTCTACAGAAGATATTAGTGTTAATTCTAGTTATGATTTTGCTCGTCAAAAAACAGTTATAGTTAAAAATGAAAAAGGGGATAAAAAGATTTATACCCTCCAAGCAGGTTATCAATACACGAATTATCAATTTAATAGCTGGAGTGGAAATGACGTTAGCGGTTGGGCTAACGGAAATGGGGCTACTAGTACCGCAGGCGTAACAGTTACGAATTCTGATTATTCTAATCAGGTTGTAAAAATGGAATCAAAGGATGCCAAAATTATGGGGATTGGTAAATTTGCTTCGGGAAATATGTTAGTCGCCTACTTTAACCCTAAAGATGTAGGTGTCTTAAAAATGGCTGGTTATGAAGATGGAAATGAATTAATAGATTTTGGTCGCCCATTTTATGGTCGTCCTACTTATGTAGAATTTGATGCAAAATACGATGGAAATGGGGATTCTTGCGATTTATATGTATTCTTAGAACACCGTTCAAGTACTACAAATGAAGGTAGAAATCAGTATAGAACATCAAGTGATGTCAATACTTTAGTTGCAAGTGCTTGGTTTAGAGCGACTTCTGTTGAAGATAAGAGTGATCCAGATGTAATTTCTATTACTAATGCTAGTAGAGATGGTTTTAAAACTATTCGTTTAAAGTTTAAGTATGGAGAACCATACACAGAATCCCCTATATACAATTCAAGTGCTTTTAATACTACTTTAAAGGAATCTGCTGGTATTGATAATCATGTTGTAAAAACCAATACTCCAGATAATTTTGATGTAACGCATATTCGTATTGCAATGGCTTCAAGTTCTTTAGGAAATGAGTATAAAGGATCCGTTGGTGCCACTTTGTGGGTTGATGAAGTGCGTTTAATTTATGAGTAATTATTGGAATTCTTTTAAAATAAAATTTTAATTGAAAAATTCCCGTGGGCTTTGCCCACGGGAATTTGTTTTAAATGTTTCTTTATAAAAATATCTTAAAAAAAAATAATCCGCGGGCAAAGCCCGCGGATTTTCATATAAAAAAGTTCGATATACAATAAAAAAGGTTGGGCAAAGCCCAACCTTTAAAAATAGGGGAGAAAGGATTACATCATCCCGTCCATACCACCCATGCCCATACCAGGAGCCATTGGAGCAGCTGGCTTATCTTCTTTCTTTTCTACAATAACACAATCAGTGGTGAGAATCATAGAAGCGATAGAAGCTGCATTTTTGAGAGCGGTTTTTGTAACCTTAGCCGGGTCAATAACGCCTGCTGCGAAAAGATCTTCGTAGCAATCGGTTTTAGCGTTATAGCCAAAGCCATCTTTACCTTCTTTAACCTTGTTTGCCACAACAGAACCTTCAAGGCCTGCGTTGGTAACAATCTGGCGGAGAGGTTCTTCAATAGCGCGACGGATAATAGAAGCACCAGTCTTTTGATCTGCATTTTCATAAGAAAGAGCGTCAACAGCGTCGGCAGCGCGGATTAGAGCAACACCACCGCCAGCAACGATACCTTCTTCAACAGCAGCGCGGGTAGCGTGTAAAGCGTCATCTACGCGGTCTTTCTTTTCTTTCATTTCAACTTCTGTTGCTGCACCAACTTTTATAACAGCTACGCCACCAGCGAGTTTTGCCAAGCGTTCTTGAAGTTTTTCGCGGTCATAATCGCTTGTGGTAGCTTCAATTTGCTTTTTAATTTGTGCAACGCGAGCCTTAATAGCGTCTGCATCACCGGCGCCTTCAACGATTGTTGTGTTGTCTTTGGTGATAGTGATAGACTTAGCTTGACCAAGAACTGTAACAGGAGCATCTTCGAGTTTTGCACCAGTTTCTTCAGAGACAAGCATACCGTTAGTGAGGATAGCAAGATCTTCAAGCATTGCTTTACGACGATCACCAAAGCCTGGAGCTTTAACTGCAGCAACCTTTAAAGTACCGCGAATCTTGTTTACAACGAGAGTAGCAAGTGCTTCGCCATCTACATCTTCAGCGATAATCAAGAGGGATTTACCTTGCTTTGCCACGTGTTCAAGCATTGGGAGCAAATCCTTCATGGTGCTGATTTTCTTGTCGTAAAGAAGAATCATTGGGTTTTCAAGGTTCACTTCCATGCTTTCAGTGTTTGTTACGAAATATGGAGAAAGGTAACCTCTATCAAACTGCATTCCTTCTACAACATCAAGGATTGTGTCAGCAGTTTTAGATTCTTCGATAGTGATAACACCATCGTTACCTACTTTTTCCATAGCGTTAGCGAGTAATTCGCCAATTTCAGCATCGTTATTTGCAGAAATAGAAGCTACTTGAGCGATATGGTCTTTACCATTAACTTTAACAGCCATTTGTGCGATTTTTTCAACAACAGCATTTACTGCAGCATCAATACCGCGCTTAATGTCCATTGGATTTGCACCGGCAGCTACGTTCTTTAAACCTTCGCGAGCAATAGCCTGAGCAAGGATTGTTGCAGTAGTTGTACCATCACCAGCAGCATCGTTTGTTTTGCTAGCAACTTCTTTTGTCATTTGAGCGCCTAAATTTTCATAGGCATCTTCAAGTTCAATTTCTTTTGCAACAGTAACGCCATCTTTAGTAACGTTTGGAGCGCCAAAAGACTTTGCAATCATTACATTGCGACCTTTAGGGCCAAGAGTAACCTTAACAGCGTTTGCCAATTTATCGACACCCTTAAGAAGGGATTCACGAGCAGCTACATCAAATTTCAATTGTTTAGCCATGATAAAATTCCTTTATAAATTAGAGAACTGCGAAAATATCGCTTTCGCGTACGATTAAATAGTTTTTTCCATCAACAGTGACTTCTGTTCCAGAATATTTTCCGTAAAGAACAACGTCACCAACTTTTACTTCTGGAGCAATGAGTTCGCCTTTTTCAGTGCGTTTTCCAGGTCCCATAGCAACAATGGTGCCTTGCATTGGTTTTTCTTTTGCATTATCTGGAATGTAGATTCCGCTTTTTGTTTGTGTTTCTGCGACAGCTGGTTCAACGAGAACGCGGTCTGCAAGTGGTTTAATCATGGTGTTTTACCTCATTTTATTGGCTTTTAAGCCATAGTTAAAAATTTCACTTTAAAATAAGCAAAAATCGTGCCAAATTATTTTTTAGTGAACATTTTTTGCTAAAAAATATTTGTTTTTACAGAAATACAAAAATAATTAAAGAAAAGAACTCTTTTCTTTGAAATAAAAATCAAAATATGTTGAAAATTTTAAAGAAATGGTATTTAATAGAGGAAAGTTTTATTTCTAAGGAGAAAAAAATGAAACGATTTTATTTTATGTTTCGTTTTGAAACGTTTGTGAGAAAGAAAAGTTTCAAAGAGACCTCGGCTTTTTAGAAAATATTATGTATCTTTTGCCCGATTTGTTGTTTGGTAATTTATGGAAATTTATAGTTGGAATGTAAACGGAATTCGTTCTGTTGCTAAAAAAGGATTTGAATCCTGGTTTAATTCAACGAAACCAGAAATTTTATGTTTGCAAGAAGTTAGGGCTGAAAAAGATCAATTGCCCGAATTTTTGCATGATATAGAAGGGTATTATTCTTTTTGGAATCCATGCCAAAAGAAAAAAGGATATAGTGGGGTTGGGATTCTTTCTCAAATTGAACCAGATGAAGTGAATTACGGCATGGGAATTGATGAATTTGACGAAGAAGGGCGAATAGTTCAATTAGTGTTTCCTGATTGGGTTTTAAATTCAGTTTATTTCCCAAATGGAGGACAAGGCGAAGAACGCTTAGATTATAAGCTCCGATTTTATGATGCTTTTTTAGAAAATTCTTTACAGTGGCTAGAACAAGGTAAGCATGTAATTACACTTGGTGATTATAATACTTGCCATAAAGAAATTGATATCGCGCGCCCGAAAGAAAATGAAAATGTCAGCGGATTTTTGCCTATTGAACGAGCTTGGATTGACAAATATGTGCAAAACGGCTTTGTTGATTCTTTCAGGCATTTTTACCCGGAAAAAAGAGAGGCTTATACTTGGTGGTCAAATCGTTTTGGGGCAAGAGCGAGAAATGTGGGGTGGCGTTTGGATTACGCTTTTGTAGATAAGGAAATGATTGGTTCGGTGATTGATTCAAAAATACACCCTGGTGTTGAGGGGTCTGATCATTGCCCTATAAGTATTTCTTTAGAATTACCGTTTCCGCCAATAGAAACTAAATAATATTTGAAAATCTAAACTGTCGTCTGCGCAAGGTGGCAGTTTTTTATTTTGACTGAAATGGAATAGACCAGATAATACAAGTATAAGTCTTTGTTTTTCAGGTAATAAGCCTGAACGAGGGCTAATTGTGCGTCGCCCATGGAGGACTTAATCATGTCTCCGTCCTTGTTTAGAACGCAGGCTTGCTCCGGGTTGCTTAAATAGAGAATCTTGACATCGCTGTTGTCCGTAATGGTGAAACTGTAGTTAGCTGTAATCATGTCGGCCTTGTCGGCGATTTCATTAAGCTGTTGCTCGGACATTGTCCACCTCGACAGATTTTATCGGTTGCAAGAAATGTTCCGGGTCAATATAAAGGTCTTTAAGGATAGGAATAAGGTCGATATAATCCTCAACGAGTTTGTCTTTGTTCTGGCTATATACGGCATCGACCACCAAGTAGCCATTGTCCCATTCCTTCACTTTTGCAATTTTGACAAGGCTATACGGTCCCTTAAACCGTATAGTTCGCCCGTTAAAGGAGAAGGATATGTAACATCCGCCATTAGACAGGATTGCCTTAGAATTGACCATGCTCACAATATACATTATTCTATCGCCAAAGACAACCTGGACTAGTTTGGTTTTACCTTCGTTAGCGAGTGTCGCGACAACCGCACTTGTGCGAGTTGGCATAGCCGAGTGCAGAAAGTTTCTGTAAAACTTCACAAGCGAGAGTCGCGGCAGATGCAAACTTGTTTGCAAGCTGACATGACCGAGCGCAGAAAGTTTCTGTAAAACTTTGCAAGCGAGTGTCGCGGCAGATGAGCTTGCTCAATCTGACATAATCGAGCGAAGGGAGTTTCTGTAAAACATCCTGTCAAGAAAAATGGTCAATTCGATTTCGAACCCCGCAAATATGGCTACGACAATCTTCTTGCTATCCAAAAAGACAACCAAAATACAGTAACGATTTCAACAGTGAATAAGATAGGATTGAGTAACACTCAGCGTTTTTATTATTTGTTTAAGGCTACAGAAAATTATCTTGTTCCGATTTGGCCAAAGCGCGATGTGGTTGTGAATGCCATATCTGGATTTGAAGCGTATGCAAGTGTTCTTGATTATCAAGGTTTTGATGTCATTGGAATGCGTGATTCTTTATGGTATTTAGATGCAGAAGAAAATAAAACGGTTACTCAATTGCAAAATATGGTATATTCAAGAAATGAAAATAGTGGTAAAATTTATGGTTCAGCTATTTCAAAAGAAAATCTTGCAGAAAAAGAATACCATTGGACGCTTAAAGCCATTACGCATAATGCAAGCGAAAATAAAAACGATAGTAGCGATATTTACGATGTTCCCTTCAGAGTAGATGTAACTGCGCCTGTTTTCGATTTATCTGTTGATGAACTTTGTGTGAACCCAGATAGTTCAATGTTTGTAGCACGTTTTGATTGGGGAGATAGTTCCTCCCCTGATATTCGAATTATGCGTTTTCAACTTGAACAAGTAAAAGAAAATGGTTATTCAGTTGTTGCTAATTTGCCTTCGTTAAATCATGTTTCCTCTAAAGATTTTGCAATAGCTTGGGATAAAGTTTCTGGGAAAGAAAAATTAACAGATGGATTGTATCGTGTAAAAGCTGCAGCAATAGATTATGCCGTTCCAAATTTAGACGCTTATGATTTTACAACAGACCTAGAAACAAAAATTATTCTTAATGATGACAGTGAATCAGATTGGGAAAAATTAAATACATATAAATTCAATAAAACAGAAAAGACAACAGAATTTCGTGTAGATAGAACTGCCCCGGAATTTTCATTTGAAAATGTTGGAGGGCTTGCATTAGATTCCTTTTCGAGTGAAAAATATGCGAGCTTTAAAAGACCTTCTCGAAATGAAGGCTTTATGTATGTTTAGATAATTTTCTTTTATAATGATGAGAATAGATTTGAGCTGAATTTTTGAATTTGTAAATCGTTGTAGGAAACTTTTCTATTGTGGGGAATGTAAAAAAAGAATAATCTTTTCAAAAAAAAATCTATATTTTTTTAACATAGCTTTTGTCTGAAAGATTAAAGCAACCTATTTTAGAGTTTTCGACTCTTATTCTCAATCCTGAAACTACCACTTTCAACGTATCCAGAGAATAAGACGAATTCTCACGTCCCATTTGGGACGTGGGTCGTCTTGTGCTTATTGGATACAAGGGTGTGGTAGCCCTCAGGATTGATAAGCCCTTAAAGCGATACCACGTCCTTTTTTTATAAAAAATGTATCAGTATATTCTTTGGGAGCTTCTATGGAATAAGAGTCAAACTTGATTTCAATCAAGGAGACTATCATGAGTCATAATATAAAAGAAAGTTTAATTGGAGAATTAGACAAAAAAATTGAATGTAAAATTTTAGAACCTAAACTATTGCAGAAATTAATTCTTAATGCTGAAAATGACAATGACTCTTTAATGATTGCAGAGTTAAGGACTACATATAAAAATGGTTGTCATTCTTTAATACAAGTAATCAAAGTAATGAATACATGAGGGATAACCATGAAAAAAATTGATATTATAAGCAAGATTGGCGACAAATACCACGTTGGTAACACGGAAAATGGAGAGTTTAGTTATGCGAAAGCATTAAAATCTGTCGGAAAGGATATCAAGGATTATCAAAAAGCAACCACTGGTACACGTCACCAATTTCTTGATATAAGATTTGAGAATGAGCGTTTGGTTGTACTTGTCGAATGTAAAAACAAATTCAGCAAATGGGATAAAACTAAAATACAAGCACAGTTGCAAGACTATGTTAGATTTGAAAAGAATTACTCCGACAAGAAAATCGTTGCTATTCTGGCTGAAACCGATGGTAACGATGTTTGGGTATGGCATGGTCAATCTGTTATCATCGACGATGACCATAAGGCAGAAGATGAAACTGTTCTCCGCACTTTTGAAGAATACGAAAACCTTTGCTTTGGTAGAGTAAATGACAAAATCAAGGTTGTTGATTCTATCAAAACACTTAATGAAAAATTGCACTCGGATGGTGTAGATGAGAAACTCCGTAGTCAGTTTGTAGGCACTTGTTTGCTCGCTCTCAAAAACGGTTTGGTGTATAAGGATGTCAAAGAAACCATTGATCCCAAAACTGGAAGAAAAGTATCCCCCGAAAAAGTGGTAATTAAGAGCATCAAAGAAATTTTGGAAGGATTGCTTACTCGTGGTGGAGATATAAACAAGGCAAGCAAACTGGCAGTTTTGAACAATAAGGTTCTTAACGACCAAGACGTAACAAGCCTTACTTATAAGGAACTTGAAGATATACTTCAGTTTATTGATGATAATGTTGTTCCGTACATCAATGATAAAAGCACCGCAGGACAAGATTTGCTTAATCTGTTCTTCACCACATTTAATAAATATGTCGGCAAATCCGATAAAAATCAAGCATTCACTCCAGACCATATCTGCGACTTTATGAGCAAAGCAGTTGGCGTAAACAAAAATTCAAGAGTATTAGACCCCTGCTGTGGTAGTGGAGCGTTCCTTGTTCGTGCTATGACGGATGCTATGGACGATTGCGACAGTGAAGAAGAACGAGAGGATGTAAAGAAAAATCAAATTTTTGGTATTGAATATGAAGAAGGGGCGTTTGGTCTATCATCCACAAATATGTTGATACATGGCGACGGAAACTCTAATGTTATTCAAAACTCTATGTTCAAATGTGGTAAATGGATAGAGGATAACAATATCAATATTGTGTTGATGAACCCACCGTATAATGCTACTAAAAAGCATTGTGACCCAGAATATACTAAAACATGGGATGAAAAAAAGAAAGAAGACCCCTCAAAGGGATTGCATTTTGTTGAATGGGTTGCTCGACATGTTTCAACAAATTGCAAAATAGCGGTATTACTTCCCATGCAAGCTGCTATCGGCAATAGTGGTGATGTAAAAGTATTCAAAAAGAAGATGTTAGAAAAGTACACGCTTGATGCAGTGTTCTCCTTGCCAAACGAAATGTTCTATCCCGGAGCTTCCGCAGTCGCTTGTTGTATGATTTTCGATTTGTCTCAGAAACACGAAAAGGCAGATAAGGATACATTTTTTGGTTACTACAAAAATGATACCTTTATTAAACGCAAGGGTCTGGGTAGAGTTGAAAAAACAGACGAAAACGGAAATAGTTATTGGGTACAAATAGAAAAACTTTGGCTTGATTTGTATAAAAACAAACGTGCCGTTCCAGGGCTGTCTGTTATGCACCGTGTTACTTGGCAAGATGAATGGCTCGCAGAAGCATATATGGAAAAAGATTATAAGCAATTATCAAAAAAAGACTTCGAAAGAACCATGAATCTTTACATATCCTATCTTATCGGTAAAGGTTCGATAAATATAGCTGATAAATCTTGGCTAAATGACTATATTAAGTGGTTATATATCGATAATTGTGTAGCTGATGAAAATAAAATAAATATTCCATTAGACGTTAGCGAGTGGAAAGATTTTAGGATTGGTAATATGTTCAAAATATATCCAACTAAGGACTATAAGGGAATGTCAAACACCGATTTGGATGACGATGGCACAACGCCTGTTATAGCAAATAGTGCGTTAAATAATGGAATAAATGGTTTTTCAACATTACTCCCTACTGAACAAGGCCATATAATAACTTTTAGTGACACAACTGAAGGAAACACTTTTTTCTATCAGCCTGAACCCTTTGTAGGTTTTGCTCATGTCCAAGGTATGCACCCTATAAAACACATTTGGACAGAAAAAGAATTTCTTTTTATGGTTGCAATTTTAACATTTGCCAATGCTGATTTGTTTAACTATGGAAGAAAAATGCGTAGAGATACTATTTCTAATAGCACAGTAAAGCTCCCTGCTAAAAAGGAAGGCAAATCATTTGTTATCGATTCGGGTAAAACATATTCTGAAGACGGTTATATTCCTGATTGGGAATGGATGGATAACTATATGAAATCTTTACCATATAGCGACAGAATTTAAGGGAATTTATTAAAAATTATCAGCTTTTTTATTGACCCAAAAATTGAGTTTTGAATGTAATGCGTTAGGGATGGAAGCCCTTTAGGGTTCGGACTTGGAAAATGTTATGTTTTTTATTTGTATTATTTTCCAAGGCTGAACGGACGAGTGCCGCAGAAGGATTTTATAGTTAGATGTAGCGGCACGAGATAACGCAAGAGCCCGACCTCCACAAAGTGGAGGGAACGCTCATAAAAAATTTTACTCAATCCAGTGCAATTCCGAACTGAATAAGGATTTTGAAATTTCTTCAAGGTCTGTGTAATCTTTATAGTTAGCGGTTTCTCTGATGCTGTGCATGCTGAGCAAGGGAACGCCAATGTCAACCGTTGGAATCCCGAGATTTGCTGAAAGAATTGGCCCTAGAGTTGAACCAGCTGGAATGTCATTTCTGTTGACGAAATGTTGCAAATTTATTTTTGAGTTGGAAATTATTTTTTTAAAGAATGCTTCTGAATAGACGTCTGTGGCATAGCGTTTTTTGGCGTTCGTTTTTAGAACAATTCCGTTTCCGAGTTGGGGGGCGTGATTTTCTTCTATTACGCCAGAATAATTAGGTGGCTCGGCGTGAGCGGCATCTAAAGAAATTAAAAATGAACGGGAAAAAGTTTCTTCAGGATTTTTTCCGCCGAGACTTTCGTGAATATTTTTTAAAGTTCGGTAAGCAAAATTTCCATTGGCTCCTTCGCGAGAGTTAGAACCGATTTCTTCGTGGTTGAAAAGGAAAAAGCCAGTGACCATTTCAGAATGAGATTCTGTATTTATTAAGGCATTTAAAGCAGCTGCGCAAGATAGCAGATTATCTAAACGCCCAGATGAAATATATCCTTCTTCAGAAATGTTGGCTGAAGATGAGTCTACAAGCCAGGCGTCATAAGAAAGTAGTTTTTCATTTAGCGGAAGGTGTTTTTCTTGTAAATACTGAGAAGCGTTGGTTTTAAAAGTCGCTATGGCATCAAGGTTTTGTTGTGTGTCAATAGAAGAATTGTCTTTGTTTTTGTTTAAATGTATGGCAAGGTTTGGGATTTTACAGAGAGCCGAATCATTAAAAAGTGTTGGAGTGAGTGAATCTCCGATAAGCATGCCAGCGAGGTGTAAATCTCTGTCGAACCAAGTAGAAAGAATGGGCGAGCCATAAATTTCTGGGTGTAATAAGTGCTGCTCTTTGGTGTATTTGTCTGGATTTGGGGTTAAACGTAAGGCCGGAAAATCGGTGTGTCCGCTTAACAATCTGAAAGCTGATTTTTCTGAATAATTTTTAGGGAGTCGAAAGGCGGCAATGGAAGCATTTGCGGTTTCAAAATAATAAGCACCACCTGATTTTAATGATTCTTCTTTTGCAGATTTAAAACCGGCGTTCTGCAATTTTTCACGAATAAATCGAACAGTGTGGTATGGAGTTATGGCGTTATCTAAGAAAGTCTTTAAATTTTTCATGAACTAAAAATAAAATTTTCTACCTTTTCGGTTGTAAAATTAGAACAAAGAGGTGTATTTATGTCTATCCAAGTGATGGTGAACGGAATTCCTGGTAATATGGGGCGAATGGTTGCAGAAACTTGTGTGGAACGCGGTCTGTTTTTGGTGCCATATTCTTTGACTGGTGAAATTATTGTAGAAAATGAATCTGAAGTAGCTGGTAAAACGATTCAGCTTTTGAAACCTTCTAATCGAGAAGAACGTATTCAGGAAGTTTTAAAAGAATACCCGGACCTTATTTGTATTGATTATACGCACCCGTCAGCAGTGAATGATAATGCTGAATTTTATGTGCGTCATGGCTTGCCTTTTGTGATGGGAACAACTGGCGGCGATAGAGATGCATTAATGAAATTGGTTCAAGAAAAAAATCACCCCTGTATTATTGCGCCGAATATGGCAAAGCAGATTGTGGCGTTCCAGGCGATGATTGAATTTTTATCTAAAGAATTTCCTGGAGCATTTTCTGGTTATACGCTTTCTGTGGTGGAAAGTCACCAGAAAACTAAAGCAGATACTAGCGGAACAGCAAAGGCTGTGGTGGCTTCTTTTGAAAAAATGGGACTTTCTTGTTCTGAAGAAGAAATTGTAAAGGTTCGTACTGAAAAAGAACAAATGGAACTTATGAAAGTGCCAGAAGAATATTTAGGCGGTCATGCGTTCCATACTTATTCTTTAGATAGCCAAGATAAAACGGTTCATTTTGAATTCCAGCATAATGTTTGTGGCCGTAAAATTTATGCCGAAGGGACTGCCGATGCTGTTTTCTTTTTAGCAGAACATTTGAAGTCTGGGACTGCTCGTCCATTTAATATGATGGATGTTTTGCGTTCTGGTAAAATGCAATAAATTTTATTTGAAAACTCTTGTTGTGAAATCCTTGTTTGGAAATCCTTGTTTTGAAATTCCCGCAGGCTCTGCCTGCGGGAATTTTTGTTTATGAAATGTTTTTTTACATAAAGTTCTAAACTTTATGTAAAAAAATCCCGATTCAAAAGAATCGGGATAAAATTTTTAAATACGAAAAAATTATTCGTACTTAATAACACCTGCTGGGCAAGAAGAAGCAGCATCTTGAATTTCTGCTTCAAATGCGTTAAAATCAGCGCCTTCATTAACGCTCATTTTATCGTTTACAGTGAAAACATCAGAGCAAACAGATTCGCAAGCGCCGCAAGAAATGCATTCGTCGCTTGATTCATCAAGCCAAACTTTTGTAATAGCCATAATAAATTCCTTTTCTTGAATGGTGATATGTTGAATATAGCAAAAAAAAGAATGTGGTGGAAGAATTTATTTCTAGATTTTGGAAGAATTTTTTTGAGGCTTTTGAATATGAAAAAAGTAGTGATAAAAATTGGTGGAAGTTTAGCGGTAGATGAAACGAAACTTTCTGAGTTTGTTTCTGCAGTGGCAAAACTCCCATCTCTTGGTTTTCAAGTGGCTCTTGTTCATGGTGGTGGAAAGGAAATAAATGAAAATATCGGCCTTTTAAAAGAAGAACCGCAGTTTATCGATGGCTTGCGTGTTACAACACCTTCTATTATGAAAATGGTAGAAATGACGCTTTCAGGAGCTGTCAATAAAAAGTTAGTGCGTTTGTTTTTACAGAATGATTGCCCTGCTGTTGGAATTTCTGGCGTTGATGGTGGGCTTTTTAAGGTGGTAAAACGCAAAGGAAATGTTGATTTAGGCCTTGTTGGTGAAATTTGTGCTGTAGATACCAAAGTGATAGATGCGCTTTGGAATGCCGGTTTTATTCCTGTAGTTAGCCCGATTTCTTTTGGAAACGGACTTTCTTGGAATGTCAATGCTGACACAGCCGCTTCTGAACTAGCAACAGCACTTTCTGTTGACCAGTTTGTTCTTGTAAGTGATGTTCCTGGTGTTATGGATTTAGAAAAGAAAGTGTTGCCTGAACTTTCTGAAGAACTGGCTGAAAAATTAATTGTTGATGGCGTTATTTCTGGCGGAATGATTCCAAAAGTCAGAGATAGTTTCCGCTCTATTAAGCAAGGTATTCAGGCAATTCATATTGTTGGTTTTAATGGTCATGAACGTTTTGTTCAGCAGATGCAAGGAGATATAAACGATGGCACAATCCTTCACTAATTTTAAAGATGCTGATTCGCAGTTGTTGGCCTCACTTTATGGTAAAGCCGATTTAAATTTTGTTTCTGGTAAAGGCAGTTATTTAGAAGATGCTTCTGGCAAGCGTTACCTGGATTTTGTTTCGGGTATTGCGGTGAATGCTCTTGGACATTGTCATCCGTCTGTGGTTGCCGCGATTCGTCGTCAAGCAGAAGATTTTATTCATATCAGTAATCTTTATCCAAATAAACCGCAACTAGAATTAGCCAAGCGAATTGTTGAAGTTTCTGATTATAGTAAAGTATTCTTTTGTAATTCAGGAACAGAGGCAAATGAAGGTGCGATTAAATTTGCTAGAAAGTTTTTTAATAGAAATGGAAAGCCTGAAAAACAAAAAATAGTTACGTTCTTAAATAGTTTTCATGGCAGAACTTTTGCGGCACTTTCTGCAACCGGGCAGCCTGCATTGCGTGAAGGTTTTGGACCGATGCCAGGTGAATTTGAACACGTGGTTTGGAACGATACAGAAGCTTTAAAACAAGTAGTTAACGAAAATACTTGTGCTATTATGCTAGAACCTCTCGCCGCCGAAGGCGGCGTGATGACCATTTCAGAAGAAATGGTGAAAACTATTAACGAATTGCGTGAAAAATTTAATTGCCTTGTAATAGCAGATGAAGTTCAAACTGGAGTTGGACGCCTTGGAACTTTCTTGGGTGTGAAAAAATATGGTTTGCATGCCGACTTAGTTTCTTTAGCAAAAGGTATTGGTGGCGGCTTGCCTCTTGGTATGGTTTTAATGACCGAACAAGTGGCTAGTGCTTTGCGTCCTGGCGATCATGGAACGACTTTTGGTGGTAATCCGCTAGCGTGTGCAGCCGGACTTGCTGTAGTCAACGAAGTTACAACTCCTGGCTTTATGGAAAATGTGATTCTTCGCTCTGAAGAATTAAAAGCAGGTTTAGCAAAGCTTGCTGAAAAATATTCTTTCTTAGGAAGTGTTCACGGAGACGGACTTCTTCTTGGAATTGAAACAGAAAAGCCTGTGGCGGAATTAATTGCAACTGCACGTGAAAATGGTTTGCTTGTTCATAGGGCAGGAGCAAATGTTCTTAGACTTTTACCACCGTTAAATGTTTCAAAATCAGAAGTGGAAGATGCTTTATCAATTTTAGATAAAGCTTGTTCTTTGATTTCTTAATTTATTTATAATTCAAAATTCCCACTTGGTTACACCAAGTGGGAATTTGTTTTAATGGAATAATTTTTTGATGGAATTTTTTATTCCTAAAGTCCGTAAATTGGCTAAAAGTGAAATAGGGTAGTTTAAAATTTTTGCAACAGGTTTTGGAAAAATTTTGTAGAGTTTATGGCGGCGCTTAATGCTCTTTTGAATAATCGGAGAACGCCAGGAACTTTCAAAGTGGTGAATGCAAAAAGTATTTTCTGTAATTTGAATAGTTCCGTCGTAATAATTTTTGGGTGAAAAATAATCTTCAGGAAAAATAGTCAGTGAAAATTTTTCGAAAGCATTTTGCATGACTTTTGGCAAAATGAATTGATCTATATTTTTTTCAGAAAAATTAAATTCTGTATTTAGGTAAAAATCAAGAGCTTGTTTAATGAATGGATTTTTTTCTTGAGCGCCAAGCACTGCGCCCTCTATTCTTTTAGAGCCATTTTCGTAACAAAAAAAATATTCCTGCTTGAGTAGTGGAGTAAAGGGGCGAATACATTCCACATCGGTGTCTAAATAAATACCGCCCTCCCTCCAAATGGCATAAAGTCTAATGGCATCGGCGGCAAATGCCCAGCGTTTTTCTTTTATGGCCTTATTTACCCAAGGAATATTTAAAGCCAGAGCCTTTTCTTTTGTCCAGTGAATTTGTTCGTAATCAGGGAGAACTCGTTTCCAGCTTGCAATACATTTCTGCATTTTTTCTGGATATGGTTCAGAAGAAAACCAACAAAAATGTATCTTTTGAGGAATCATCCGAATCTCCGCATGCAGAATATTAAAATACGTTTTCCGAAAATAGAAATAAATGACGCAACTTTATTTCTAAACCTTGTGCGTGTATCTAAAATGGCTTTCCAACGTAATTGTTTGATGTAGCTATAAGCTTGTTTTCTTGTATTTTGATAGGGAAGTGTGTTTGGAGTTTTCCAAAGAATGGAAAAGGCTGCACTAAGAACGGTGTTTTGTGCTGCGGGAATTAACTTAGGTTCAGATTTAGAAACGATTTTATATAAATCTTCTGCAATTTTTAATAATAAAGCCTTGTCTTCGTTATAGGAAGAGGATAGCAAACTATCTTTTCTTTTTCTGTAAAAATAAAGAGGTTCTGTGGTAACAGCCACTCGGTTACATTTAAGAAAAATTTCTGGAATGGTCGCTAAATCTTCTGCAAATTTGTAAGGTTTAAATGAAGTATTTTGCCATATTTCAGCCGAGTACAGTTTATTCCATGCCGAGTAATCTGGCATATTTTTTTGATATAATGCGTTTTGAAGTGCTTCTTTACCATTCAATATGTAAGAATGAAATTTCTGATGTTTTGGGTTTGTTGGTTTTAAATTTTCAGAAAATGTAGAATGAGCTGAAATCGCAATTTTAGAAAGAGTTGCTTCGGCGAGTTTTAAAGTTTTTTCTAAAAAATATGGTGAAAAACAATCGTCACTATCTAGGAATGTGATCCATTTTCCAACGGCGTGTTTTAACCCCGTGTTTCTAGCACTGAAAAGTCCTTGGTTTTCTTGCTGAAAAATTTTAAAACGAGAATCTTTTTGAACGTATTCATTTGCAATTTCAAAAGAATTATCTGTGGAACCATCATCAACAAGAATTGCTTCAAAATTATGAAAAGTTTGGGCGAGTAAACTATCCAAACATTCTTTTAAATAAATTGCCGTATTATAAATAGGAACAATTACACTAATTTGAGCCATTAGATTCTTGCATTTTTAATTCGCCCCAGTGCATGCGAACAAATGCACCGGCACGAACTAAATCAGTTTGAGCTTGTTCATATTCTTTTAAAATTTTATTAAAAGCGAAAACATCGCGTTTAATTTTCTTTTCAAGTAACTTTTGTTTAAAATCGGCAACTGCAGAAAGTTTTTCGCAGGAAATTTTTAAAACATCTAAATAAGAAAGTGTAGCGTTTAAGAAATTACTTTCCGTTTCATTAATAGCGTTTGATTTGTTTTTTTTGATGAATTCTTTTTGCTTTTTACATTCTTCGCTAATATTTTCCATAAAACGTTGAATGCGTAAATAATCAACTTGAGGCCAAATTAAATTAAATGGCCATAATTTTTTCCAATGAAATTTAAACATTGATTCGTGGGCTGCATTTTTACCCTTCATCAATTCTTTCAAGTTATTAAAAACAATAGAAGAAATCTTATTTTCTGCTTGAGTCATGTTTAAGAATATAGAAAATAGCAGAATAAATTTTTTTGAGGTTAGAAAAACGAATCGGAAATTAAGTTATTCTTTAATAGCAAATTTTTCGTAGCCAAAGAATTCAATATCATCTATCCAAAATTCTCCGCCGGTTCCGCCGAAAATTGAAATATTGGTAATTCCTGTTTTGACGTTTTCCCAACCAACATTTCCGCCGATGCTATCGGCTTTTAGAAGATTTGAAGGTGTTAAGGTGTATTTTTTCCATTCGGAATCTAAGTAGATATGAGCCCAAGATTTGACACTAGTTATATCTGGGTTTGTTCCATTCACAATATCAAAAGAAAATGAAATGTAAGTATTTACAGAACCTCTTGCCCAAAAAACAACAGAATCTAAATCAGACATATCAACAGGACCGCCAAGATATTTACCCATGAGCGCCCAGTTATAAGCAGAGTCGTTTTGGCATACAAAGTGGGCTGCATAACCATCACGGGAATTGCCGGCAGTAGTGTGTTCTAAATAACCAGAAGCGTATTGCGAAAAAGACGAATACCATTCAGTGGTACCACTTTCAAAATTTTCGAACATGAAATGTGGAACTGTATCTGTTTTTGAAGTATCTACTTGTGTTGAATCCGGTTTTTGAATTGTAGAATCACTTGGAGTGAGATCTTGCTGAGTTGAATCTTTATCAATAGAATCAGAAGGTAAAATTACGCGAGTTGTGTCAATAATAGGAATGCTTGGAGAATTGCAGCCTACACACTGCTGAACAGAGGCTGTAACTTTATAATTTTCATTAGAATCTAAATGAACGAGAACGAATTCAAAATCGCCTAAAGGCAAAGAAGGGAATGAGTAATTTCCGAGAGAATCTACTGGAACAGCGTATTCAAGGCCACGAATCATAACCCAAGCATTCTGCTGCTGAGTTTGAACGTTTCCTGAGAAAATAGCTCCTTCATCTACTTTAACCGAGAAAATAACAGAAGAATCTAGATGGTTTGTAATTTCAAAAGAAATCGCACCTTTAAGTTCTAAATCATTTTGTTTAGTTTTAACTTCTGCAATGTATTTTCCTGGAGAAAGAGTATCTAATGAAAAAATTCCATTTTCATTTGTTTCAGGAGCATTTTCAGTAACTTGAGTATCAGCTGTTCTTAAAAAATCTGACTTATGTAAAAATACAAGTGCGTTTTCCACTGGGTTTCCGTTAGGAAGGGTCGCCAGTAATGCTATGGAATTTTCTGTTTCAAGAGTAGAACCGGCCACTTCGGCATCGTTGCTAGTACAAGCTACTAAGCAAAAGAATAAAATACCGAAACTTGTTTTTTTTATCCACTGCATGAAAACTCCGCTACTTAATATAAATTAATTTTTTTTATGTGCAACAGGATAAAAAGCCATAGATAATTGCATGACTTTGTCAGGAGATTTGG
Organism: Fibrobacteraceae bacterium; assembly: GCA_017625775.1. Lineage (GTDB taxonomy): Bacteria > Fibrobacterota > Fibrobacteria > Fibrobacterales > Fibrobacteraceae > UBA1765. Next base: position 37,308 of record JAGAKE010000014.1, read on the forward strand.
ATTCATCTACTCTTTTTTGGACTAAACGCCTAAATTCGCGGAGCATTTCGGTTAAATCGTCGAAACAAGATTGATCAACAGAAAGCGTAAGGGTAGAAATGTTTCGTTCCTGAACGGGAACTGATTCTAGGGATTCGGCGGCTAAATTTAAAACTTCGCGTTGAAAATTTCGAACCGCTTTTGATTTTTCTATTCCTCCAACGGTTAAATGAGAATTGGTTAAGGCAACTCGACCAGATGCTAATTTTTTTAATAATCCGACTTCAAGAAGAGTTTCAACAGCATCTTTTGCTTGAGATTCTGTAATCGGCGGAAAAATATCACTAGCAATTTTTTTGTAATTTAAAACGCCTCCATTTAATTCTAAATAAGCACGAACTACTGGAATCCACCAATTTTCTATAACTTTCAATTCAGCTTGCTGGAGGCTATGTCTGTTTACATCTTGCAAAGAAAGAATTTTGGTTGTGAGTTCTTCTCGTTTATTTTTGTCTTTTGTGAGAGCAATGGAATAAAGTAAATCAAAATATTCAGCTTGCCTACCAGAAAGAGCTAATATTTCTTTAGCGGCAGGAAGAGCATGTGTCGGAAGATGTTGTTTTTTTTGAAGGATTCGATATAAATAGCTAGAATCGAGCCCGAGTTTATCGCCCATCATTCGGTAGCTATAAAAAGGCATTTCTGCTTTGCGACGCTTATAAAATTCTTTTAAGAAATCGCGGTAATCAGCAATGTCGGAAAAATTCATCATCATAGAAAATATATTATACTTGGCGTTCTATATTTTTAAGTAAAGATAAAATTCATGGATAAATTGTCAAGAATTCACGTATAAATTTAAATTTTTTTTAGAAGGTGGTATTGAAAATTACTTACGTAATTTTGTTTGTTAAAATTCCCCGAACATTCGTTCGGGGAAGGGTTTGGGGTGTTTGGATGAAACAGATTCGTTTTAAAATTCCTTTTTTGAGGAATTACATGAACAAAATAGATTGAAAAAGAAGAGAAAAATTATAGAGAATTGCATGTTTTTTGGATAAATTGTCCACGTTAAAAAGACGGAAAAAGGCGTTTCCGTCTTTTTTTCTTAAATAAAAAAATTAATGCTTAGTGGCCGCTAAAAAATCTTTTAGGCGCTCATCTTTAGGATTTTCAAAAAGCTCTTTTGGCGAACCTTCTTCTCTGATGTTTCCTTCTGAAAAGAAAAGGACTCGGTTTGAAACATTTCGAGCAAAGTTCATTTCATGGGTCACGATAAGCATTGTCATGCCGGAATTTGCTAAATCACGAATAATTTTAAGAACTTCTCCAACCATTTCAGGATCTAAAGCGCTAGTCGGTTCATCAAAAAGTAAAATTTCTGGGTTCATTGCCATAGCTCTAGCAATAGCTACTCGCTGTTGTTGACCACCAGAAAGTTTTGAAGGGTAGTGTTTGGCGTATTCAGAAAGCCCTACGCGTTCTAACAATTCTATGGCTTTTTCCTCCGCTTCTTTCTTGGATAATTTTCCAAGAGTGACGGGGGCAAGCATAATATTTTCAATAGCGTTCAAATTCTTGAAAAGATTAAATTGCTGAAAAACCATTCCGATTTGTTCTCGAATGCGGCTAGATTCTACATCTTTCCCTAAAATACTTTTTCCTTTGAAAAGGATCTCTCCTTGATCAGGTTTTTCTAAGAGATTGAGGTGCCTTATGAAAGTTGATTTTCCACAACCAGATGGTCCGATGATTGCAATGATATCGCCTTTTTGAACATTAAGAGAAACGCCCTTTAATACTTGGAGTTTTCCAAAGGATTTAACAAGATTTTTTACTTCAAGAAGAGTTTCAGGATTAGCGTTCATTTTTTTTCAACCTCTTTTCTAAACGAGCTACACAGGTAGAAAGCCCTGCCACCATAATAAAATAAATAGCGGCTACAATTAAGAGCGGGAGCATGGCTTCGTAAGTTAGGCTTCTAATTATATCGCCTCCACGAGTCAAATCGGTTAGACCAATGTAACCGCAAATAGACGTTTCTTTAATTAAAGTGATAAATTCATTGGTCATTGCAGGTAAAGAATTTTTAAATGCTTGAGGAAATGTAATGTGTCGCAATATATGTCCGAATTTCAAACCAAGACTTCGACCGGCTTCTACTTGTCCTGGGTCAATGGCTTTAAAGCCACTTCTAAGAATTTCAGAAACGTAAGCGCCAGAGTTGATTCCAAAAGCAATGATTGCTACAAGAATTTTGTTTACATTGACTGAAGAAAAAATAACGTAGTAGATAATCAAAAGTTGAACCATAACAGGCGTGCCACGAATAATTGCCAGATAAATCATGGAAATTCTGTTTAAAATTTTTAATCGCCCAGTTACCTCGTTTGTACAACGAATAAAAGAAATGGCTGTGCCAATAAATACACCGAGCAGAGCAGCAAATAGAGAAATAATTAAAGTGTTTCCCAAACCTTCGACAATAAATTTCCAGCGAGAATCTTTGATTAAGTTGTTGTAAAAAAGTTCTTTTATTGAAAGAGATTGTTCAGAAGAAGAATTTTTGCGTACAACAATTACGATTTTTGAATTGGCGTATGGAGTTGTGAAATTAATAGATTGTTTTCGTTCTTCTGTAATGGTAAAACCTGCTAGTCCAATGTCTGCTTTTCCTGAGTTGACTGCGTTGATAATGGCGTCGAATTCCATGTCTTGAATTTCAAGTTCTCTGCCTAAAAAATCAGCGATGAAGTAAGCTATTTCAATATCGATTCCTTCAATGCCATTGGCTGTATGAAATTCGTAAGGTGGAAATTGAGCGTTTGTGGCTAAGACTAATTTAGGAGCGTTTTTTGTTTTTGGAATGTAATGGAAATTTGAAGTTTCATTGATGTAGGTGTTTATAATAGAATCGTAAATACCAGAGACTTTAAGTTGTTCGAAGGCTGAATTTACGGAATCAAGTAATGATGTGTTTTTTTTAGCAATTACACCGGCATAAGTTTCTTCAACAAAAACTTCTTCTAGAATATCTAAAGATGGGTTTTTCTTTACAAAAGCAATGGCTGGTTGATTATCGCAAAGAATTGCTTCTATTTTTCCTTGTTTTAATGCTTGAATCGCATCGGCTAATTTTGAATAACGTTCAACCTGGATTTTTGCCGTATCTCCGCCAAAATCAGTAGCGTAAATGTCAGCTGTATTACCGATTTGAACGCCAACTTTTTTGTGTTTTAAGTCGTTAATACCGAAAACACGATTGGCTAGTTTAGAATTGTCTGAACATCCAATGAGAAGAAATAAAAATAAAGCAAAAGTGGTCCACAAAAATTTTTTCATCGTTAATCCTTGGTTTGCTCTAAAATATAAAACAAAGTTTGAAGTATTTTGAATTAGAATAAATGGTTTTCGTATGAAATTGAATGAATTTTCTCCAAAAAAAGTTTATATTCATTACTATGAATCGTTCTTTTTTAAGTTTTATTTTCTTTTGTATTTTTTCTTTTGCAATGAGTGTTTCTGCTGCAAGTTCGGAGAATATTCCAAGTGATAATTTAGTGGCTTATTTTCCTTTTAGTGAAAGTTTTGAAAATGCACTTACTAATTCAGATTCTCTTGAAAGTTTTTCTGTTAAAAATTATGGAACTTCATTTGGCGTAGATCGTTTTGGTAATGAAAATTCAGCGGCTTATTTTGATGGGAATGAAAGTTATCTTGAAATTTCTGACCACGACGCTTTTAGCATTATTACACAGGGGGCTTTGACTATCTCTGTTTGGGTAAGTCCGGAAGTTTTGAATTTTGAAAATGCAGAAAGTGGTGGTTATGTGCATTGGATGGGTAAGGGAGAACCAAATCAACATGAATGGACTTTTAGAATGTATAACAAAAATCTTTCCGAATCACAAGAAAATAGACCTAATCGAATTTCTGCGTATGCGTTTAATTTAGCCGGTGGTTTAGGGGCCGGAAGTTATGTGCAAGAGTCTTTAGAAGCTAATGAGTGGATTCATTTTGTTGCTAGGTATGATATTGCAACGAATAAAATTACTTTATTCAAAAATGGAGTTCAAAAAGATCAAGATGATTTATTTGATGTTACCTATGGCGTTCAAGTTCAAAATGGAACAGCACCGTTACGTTTAGGAACTCGTTCTAAGTGGAGTTTCTTTCAAGGAAAAATTGATGATTTGCGAATTTACGGCAGAGCATTAACAGAACAAGAAATTCTTATGTTGTATCAAGAAGAAAATTCTAAAAATGAAAATTCCGAAGAAAATTCTGATGAGGAAAATAATGACGAAAAACCAAGTCTATTCATTTCAAAAAAGGTATTTCATTCGAATATTTTAGATTCCAAACATTGCAAGAATCCCTTTTCTCCATGTTATTTTAAAGCAGGGAAATCTTTTGATTTAAAAGGCAGAAATTTCGATTGAGAAAGGTTTTGATTAGAAATATAATGACATGTCAATATATATTTAGGAAATGGGATGTTGACTTAATGAGACTGTATCATTCCTCGTCGTTTTTGATCGACTAGATTTGGACTTAGCCAATGATAGGGTCATTTTAACTTTAGATCGATATCTGACTGGCGAAATTTCATTGCAGGAAACTTTAGGTTTATTGGAGTTTGTGACTCCGAATATTCAGTATTGCGTTCGTTCTGAAGAAATGCTTCGCCGTTGCTTGACCCACATCAAAAGTGAGCGATTATGACCGATGCAAGCAAGCAAATTTTGAAAAGTGCAAAATGCGCTAGAGTTATTGCTTGTATTAGCGATATGTTCCATGTATCTTTGCAGAAAGCGACGGACATTTACTATGAGTCTGAAACAGCTGATTTGATAGATGATGGAGTTGCTGATCTCCATTGTCGCAGTGACAAATACTTGGCTACAGAAGTCTGGGCTGAATATACAGAAAAGACTCGTTCTGAAAATTGATTTTAGGAATAAAAAAGAGGTGCTCCGTTAGGAATACCTCTTCATGCTTTTCAGATTCTTTGATTTTGCTTTGATTAGCTTCGTTCAGGATGACACAATCCGCCTTGGCGGTTTGTGTTACTTCAGTTCCTTCAGCGCAGCTTCATTCTTCGCAATAATGTCTTGTTGCGTAGCGAGCTTTGTGCGTTCAGCGTTGACTACCGCCTCGGGAGCTCCTGAGACAAACTTTTGGTTAGAAAGCTTTTTCTCAATCGAAGCAGCGAAACTTCTCGCTTTTTCAATCTCTTTTTCTAGGCGAGCAATTTCAGCAGCAGGGTCAAGAATTCCTTCAAGCGGAACATAAAGTTCACCACCAGGAACAACAGCACTTGCGCTGAATTTCGGCTTAGCAGCCTTTACGGCGATGCTCAAGTTAGATAGTCCCGAAAGTTCTGTAATGATTGCCATGCAGTCTTTGACGCTTGCTTCTGTTGAGGCTTCGTCCACATTTAGCACAGCAGAGAGTTTGGTGGCTGGGCTTACGTTGTAACGCCCACGAACACCACGCACACTTTCTACAACGGCGAATGCTTGGTCGAAAGCGGTTTCAATTTTTGCGTCAATAAGCGAATCGTCGGCTTTGGGCCAAGCACGGCTAATAACCATTTCTGAACCTTGGAATAAAATGCTGTTGAGCTCTTCTGTAATGAATGGCATCACAGGGTGGAGTAAATCAAGCACATTTTTTAGCACATAGCTGAGAATAGCCATCGCATTCTTCTTTTCAGGAGTGAGCGTTTCGCTATTGATTACAGCTTTTTTGATTTCTAAGTAACTAGAACAAACATCGTCCCATACAAAGCGATACAAGAACCCGGTAAGTTCGGCAAAATGGTATTCTTCGAGCATGCGGGTTGCATCTTTAATGGTTGTTTGCAAGCGACTAAGGATCCACTTGTCTTCGAGAGCAAACAAGCTTTTGTCCATCGGGAGTTCGGTGGCAAGAGCTCCAGCTTGTTCAAGTTGTGGGTAAAGGAAACGACAAGCGTTCCACAACTTATTGCTGAAGTTACGACCGATTTCAAACTTTTCAGAAGTGTTGATTTCTCTGCAATCTGGTTGAATTTCTTTTTTTACAGGCAAACGCACATCTTGGTTGTCGGTGCAGAGGCTTGCCATCACAAAGCGGAGAGCGTCGGTGCCATACTTTTCTTCAATATCCATTGGGTCCACGCCGTTCCCTTTGGATTTACTCATGGTTTGTCCTTTACCATCCAGAATTTTCGGGTGAATATAAACGGTTTTAAAAGGAACCGTACCCATATTTTCTTGGCTAAAGAGAACCATGCGGGCAACCCATAGCGTAATGATATCGCGGCTTGTTACAAGTACTGAAGTAGGGTAGTAACGCTTGAGTGTGTCGGTTTCTTCAGGCCACCCCATAGTGGAATGAGGCCAAAGTCCGCTAGAGAACCAGGTGTCAAGCACATCTTCTTCTTGTTTTAATACGCGACCAGGCACTGCGTTTTCTTGTAAGTCTTCTTCTTGACTGCAAACAAGATAACCACCATTTTCGGCTTTGTAGAAGTAAATGTCATTACGGCCAGCAAAAGCAGCTTTCAATTCATCTTCACTAGCATCGGTATGCCAAATAGGAATACGATGCCCCCACCAAAGCTGACGGCTAATACACCAATCGCGTTTTTCGCCGAGCCAATCTAGATACTTATTGGCATAGCGTTCCGGGATGATTTTGATTTCACCAGATTTTACGGCGTTCATTGCATTTTCTGCAAGAACTTCCATTTTTACAAACCATTGATCGCTGAGATAAGGTTCAATGATTGTTTTAGAACGATCCGAATGCCCAACTTCCATTTCGTGATCTTCCACTTTAATGAGAAGTTCTAATTCTTCAAGACCTTTAACAACAGCTTCACGAGCAGCCATGCCTTTTAAGCCTTGGAATTTTCCGGCATTTTCATTTAAAGTGCCGTCTGGATTCAAAATGTTAATCATTGGGAGCTTATGACGAAGCCCTGTAGCGTAGTCGTTCGGATCATGTGCTGGTGTAACTTTTACAGAACCAGTTCCGAATTCTTTATCCACAAGAATTGCGTCTGCGATAATAGGAATTTCTCTATCTACGAAAGGAACCTTCAAGGTTTTCCCAATAAAATGAGCATAGCGTTCATCGCTTGGGTGAACAGCTACAGCCGTATCGCCAAGAATTGTTTCAGGGCGAGTAGTTGCTACAGGAATAAAACCAGAACCATCTGCTAATGGGTATTTGAATGTCCAGAAATGTCCTTTTACATTTTCGCGATAAATTTCATCGTCAGCCACAGCGGTTTGGAGTTTAGTGTCCCAGTTTACTAAACGTTTGCCGCGATAGATAAGACCTTTTTTAAACAAGTTAAAGAAAGCGTGGCGAACTGCTTTTGCACAAATTGGATCTAAAGTAAAACGTTGACGACTCCAATCACAACTGATTCCCATGCTTTTAAGCTGAGTGGTAATTCGAGTTTCATATTCTTCTTTCCATTGCCAAATGCGTTCCACAAGACCATCACGACCAATATCATGACGTGTTTTGCGTTCATTTTCAAAAAGTCTTTTTTCTACGACTGCTTGTGTTGCAATACCTGCGTGGTCTGTGCCTGGAATCCAGAGTGTATCGCGACCGGTTTTACGACGATAACGAACTAAAATATCTTGAATTGAATTGTTAAGAGCATGCCCTAAATGAAGAGCACCAGTGACGTTTGGAGGTGGAATAACCACAGAAAAAGGTTCACCATTTCCGCTAGGAGCAAAACTATTTTTTTGAGCCCAATTTTGATGCCAGCGGGCCTCTACATCTTTAGAATTATAACGTGTTTCCATAATGAGGAAATTTAGTAAAAAAATAAAAAGGGAGAAGTCTCTCCCTCGCTTCAGCCCAAGTTTTGGTCTTCCGCTACCCACTCGCTTATTGCTGGATGAATCTTAATAAACGTGAGTTATGGAATCCAAGTTAACTTTAGTTTCTATGACTGAGTGCAGAGTGAATCTTTTAGATTCTCGCTCAGTGTTTTTAATGCTCTGCTAGAAAAGTTTTATAATTCAAATTGTTCTATAAAATAATTATGGCGGTAGTGACCGTAGCCCGTATGGGGAAGGACTGCCGAGAGGCAGGCTGGACGGACGCGCGGCGTTTTCTGTTTGAATTTCGCCGCGCGATAACGCAAGGGCACGGGCGGCGAAAGCCGTACCGCTATATAACTTAAACTTTATTTGGATTTGTTCTTGAAAATTTAATTTGTATAAACATTAAAATTAAATAGGCTAGTAGGAATATTAGCAAGCCTTTTTCTACGAAATCGCCAATGTGAAAATATAGAGTGTCTTTAGTTCGTAATGGGATTTTTGAAATTAAAACTCGGTCGGAAAAAAGTGTGGTTCTCTCGCTGAAATGCCCGTATTGATCGATGAAAGTTGTAATGCCACTGTTTGCTACTCGAGCAACAGGGTAGCCGTGTTCTATGGCTCGATAACGGATTAAGTTTAAGTGTTGGTAAGGTGCGGTGCTTTTTCCAAACCAGCCGTCGTTAGTGATGTTTACCATTAAGCGTGAACCTTCGCGAATCGCTTCTCGTACAAGGTCACCGAAAATAGCGTCGTAGCAAATGTATGGCGTCCAAGAGAATGGCTCGTAAACGGGCGTTAATTTACCTGCAACAAAATCGCCTTCACCAAAATCAACGTAGTTTAAAATTGGAAAAACATCGTCGAATGGAATGCGCTCACTGAATGGAACTAAATGTTTTTTGATGTAGCGTGAAGGTATGGAATTGTCCGTGTGGAAAAGAAATGAAGCATTGTAAACATCGTATCTTTTGGGCGCTTCCTTGGAGGCATTTAACCTTTGATAATCTAGCGCACCGGTTAAGATAGGAGCATTTTTATTTAGAGAAAGTTGTTGGATTCTTCGTTGGATTAAAGGTTGTCTTTTTATGTGGTCAGGAACGGCAGTTTCTGCAAGAACAATTAAATTCACAGAATCGGCTTGAACACTATCTTCTACAAGCTGAAGTGTTTTTCCTACAACAGAATCTAAATATGCTTTGCTCCATTTGGCTGTTTGAGGAATGCTTGGTTGAACAAGTGCAATTTTAGGAGCTTTTTCCTTTCCTTCATAAAATGGAATTGCCGTTTCGTGCGAAAGAACCCATTTCCCATGCATGAAAAGAATGGCAAGTAAAATAATTGGCGTTATAAATAGAGCATATTTTTTTTGAAGTATGCCATAAGCGACAGCCATATTCGCGTATAAAATTAAAATGGTGTAGCCAAAGATTCCTATGTAGGAAAGTGCTTGTAAAAGTTCAAGGTGGTTTCCTAATGCGTAACCTAAATGACTCCAAGGGAATGCAAAATCTCCATAGGTGCGAGTCATTTCAAGGCCCGCGTAGAATAAAGGGAATAATAATAAGAGAACTTTTTTGTTTTTGATTTTTAAGTTTTTTACAGAAATAAAAACGGCCGCTGCGATTACATTGTATAAACTGAAATAACAAATTAAGAGAAAAAGCCCAAAGAGAATCATGCCGGCCGGGCCAACTTTCATTACATTGTAAATCCAATAATAGTTAATGGTGTTGTAAAGCATGCCAGACCAAAATGTGGCAAATAGTGCTGCATTTTTTGAATGTCTTGCAAGTACAAGAAACCATGGTACAAGCAAAATCATGGCGGCAGCACCAAGTGGAAGCGGAGGAAATGCTAAAGCGTATGCGCCCCAGGCGATTGAAGAAAAAGCTAGAGCAATTAAACATTCTTTTGTTTTGACGCAGTGATAATTCCAACGGATAAAACGGAATATCCAGATCAAACCCGCTGGAATAAAAGAAATTCCAAGTAAAACAAGGCCTGCGTGGCTTTTTAATAAATAATCAAGGGCAAGAGATATAAACGCTATGCTCGAAATGAAAAATAAATGCGAAGTTGCTTTTGTGCGAATTGATTCATTGAATTTAAGTTTTGGAATGAAAAATGGAATGCTTAAAATGAGCGGAAGCAGTTGAAGAAAATTGACATAAAGCCCAGGAATTTTTGGTGCAGAAAAAACAGCAAAGATGGCACACGCTAATTGCAATGCAAAAAATGTTTTTTGCACTTTAGTAGATTTTTTGAAAAATAAAATCAGTCGTCTAAAAAAAGTCATAAGCTTAATCCGCCTTTATCTTGTGGGTGAAACATAAGTACAAATTCACCCTTTGGCGTTTTTTCTTTGTAAATGTTTAAAAGTTGTTCTGGCGTGCCGCGCAAAAATTCTTCAAATTTTTTTGTTAATTCTCTAGCAAGAATAACAGTGATTTCTCCAAATACAGTTTTGATTTCTTCTAAAAATTTTAGAAGGTTGTGAGGACTCGCGTAAAAAATGACAGTTGAATCTGCATTTGCTTTCAAATCTTCAAGAACTCTTAAACGTTGAGCGCTCTTTTTCGGCGAAAAATTTTCAAATCGAAAACGATCTGTAGGAAGCCCGCTTGCAATTAAGGCATTTATCATAGCGCAAGCTCCTGGAATAGGACATACGGTAATTCCTTCGCGAACACATTCTCGAACGAGGTTAAAAGCCGGGTCCGCTACGCCTGGCGTTCCCGCATCACTAATAAGAGCAATGTCTCCTTCATTTTTTAAATATTCTACATAGCGCGGAGTTACTTTTTCTTTGTTGAAATCATGGTAAGCTTCCATAGGCGTGCGAATGCCAAAGTGGTCAAATAATAGCCTAGAATGGCGAGTGTCTTCAGCGAGAACAAGCGGAACTTCTTTTAAAATACGAAGTGCGCGGAATGTAATATCCTCTAAATTTCCAATGGGCGTTGCTACGATGTAAAGTGTGTGCATACTAATTCCTAAAACTGATAATCTGTAAAAATAGAAGAATCTACAGGTTTGTTTTCATGAAGGGCGCTTTTTAGCCTAGCAGCAAATTTGTAATGAATTAAATCTGAAGCTTCTTGAATTGGTGCCGTTCGAATGGCTCCATAAAAAAACAGATGGATTTCTTCTTCTTCTTGTAAGGTAATTTGAGAATACAAATTTTCATTGCAATATAAAGAAGCGTTTAAAGTGTAAAGCAATTTGGTCTTAGAAGGCATTGCCGGCCAAAAGGGAATCATTAACGCCATGCCAATATACCAAGCACTTTCTTTGATAGATTGAACTTGTCCATCAATGGAAATATTCAATTTGCTTTCTTTGCAAGAATTTTTATTTATGGTTTGTGCATAAAGTTGTTTCAATTCGTTCGCTGGTAAAATTTCAGTTCCATTGATATTCATTTTTAAAATCAGAGAATCGGTTGAAATTTGTTTTTTTTCTTCGATTTTTAAATGATTTCCATTCCAAAAAGATGAAGAACAAGCACATAGAATAAAAGGGGAAAAGAGCAAGATGGCTTTGCTATTTTTAAATTGAAAAAGGAATGAATAAATTTTTTGGAAGAATACCACATATTAAACTTAGAAATCTTGAAGTTTTTTGTAATTTCTTTAAATGAATTTGTAGCGTTTTTCTTAAATTAGAGGTATGCAAAAAAATGTTGCCTATTTTTTCTCAGATGTTCATTTAGGAGTGTTTCCAGATAAAGCGGTAAAAAATCGTGAAGAAAAATTATTGGAATGTTTGAAATCTTGTGCTGAAAATGCTTCTCATATTGTTTTTATAGGCGATCTTTTTGAATTTTGGTATGAATACAAATATTACATTTCAAGAGAGCATTTTTCCCTTTATCGTGTTCTGGGTGATTTAGTTGATGCTGGGGTTGAAATTCATTATTTGATGGGTAATCATGATTTTGCTTTAGAAGATTTTTTTGAAAAAACTTTAGGCGTTAAAACTTCAAAAAATCTGATTCTTGAAACGCAAGGGAAACGGCTTTATCTTGAGCATGGCGATGGTTTAGCTTCTTCAGATAAAGGGTATCGGTTTATACGTCGCATTTTAGATTTTCCGTTGAATCGAAAATTATTCCGTTTGATTCACCCAGATTTTGGAATGTCGTTAGCTCATTTTGTGGGGCGAAATAGCCGAAAATATGGCGAAAGTAAAATTATTCAATTAGAAGAGTATTTGCAAAAAGGGAATCAAGTGATGCAGGAAACTCATTCTGATTTCTTTGTGCATGGGCATCATCATATTTCGGGCATTTGGAATGTTTCTAATGGAATTGTTGCTTCTCCGGGGCAGTGGTTATTTTCTCTTAATTATTTGAAACTTGAAAATGGAACTTTAGAATTAAAGAATTGGATTTAATTGCATAGAATATTTTTTGCAATTGATTTAGCGTTCTGCCAATATTATTTTTAAATGAAAATTTTTGAAATGATTTTTGGGTAAGGAAAATCCCGCTGGCTTTCGCCAGCGGGAAGAGTAATTTTTTTAGAAATTCAAACTCTCTAAGAAATTCTCTGCTTTAGTGAATTGTTCTTGAAGAGAATTAGAACCGGTACCGCCTTCAATATTTCTTCTTTCAATAGAATAGAGGAATGTAAGTTTTTCTTTAATAGCTTTTGGAGCTTGAACTCCAGCATTCTCCCATTCTTCATCAGAAAGTTCTGTAAATTCTTTACCCTGCTTTGCTGCACTTCCGACTAAAGAACCTACAATATGATGAGCGTCGCGGAAGGGCGTTCCGTTTTCAACTAAAAGATCAGCAAGGTCAGTAGCAAGTAACGCAGGAAGCATGCGACTTTCCATTTTATCGAAATTGAATGTAGCGGTTTCAAGAGCTTCTTTCATCACTTGCAAAATGACTTTAACCGTTTGAACAGAATCAATCACCGGTTCTTTATCTTCTTGAAGATCTCGGCTATAAGAAAGAGGAGCGCCTTTTACCAAAGTAAATAGGGCTGTGTAATTTCCTATCATTCTACCGGCTTTTCCGCGAATTAATTCCATACTATCAGGATTCTTCTTTTGAGGCATCATTGAAGAACCGCTACTGAAAGCATCATGAAGAGTTAAGAAAGAAAATTCACTTGAACTCCAGTTCACAAAATCTTCAGCGTAACGACTTAAGGTATTTGCCACTATTGATAAATCAGATAAAAACTCTAACGCCATATCACGATGGCTTACAGCATCAATACTATTTGGGCTAGGGGCGTTAAATCCAAGTTCTTTTGCAACTAAATTTCGACGATAAGGGAACGCACTTCCTGCAATAGCTCCTGAACCTAATGGCAGTTCCGTATGAAGCGAAAGAAAATTTTTAAGTCGGAGAATATCGCGGCTTACAGCAAAGAAAAAACTCATTAAGTAATGACTGAAATAAATAGGCTGGGCTTGTTGCAAATGAGTATAACCCGGCATAATTTTTCCAACATAATTTTTAGAAAGTTCTAAAAGAGTTTTTGCTAAATCTTTTTCAAGAACAAGAATTTCTTGGGCGCGATGGCGCATATAAAGTTTAAAATCAGTGCTTACCTGATCGTTTCTACTGCGTCCTGTATGGATTTTTTTTCCGAGTTGTCCAATTCGTTCAGTCAAAACACGTTCAACAGCCATGTGAATATCTTCGTCGCCAGCGTTCCACAACGGCATTCCCTTTTTATAATCAATCAAAATACTGCGGAGTCCGTTCGCTATTTTTTGAAATTCTTCTTCACTAAGAACGCCAGATTCTACAAGACCTTTGCCGTGAGCTATAGAACCTTGAATGTCTTCTTCAATTAATTCTTGGTCAAAGGCTAAACTAAAACTCAAATCTATCATGCTAGGAGCCATTCCACTTTCAAAACGGCCATCCCACATTTTCTTTTCAATGCCTTGCATAAAAACCTCAAATGATTTTTTTACTTGAAATGAATTCAAAATTCTCGTTAAAGATAGAAATAGATTTTTTTTAGAAAAATTAAAAAGGAAGTCGTTTGTATTTTTCGCGAACATTTTTTGATAAGTCAGCGTTAAAATGCCACCATTCTGAAGCAAGTGGAATAAACCCCGCTTTTTTCATAATATTTCGAAGTATTTCTCTATTTTTAATGTGAGTTTCGTTCAGTCTTCCTGTTTTTAATGCCTGAACTTCACCTTTTTTTCCTGCCGCCAATTCAAAAGAATCAAAATCAGTTCCCATTTCTAAATTATTGCCATCGGGATCTTGTAGAGTTATGTCAAGAGCCATGCCAAAATTGTGCATTCCGCCTGGGTAAGGACTTGATACAAAATGAGAATATGGAGTTCCTCTGACCGCTTTGCGTAATTCTTCTTGAGCGTATAATGGGCGAGCGGCATCAAAAATAACGAATTTGTATAGAGGAAATTCTTTGTTTAAAATTTTAATTGCTCGCTTTAATTTTATGGCTGCGTCTTTGTGTAAAAAAGCGCGCTTTCCACCACAATACAAATCATGTCCAGAAAAATTATGAAATGTGCCGTAGCGTAAATCAAGAATTAGTCCTTCAAAGTTAGTGATTTCTGTATAGGTTTTAGTTTTTTCCATTAAGGAATAAAATTTTTCTGCTTCTATACAAAAACTTTTCGGTTTTTTAGGTGGAATAGGAACAAAAGGCTCTTCAATTCCTGCAAAAGCACTTGTCGAAATCAATAACATCAAGTAGAGAATTTTTGAATGAAACAAGCGCATTAGGCTAGGAACCAAATAAAATATCTACACCAAATTGCAAGTATAATCCCATTCCTTTAGCCATTAAAGGAACTAAATCCATTTTTCCATTTTTAGAAACATTCTCAGTAACTTGAGAACGTTCTCTTGCGTTTTCACCACCTAGGAACCGCAAGGCAGAAACATCGAGATTTGCAAAAATATTATCGGCTTCTACAAAGAAACGAATGCGGTTAATGAATTTGATTTGCCTATTGAATTCAAGATTGACGCGGAAATCAGTTCGGAATAAATCGGTGAATTCTTCAAAATCACGAATACGACGCGTACCGAGCTCTCCTTCTTTTTCAGATAAGTGAACTTCGTAATAATACAATGGGCGGTGCCAGGCGGCGTGGTGAGAAAGAATAAATGAAAGTAGAGAATCTTTTCTTGGATAATATCTAAAATGAGTGACCATATCAAGACGGGCGTTTGATTCAAACGGTAAAGAGCGATTATCTGCTAATTCATATTCGCCATAAGTAGAGCCAATATTTGTTCCTAAAGAAAAATGGTGTGAAGTTTTCCATTCAAGAGTTGCAGAAGCTCCGGAAACCCAAGCAAAATCAGCGCTACTTAATTCTTTATAATGAGCAAATGCTTTTGGCGTAGGAAGTTCTGGTTCGTTGTAGTATCTTCCATAAGCATGGGCAGATAAATCTAAATATTTTGTGCGATAGCCAGCACCTAATTTTGCAGAAGATCCAGATTCAACAAGTCCATGTAATTTTCCGCCTTCTACTGAATAGTCCCAATCGCTTCGGTAAGCGGCGTTTCCAAAAATTCTAATAGATTCCCCAAAGCGTTTTTCTCCATCAAGAGAACCAATTGGCGCTCCGTTTCCATCAAAATCAAAAACAGCTCCTCCAGCTAGTGCCGCTGAATACGATTCTTCTTCCCAATTCATTTTTGAAACCCAATGAATTACGGGTGCATTTAAATCAGTAGAAGTGTTAAAGTTATCGGGGTAAGAACGGTCTAAGAAATGCCAATCCAACAGAATCGAACCGCTTAAATCCGCTCCCAAAATTTTCCCATTCATTTTTTTATCAAGACCAAAAGTGAGCTTGGTATGTTCTAATTGATAAGCGTCTATTAAAGCCGCGTCACTCCCTGCAATGTTTTTTCTAAAACCGGTAGTGTCGCGGAGTGTGTCTGAAAGGTTTTCATGAACAAGCCCAACATGCCAGCTCGTTCCAAATGGGGCAGTGTATTCAAGACCTGCAACAATGTATTCTTGAGAACCTTTGATAATGTTTACACTATTTATTTCATCAAGGCGTTCAGCGGTATCTTGCCGAACAGTGTATTCATCTTTACTATACAATGCTCTTAAAGCCCATGTATTTCCAAGAGAATCGCCTCCTAATAATTGCATATAGCCGTCGTATGCCGTTAATTTGTATGGGTCAGAAGAAGAAACGCGACAATCGCTACAATCTTCTTCGCTTTTTGAAAATTCAGAGAAGAATTTATCACCCATATTTTGAAGCATTCCTGGGTTTAACACTCGCACAGAAACTCTCAAAGCATCCCAAATGAAAAACGGAGTCGTAATATCTCCTTCAAACATAGTAGTTGCCGCAGACACTCGCCCTGAAAGTTCTTTTTTTTCAGTATCCGGCAAATATTGCAAAGCGGTTGCTAAACCTTCTGTAACAGGACCACTTCCATAATTGTCGTGAAATTCAAGTCCTTCAAGAACGTGTGGATTCACTACAGAAAAGTTGCCTGGAAAGCCGAAATCCAAGTGACGCATATTTGGAATTCGAAGACGTCCTAGGTGGTAGGCAATATCGGAAGCTCTTGAACCATCGTAGTACAAAGCGCTTGAAAAATCCTTTTGACCAGAAATACCTGGCATTTGACTTAAGTGTTCCGTTAAATCGAAACGCATGCCTGCAGCATCTTCTAAGGATTCTAGTTGAACTTCTCGTTTGGTTTCAAAACGCCCTGTTTCTTCTCCGCTAATAATGGTGCTTTGACCTAGATCTCGAACATTTGGAACGAGTTGTACAATAACATCTAATGGGTCTGCAAATTCATTAGCGCCAATTGAAAGGGAATCGTAACCTTCTTTATAAAATACAAGTTTGGCATTCTTTGAATCTAGTTCGAATTCAAATCGACCTTGTGAATTAGTTTTTCCAATTTCTTTTCCTGATTGATAGGTTACAGAAACTCCTGCAATCGGCATATCTGATTCAGATTCTAAAACTACTCCAAAAAAAGGAGAGTTGGCCGCAAAAACTAAAGCAAGCGCTGTATTCATCCAGAAAAATACAGAACGAAATAGCATAAAATCCTCAAAAACAAAAAAAACTTAAGCGTACAGAAGGCTAGATTAAATAGCCGTTTTGCACGAACACACTGAAAATAGAAAACGAAAAAGTGAAAAACATTCTTATATTAAAGAAAAAAGGCAGAAAAAGCTATATGCGCGTTTATCTTTTGCAATGGAACATTATTTGGAACGACAAGTTTGCGAATTTTGATAAAGTTCGTTCGCTTTTGGATTCTCAAAGTGTAGAAGCTGGTGGGCTTATTCTTTTACCAGAAATGTTTGCAACAGGTTTTATGCATGCTCCAAAAGCAGGAATTGCCGAAGACTTTTCAAACCCAAATTCTCCAACGGTTTCCTTTTTAAGTTCTCTAGCTAATGAAACTTCTTGTTTAGTTCTAGGCGGAGGGATATCAAACTCAAAAAATGAACTTAAAAATCATGTGGGATTTTTTGAAAAAAATAATGGTGTAGAATCGGCTGGTTACGAAAAAATTAAACCATTTTTTTCTGAAAAAAAGAATTTTCAACCAGGTTCTGAAATTTCTGTATTTAATTGGAATAACTTCCAAATTTCTTCATTTATTTGTTATGATTTGCGTTTTCCGGAATTATTTCGTAAAGCTATTTCTCTAGGAGCTACTGCTTTTTATGTGGGCGCTTCCTGGCCTTCTATTCGGCAGTCTCATTGGAAAACCCTTTTGCGAGCTCGGGCTATTGAAAATCAAGCTTATATTTTTGGCGTAAACAGAACAGGAAAAGACCCGTACACAAGTTATTCAGGTGGTTCTTGTATTATTTCTCCGAAGGGAGAAATTTTAGCAGAAGCTTCTGATGAAGAATGTGTTATTTCCGCAGAGATTGATTCTAATGAAGTTTTAGAATGGCGTCAAGAATTTCCTGTTTTAAATGATTTTTTTACTTAAAAGAAATTATTTGAAAAATATTTTTGTCTATTCTTTTTTTTATATTCCTAGATATGAAAAAAATAATCTTTACACTTCTATTTTTACTAGCTCCAGTTTTTGCTGCTGGGCAACTTTCTTTTTCTAAAGAAGTTTATTCATTTGGTAAAATGCTTCAAGGAGAAACTCGTCATATAATTCTTGAAGGAAAAAATTCAGGAGAATCGCCTGTTGAATTAGAAACAGCAATGACTCAAGGCGTTGGCGGTAAAAATTTTAAATTCCCTAAAAAAATTCTTCCGGGAAAATCCTTCAAGATAGAATTTGATATTTCGTCAGAATATGCAGAGGGGCTTGTTACTCATACGGTAATTCTTGTTACTAAAGAGGGTAAAACATTTACTGCAACATTAGAGGGAGAAGTAGAACCAGAACTTCTCTTTAGCGAGAAATTACTCGACGCTGGTTATTATGCTCCCGGAGAAAAACGTGAGTGGGAATTTTATGTATGGAAGCCAGATGGAAAATCTAAACCAGAATTAAAACTCGCTAAAGAATTTGCTTCTGAATTTAAAGCTAAATTTACTCCTGTCTTTTTAAATATTGAAAAAATAGATGAAATCAAAGAGGGCGGAAAAGTTCCGGGTTTAAAAGTTAAACTTTCGACTAAGGGAATTTCTAAAGAAAATTCTCTTCCTGGGCAAAAAAGTTTACGCCGAATTGTGACATTTGAAAGTAAGGGCAATAAAAACGCCAAGCCCGAGATTTTAATTATTGGTTATTGGAAATAAAATTTCGTTGGGTTGAAAAAAAGAAGAATAATGCTAAATTTGAAAAACCATTCGGGATGTAGCTCAGTCTGGTAGAGTACTTGAATGGGGTTCAAGTGGTCGATGGTTCGAATCCATTCATCCCGATAAAAAAACAACTTAACTTTTGTTAAGTTGTTTTTTTATATCCCGCCGGCTTTGCCGGCGGGAATATCCATATAAAAGTTTTAAACGAGTTTAGTTTCGAATAATTCTTTCCAAGGAAGTCCCCATTTTCCAATTTCAGCCATAAATGGATCCGGGTCAAATTGTTCCATATTGAATACGCCTTCTCCTTTCCAGATACCTTTTAGGATCATTGCGCCACCAAGCATTGCAGGAACGCCTGTCGTATAGCTAATGGCTTGAGCTTCTACTTCTTTGTAACATTCGGCGTGGTCGCAAACATTATAGACAAAGTAAGTTTTTGGTTTGCCGTCTTTTTCGCCTATTATTTGGCAACCAATGCAAGTTTTTCCGCTGTAATTTTCGCCAAGCGTTCCTGGTTCAGGAAGAACAGCTTTTAAAAATTCTAGAGGAATAATTTCAACGCCTTGGAATTTTACAGGGTCGATTCGAGTCATTCCAACATTTTGCAAAACATCTAAATAAGTTAGGTATTGTTGCCCAAAAGTCATCCAAAAACGAGCCTGTTTCAGTTCTGGGAAATGCTTTACCAAAGATTCTAATTCTTCGTGGAAAAGAACATAACTTTCGCGGTCACCAATTTCAGGGTAATTTACCGCTTGATGTTTTGACATTGCCGGGATAGTATGGAAAGAACCATCTTTATAGAAACGCCCTGGTTGAGTAATTTCGCGGATGTTTATTTCTGGGTTAAAATTAGTAGCAAATGCTTTTCCGTGGTTTCCTGCATTACAATCTAAAATATCTAAAGTATCCATACGGTCAAAGTGATGCTTTTTAGCATAAGCCGTATAAACGTTTGTCATACCTGGGTCAAAACCAGAACCAAGAAGCGCCATAATACGTGCTTCTTTAAAGCGTTCGTGGTAAGCCCATTGCCAACTGTATTCAAAATGAGCTTCGTCTTTGGGTTCGTAATTTGCTGTATCTAAGTAATGCACGCCTTCTTTTAAACAAGCATCCATAATAGAAAGGTCTTGATAGGGCAGTGCAATATTCATTACAAGTTCAGGTTTGAAATCGCGGATAAGGGCAGCCACTTCTTCTGATTTATCGGCATCTACTTTAGCTGTAGAAACAGGAATGTTCTGGATAGCACTAGCGATTTTATCGCATTTTGATTGGGTTCTGCTAGCGATTAAAAGTTCTGAATAAACTTCACTATTTTGTGCGCATTTTCTAGCCACAACATTAGCAACACCACCAGCACCGATAATCAACACTTTAGACATAAACACTCCTTTTCTAGGATTTTTCAAGCTACAATTTAGGAAAAATTTTGGATAAAGAAGGAGAGTTCTTTTTAAGAAAGGGGAAATCCATTTTTATTTGGACTATGCAGAAACTTAACAACAATGGTAGAAATCAACAGGTCGGGAAAATACCCCTTCATTGTCAGTTTAAATGCAGAATACCCCATAGCAGGGAATAGAGAGAATCCCGTCGGTGTTTCCGAAATTCTTCTTGGAAATTCGGATAGCATTTTCGCAGTTGTATTGCTTGCGAAACATCGTGAGGCTGGTTGATTTTGTGTGGCGTCCCTTCTTAACCTCGACAGGGATTATCTTGTCCTGAATTTGCAAGACGAAGTCAACTTCGGCAGTGTTCTTGTTTTTCCAGTAGAAAAGCCTGTGACCATTTGTTGCAAAGGCCTGTGCTACGTAGTTCTCGGTTAGCCCGCCCATAAATCCGTTGTCGGGTTCATTTTCGGACAGTATGACTTGGGATGCCATCCCGGATTTAAGGGTAAGTAGCCCAACGTCTCCCATGTAGATTTTAAAATCGGACATGTTTACGTAAGCAGCTAGGGGCATGAATCCGTTGTCGATAAGTTCGCATTTGACGATGAGTCCGGCAAATGAAAGCCAGTCCAGTGACTCTTCGAATATGGTCGCTGTCCCGCCACGTTGGACCAGTTTGTATTGGAACTTACGATTTTCTTTAGCAAGCTGCACGGGAATTGAATTGTAGCACCCGCGGATTTTTACGGCTTGAGTCGACGAGGCATATTTCGCCATGTCGGCAGAGTATTCGTTCAGAATACGATTCTGGATTTCGGTGGGGAGAATAATGCTCCCCGTGTCGATAAAGTTCTGCACAACGGCTGGCATTCCGCCAAGGATTAGGTATTGTTTGTATCGTTCAATGGCCTTGTTGTGGATTGGTTCTTCAAGTGGATTGAAAGTCGTGTAGTGCTCGCGGATTGTTTTGGCTAGGGTGTCGTCGCCGCATGCCCAGAGGAATTCCTCGAAGTCTAGCGGAAAAAGCGTTAGCTCGTGAACTTTACCGACGGGGAAGGAGAATCTCTCGCGGTTGATAGCGACTCCAAGTAAACTCCCTGCCGCAGCAACGGCATATTCTGGAGCCTCTTCGCAGAACATTTTGAGCGACATCAGCGCCCTTTCGGAACATTGGATTTCGTCAAGGATAATGAGAGTCTTTAGGGGCTTAATTGGAATCTGAAAAACGGTTTCGAGGGCGTGTATGACTTTTTGCGGGGTAATATCTCCATTGAACATTTTTGCAATGGAAACCTGCGTTTCTAGATTCACGTGAACCGTATTTTCAAAACGGGTGTTCCCTAGCCATTCCAGAAGGAACGATTTACCTACCTGGCGAGCCCCTTGCAACAGGAGAGGCATTCTTTTAGGGTTGTCTGCCCATTGGAGAAGTTTTTCTTCAATTTTGCGTTTCACTCTTCAAATATAACTAAAAAGTGTAAAAAAATCAAATTATTTTGATAATTTAATACTTTTTAGTCTATAAATATAACCAAAGCTGAATGATGGCGAAAAGGATTTTCTCAATATGCTCATAGATTATGCCGAAGCAAAACGAGACGTTTTTGACGATAAATCTCTGTTCTTGCTCCGAAATAAGAGTAAGGTTGGCATGGGCTTCTTCGAAGCGGGGAATTTTTATCCTGATTTCATTCTGTGGATTGATACACCTAAATCGCAGTATGTGACATTTATCGACCCCAAGGGACTCTTGATGATTCTAAAAGTGTAGAAAAAATGTTTGAAAAAAAATTTACATACATAAAAAAGCGAAGCCCTCCAGTTTTATTGGAGGGCTTCATGATAGGGTAGTTATAAGCCGGGTTCTGTATCTTAATAAGACGATGACCATCTATCTAGGATTACCGTTACCGATAACCTCAAGCGACCTACCCGGAATTCAAAGGTGCGAGCTACACCCGCTAAAAGCGAATCCCTGCTTGGTCTTGCACCAGATGGGGCTTGCCGTGCCGCACTTGTTACCAAATGCGCGGTGAGCTCTTACCTCGCCGTTTCACCCTTACCTACATTGTAGCAGGCGGTTTACTTTCTGTTGCGCTATCCGTCGCATTACTGCGCCTGGACGTTATCCAGCATCTTGCTCTATGGTGCCCGGACTTTCCTCTGGCATTGCTGCCGGCGGCCATCCGCTACCCAAAACGAATTTAGAAAAATGAAAAGAAAATGGAATATCGAAAATAAAAAAAATCTACCATTCCTTTTTTCTATATTGAGTCCGTGCGATTTTTTAGAATTTTACTTTTTCTTGGTATGTTTGCCTCCCTAATGGCGGAGTCGCAAAGTGATTTGAATTCTAAAGAAGATACGCTTAAAACTTTTGTAGTGGATTCTATTGTTATCGAACGAGGAGATGCTTTTGATGATTCGAAAGCTTATACTTATTTAGACAGCACTATCTACAACATACTAAATGCTATTCATATTCAAACAAAAGAATCCGTTGTCAAAAAATTTCTGTTGTTTAATGTAGGCGATACCGTAAATCTTTATAATTTAATAGAATCTGAACGCCTTTTACGAGATGAACGCTATATTTCAGATGCTTCTATTCAAAAAGAAAATTTCAATGGAAAAAATGTATTACGGGTTAAAACGAGCGATAATTGGACTCTATCTGTGCCGGTTTCTTTAGAACACCCTGGTAGTGAATGGTATTATGGAATTGGTCTTCAAGAAAACAATTTTTTAGGGTTTGGTCAAACAGTGGGTATTTATTATTCTCACGACGAATTCCGAGATATGTTTTCAGCTCTTTACGAAAACACTCATTTTTTATTTAGACACAATCATTTGAGAGCCACATATAGTTATAATACCGATGGCTATTCCGCTTTTGGGCAAATGAATATTCCTTATTTGAGCCGTTCTAAGAATCAGTTTGCCTATACCCTTGAAGGTTATTCGTTTGAGGGAGATCGAAATTTTTATGCTAGTGGTAAAATGCCTTACGGAGCGAAACCTTATGACTTTCAATCGGAATCAAAAGATTTACCCGAATTAAATGGGGAGGAAGCTCTTAAAATTATTGAAGTTTCAAGATTACGAGAAGATTCTTTGAGTTTTCGGTTAGGGCGTTCTTTTGGTGGGCAAGAATTGAAATTATTCTTAACGGCTTCTTATGATTATCATTCTTTTGGAAAAGATTATTCTAAAGTTTCGCGTTATGTTTTTGAATCAAATGGGGAAACTTACGCCGTTGATTCTTCGGCGGTAATGGATTGGCTTCCTGTTTATAGAGATTCGAGGCCTGGGTTTTCATTTGAAATTTCCAGAATTCGTTACGATCGTTTAAAAAATTTTCATAATGTAAAATGGACCGAAGATATTGATAGAGGGTATTCTGCTAAGGTAAAAATTTCTAAAAATTTTGAAAATTTAGGAGCAGACAACGCAGACTGGCGTTTAGATTATCGATTAGCTCTTTCTCTTGGAGGCTTATACAATCATTTATCTCTTACAACAAAATCTTATTTTTATTTTAATGAAGAAGAACGTCATGATATTTATGAAGCACTTCTGTTAGAATACATTTTTAAACCTCATGAAAAGCATGCTACTGTTTTTTACGGGCAGATGGATGCTTACAAGCGTTCACCTTTAGGAAAACAGCTTTATTTGGGTGGGGCTGAAGGTATGAATGGTTTGCCAACAGCAATTTTTGCAGGGCAAGCAAGGTTTTACGCTTCTCTAGAACAACGTTATTTTCCTGAAATAGAAATAGGAACTGTAGTTCCTGTTTTTAGTGCTTTCCTTGGAGTGGGGGAAGTAACTGATAGAATATCTGCATTTGAACCAAGAGATTTAGAATATTTAGTTGGTTTGGGTGTTCGCTTTGGTATGACAAAATCTATTATGCGTTCAGTAAGTCACATTAATTTAACATGGCCTGTTTATGGTTCTTTAGAACGTAGCTTTGTACCAAAAATTTCAATTATGGGAAAATTTTCTTTATGAACATGAGTCGCTTTAAGCAGAGTTTTCTTTTTGTAGAAATGTTTGTTGGCTTTTTGTCTATTATTTTTGGCATTGTTCTTTCGTGGCTTGTTCGAGGAACGGGATATTATCTAGGAGCTTTAATGCTTTGTATTACAGGTGCGCTAACGCTTGTTTTAAGTTTTAAAGAATGGAAAGTACCAACACTTCAAACTGAACGTTTTCAAGTAATGAATTTACTTTTTACTATTTTACGCCGGGCGTTCTTCTTTTTGAATTTAATGCTTTCTTCATTAGTCATTGGCACCATTTTTCAGATTATTGAGTATTAGAGAAACTCATTGCGCTCGGCTATGCCAACTCGCACAAGTGCGGTTGTCGCAGCTCTCGCTTGTTGAGTATTAGATAAACTCATTGCGCTCGGCTATGCCAACTCGCACAAGTGCGGTTGTCGCAGCTCTCGCTTGTTGAGTATTAGATAAACTCGTTGCGCTCGGCTATGCCAACTCGCACAAGTGCGGTTGTCGCAGCTCTTGCTTGTTGAGTTTTAGATAAACTCATTGTGCTCGGTCATGTCAGATTGATCAAGCTCATCTGTTAATAACTTGTCATCGCGAACGGCACTTGTGCCGTGTGGCGAACTTGTTTTTTTGTCATTACGAGCGTAGCGAAGTAATCCCAAAAAAAAGTGTTGCTTGCAATGACAAAATACTCACACAACAAAACTTGCTTGCAAGAGACAAAACGAAAAACGAAAACCCTTCACAAAACACAATTTTCAAAAATCAAAGTTCACTTAAAATTAAAACACAAGAGCGTCTGCCAAGGAAGGGGAGGCAGGGAGGGGACCGTGCGGCCTTCGCAATTCCGAGTTTGAATCCCATCCAAAGAAAAAATGGTAAAAGAAATACGATGAAATCGCTTCATTTGCTATGATATTTTTTAGAATCGGTGGGGTATTCCTGCGTGTGAAAAACATCGGTATAGCACTTTTTCTGTAAAAAAAAACATCGCCTTGGCGCTAAGCCAAGGCGATGTTTTAGTTAGAAAGCTAACAGATTATTCAATCGTAATGAGAGTAAGTGTACGTTTACCAACTTTAATTGGTTTAGATACATCTACACCCTTCTTAGCCTTCTTAGAAGGATCGTTTGCCCAACCTTCTTTGAGCTTTTCAGAACTGCGATCCAAAGTTTGGACAGTTGCTTTACCCTTGAAGCCAGGAATATCAAGCTTCAATTCATAATCGCTATAAGGGCTCTTGTTTACAACGAGCAAAGATTTCTTCTTACCATTTTCTGTGTAGTAAGTGGTAAGTAAGGATTCATTGTCGCCGGTAATTTCTGTTTTCAAGAGTTTTCCGCGAAGAGCGTCAGAAGCC
Organism: Fibrobacteraceae bacterium; assembly: GCA_017625775.1. GTDB lineage: Bacteria > Fibrobacterota > Fibrobacteria > Fibrobacterales > Fibrobacteraceae > UBA1765. The sequence continues at coordinate 62,633 of JAGAKE010000014.1, forward strand.
ATTTGGAATGCCCAGTAGCTTGGACGTGGGCAGTTCATGCATTCTTCAGCAGAACGAGTTAAGTAACCATAGTCACCGCCTTCTGGAGTAATATCGTTGTGGATATCCCAATATTGTGCGTTGTCAACATTTTCAGTTGCAAGCATTGCGAGGTAATCTGCAACGAACAAACCGTTTTCAAGAGCGATGGTTTGTGGGCCTGGGTTGAAGTCAACAGAGTTCCATTCTGTGAGCCACAATTCAAACTTCTTTTCTTTATTGAAGTGTTTGGTCCACTTGTCAACGAGCTTATGGAGACGGCTGTAGATAGGAACCAAGTCTTGTGGTGCAGAAAGGAGAGCAAAGTCGTTTTCTTCACCGAAGTGTTGTGGGTAGTGGTGAACGATAATACCATCGGCAATGTCACCAGTTTCACGGAGAACGTTGTCATTCCATTCACCATCTAGCACACCAAGAACAGCAACCTTAATAGTTGGGTCAACTTTCTTCATTGCTTCGATGAACTTGCGAGCACGTTTACCGTAAATGGTTCCACCATCTTTACCATATTTTTCGTAGTATGGGTGCCAGTTACCATAAACTTCGTTACCAATTTCCCAATACTTGATGCCAGCTTTCTTATCTACGTTGGTGTGTTTTACCCAAGCAGCAGCTTCTTGTTCTGTACCAGAACCGAAGTTTACTGTGAACATAGCATTAGAGCCAGTCTTCTTCAACCATTCTAAGAATTCATCAGTATCCACCATCCAATCCTTATTGTCAAGGATTTCTTTCCAGTGGTCGTCATCAGCACGAAGACCGCCTGGGTAACGGATAATGCCGTGATTGATACGTTTTACGTATTCAGATGTTTGAACTTTGAATTTCTTGTTGTCGAGCATATCGCCATCCCAAAGGGCAGCGTTAATACCGAAGAGACCGCCAGAAATTTCTGGGTTCAAAACTTCGCTTGTGCCTTTAACATTTACTTTTACAACAGCTGGACGAGCAGCTTGTTTTACTTCGCGGAGGTTAGTAAGCTTGATGTTATCAACTTCGAAGCTACCGTTAGAACCTTCTCCACCTGGTTTGAAGTCAAGAGAAACAACGCCCTTCAAGTCGAATACGCCGTTTTCCTTTGCTCCAGGAGGTTGATAGTAAGGGAATTTTGCGAAGTTACGGAATGGAACGATTACAGTGTTACGGCCACGAGGAACACCTGTGTTAGAAACGAAGAGTTCGTTTCCAGCATCGCCAATTTGAACAGTAATGGACTGCCATGCACGTTCAGAGTAAACGTCGAACATGATACCCCAGTGATTAGTCCAATCGCGGTCCTTAGCAGGACGATTGTTCTTAGCCATATCAAATACAACGTCAACCCAGTCAGACATTTCGAAATGCTTTACGTTGAGAGAATTACCGTCGAGCTTAGAAGTCTTGAACGGAACTTCAACTTCAACTTTGGACTTAGGACCTTTAGATGGTTCCCAAATATCCTTTGAATACTTGCTTTCGAAGTCTGTAATCACCATATCTGGAGCTTTGGATTTCCAGTTATCCCACTTGATGTCTGGGTCAACCCAGTCAATATTTTCAGTGAAGGTGATTTGGTCAACAAAGATAGTTACAGGAGCTGGTTTGCCTGGTTCGCCCTGGTTTTCACCCTTGCCAACAGAGAAGCGGATTTCTTGGATTTTATTCCATTGAATGTCCTTAGCGACTTCGGCCTGCTTGGTAGCGTCCCAAGCTTTACCTTTATCTACGAACTTCTTCAAAGGAATCTTGACAAGTTTCCAATCGGTACCAACTTTAGAACCTTCAATCCAGTCGTTTAAGCTGATTTTGGTTTGGCTCTTGATGTCGTTACCTTGGTTGTCCAAAAGACCTACATAGACCTTTTCACCACCAAGTTTACCCTTGATCCAGAAGTAGAGACCTCCCTTGTTGCGAACTTTAGAGAGATCAACATACTTACCTTCACCAAGAGAGTAGGTAACACCAGACCAATCGTTGTTATCAATGTACATAGCAAGCACATTGGAGTTGCCGGCGGTCTTGGATTGAGCTTCACGTTGAGCGGTTAAACCACCATAAACGTAGCTGAATTTTCCGTTTGCGAGCACATTGTCGTAGAAAGTAGCGAGTGTCTTAGCCTTGCCATCCAATTTTTCTGGAGTCTTAGGGCCATCGATCACATCGTTATTTTCGTCCCAGTAAACAATTTTTGCTTTAGGCTTAGCCTTCTTGTTACCCTTAACGATTTCAATATTATCTACAAATACTTCAAATGCAGGGTTTGTTCCTTTATCAATAGAGAAACGAATTTCTGCGATTTTATCCCAGTCGATACGAGAAGGGAATTCTGCTTTGCGAGTGTTATCCCAATAAAGACCACGGTCAGGGAAATCAACCAAAGGAATCGTTACCTTTTTCCATTCTGTGGTAACTGCGCCGCCTTGGATGTACTTGTTCATAGGAAGAACAACTTGAGTTTTCTTTCCGTCGCCAGTTTCATCGTCCAAGAGACCAATTTTTAATTGTTCGCCACCCTTAGCGCCCTTAATCATAAATTCAATTCTTGAATCAAGCATATACTTGTTCAAATCAAAGAATTCATTGTAAAGACAAACGGATGCCCCAGAATAATCAGTTGGGTCAAGACTAATTTTTAGTGCTGATTTTGATTTATAACCACCATCTTTAGTCTTTTCGATGCCTTTTGATTTTCCACCATAGGCGTAGTCAAAACCACCTTGACGATATTGATCGTCAAAGAATTTATAAACTACAAGACGTGGTGGTTTTTGCTGAGCCATGGAGGCGGTCGCCGTCATTCCCAAAAGGAACAAGGACGCTGCTTTCAAGGTTTGCTTCATTATACGTACCTCTTGTTTAGAGTTAGATTGTGATGACTAGAATTTAAGATATTTTTCATGAAAAGGGTTAAAAAAAAAGCATTTCTGTTTACGAAAAAGGCGTTCCTAGTTTTAATTAAGAACGTCTTTTTAAGAATGTTAATTTTTTTTAATATTCATGTAAAATTTATTTTTCGTTTAGCATTTTTTCCACAAGTTGTGGGGAGAAACGATCTTGACGTTTGCCATTGATGTAGAAGTTTGGAGTGCCTTGAACGCCGACTTTTACACCGAGTTGGAAATCTTTATCAATAATTTCATTCATTGCTGAATCAAGTACCATATCTTTTTTGAATTGATCAATATTCAAGCCAACTTCTTTAGCAACTTTGAGGAATGTTTCTTCAGTGAGTTCTTTGAAGTGTGGAGCAAGTGCATAGCGGAATTCCCAGAATTTACCTTGCTTTAAGGCAGCTACGCTAGCTGCTGCGGCTGGTTTTGCGTTCGTATGGAAGCTAAGTGGGAAATGCTTGTAAACAAATTTGATTTTGTCTGGGTATTTATCCATTAACTTTTTGATTTCTGGAGCGATACGTGAACAATAAGGGCATTGGAATTCAGTAAATTCAACAATGGTCAATTTTGGATTCTTGGTGTTGCCGAAAACAGGAGAACCGTCGTCAGGAATGTCCCAAACTTTGTTATCCATTTCCATTTCCAATTTCATTTGTTCTAAAGAAATTCCTCTTTTATCAAGACCGTATTTAACGATTTCGAATTCTTCTTTAATTTTAGCGAGTTCTGTGGAAACGCTGTCAAGTTTTGCTGCTAAAGCTTGGTTAGAACCATTTTGGGCAGATGCTTGATTGCAGGCGCTTAGAGAAATAAGAAATACTGCTGGAAGCAGAAGGGATAACGATTTCATAAAAAATCCTTTTTATAATGATTGTATAATATAAAAAATATTAAAGAAATAATATGGAAAAAATGGATTAAAGTTAATTGGCTGCTTTATCAGGGCATGATAACGAGATTTTTAGTTAGCTATGGCAAAAAAAATACAAGTCATCGTGAATGCTGTGTGAATTGACTTGGCTAGGTGTATTTTAAAGACTGTTTGACTGATTTCTGGAGGAAATTTTATAAGAGCCGCCATTATTTTCAATAAATCTTTTAAACGCCTGCTCAGAAAAGACTATTTGTATGATTTTTGCTATCCGAGCAAATTGTAATCGTTTAATTCTGAGAATCAGGCTTATAGCCAGGCTGATAAAGCGGCCTGTTGTTGGAAAACCATTTTTTTTTGCGAAGTGGATTCTGTTCCGAATCATGAGACAGTCTATGAAAAAGGGAACATTACCTTTACCATTTTCGCTACCAGTGGAAGAGCCGATGTCGTGAATAATAATGCTATCAGTTGCCCAACCAATTTTGAACCCCTTGCGTTTAGCTCTGACGCAATAGTCGCTTTCTTCAAAATACAGAAAATAGTCTTCACTTAAATAACCGACTGACTGAATGCATTCTGGTGATATTAGAAAAGAAGAACCTTCAACGTAATTAAAATTTTTTTCGTTTGAGGAATGTGGTCTGCGAACTGATGCGAGCCTAGGATGAATAAATCCCACTCCGCCAGAGAATGAGCCTGAGTTGTCTTTGATGAGTGAGCCAGTTATGCCTGTTTTTAATTTTTTTGCTGTATTAATAAGTTTTTCAAGTGCAGTTTCCGTTGGAAGGGTATCATTATTCAGTAACCAGATGTAGGCATTCTTGTCTTTTTCCTGGGCAATTCTGATTCCTTGATTGCAGGCTACTGCAAAACCGAAATTTTGCTGATTGTAAATCCATGTAACAGGAAAAGAAAATGTATTATTTTTAAAGTAATTTCTGCTTTCTTCTGTAGAGGCATTATCAATAACATAGGCTGTGTTTGGCTTAACATTCCCTTTTTCAAGCGCCCGAAGACAACGTATAGTTTTTTCGTGATTCTTGTAATTAACTAAAATAACGTGGACTGAGAGCATTATTTCTTTCCACCAAAACGAGTGATGATTGGCGCTCCGAGTATGCCGTAGGCTATAACGGGAATGAATTTGGTACAATTCGAAATGTGCGGATAGATGCTATGCATATTGCGAATAACCCAAAAAAGGTAACTCGGGATGAAAGGTTTTTCAAGACGAGCCTGAATGTAAGATATATAACGATTCAAGAATTTTTTTTCTTCTGCGGACAAAGAGTTGTAAATCGCGGCACCTTGAATAGTTTTTGCCCATTGCAGATTTAATTTTAGGTTCCCGGTCCAAGAATGTGTATGGCCGATACCTATTGCGTTTTGGTCGTGAATGCGGTATTGAATGACTGGCTTATCAATGGCGGCTATTCCGTTTTCAATGCTTGCGCATAAAGCAATCCATTGATCATGTACAGGAACTCCTTCGGGAATGGGGAGAAGCCGTTTGAGAAGTTCTGCCCGAAAAAGGGTCATGCAGCCGGTGACATTTGTAAACCCAGTCAGAAGAGATTTCAGGGAAAGTTTTTTTTGAATGGACCCTAATTTACGCCAGGATTGTTCGATAATGTTTCCTTGAGCGTCAATTACTTGGGCATCGCCAAAAACCAGACTGGCTTTTTGAGATTCAATTTCTTTTTCAAGCGTTTCTATTTTTTGTGGTAGCCAGATGTCATCTTGATCGGCTAGAGCTATTAAATCGTTGTCGCATAATTGCGGTTGCGCTAATTCCAGAGCTTTTGAAAATGCAGCTCGGTGCCCAGAATTTTTTTCAAGAAAGGTGAGTTTTATAGGTAAACGATCTTGATAGCTTTTTAAAATAGCCGGCGTATTGTCTTTTGAACCATCATCAACGGCGATTATAAAATCTGCTTTTCTGGTCTGAGCCACAAGTGAATCAAGCATCTGAGACAGATACTTTTCTCCGTTGTAGGTTGCAAGGACTATGCCAATTTTAGCCATATAGAGAATATAGCAAAATGCGAGCTATCACAAAAAATGGGTGTAATTACTTCTTGGAATTTCTTACACGACAGGATTAGGAACGTGGAGAAAAAATGAGTGATGTAAGTGTGAGTACCAGAGAGGATAGCGGAAAATAGCTTTGTTCACAAAGCTAGTTGAAGCGAGGGAGAGACTTCTCCCTTTTATAAAAAAGCAATTGATAAGTTGTTGCTTAAAAAAGGTAAAAAGCCTAGCAAGAGAACGCTTAATGTAAGTATAAGGATTATAATTTTTTGCTTTGTTGGTATGGATAAAGCTATTTCTTTTTCGGGTTTGTCTATCCACGCGCTTTTTAAAACTTGAATGTAATAGTAAAGGGCGAGAACGTTGTTCAGTACCGCAAAGAGAATCAAGAAAAAATGTCCGTTTTCTGCTGCCGTTGTGAATATTTGTAACTTGCCAAAGAAGCCTGCAAGTGGAGGAATTCCTGCAAGACTCATGAGGGCGATTAAAAGAGAAATTGCTAGGAATTTGTTTTTTTCTGATAAACCACGTAGGGCGGAAAATGTTTCGGCTTGATTTTTCCCGACCACCGAGAAAATAAAGAAGGCGAGATAATTTGAAAAAGTGTACAAGAACAAGTAGTAAACGATTGAATATTTTGCGTTTGGAGTATTTCCAAGCAGGGCGATTAGAATATAACCAGCTTGTGAAATGGAACTAAATGCCATGAACCGACGCAATTTGCTTTGAGAAAGAGCTCCTAAGTTTCCTACAAATAAAGTAGCACCGGCTAATAATGCTAGAAATGGAGAAATTTCTTTTTGAACAGAATGAAGTGGTCCTAAAACGAGAACCGTCAAGAATGTGATAGCAACTGCTTTTGAGGTAACGGATAAGATCGCCGTGACTGGAGTTGGAGCTCCTTCGTAAATATCTGGAGCCCATAAATGGAATGGAAATAAGGTCATTTTGAATCCGATTCCAGAAATAATAAATAGAAGCGAAATCCAAAGGAGCGGAGAAACTTGAGCTGTGGCGACTGCATTTGTTATTTCAGGAAAAGTTATAAAACCAGAAAAACCATATAAGTAACTGAAACCAAAGAGTTCAAAAGCTGTAGCTACAGAGCCAGTTAATATAAATTTGATAGCAGCTTCTGTTCCTTCTGAATCGCGTTTATTCCATGCGACAAGTGCATACATTGGAATTGTGGCTAGTTCTAAACCAATGAAGAGAGTGAGTAAGTCGTTTGCTGAAACAACAACGATTCCGCCGAAGGCGGCGAAGCCAACTGAGGCGGAAAATTCAGAAAAATTTAAAAGTTTTGGCTTTAAAGAAACAGATGAATTAAAGTAGTTATGAGAAAGTGAAATAGCAAGTAAACTAGAAAGCACAAAAATCTCGCGCATAAAAATGCCGAAAGAATCAATTTTCCAATTAGATAAATAGAAATGATTTTGTCCAAGCAAGATAAAATTCAAGGTAACAAAGACTACTAGAAAATAGCCTACGGCAAAATTTTCTTGCGTTTTAAGAGAAACTTTTAAAAAAAGCTTTAAGGAAAGCATTACAAAAGGAAAAAGTAAAATAAGAATGTCTGGAAAAATCGTTATCATAAAATTACCGTATTAAGTTCATGTAAATGGGATAAATGGAAGAATCGAGAAGTTTTGCAAAAGGCATTGGGAATATTCCTAAAATAATTAAGCAAATCACATAAGAAACGATAATGAATTTTTCTTCAGGAAGTGTTTTAGGAAGAAGTTCTTTTGAAATTACAAGAGGGCCATGTAACATTTTATTGGCACATCTCAAAATATAAATGGCTGTAGCTGTAATTGAGAGAATCGCAAGAATAGTAATCACTCGGCATAAAGGTGAAGGATTTTCAAAACTTCCAATAAAAATAGTGGCCTCTGCTACAAAACCGGAAAGTCCAGGCAAACCAAGACCAGCAAAACCAGCGATAACAAAACCCACGCCGATAAAAGGAATTGCTTTCATTAAGCCGCCCATTTGAGTAATATCTCTGGTGTGAGTTCTTGAATAAATCATACCGATGGTTGCAAAGAAAAGTCCTGTTAAAAATCCGTGGCTAATCATTTGAAGAGCAGCTCCACGAAAAGCAAGTGGAGTCATGGCAGCTAGTCCTAAAAAAATTAAACCGAGATGAGAAATAGAACTATAAGCAGTAATAAATTTTAAATCTTTGTGCCGCATTGCGATGAAAGGTCCAATAATCACATTAAACGCAATGAAAATAAGCAAATAAGGAAGCCAAATTTTAGCACCTTCTGGCATAAGATAAATTGCTATTCTTAAACAACCATAAGCTCCCATTTTCATCATAACGCCAGCAGCAAACATAGAAACAGCTGTCGGTGCCGCTGAATGACCCGCCGGTGACCAGAAATGGAATGGAAATAGAGAACTTGAAACAGCAAATCCTAAAAATAAAATAGGAAACGCATAATATTGGAAACTTTCAGGCAAGGCGATTTTAGAAAGTTCTATAAGATTCCAAGTTCCTGTTTCTGCATAAATTCCAAGGAATACAGCTAAAATCATTGAAGAGCCAATTGCTAATGTTAAGGTAAGTTTTTTTGCTCCGTAATCCTTATTGCCAGAACCATAGCCAGCAATTAAAAGATACATGCAGAGAGCTTCCATTTCGTAAAAGACAAAGAATAAAACTAAATCAAAACTAATGAAAACACCATAGACGCTTGCTGCTAAAATTTGAAAAAATCCGAGGAAAACTTTTTGACCTTTTTCAAGTCGCCAAGTAGCAAGAATTCCTGTAAAAATAATAATGGCCGCTAAAACCAACATCATTGAACTTAGAGCATCTATTCCAATAAAATATTTTGCTGAAATAGCATTTAACCAATTCAGTTTAGTTTCATATAAGAGTTGAATTTGGGAAGATGGATTTGTAATTGTATTTTGAAAAACTTGAATTAAAAGGTAAATAGAAGACAATAAAACGACGCCCGCAGAAGCGAGATGAAAACGTTTTAAGTTAGGCGAATTTTCTTTGATTGGAATGCTAAATAACACCGTTAAAAAAGGTAAAATCCACAAAAGATTTAATAAATTTTTTTCAAACATATTACGCTCCCTGAAGAGGAAGATTAGACGCAAAATACCAGAATAAAAGTCCAATAATCATGATGGCTATGTAAAAAGGTAGTGATCCCGCGTGAGCTTTTCGAACAAGAACTCCCATTTTTTGAATTAGTGTTGTGGCAAAGGTTACGAGAGTACCGAAGATTTTTTCTTCAAAGAATCGAGCAAAACTAGCAAGACCGCCCAATATAAATTGACGAACAAAGGCGTAATAAATTTCATCGAAATAAAATTTGTGATAAATTATTTTGTAGAAAGCATTTCGGTTATCTGAATCTAATGCTTTAGCTGGGTTTGATTTTTTACTTGCATAGAATAAAAATGAAAGTAAAATACCCAAAACAGAAAATGTAATCGCTAATGGTGGAATAAATGTAGCTGACGGTAAATTCTTTGCTAAAGAAAGAGGAACTTCCGGAGAAAAATTATGGAAAATTCCTTTGAATAAAAATCCAGAAAATAAGGTTGGAATGGTTAGCAAAAGAATAGGAAGTGTCATTAAGAGTGATTCATGCACAGGGTGTTTGGGGATTGAACGCATCTTTCCGTGAAAAGCCAAAAAGAATAAACGGAACATGTAAAATGCAGTTAAGAAACTAGTGAAAAGAGCGCAAGCAAAAATAATCGGGTGACCTGCTTGATAAGCGGAAATTAAGATTTCATCTTTGGAATAAAAACCAGAAAATGGTGGGATTCCAGCAATGGCAAGACATGCAATCAAAGAAGCGGCGTAAGTCCAGGGCATTTTCTTTCTAAGGCCGCCCATTGCATTTAAATCGTTAGAATGAACTTGGTGAATAAGAGCACCTGCAATTAAAAAGAGCATGCATTTAAAGAATGCATGGGTAAAAATATGGAAAGTCGCTGCTGAATAACCAAGAATATGAATGGAAGAATCGGCAACTCGAGCAGAACCAAGTGCAAGCATCATATAGCCCAGTTGCGATAAAGTCGAATAGGCGAGAATTCTTTTAATATCTTTTTGAGTACAAGCGATTACAGCCGCAAAAACCATGGTGAAGGCTCCGACAATCATAACAATTTCAAGAACATTTCCTGAAATGGCAAAGAGAGGGAAAAGACGCGCGACAAGATAAACGCCTGCAACAACCATCGTAGCACTGTGAATGATTGAAGAAACTGGTGTTGGTCCTTCCATGGCGTTAGGAAGCCAAATATGGAGTGGGAACATGGCACTTTTTCCCCAGCCACCGATAAAAATTAAAAGAGTTGAAAAAATCAAAGCATCACTTGTCGGAATTTCAATAATTCCAAGAGAAATCATTTGCCCAGCAAAATTTTCTAAGCGAAGAGCATTGATGTCTGAAAAGACGAATGATTTAGTGATATAAGACAGTAAAATAATACCTAACAAGAAAAAGCTATCAGCAAATCTAGTGAGTATAAATGCTTGTTTAGAAGCGCTCACTGCAGAAGGTCTATCATACCAAAAACCAATCAAAAGGTAACTAGATACTCCAACTAATTCCCAAAAGATAAATGTTTGGAAAATATTAGGTGCAATAACAAGTCCAAGCATGGAAAATACGAAAAGAGAAAGTAATGCAAAAAATCTACCGGATGCTTGATCTGATTCCATGTATCCGATGCTATAAATATGTACGGCAAAAGAGATTAAACTTACTGTTAGAATCATCATTGCCGAAAGAGAATCTAGTAAACACCCAATGGTTGCAACTAATGTTCCGGTAAATGGTAAAAATTCGTAATTAAATGCAAGAATCGGTTTGGCGCCTGAAATGAAAAAATTAACCGAAATAATTGTGGCGAATACGGCACCAAGAAAAGAAAGGCTAGTTGATAAAATTGCCGCCATTTTTCTGTGACGAAAGCACAAGAATAATCCGTTGATAATAAAAGAAAGAAGCGGAAGTAATAAAATCAGGTAGGAATGAGAAATAAGATTATTCATGGTTTTTCTCCTGATTATTAACATCTAGTGAATGATGTTTTCTATACATTGCAATTAATATAGCTAGTGCTACAGCCATTTCGCACGCGGTAATAGCAATTGAAAAAATGCTGAATAACGTGCCGGCAGTTGGATCTTGAGCTTTGAAATAAGCAAATGCAACAAAATTTATGTTGGCTGCGTTTAACATGATTTCAATAGAAATTAGCATACCAATTAAATGTCTGTTGGTTAGAACACCATAAATGCCTATAGAAAAAAGAATGAACGCTAAAATTAAACAATGAAGTAAAGTCATTTTTCCTCCTTATCATCTTTTTTGGCAATAGTAATTGCGATTACTAAAGTCATAAAGAGCAAAATGCTTATGATTTCAAAGGGAAGTAAAAAACCATCGGGTGCATAAGAGAGAAGTCGTATGCCATAAGCAGAAAGGGAAGAATCGGCTGGAGTAGCGTTTGAAACGTTTTTTAGTAAATTACTATTTTGGATTAAAAAATTTAGAGTAATTGCTAAAAATGTCATCGCTAAAAATAGTGCGCCAATTTTTTGAGATTTTGGTGTAGAAAGGTAATCTTCTCCAAGTCGGCTTGTTAATAAAATGGCGAAAATAATGAAAACGACAACACCGCCAACATAAAGCATAATTTGAGCCATTGCCATAAATTCAGCTTGAAGCATTAAGTACAAAACAGCTGTACCGATAAAAGTCGCTATTAAGAAAATGGCGTTTCTTAAAATATTTTTAGATACCACTGCAAGAAGAGCAGCAAAAATCATAAACACAGCTACTATATAAAAGAGGATGTCAGAAAATGGAATATTGAAAATCATCCACGTCCCTCCTTTTTGTTGAGAACGAGTTCGAACGCCTCGGGTGAAAAATCGGCAAATTCAAAACCTTGCCCCATTTTAATTGCTCCAAAAGGACACGCTTCTACACAAAGGCCACATTGCGTGCAACTTCCAAAATGATAAAGGTATTTTCCTAGGACTTTTTTTCCGGCAATGTTTTTTGTGGCAAGAACATTTATTGAGGCATTTGGACAAGCCCTTTCACACATGCCGCAGGCAGTACAAAGATTTTCACCATTTTCATCTTCGACCATCACTAAATGCCCACGAAAACGTTCGTGCATTTTTAACGTTTTTTTATTTTCTGGGTATTGTTCTGTGACGATTCTTTTTGGATTGAAGAAATATCGTAAAGTAACAGAAAGTCCGCACAAAAGGCTGTAAGGGCCGGTAATGCAGCGCTTAAAATACCGCTTGATATAATCTTTTGTGTTCATGTTTTCGTTTTTCATTAGGGCAAAATCCATCCAAAGGCTAAAAATACGACTCCAAGAATTAAAAGCAACAAGTTCGCTGGGAGCAAAAATTTCCATTCAAGAGCCATTAATTGATCAACGCGCGGACGAACAAAAGTCCAGCGGAACATCATATAAATCCACACCACAAAGAAAGCTTTTCCTAAAAACCATACAATTCCTGGTACGTAATTCAAAATATTATCAATGGCTAGAATTCCAATGGTCGGGGCGTGGTAACCACCTAAAAAGCAAACTGTAGCTATGCAGGATGTTGTAAACAAGTTAATGTATTCAGCAAGATAGAACATGGCAAATGCCATTCCATTGTATTCGGTGTGAAAACCTCCGGTAAGTTCTTGTTCTGCTTCTGCAATATCAAATGGAGCTCGGTTGAGTTCTGCTGTAGAAGAAACTAAGAACATCAAAAAGGCTAAAATTCCAAGACCAGGAGCTTTGAAAATCCACCAATCCCAAAAGTGCCCGCTTTGGCTTGCTGTGATTTCTCCTAAACTAGCAGAACCAGCAAGCATTACAACTAACAAAAGAATCATAGCAAAGGAAATTTCATAGCTAATGATTTGAGCGCCACTTCTTAAAGAGCTAATGAGAGAATATTTATTGTTAGAAGCCCAACCTCCAAGAAGCGTGCTTAAAATTCCAAATCCATTCATTGCAAGAATAAATGGAATGGCTACGCTTAAATCAGCAACTTGCAAATTTTTATCAAAAGGAATAACGCAAAGATTTAAGAATGGGGCAGTCAATACAAAAATCGGAGCTAAGTAAAACAGAAATTTATCGGCTCCTATTGGGGCATAGACTTCTTTGAATAGTAATTTGGCAATGTCTGCAACAAGTTGTAAAACGCCATGTGGACCAAGTCGCATAGGGCCTAATCTGCATTGAATATGCGCACAAACTTTTCGTTCCATATAAATTAAAACAGGAACAGGCGCAATACCAATAATTGCAATAGCCACCATACAAATATTGATGTTTATAAAAGTTGCAATTTCTGCGGAAGGAATATATGGCTGTATAAATTCGGGTAAATATCCCAAAATATTTGGAACATTTTCTCTAACAAAATCGCCAATGGGGTGAGTTACGGAAGGAAGAATCATAATAAACCTTTAGCGATCAATTTCTGGAATAACAGGGTCAATGGTGGCAAGAATGGTAACTAGGTCAGAAAGTCTTTGGCCTTTTGCCATTGTGTTTAAAGCGGCTAAATTTCCAAAACTTGGACTTCGCGTGTGAATGCGATAAGGTGAATTTCCGCCTGTAGAAACTACATAAGTTCCATAAAGTCCTTTAGCAGTTTCTGTGGCAGCATAAAAACTGCCATTCGGTAATTTGAATATAGGTTTTTCTTTACTGCGATATGGTCCGCTAGGAATTTTATCTATACATTGTTTAATGATTTTTATGGATTCATACATTTCTTCAAATCGAATCAAGTAACGGTCGTAGCAATCGCCATTATAAAAAACAGGAACTTTGAAATCTAAAGAAGCGTAAATGCTGTATGGATCATTTTTACGAACATCATAAGAAACGCCTGATGCTCGTAATACAGGACCAGAACAACCATAAGCAATAGCATCTTCTTTAGAAAGAACGCCTACGCCAACAGACCTATCCATGGCTGCAATATTTTTAGTGAGCAAGCGATCGTAATCAGAAAGAGCACTTTCTAAATGTTTCAATAATGCTTTAACTCTTGGAACGAAAGTATCTGGAATATCTTTGTTTGAACCGCCTGGTCTAAAAAAGTTTGTGGTTAGGCGCGAACCAGTTACTTCTTCAAAAATATCATGAATCATTTCACGCTCTTTAAAGCCATAAAGAAGAACGGTTTGGCCTCCAAGATCGCCACCAAAGCAAGCATAAAAAACCAGGTGGGAAGCTATTCGAGAAAGTTCTGCAAGAATTACCCGAATGTATTCTGCGCGTTCAGGAACGCCAATTTTTGTGCCCTTTTCTAAAGCAAGACATACTCCCAGATTATTTTGAATTGCCGTTAAATAATCTTGTCTGTCAGACATCATGATGTATTGAATGTAGTTTAGCTTTTCTGCCTGTTTTTCCATACCTCGGTGAATGTATCCAAGGTGAGGAACTACTTCAATAATTTTTTCACCATCTAATCGAAGAACTAAACGAAGCGCTCCATGAGTGCTTGGGTGTTGTGGCCCCATATTGATGTAAAATTCTTCGAAATCTTCATCTAAAGGAGCTTCACGAAATCCTGGAAGTAAAACATTCGTACTCATGGTTATACCGGCTTTGGAATAATATGAGGGTGTTTGAAATCTTTGCGCAACGGAAATCCTTTGAAATCTTCATCTAAAAATAAATGACGTAAATCAGGATGAGATTCAAAGTGAATCCCGAACATTTCAAAGACTTCGCGTTCTTTAAATTCGGCCGCAGGGTAGAGCGGAACTAAAGATGATACAGACGCAAGCAAGGCGTTATCTTTTGTTTCTTCAGGGACATTTTCTTTTAGTAAATCCACATGAATAAAAACTTTATGCCCCAAAGTAATACTCATAAGCTGAGCGACTAATTCAAAATGATTTTCGTAATCTACTGCAGTAACATCAATTAGATAATCCAAATTCATTTCAGAATCTTTTTTTAAGGATTCTACCAAAGAAAAATATTGTTCTTTAGAAACAGAAAGATGAAGAATTTCATTATTTTCTGTGTGAATTTGAATTTCTGGGCTGTATTTCTTTGCGATTTCAAAAAGAGACTCAGTTGATTTTCCGACTTGTAAATTCTCTTTTAGAGGAATATCTGGGAAGGTTTCTTTTTGAACGCGAATGGCCTTATAGGGAACATAATTTTCTGGCGGATTTGATTTAAATTGTTCGCGAGCAATAGCCATTTCTTCATCTTTAATTTTTTCTAGTTCTGCCCAAGCGGCCGCTGCTTCTTTGTAGCGATTTCGTTCTTCAGATTCGCTTAAAGCACCTTCTTTCCATGGGTTTCTGCTTGATTCTTTCATGATTTTTTCGCGCAATTTCAATAAACCATGAAATAAAGCTTCTGGTCTTGGTGGACAGCCCGGAATAAAAACATCTACTGGAATTACTTGTTCCGCTCCACGAACTACAGCATAATTGTCGTAGCGGAAAGGTCCTCCAGATATGGTGCACGCTCCCATAGCTATTGAATATTTTGGCCCAGGAATTTGTTCCCAAAGCATTTGCACGGCAGGGGCCATTCTTTTTGTAATGGTGCCTGCAATGATAAATAAATCAGCTTGTCTTGGAGAATCTCTAAACACTTCAGAACCAAAACGAGCAATGTCATAACGCGCCATAGAACTAGACATCATTTCAATAGCACAACAACTTGTGCCATAAGTTAATGGCCATAGAGAATTAGCACGAGCCCAATTCACCACATAATCAACCATATTGACAATGGTTTTTCCACCAGGAACTGGGTCTAAAATTTTTGGAATGAAAGGCATTATTCCCATTTTAAAAATCCTTTTTTCCAAGCGTAAACCAAACCAGAAAATAGAATAGAAACAAAAACGATTAAATCAAGCACAACAATCATTGGGGTAATAACCATAGGTTCGCCCGCAAGAATTTCTTTTAAGTTTGCCGCAATAGGAAAAAGAAATAAAGCTTCAATATCAAAAATAAGGAAAAGCAAAGCGAAAATATAATATTCTACTTTGAACTGGATTCTGGCAGTACCAAATGAAGGCATGCCACATTCATAAGGTGCAAATTTATTTTTTGTGTTTTTACTTTGGTATCCTAAAATTTTCCCAACGAGAATAGCGCCAATCGCAATAATCGAACCGAGAAACAAAATAAATAACAGTGGAAGGTATTCTGTCATATTTTAACCATTAGTAGAAATGCTGAAGTTCTTGTAGAGTGCCAAATACTGAATTTCCTGTTTGAAAACGTTCTTGAATATGTTTACATAAATCCTGAAATTCTTTGATGGTGGTGTGGTTTAATATTTCAAGATTTTTTTGAAGGTTCCGCCAAAATCCAGAAACATGCTCGGTTTCTGTTTGCCCGCTTTTCGCTTTATGTTCCATTTCTCTAAGCAATGTATCAGTTTCTATTCGAGAAATAATATAGCGTGTGGTTGCGAGAAGTTCTTGCAAAAAATAAACCAAGAAAAATTCTTCTTGTAAAATTCCGTAGCGCCGATCTTTAGAAAACAAAGTCATTTTATTTGTTTTTCCGAAAAAAACAGAGGCTTGCGCATATTCTAAACATTTTTCTAGAATCTGTTCGTAACGCCTAATTTCTTGATCTATGGTATAAAAGCGTTCCTGATTATCTGTATCTTGATTTTCATAATTTTTTAAGCGTTGTTCTAAGGAACGAAAAGCATAGTAAACCTCTTCGTAATAACGATTACGCATACGGCAATTAAACGCTCGATTTTTTAAAGTATAATCGAAAAGGTGGGGTAGCGATTTCATTGTTTGCGAACCTCCCGAACGCCGTCAATTTGTTTTATATTCATTAAAATTTTTTCAACTTGAGTTTTTCTAAATGCTTTAAATGTAAGACGAATTCTTCCAGAATATTTAACTGAAGCAACACTCATTCGAACAAGGAAAACATTTGCTTTACTTAATTCATTTAAAATATCAATGGTAATGCCTTTTCTGTTGTCTGTGTCAATAGAAAGGTGGGTATCGAAAGAACGAGAAGAATCTCCATCCCACGTGACGGCAATGCAACGTTCTTTAGGCATTTCCTTTAATTTTGAACAACTTGTATTATGCACTTCTATGCCTTGGTGCGGCATGAGAACACCAAGGATTTCTTCTCCAGGAATTGGGGAACAACATTTTGCAAAATGAATTAAGAGAGAGGAAGTTTGAGAAATCGTAAGTGGGTTTGGATCAGCCATACCATGTTCTTTAGAATAAAGTAAAACGGATGGCTCATAATTTTCACTTACAGGAATATCTGAATATTTTTGAAGAAAAGAGTGTAGTTGCGAAAGCGACATATCGCCTTGCCCGAGCTTTTCAAAAAATTTGTTAACCGTTTTTATTCCAAAATAAGAGCATAGTTCTTCATCTTTTGGATATTTTTCTTTTTCTATACGGAACCGACGAAGTTCCCGTTCCCAAATTTCTTTCCCGAGATTTTCCGCTTGTTGAGCAAAACTTGTTTTCATCCAGCGTCGTAATTCTTGTTTCGCTTTTGCTGTTTTTACAATTTCAAGCCATTCTGGCCCAGGTTCCTGAGAAGGAGATTTTAGAATTTGTATGGTTGCACCATTTGGAACTAAAGCGTCTATATTGTAAACCTTGTTATTGATTTTTGCTCCAATACAATGTAAACCAAGTTCGGTGTGAACGGCGAAAGCAAAATCAAGAACGGTAGCCCCCGGAGGTAATTCAACAGAATCGCCTTTAGGAGTAAATACAGGCATTCCTTTTGTTTTTAAATCAGCTTTCAAGAAGTTTAAGAAATCCATTGAATCAGGAATTTCTGCTTGAAGTTTTGCCATTTGTTCAAGCCAGCCAAGTTCTTCACCGCCTCGTCCAGTTTCCATTTTATAGGCCCAGTGAGCGGCAAAACCTTTTTCAGCGGTCATGTCCATATCATGAGTTCGAATTTGAACTTCGACCATTTTGTTTTCTGGCCCGATGACTGTTGTATGAATACTTTGGTATAGGTTTGGCTTAGGCGTGGCGATATAATCTTTAAAGCGGCTTTGTAAAGGAGCCCAAAGGTTATGTACATAACCAAGAGCTAAATAACATTCTGGGAGGGTGTTCACAATAATTCGAACTGCAAATATATCGAAAATATCTTCAAAAGAACAATTTCTTCGTTGCATTTTTGAATAAATGCTGTAAATGTTTTTTGTGCGGCCTTGAATGGTGCAATCTAATTCTTCTAATGCTAGTTTGAATTGTAATGGTCCAATTACTGATTTTACGTAAGCTTCTCTAATAGCTTTCTTTTCAATTAACGCATCTACAATTTTTTGGTATTCTACAGGGTTTACATATTTGAAAGACAAATCTTCTAATTCAGATTTGAATTTGTATAAACCAAAACGGTGAGTTAAAGGAACATAAATATCAAGTGTTTCTTGAGCAATACTTTGGCGCTTTTCTGGTTTCATATAGCGCATAGTACGCATATTATGCAAGCGGTCGGCAATTTTAATTAATAAAACGCGTGGGTCTTTAGCCATGGCGTTCACTAATTTTCTATAAGTCTCCGCTTTTTCAGCATCTTTATTTTTTTGTTTTTGTACTGCTGAAATTTTTGTAACCGCGTCCACCATAAAAGCGGTTTCTTCGCCAAACATATCAGCGAGTTCTGTTAAAGTATGTGGCGTGTCTTCTACTACATCGTGTAAAAGTCCCGCAAGAACTGTTGCAGTATTTAGTTGTAAATCAGCTAAGATTTTTGCTACTTCAAGAGGATGCTCTGTGTAGGGCATTCCGCTCTTTCTAAACTGACCTTGGTGGGCGTCAGCAATAAAAAGCACTGCTTTTCTCAAGAGTGTTTCATCTAGAGAAGGATTTTTTCTAATAAGAACTTGAATAATGTGTTCTTGATGACTTGTTAATGCAGATACTTCCATGCCCTTTAATCTATCAAAAAACTTGCATTTTAGGAATATTTCAAAGAAAAAAAAACAATTTTTTTGCTTGCAATGAAGAAGGATTCGTTAAGAAAATAGTTCTATTTTTTAAGAAAGAATTTTAATGAAAAAAATCGCCCGTTTCACGGGCGATTTGAAGTACCTAGTCAAATTTTTTAGAAGTGAATTGGTAGAGTTTTTGATTCATTTCCAACTAAGAGATTCAAGAAGAATGTTCCACTAACTGGCGGCACTTCAAGAGAAATAGAATTTTCTCCGAAGGAAGTTTTTTCGCTCGTGAATGAAATGATTCTTCCGCGAGAATCTAAGAAGCGAAGAGTAGAAGTTGCTTGGTCTGAATTATTTCTATTAAACGAAACGACAACAGAAGAACCATTTCTTGTGTAGCGAAGATTCTGAATATTCCCTGGTGAAACAAGATTTGCTTTTGGTAATACTCGGAACAAGGCTTGTTTTGAAGTAGCATTCAAATTCAAATGAACGCCTTCTTCAGAAACAACATCAATCACTTTCCCTTCAAAAATTAGTTCTGCTCGGTAACCTTTTTCTAACAAGGCATTCAAACCTTCAACTTTAAACAACGCTTTTCTTGGGCCATCGGCCTTTAAGTTTAAAACCCAAGTCAAAGAATCACTAGATTGCTTAATGGATTTAGCTAATGCACGATGAGAACCTTGGGTAGAAAGAGAAAGCATCTGTTTCATACCAACAGGGGGTTCTTCTATAGAAAGGGCTGAAGAAGCTACGCCGATAACATTCCAAAAATCGCCTGTCTTGCTATTTTCATCTATTAACTTAAGACGTAAACTCCAAGAATTTTTAGAAGCATTTGCTCTTGCATTCTTAGAAAGAACTTTCATTGAGTCATTTTCTTGGAAAACAGGTTTGTTAGCCACAGAAAAATCCTTAGACTCTTCTGTATGAATGAAGAAGGCTGAATTCGCTTTCAATGTTTGTACTGGTTCGTAGTTTTGCACTTGAGCATTCCAAATCCATGCCGGTTCTTCTGCATTTTCTGCATCTAAGAATGCGCTTGTGTGGTTGAGAGCGATATCCCAAGAATAAGGGTTTGAAAGTAAATTCCAGCCACTATAATGGTTTTCTAGTTTCCAAGTAATGGAATCTTCTTCAGGTTTTGTGAGAGAAGCAAGAAGTGGCAAAACAGTGGAATCTTCCACGAAGAACCAATATCCTTTCATTTTGTTTATATCACTTGCCTTTTCTAAACGTTCGTATTGCCAATATTCTCCGACAGGTTGAGATTCATTCCAAGAATATAGCGTTACGTTTTCATTTTCTTCTGGTTTCCATTTAGAAGTGTCTAAATTCGCAAGAGAAATCATGCTCCAAGATTCGGTCGCCAAGTTTTCGTTCAAAATATTTGAAACATTTATCGCTACAGAATCTATTTCTTCGTGATTGCTAGTGAATAAAGATGCTTTTGCAGTGTAATTTCCTGCAGGAAGCGGCCAATATTCGAAAGCATATTCTTTACCAGATTCTGCATTTGCCGTTAGTAATGTATCTTGCAGTAGTGAAGAATCAGCTTTAAATAATTGAACTTTTAATTGTATCGGGTGGAATGTTTTTATTTCTTCTGCGGTAATGGTGTAGCGAATTGCACTACCAGACATAGCAAGAATTGCCTTTTGAATCTTGAATAAATCCTCTTGTTCTTGCACAAATATTTCAAGAACACCATCTTCAGCTAAGTAGAAAATTTCTGGATTTTCAAGACGAATTCCATTTAAAGTTAAGGAATCAACAGAGAATTCATCGGCGATAGGAGTGTTCTGAATATCAAAACGAATCTTTCCGATTTTTGGGAAGGCTATTTTATTGTTTTGATTAGGTGTTAAAACATTTCCGTAATGAGAAATAGTCGTTACAATTCCAGAGTCCGGGCTAAGTGTAAGGTAAGCAATTTCTGGAATGCAATTTCTGCTAATTTCAGCGTAAACAGAAATATCACCAGAATCTCTTGGAGTCAAAACAAATTCATTCGTTTGTTCATCGTAATATAATGGCTCGCCATCATAGACATAATTAGAAAGACAATTTTCTAATGTAGCGAGATTTGGAAGACGGACATCATTTCCGCGGTATATGTAACTTTCAGGAAAATCTCCGGTTTGGAATAAGGTGGAAGCTACATTCGGAATATCTATATGAATGTTGTATTTAACTTTTGGGTAAATGGTAATAAACGCATTCTGTTCTTTCGGTAATGATATTGTATCGCCGAGAGCTACTTCATATTGAATGGAATCATTGATTGAGACGATTAGAGAATCAGGAATGGCTTGTTCAGGTATTCCATACGCCTGATGAATAACCATTTTTGAAACTCTTGGCAACTGAATGCGTTCGACTGTTTGTTCTTGGAAAATTTCAGATTCAAGTGTTTCGTTGAAAATTTGAGTTTCATAAGCAAACCCGTGCATTAAATCTAAACTGATAAAATGTTGGTACAGTTCGCCTTCTTGTACATACGGTCTAAGTTCAATGTCGTATGTTTGCGTTTCACTAGTGAAGTTAGAAAGGATTTCCCACATACAATCTGTTGATGAACAGACGAATCCGCTATTAATATGTTCCCATTGGTTGTAAAGAACAAAATCTTGAGTTTCATTTTGAGTAATGATTTTTGGTGTTGAATCGCCCTTTAAGAATTGAGCTGAAGTACTTTCAAAGAATACATTTTCTTTCTTTTCAAGTGGTTTAAATTCACCATATTCGTCGTAATCACCAAATACGATTCTTGCGGAGGTTTCATGGTAAGATACCGAATAAGGGTAAATTAAATTAGAATCGTTTTTCCAAATTTTCAAATCTTGAATGCCTTCTTTTTGCTCTTCAAGATTTTTATAGAAAGTGATTAACGCCGAATCTTTAGAATCAAAGAGAATGGATGGTGGAAGTAATTTGAAATCAATAGCCGTTCCATCGTTTTTGTAGGCAAGTTTTCCGGATTTATTCGTGTAGTAATCGGAAAGAATAAAAGATGATGAAGAATATATCTCTTCTTCTTCGCTAGCAGAACTTGAAGAAGAAACTTCATCTTTTTCATAAAAATAAACGCCGACGGTAGGAAGAACATTATGATGGAATGATAATAATTGGGGTAAGCCTTCTTTTGCTTTTGGATCATGGAACCAAACAGGGCTATTGCTGTTAAGTTGTGCAGCAAATGCTGGTGTTCCAAGTGCTAATGAATCAAAAGGTTTGCTGTTCGTAATGTAAACAACAGAATCAGCGGAATAGGCTAGAGCAATGTGTGATTCATCATTATAATTGTTTGGATTATGGTTTGTTAAAAGTTCGGCATTCCCTGCAAAATCAACGGCATAAGCAGCGTCAATTCCATCGGAAACATTATTTTCAGTTGAAGAGAAAAGTCCATAAATATCAGAAAACTCTTTTGATGCGAAAAGGTTTCCGCTAAAATAGCCTGCGAACAATCTTGTTGTTCCTGGATTAAACCCAATTAAACCAGAAAGTATATCAACTTGATCAGTCATTGTCGTAGAAACAATTTCCAAATTACCTTCTACAAATACTTCCTGAAGAATTAGATTGTCGGTTTCTGATTCGGTTTTTCCGATAAGACCTCCTACAAAAGCAGGCATTGCAAAAACATTATCATTAGAGAATTTTGAAAGAGAAATGAGGGTATCGTTTAAATTTTGTGCTTTAGTTTGTCGAATGCTTGTTTGGTGCATGGCAATATCGCCAACAATTCCTCCAAGGGAAATTTCAGGGAAGGCGTTTAATACTTTAATACTTCCAGTAAATTCAGAAGAGTCAATATATATGGTGTAATAATCGCTAGAAACTTCTGCCATTGAATTTGTGAGTTGTCCTGCAACACCACCTAAAAAGGAACCTTCTGTATATCTTGGGAGTATTTCTGCATTTTCAGCAAAAGAAACATCGTAATCAAGTGAAATTTTTGAAGAAACTTTGTTGTTTAAAAAATTCTGATAAGCAGAACCATTTTTTCCAACAACTCCACCAATAGCAACAGCAGAACTAGCAGAAATTTCACTGTGGCCAGCAGCGTCTGAAATTATATTAATTGGAGCGGAAACGATATTGTTTTTGAAACTAGAAGTATTGCTAGATATTTCGCCAATTAAACCACCAGTTAAAGTGTAGTAAGAAGTTACAGAAATAGGGGCAGATACTTCTGAATTTTGAATGACAAAATCATACGGAGAGTTATTGGAGGCATTTGCGACAATACCGCCAACTTTTACAAATGTACCAGGCAAATTAACGGAAATTGAACCATTAACTTTGATTTCGTCAAAGATTAAATCAAAAGGATAAGAATCACTTAATTGACAAGTTCCGAAAACTCCTCCAACAGAATTATCGTATGATGGATAAAAACCTTCTCCAAAAGAATAAGTAAGGTTTCCGCTCATTTCTAAGTTTTTAAAGTTTGCTGTTGATGAAGAGGAAACATAATTTTCATACATGGAGTTGTAAGAACCGACAAATCCGCCAATGGAATAGATATCGCCAAGCAAAGATTCTACGGAAATATCGCCAGAATAAACGACATCATGGATAATCATTGAAGGGGAGTTTGCATTTCCGAAAACAGATCCAAGATAAACTTGGCCTGAAACTAATTGATTTAACAATATATCTGTTTTGATTTCACTATTTTGAACTTTTATAGAATCATTTGTTTCAACTAAACCCACAAAACCACCGAGCTGTAACATTCCGGCAAAATTATCAGGAGTTGTTTCGCCAATGCTTTTGATGAAACCATCAGCTTGAACTTGATTGATTGAAATTCTATTAGAGACTACACCAGCTAAGCCGCCAATAGTAATGGTTTCCATAGGAAGTTTAGAATTGAGTAGGGTAAATTCAATATTTAATGTATCCTTTTCAAAGATGGTTTTTCCTGATTGGGCAATAAATCCACCAAATGTAAGAGAAGTCGGTTTTTCGTTTTCTGAATCAATTTGGGTAACGTGTAAATCAAGAGAAGATTCTGTAAATTGAACATTTTTCAAATCATTATAGATTGAGCCAACAAACCCACCAATTGTACCTTCCCCTGAAATGAGATAGTTGATGTTTTTGGCTTGAATTGATTTAAAAATTTGAGAACTTGATGTGTCTTCGCTAAAGCCTTCTGCAACAAGAAGGGCGGCTGTTGCGTAATATTTTGAGATAAGCGTGACGTCTTGAATTTTAATATTTTCTACTTCTAATCCATCATTTAAGTAATTTATTAAAACCGCTGTATTTCCACCAGATTCTGAATAAGATACAATGTTTTTTAAAGTCAAATTTTTAAATGAGGCTTGATTTACATTATTAAAAATAGCTGGATAAAGAGTCGCTTCTAATGGATTGGTGTCTTTTAAACATAATCCAGAAATGGTATGATTATTCCCGTCAAATGTTCCACGGAAAGTTTCTATTGGAGAAAAGTTCGCCGTACAATTTGAATCAAGAATGTCTTCTGAAAAAATCAAATCTTCCGTCAAAGTGACATAGAAGGGAGCGCCTTGACAGAGGTTCATACAACTTGATTGTATATTGGCTAAATTCTGGAATTCCTCTGTCGAGGAAACGTTAATTTCGCAGCGATTCGCTTCACTGTTGAAAAAACAAGCTGGAGCGTCTTGAGCTTGAAGCCAAGAAATTGCAACGAGAATTATAAATGAAAAAAATGAAAATTTTTGCTTCATAAAAATTCTCCTTCTTTAAAATGCGTAATGAAGGGCTATGGCAGCCCAAAAATCTCTGTATTCGTCGGCTCGATTGTCTGGACGATAATTATAAGTAGCACCAAGCATCCAATCAGAATAAAGAGCGTTTGTATGATGAACACGCCAAGTTATTGAACCATCTAAATCAGCTTCAACTTCACGCAGGCGTTCCCCTTCATAATTTCTTTTATAAAATTCCAAACGGTAATTTGCATCAACAAAAGTTTCCATGAAATTGTTAAACAATGGAATTTCAAAGTGTTCAGAGAAGTTCCATTCTAACTCACGCATTGAAGCAAAGTTATACATTTTGTAGCGAGGTGTTACGCTTAAAATATTTTTGAATTTTTTGAATGAAGTATGAAGGGATACAGGATAACGTTGTTCAAAATAATCCGCTCCATGGAAGTAGTAACCAAGAGAGGCAAAGGTGGAATTTTTAAAATCAAGATTTTCTAGTAGCGAATCATGTTCAAAGTGAGAATAATCACGATAGATATTCCAAATTCCGCCAATTCTTAAAACATTAGAAGGGAAGAAAAAGGAAACTTCTGTAGATATAGAATGCTTAAGCAGGCGTTCTTCAAATCGAGACGCTAAATAAGGTTCGTTGGCTAAAGCGTAATATTCAGCAAACCTAGAAGAATCAATTTTAGTAGAATCTCCGTTAGCCACAAGAGTTAGAGTAGGTGAATCTTTTTTCGGAGCAAACCAAGGGTCGTCATAAATGCCTGATTCTGTAGAATAGTTGGCATAAAGGCGAAGAGGTCTGCTACGAGTTCTGTAATCAGCCGAATAACCAACAGAGAATGCGGCTACTTTACCAATCTGGAAATTGTTTTCTAAGCTAGCATTATGTTTATAGTAAGTGCGATTTTCGTCAAGTTCGTGTTTGTCATACCAAGAAGAATTTTTGTCTGGGAAAAGTCCAAAACGCGTTCCTTCTCCAAATCCGAAAATATTGTATTTATTCCCGTTTGCCGCGTTTTCTATTTTTAAATCATAACCAAGTTCAAAATCGTAGAAAGAAGAAACTTCTTGTTCAAGGAGTGCAGAAAAAGCTCTTGTGTTATTTAATTGATCCGGAGAACCGGCGCTATAAAAATTTTCACCAACATAGCTGAGTTTTCCTTCGATCAATGTTTTACCTAAGTCCCAACGAAGTGAAGCGGCAATAGCCAAATTACTACCATCCCAATCAGAAATGTCTGAAGGAGAACTTTCTGATTTTTCGGCTTTATCTTTTACTTTATTCGCTTCTTGAATTAGGTAACGAAGTTTTTCGCGCATTTCTGAAGCGGCAAGAAGTGTGTTTTCTCCGAATATTTCTAGCAGTTCTTCTCTTGAAAGGGAAGAAACTAAAGAAGGGCTTCGCATTAAATTACGAAGAAGTTTCATGTTTTCTATGGAAAGTCCTGCTTCTGAAAAAACATGTTGAATGGCTCTTTGTACTAAAACATCGGCAGTATCTGCTGCACCGGCAGCAATTTGACCATTTAATTCAATATCTCCAGGGTAAAATAGCCAATTTCCATCAGCAAAAAATGTTTTTGAAGTAATCATTGGGTCGATGGTGTTTGTGTTTTCTGAAATACCATCTCTTAAGAATGGATCCTCTAAATAATCTTTTCTACCAATATAGCCTACAGTGGCGTCAAACCGACGGAGTGGTTTCCAACGTAAAGAAGCTCCCACAACCATTTCTTGCGCTTCTGCTTCATTTGCTTCAATCCAATCTTTATACACTTCTGGATTTTTTTCATTCGGATATTTCGGAGATTGATGTTCACCTCCAAAAGCAGATAATGTAAACAAAGGATCTTGATTTTTATTTTTGAATAGATTCAATGTATAGGAAGCGCCGAGCATACTGATGCCAGATAAGTAAATTTCTCCAGCACTAGCGTAAGTGTCGCCCAATGTAATTTGTTGGAATTTATCGGTATAGGTTGTTCTCACATTTTTTGCGGAGAATCGATTCCATGAATTACTTTCTAGCGCTGTATTAAATTCAATGGTTTTTCCGCTTTGAGTTTCCATACGAATGTAGGCGTCAAGAGTACCAAATAATCCAGGAACTTGGAAATAATTACGGTATCTTTTATTTTGAAGAACAGAATCTTCTCCAGAAATCCAAGTTTCCCCAGTGTGATTCCTGCGCATGCGAACTAAATGATAACCAACTTGCAATGCTACATTTCCAGAAAGCGTCCATTTTTCATTTTGATTATTGGAAATACCTGTGTAAATGGAAGGGGAGTATTGGCTTGCGTTTGGATTTTCGGGAGCGTCTGCAAGAGTGTTTTTTACGGATTCCGTTTCTAAAGAGAAATTTTTTTCGTTTTGATTGACAGCTTCTTTGATATTTTCTGTCGGAATATTTTCAGAAATAAATCCTACTTTATTTTGTTTAATGTCGCTTTCAATCAAATTAAGTTGAGCGCCTAAATCAAGTACGCCAATTTCATTATCTTTTAAAGAAGCTTCACGGAGAGCAATTACTGTATTTGCTTCGGCGACGAGTGCAATTTTATTTTGCTCAAAGTTGGCTTGTAAAATATCAATGTCAGAACCATTTGAAATTCGTAGTGCGGCGCTCTTATTATTTTTGAAAGAAGCGTTTTCTACAGTCAATGCGGAATTTTTACTAAACAAACCAGTCTCTGCAGAATTTTCAATGGAAATGTTTCGTAAGTCGGCTATTCCGTTTTCTATAGCAATACCGATTTCAGCATTTTCAATTTTTACATCTTGAAAATCAGCACTCATTTTTCCGGTAATGGAAATTCCATTCCAACGCGAATCACCTGCTGCTTTTAAAACAACTGGTTTGTCTTCTTGCCCAGCTACTGCAAATGAACCACCGGCTACATCTATTCCAGACCCTTTTGTAAAAAGAAGAGAAACGCCTGCATCAATAATTAACGCTTTTCCTTCCGGAATAATTAAGGTGGATTCAACTAGATAAGGCGATTTTTCGGCCGTAAGAAATCCTGAAATTTCACCTTGAATCGGTGTTTGTGGTTTTGCCGATTCCTCACCGCTTGCGTAAAGGGCGGCGCTTAATGCAAGAGGAATAAATAGAAAAAAACTTTTTCGCATTAACGCACCTCATAGATTTTTTTTGCTTTTACGGTCAGGCCGTTTTTGTGTAATACTTCAATTTCAAATTGATTTAAAGCATTGCGATTGATTTCTACAGGAAGTATGTAATCTAAAGATTGAATTTGGTCTAATTTTTCTTGAAGAATAATTTTTCCATTTTTCTTCACGATTACTTTATAGAGGAATGTTGGGTCATTCTCTTGTAATTTAATTTTGAAATGCAAATTTTTCTGAATTACATCAGCCATACCTTTTGGTGGAGGCGGAATTCTAAGAGATTCTTTTTCTTGACCATCTATTTGAATGGAAAATCTTTTGGCTGGGTAGCAACCAAGAGTTTTCTTAACGCTGTTTTTATTTTGAGCTTGGTCTTGAATGGTGAATTCATAATCATGAATGCCTGCGTTTAATTTTAAATCTATTTTCTTATCTTTTTGAATTGCATTTTCAGAATGGGTTGAACCATCAATGCTCTGAGTTAATATGGCAATATCTCCAGAAATGTTCTTAGTTAAAAGTGATGCGACGCAACGGAGTGAATCATAAGAATCGAAATGAACGGTAGGGACAATTGTATTAACTTCTTTACATGTTTTATCGATTTGTAAATTGATTTTCTTTTTCTCTGTTAAATCTTTAGACGTAAATTCAACGCTTGCTTCTGTGATGTTCCAAAGTCCGTTTTTGTCTGTTGGAGAAAGTTTTTCTG
The DNA here is from genome assembly GCA_017625775.1 of Fibrobacteraceae bacterium. Classification (GTDB taxonomy): domain Bacteria; phylum Fibrobacterota; class Fibrobacteria; order Fibrobacterales; family Fibrobacteraceae; genus UBA1765. The sequence goes on from JAGAKE010000014.1 coordinate 90,989, forward strand.
AGAAAGAGTGAACTTGATTGTCTGCCAAAATCATCAAGTTTCCAGATTTATAATTTCCAATAGTTACATACAAGGTTGCGGCTGAATCAGAAGTTCTATAACTTCCTTGAATCTGAATTCCATTTTTGCAAACTTTAAGTGTTGTTGAAGTATTTAATTTAAATTCTGCGGCAGGAATTTCACTAGAAGGTAAGTAGTAAGTTTCAAATGTTCCACAGTCAACATTAAGTGAATCAGTTTTGCATTGCATTTTGAATTTTTTCAAGCCAGAACCCGCAGAATCTAATTGAATTTCCATTTCAAAAGAACCATCATTTTTAAAGGAAATTTCTTCGCCGTGTAGTGTGGCTGTAATTCCTGTAGAACATTTACCTTTTGCTATAACAGATGCTTCGTTTGTCGTGTCAGGAAGGGATTCTAAAGAACAATTGATTTTATTTTTAGCTTCTTTCAACTCTTCTTGGAATGTTTGGTCCGCAGATTTTAATTTATTTACAAGTTCATTGAAATTCTGGGTAGTGTCTTTTAAAATTTCTGTAAGGCGTTTTGCAAAATTTGGATCACCCGAAGATTCAAGTTCAAGAACGACTAGGGAATCACCAACGATAGTGGTTTGACCAGCTCCTATTTGAACATTCTTCTTTGTTTTAGAATCTTGCACATCTAGCTTTCCGTTTTTTAAACCCGCAAAAAATGGAGAAGAACTAATGACGCCTTCTGTTCCTCGTATAGCAGCAACCGCCGTTCCTGTTTTAAATGAAAATGAAGCAGTCTTTTTTTCTTGTTTTTGTGCAGAAAAACTAACGCGTCCTGATTTGATGTCTATGTTTGTTTTGTAAGCACCATTCTCTTCAAAAAGCTCGGCAAGAGCTATTTCTGATTGTTCTTCAATGGTGATGATACTTCCGTCTGGAAGTCCTAGTACAAGTTCAGATTCTTGTCCAGTTTTTACCTTGTCGCTTTGATATACTTTTGAACCTACTCGTAAAGGCGACCAAGATGATTGGTTCTTTTTTTGACGAGAAACTTCACCAAGAGCTGAACGAACTTTACCTGCTGCGGGAGCTGCTTGGCATAGAGATGCGGCCAAAAGAAAAATTAACGAAAAGTAAATTTTTGGGTAACGCATAGCGACCTCGTAAAGAATGGATAAATAGAATATAGTTTTTGCAAATAAACTTTTATTTTGCTTTCATTCAAAAAACTTTCTTTTTTTTGAGAAATTTTTTATGGTTTTTTTGATATAAAATGATTTTTTATCATCTAAAAAACGCTAACTTATTGATAATTAAGGAGTTAGATGATATTTTGTTTTTTGACTGATTTTTGAATTCAAAATATTTGTTATGTTCTGAATTTACTAATTTAAAGTTATGATTTTTTCTTGCGTAGATTACGATTATTCTTTATCGCGTGGCGATAAAATGTTGGCTTTAATTCGCCGTATTTTTCATAATTCCCCAGAATTTCGCCATGATAGTTTAAAACATGTGGCTCGTTATGCACCAATTATTCCTTTTTTTGGAAAGAAACCCGATTTATCACCCACATTACAAAGAGTAGTGAGTTTTGAAGATCACAGTAATTCTCTTTATTTTGGAAACCCAATTATTTTAGCCGCAGGCGCTAATAAAACAGCAAAACGCATTGCTGATTACGCTAATTTGGGTTTTGGTGGAATTACTGTTGGAACAGCTACTCGGAATCCTCGTTTAGGGAATACCCATAAACCAAGAATTGGTTTTTTAGAAAATGAACGCGCCATTCATAATAGTATGGGGCTAAATAATGATGGTATTGAAGCAATTGCAGCTCGAGTCGATGAACAATTAATTCGTTCTCATAAAAAAGGCTTATGCGTTGGTGTTTCTGTAGCAGAAACTCCTGGCTTAACAAATGAAAATGAAAAAATTGACGATATTTTAGATTGTTTTACTCAAGCTTATAAAGTGGGCGATTATATTGAAGTGAATGTAAGTTGTCCAAACACTGGCGAAAATCGTCTTGATTTAGATACTCGTTTTTCAGAAACAATTTTCTCAGAAATAATGCGTTTACGTAATACGCTAGGTGTGCGTAAAGCTGTTTTTGCCAAATTAAGTCCAGATCTTTCTTTGCGAGGTTTGCAAACATTGTTAGATGTGATTTCAAAGTATGGAGTCAATGGGGTTGTTTTAGGCAATACGTTCCCAACATCTAAAATGGATGTATTACCTGTTAAAGCAACTTGGGATTCATTAACTCCCTTAAGAGCTGATGGAGATAAAGGTGGGCTTTCAGGCCGTCCACTTTACGAGAATATGTTCCAAAATGTGGCGTATGTTCGTAAGAACTACCCAAAATTAAAAGTGATGGCTTGCGGTGGAATTGATCACGGATATAAAATTTTTGATCTATTACAATTAGGGGTTTGTGCTGTTCAATGTTATTCAGTTGTAGCATTCCGCTGGATGGCGGCTCATGCCATGCGTCGAGAATTGCTTGCTGCTTTACAGGGCAATGGTTACAAATCATTAAGAGATTATGATGTGGCCTATTAAAAGAAAGATTCCTTTTATAGAGGTATTTCTTTTTTTCTGCTTTTTTTGTTTTGCATCTCAAAGTTTTGCTTCTAGCTATTTTTTAGAATCAAGTGATGCTGCTGAAACTCCTACGGAGATTTCTCAAGGGCTTGTTTTTGGCACGCATGTTGGCGGTTTCTATTATATAAAAGGAATTGAAGCTATGTTAGAAGGAACGCTTCAGTATCGATTGCATAAAAATCATGCGGCAGGCGTTTTTTTTTCTTTCTCATTTCCAGAGTCGCAAATTGATTTAGGAGCTGATTATCGTTTATATCTTTTCAGTTCTTTTTCGAATCTTTCTGAGGATTTTTTGCATTTAGGCATTTCTGGTACTTACTTTGAAAAGTTCAAAAAAAGTTATTGGGTGCCAAAGCTTTCTCTTTCTTATGGTAAAGATGTGAAAATCGTAAAAAAAGCTCCATTTGCGTTGCGTTTTAGTATTGGCGGAAGTTATTTATTTGGCGAACCGTTAGCTAGAAAAAATAATTCATTTTCTGTGCAAGAATCTCACATGGTGTTATATGTTAAAACAGGCGTTCTCTTTTTCTAAGGCAGCTACTTTCATTTTCTTATTCACGAGCATGCTTTATGCTGTTCCGTGGCTTGGCGTTTCTTTTAATAAGCAAGTTTATCCCGATAAAATTGAGTTATTAGTTCGCGGTGTTCATCCAAGTTCTGATGCGATTTCTGCAGGGCTTCAAGCAGGAGACATTATTGATAAGATTGATGGGAAAATAATTAAGGATAATCAAACATTAAAAAGTTTGTTAAAAGGAAAGAAGGTTGGCGATAAAGTTCAGATTTCATTTCGTCGAGAAGGAAAATCAAAAAAGGTTGCGCTCAAAATGACAGAACGCCCAGATGATATTTCGTCGTTAATGGGGTCTGCTATTGGAAGTAGAGCGCTTGATTTTGGAAAAAATTTTTATGCTAATGCAGAAAAAAGAAATTCAAAACCAAAAGCAACGCTTTTAGATTTTTGGGCCACTTGGTGCGGACCTTGTAGAAATACGCTTCCTATGTTAGACAAACTTTATAAAATGCACAAGGCGGATGGTTTAGAAATTATAGGTGTTTCTTCAGAAACCACAGATGTTTTAAAAAAGTTTTACCAGCAATTTCCTGCTCCATATCCTCTTTATCAAGACATAGGCCAGAAAATGTGGAGCCACTACAATATTCGTTCTGTTCCGACATTAATACTTTTAGATGAAAATGGCTATATTCTAAAAGTGTGGCATGGCGTTCGCTCAGAAAAAGCATTACAAGAAGCCGTGAAAGCTTCATTAGGAATAAACAAATGAAAAAAGAAATTGATTGGAATGTACCACAAATTCTTGATATTCCCATTGCGCATGATCAGCGTGGGAATTTGAGTGTTGTAGAAGGCGGAGAACTGATTCCTTTTGATATTAAGCGGCTGTATTATTTGTACGATGTTCCAGGTGGTGCAACTCGTGGCGGGCACGCTCACAGAAATCTTCGGCAGTTGATTATTGCGGCCAGTGGAAGTTTTGACGTGATTTTAGATAATGGAGTTTCTCGCCAGAAATTTTCTTTGAATCGTTCGTATAAAGGCTTGTATATTCCGGTGATGACCTGGCGTGAAATTGAAAATTTTTCTTCAGGTGCAGTTTGTATGGTTCTTGCGTCTGAACATTTTGACGAAACCGATTACATTTATGAATACGATGCTTTCTTAAAGGAAGTTAAAGAATAATCTTTAATTTGTTCGCTTTAAAATTTGCTTTAGAAAAGTTTAGGAATGCCGTAAAAACCTAGACATAAGAGAAGCCCTGCATAAATTCCTCCAAGTAAATCGTCTGCCATAACGCCAAGAGCGCCTGGCAGAGCCTCCAACTTTTTTATACCAAGCGGTTTTAAAATATCAAAGAAACGGAATAATGCAAATCCAATTAGAATAACCCAAGGGTGTTCTATAATAATTTCGGGAGCTAGAAAAGCAAAAGCCATCCATTGACCAGATACTTCATCAATGACAATCCAGCCGGGATCGTTTGTATTAGAATCATGCATGGCTTTTTTTACGAAGGGAATTCCAATGAAAAATACTGTAATCGCTAAAAGAGCAAAACAGCCAATAAAAGAAACACTGGCAAGTGGATAGACAAAAGCAGCAGCGGCAAGACTTCCATAAGTTCCAGGCATTTTAGGGAGCGTGCCAGAACCTAAAAAAGTTGTGATTAAAGCTGTTAATTTATCCGTTTTCTTCCAAGGTTTTTTCATTAGACCATCCTTCGGCGTTTTTTATTTCTTCAACTTTTTGAATGTTTCTTTTTTTTTGCCCACGTATTATGAAGTTCAATGAGTTTTAAACGGAGAGCTTCCATGCCAATGTTTTCTAATGCGCTAATTTGTATAGCGTCTGGATAATTGGCTTTGAGTTCTTCCCGGCGTTCTTTAGTTGCAGTTTCTGATTTGTTAAATGCTAGAATTCTTGGAATAGATTCTTCTACAATGCTTGAAAGAACTTTTTGAGTAACTTCTAAATGTTCAGCGTAATCTGGTGCAGAAGCATCTACGACTTCTAGAATACAATCGGCGTGAGTAGCAATTCCAAGAGTGCTTCTAAAAGTTTCTACAAGATGGTGGGGAAGTTTTCGAATGAATCCTACGGTATCTGAAAGAATGATTGAAATATCATTTCCGAGATAGAGCTTTCGCGTGGTGGAATCTAATGTGGCGAATAATTTATTTTCTACATAGACATTAGCTCCAGTAAGGCGATTAGTGAGAGTGCTTTTGCCTGCGTTTGTATAACCGACAATTCCAACATGAAATGTGTCATATCGTTTTACTGCTAATCGGTCTCTTGCATTCTCAATTTTTTGAAGTTTCTTTTTTAAATCGCGGATTCTATTTCGAATTAAGCGTCTATCCGTTTCAAGTTGTGTTTCTCCAGGACCTTTTGTTCCAATACCGCCATTGTGTTGACGACATAAATGTGTCCACGCTCTTGTTAATCGCGGCATAATGTATTGGAGTTGAGCAATTTCTACCATGAGCCTGCTTTCGGCGGTTACGGCATGCTTTGCAAAAATATCTAATATCAAACCGGTTCTATCTAAAACCTTAATTCCTGGTAAGCGAGATTCTAAGTTTCTAACTTGAGATCCAGATAAATCTTCGTCAAAAACGAGCATCTTTGTGCCACTAGATTCTAGTGCATGCCGAATTTCTTCCACTTTTCCTTCGCCAATTAATGTTGAAGGATTATACGTTTGCAAATTTTGCATGAACGTTTCTGTGACTTCTGCTCCGGCTGTTTCTGCTAATCGCTTTAGTTCTTCTAAATGTTCTAACGCAAGACGCCCGCGCGATTTCGAGGTTGATATACCTACGAGAATCGCGCGTTCCTTCAGCTGTTTTTGTTCAATAGACATTTAAAGGCTTGCAATGATTTTGTTGAAAAGTTCTGAAGGGCGCATACATGCCTTTAGCTTTTCTTGATTAGGCAAGTAATAACCTCCAATGTCAACAGGTTTTCCTTGAACTTGCAGCAATTCATTTGCAATTTGATCTTCGTTTTGTTTTAGTTTTTCGGCGACTGGAGCAAAATGTGCTTGCAATTCTTTGTCATCAGTTTGTTCTGCAAGACAAGTCGCCCAGTAAAGCGCTAGATAGAAATGAGAACCGCGGTTATCAATTTCTCCGATTTTTCTAGCAGGCGTCTTGTTGTTTTCAAGAATCATGCCGTTTGCTTTATCTAGGGTGTCGGCTAGCACTTTAGCTTTTGAATTTCCTGAAACAATGGAAAGGTGTTCAAAAGAAACTGCAAGAGCGAAGTATTCTCCAAGAGAATCCCAACGTAAATAATTTTCTTCAAGCAATTGCTGAACTTGTTTTGGAGCACTTCCACCAGCGCCGGTCTCAAATAATCCGCCTCCATTCATCAGAGGAACAATTGAAAGCATTTTTGCTGAAGTTCCGACTTCAAGTATTGGGAACAAATCTGTTAAGTAATCGCGAAGAACGTTACCTGTTACTGAAATAGTATCTAAACCATTTTTGGCACGAACCATTGATTCTTGAATGGCTTTTCTAGGGGAAAGAATGCGAACATCTAACCCTGTTAAATCGTGTTCTTGAAGATAAAGTCGAACTTTCTTTTCTACTTCACGATCGTGCGCTCTGTTTGGGTCTAACCAGAATAAAGCAGGAGTTGAAGAAAGTCTTGCTCTAGTGACTGCTAATTTTACCCAATCGCGAATGGAAGCATCTTTTGCTTGGCACATTCTGAAAATGTCGCCTTTCGAAACGTTCTCCGAAAGAAGAATGTCTCCATTTGCATTCACTGCTCGAATAACGCCTTCACCTTCAGCGATAAATGTTTTGTCATGAGAACCATATTCTTCAGCTTGCTTCGCCATAAGCCCTACATTAGAAACGCTTCCCATAGTGACAGGGTTGAAGGCTCCGTTCTCTTTACAGAACCGAATCGTTTCATCATAAATACAAGCGTATGAACGGTCTGGAATAATGGCTACAGTTTCTTGGAGTTTACCTTCTTTGTTCCACATTTTGCCAGAATTTCGAATCATGGCAGGCATGGAAGCATCGATAATTACATCACTAGGTACATTTAAATTGGTAATTCCTTTATCGGAATCCACCATCGCAAGATCTGGTCCATTATCTAAAACATCTTGAATGGCGTTTTTGATTTCCGATTCTTTTTCATGAAGAGCGATTCTTTTGTACAAATCACCTAAACCATTATTTGGATCTACGCCAAGTTCAGCAAAAACATCGGCGTATTTTTCAAAAACTTCAGCAAAGAAAGTTCGTACAACGGCCCCAAATAGAACAGGGTCTGAAACTTTCATCATCGTAGCTTTCAAATGAACAGAAAATAAAACACCTTGTTCTTTGGCTTTTTGCTTTTCTTCAGCTAAGAATTTTTCAAGTTCTGCCATGCGTAATACGGCGGCGTCTAAAATTTCTCCTTCAAGAAGCGGAGCATCTTTTTTTAGAACTTTTACATCACCATTTGCGTTTACCCATTCAATTCTAAACGAATCATTATTTTTTAAAGTAATGGATTTTTCTGTTTCGTAAAAATCGCCGGTCGTCATGCTTGCTACATGAGTTTTGGAATCCTTACTCCATTCACCCATTTTATGTGGGTGTTTTCTAGCGTACTCTTTTACAGCTCTTGGAGCCCGTCGGTCTGAATTTCCTTCGCGCAATACCGGGTTTACGGCAGAACCTTTTACTTTATCATATTTAGCTTTGATAAGTTTTTCTTCTTCTGTGGCCGGTGCTTCTGGATATTCAGGTAAAGGATATCCGTTTTTTTGTAGTTCAGCAATAGCTGCTTTTAATTGCGGAATCGAAGCAGAAATGTTTGGAAGTTTGATGATGTTGGCGTCTGGAGCCTGCGTTAATTCACCTAAAAAGGCTAAATCATCAGAATGACGTTTGTCTTCAGGTAAAAAATCAGCAAAGGCTGCACAAATACGGCCTGCTAGAGAAATGTCTTTGGAAAGCACATCAATCCCCGCAGTTTTTGCGAATGCCGAAACGATAGGCAAAAGAGATTGTGTGGCAAGGAACGGAGATTCATCGGTAATAGTGTAATAAATTTTTTGATTCATGCCTTAAAAAATAAAAATATTCTTTTTGTTGATAGCTAATTTTTTCTGGAAAACGTCATTAATGGCGTTTCCTTTTTTATAAAAAATTTTAATTGTCTTTTTGGGTGAAATCTAAAAAGCGATTTTAGATTTTATTTTGTTTAGATTACAAATTATAAATTAGAAGTTTTTGGTGTAAATTACATTTGCTGAATGTTTTGCTCCAAAAGACTCTTTGAAATGAAGTAACGAAAGATTTAAAAAATCACCCTGATTTTCTGTTGAAATACCCCAGGAAATATTTTTAAAACCTTCTTTGGCAGCTTCTCGCATCGCATAAATGTAGATGGCTGTTGCTGGTTGGAAATTTAAGAAATCTGGGTTTGTGGCAATGTATTGAGCATGAATGTTTTTAGTTTCTGGAAAAATAAAAAACATCATACCTGCTACAAAAATGCCGTTATGCCAAATTCCTCTAAATCTTATATTTTCAGGGATTCTTTTGTTTGTTAATTCTAGTAATTCCTCTAAAGTGTGAACTGGCGCTACGTTGTATTTTGCCTTCGATAGCTTTAAATATTCATAAAAAATTTCAAAATCGTGGATTGACTGAAAATCGCGATATTCTATTGAAAAATCGCTTGCTTTTCTAAATATACGACGGCATTCTTTGTCGCAATAAATAAGAGGATCTTCGTTGGAATTTAGTGGAGTGTAAGAACTGAGTTCCGTTTTTCGAATATAACCTAAATGTTCCAGTGTGTATTCTAAAAGATCTGGAGATTCTTTTGAAAATATAGCTGGTGTGATTCTAATTTTTGCTTTTTTATAATGGATAGACAGGTAATTATCTAAAGTTTTTAGAATGTCTTGAACTCGATTTCCGGTATAGTGGCTCGGAGAAATAATCGGGCCACCAAAGGTCGTTCCTGGATGCGAAATAAATTCATCACCAATTTTTGCCCCTAAAATAGCTGCATAAATTATACCAGAATTGTGGCATAATAAAGAGGCGTCTTCAAACCGTGAAGTGGGGTGGTATTCTAAAAAATTCTGAGTTTGAAGAAAAGTCCCGTTTATGGAATCATTTAAAACGAAATCATCAAATCGTTTTTTTTGTTCCAGAGTGTACGGTAAAATTTCTAGCATACTTTAATGTTAGAAAAAAACTTGCAAAAAGAAATGAACATTCCTTTTGCTTCATGCATTTTTCTAATTTCGTATCATGCAAAAAATTCCATATTACCCTTTAGATAGGATTAATGCAGTTTATAGTGATGCCTTTACGACTGCATTTTCTTCAGTTTTGCAATCTGGTTGGTTTATTCGCGGGAAAGAAAATCTTGCATTTGAGCAAAATTTTGCTTCTTTTTGTGGAGCCAAACATTGCGTTGGGGTAGGAAATGGGTTAGAAGCTCTTTCTTTAATTTTAAAAGCTTATATAGCTCTTGGTGTTTTGAAAAAAAATGATAAGGTAATAGTTCCTGCGACGACTTTTGTGGCAACATGGCTTGCTGTTCGTGCTGCCGGGTTAGAACCATTACCTGCTGAAGTTTCAGAAAGTGATTCTTTGCTTACTCGAGAAGGAGTCCTTTCTGTTTGGAACAGTGAAGTGAAAGCTGTAATTGCAGTGCATTTGTATGGAAAACTAGCACCTATGGAATCTTTGGAACAATTAGCCAAGGAAAAAGGTTTTTTGCTTATTGAAGATGCGGCTCAAGCTCATGGAGCGATACGTAACGGGCGTAAAGCAGGTTCTTTTGGAAACGCCGCTGCCTTTAGCTTTTATCCAACTAAAAATTTAGGGGCTTTAGGTGATGCTGGTGCTGTAGTTACTTCAGATTCAGAACTTGCAGAATGTGTAAAAAAAATTGCTAATTATGGTTCTTCAAAAAAATACATTCACGAACTTGAGGGTGAAAATTCAAGATTAGATGAAGTTCAGGCAGCGATTCTTTCTAAAAAATTAACACGCTTAGAATGTGATAATAAACGCCGTATTGAAATTGCTAATACCTATTTACAGAAAATAAAAAATCCATTGATTCGTTTGCCCAAATATGAATTTTTGGGAGAACACGTGTTTCATATTTTTGCCATTCATTCTCCTTATCGAGAAGCATTGCAAAAACATTTAGAACGCCTTGGCATAGAAACATTAATCCATTATCCGATTCCACCACATCATCAAGGTGCTTTTAGAAATTTAATTCAAGCGCCATTTCCTATTTCTGAAAAACTCAGCCAGGAAACGCTTAGTATTCCTCTTCATCCACAGCTAGAAGATTCTGAAATTTCTCAAATTATAGAAGCCGTGAATAGTTTCTCATTGACTTAACAGGTAAGTATGGAAAAAGAATCAAAATCATTTTGGAAACTTTTTTGCACTTCAACGTTCATCACTTGTTTTCGTACAGTTTGCTCGTTTTGTCTTCATAAATTTTTAGCTGTTGTTTTTGGTCCTTCTACATTTGCATTAGTTGGGCAATTTCAAAATTTTATATCTATCGGGCAAGGCGTTTCTTCTTTAGCTTTGCAAAATGGTTGGGTTAGTTTAAGTGCACGTTATAAAAATGATGAATGCTTAGCTGGAATATGGCGAGGCGGTTTTTGCTTAAGTGTATTTGCCATGTTTGCATTTATGGCTTTAGCAGTTATCTTTACATTTTTAGCTCCTTTAGAAGAAATGTTTCCAGGTATTTCTCGCCGAGGAATTCAAGCCGCTATTTTATTTGCTCTTCCTGGAATTGCCGTTTCTAATTTTGTCGCCATTTGCTTATCGGTTTTAAATGGACTTGGACTTTATTATCGTTATGCGATCTTAGCTTTATCTGTTTCATTACTTCAAACACTTTGGGTTGTGATTTTAGTTTATACAAAATCTCTTTCTTTACTTTCTGTCATTGCTACTCAATCTCTTTTAACAATAGCAGTTGCTTTGCCTATTGCATCGCGAGCAGGATTTTCACTTTCTCAATTAAAAACTAAAAGTGCATTGCATTTTGAAAACAGAAAAATTTGGATTCCATTTATTGCGATGGGGCTTATACCAATGCTTTTAACACCTATTTCGCTAACATTTATCCGTCAAATGCTTCATGTAACACAAGGTTTAGAAATAGCTGGCTTGTGGCAAGGCGTTTCAAAAATTTCAGATTTTTTTAATGTTGCCGTTTCTTCTATTCTTGGTATTATTCTTTTGCCTAAAATTTCGGAAAGTATGTCTGAAGAATCATTCAAAAAAACATTTTATCCGTTGCTTATTAGAATATTAGGAATTTCTGGATTTGCTGCTTTAGTGCTTTTTTTCCTTCGCGACGAGGTTGTTTATTTATTTCTTTCTGAAAAATTTGCGGCCGCATCACCTCTACTTTCTTTTCAACTTCTAGGCGATTTTTTACATGCCGGTGGTTGGTGTTGTGGAATGGTTTTAATTGCATTGCGAAAAACAAAAAAATTTTTATTTCTTGAAATCTTTTTCCAGATTTTCTTAGTGCTTGTGACTTGGCTTTGTCTTTCTAGATTTGGAGCTTATTCGCCTGTAATTACTTATGCTTTAGAAAACTTCTTATACTTTATTGTTGCCTTTATATTTGTACGGAAAATTTCATGGAAAAACCTTTAGTCTCTGTTCTTCTTGCTAGTTATAATCATGAAGCGTATGTAGAAGCTTCAGTGCGTTCTATTATGGCGCAAAAAGGCGTTCCTTTTGAATTGATTGTAATTGATGATGGAAGTAAAGATAATTCACCAAAAATTTTAGAAGCTCTTTCTCGAGAATTAGGGTTTGCTTATAAGCATAGAGAAAATAAAGGGGTGATGGCGACCTTAAATGAATTAATAGAACTTGCATCGGGGAAGTTTTTCTGCACTTTTGCTTCTGACGACATAATGCCAATGGGACGTTTACAAGCGCAATCTTCTTATTTAATTTCGCATCCAGAAAAAATAGCGTGTTTTGGTCAAATCGTGAAAATGGATGGAGAAGGGAACAGAGAGTTTGTTCCAGACAAACGGTATTTACGTTCTATTCCAGAAGTAACATTTGAAGAATTTTTCTTAGGGAAAAAAGAAATTCATGGTTGTACGGAAATGATTGTTTTGGAAAAATTTAAAGAAATGGGGGGCTACGATTCTGAATTTCCATTTGAAGATTTTCCTCTTTGGCTTTCCATGCTAGAAAAGTGTGGTTCATTACCTGTTTTATCTACGGTTTGTTGTTATTATCGGGAACATGGAAAAAATATGTCTCTTGATTCTACTTTAATGTATGGAACTTTTCTTCGCGTGATTGATCGATATAACTCGCATCCACTTTACAAGAAAGCTGTTTGTATTTGGAAATCCCACTGGTTTTCGGCGTTGGCGTATTCGAATCCAAAGGAGGCGATTAAGCGTTTTCCAGAACTTTATTCTTTTTCATTTCCATTTTTTAAACGTTTTTTGAAATTATTTATTCCACGTGTTTTTTTAAAACAATAATTTTTTAGCAAGGCGTTTTATATTTTTTTTGCAGATATTTTTCCTCGCAGGCAAAGCCTGCGAGGATTTATTTTAGGGGAATGCCCGGATAAAACGGCGACTAAAAGGAATGAGATCGCTTGTGGACTGAACTTTTGGTGTCGTTCTAAACCTAGTGCTTGATTTTTTTTTGCGAGATGCTACTTCAATAACGGACTCTAAATGATTTAAGTTTCATAATATTATATTGGTAAAAATGTGCCTGATATTCAAGCACATTTTTGTTATATAGGCCAAAAATTTTAGCATAAAAAAAGCACGCCCCGCTTCGCGGGGCGTGCTCTACTAAAAGAAGACTAAGATTAGAAATTGATAAAGGCGCCTAAAGAAGAAACAATTCCATCAGTACTAGAGAATGCGCCGAATGGATTTTCTAAGAATGTCTTTTCAAAGGCAAGTTCAAGAGCAGCTCTTCCATATTCAAAGCGAGCGCCTAAATTCACTGTTGTTGAATTGGTAACGGTTGCAATGATTTCATTCTTTTCGTTATTCAATTCACGAGTGGTGTATTCTGCGGCTACCCAGTTAAAGCATGCTCCACCAAATGCCATAAAGTATTTGCTGAGCTGAACTTCACCAAGAATGTTTGGAGAAAGCAAAAGGTAAGCATCGTAATGTTTGTCGTTTAAGCCTTCGATTTCGTCGTACATTACAATGGAACCGCTAGCATTCAATCCAAGATAAACATTAGCATTTTCAGAACTCAAGGCTGCTGCGCCAATGCTAAATTCAGGAACAACTTCAATATTAGAAAGTGTATCTGAAATAGTGCTCTTTGTGGTTGCTAAATAGTTCTTACCATCCACCACTTTAATTTCGGAAATACTGCTCTTGAACTTAGAATCATTTCTCATACCGCCGACACCAAAAGTCCAGTAAATGAGATCACCGCTATAAGAAAGTCCTAAATAACCATCGGCAGCCCAAGCTTCGTGTTCTTGTTCAGAATTAGGAAGACTTAATAAGCTATTTCCGTATGGAGTTTGATAGTGACCAGAAAGCACTACATCAAAAGAACCGAGATTTGTTGAAACGGTAGCTCCAATCAATGTACCAGGAGCTGTGAATTTTTCCGTTTCTGAAGTTCCGTCAGCGTGGTCTGTATAACGCCAAGCTTTGCTCATAGAATAATCAATAGAGAAACCGAATTTTCCAAAAGCCATACCAGCAGTTAAAAGACCAAGTTGATTTTCGTTACTGAAAGAAAGGAAGTATGTCCAATCATTACCAAAAGCAATAACGCCTTGTTCAGCGAGCGGATCAAAATAAACAAGCTTTGAACCATGCATCTTATGAGGAGAACTCAAATTGCTTCCGATTGTGGCGGCAGCAGCTTCGTTGCCGACTGAATTGTAAGCGTTACCGTGAACAATGTCACCGAGCTTATTTGCAGGAGCTTTTGCTACTTCAACCTTAGCAGAATCCTTAGTTGGAAGTGGGGCTGCAGCTACATTAGAATCAGCAGGAGCAGCAGTGGTAGAAGAAGGCTCACCCTTGGCGATTACAGAATCAACAGGAGCTTCAGCTACTTTTGCAGTATCTGCTGGAGCAACTGCACTATCTTGAGCGGTAACTGGAGCTTGTGCAACAACCGAATCCGTTTTTGCAACAGAAGCGGTGTCTGCAACAGGAGCTTCAGCTACTTTTGCTGTATCAACTGGAGCAACTGCACTATCTTGAGCAGCAACTGGAGCTGCTACAGCAGAATCAACAACAACGGCTTTAGCTGTTGAGGAATCAGCAGCAACTGGAGTAGCTGCAAGTGAATCGTTAGCAGTCGCAGCAACAGCAGGTGCAGAACTATCTGCAGGAGCAGTTGTAGATGCGGCTACGGGGGCATTTTGAGCTTGGAGGGTAGCAGCCAAGCCTAGAGCGAGGAATAAAAATGTCTTCTTTTTCATAATACATAAAGCTAAATAAATTTATTTTACAAAGTATTTGTTTGTAACAAAATCTGTAGTCATTTGTAAACAAATTTAAGAAAGAACGAATGATTAGTCTCTTTAAATAGAGTAATTTTGTTTTATTGACATTAAAATGGAGATTTTTATGAAAATAGGCCAAATGCTCGGCATTGTTTCATTGGGGGCTTTCTTTCTTTTAGGTTGTGAAGGCGACAATGTGACAAAAGTTTCTATGGAAGAAACTGATATTTCTTTAGCCAACCGCGTTGGCCCAGTTAGTCAATATGGTCAGCTTCAGGCTGGTCAAGTAGATGGTATCGGTCACATTTATGGTTCTTGCAATGGGATTTCTGCTGGTAATGAAGTTCAACTTCGTGGTATGAGCCTCTATTGGAGTTTGTTAGAAAGAGCAACCATGTTTTATAGCGATGCTGGCATTACTTCAATTGTTCGCGATATGAAAGCTGAAATTGTTCGTTTAGCGATAGGCACTACTGAAAACTGGGGTGGAATTTCCGGTTACATTTATGAACCAGATGCTCAGCGAGAACTCATTAAGAGTGCTGTAGAAGCCGCTGTTAAAAACGATGTTTATGTAATTATCGACTGGCATTCTCATACAGCTACCGATCAATTGGCAGAGGCTACTCAATTCTTTGAAGAAGTAGCTTCTGCTTACGGTGGTTACAATAATGTTATTTTCGAAATTTTCAACGAACCAAAGTCTCAACCATGGAACGAAATTCGTGAATACGCCAATCAAATCATTGCTGTAATTCGTAAGTATTCCGATAACTTGATTCTTGTTGGAAATCCAAACTGGGATCAAAAACCTCATGTAGCGATTGGAAACGAAGTTGAAGACCCTGCTAAAAACGTTGCTTATACTTTCCATTATTATGCAGGAACTCATGGCAAATGGGAACGCGGAAATGCGGAAAAGGCAATTAAGGCTGGCTTACCTGTATTTGTAAGTGAATGGGGAACAGGTACTGCAGATGGCAAAGGAACGCCTGACCCTGAAAAGAACCAAGTTTGGCAAGATTGGATGGATGAATACAAATTATCTTCAGCGAACTGGTCGGCATCAAAAATTAACGAAGGTTCTGCAGCATTTGCAAATGAAAGTACTGTAGATTCTCTTGTGTTTAGCCCCTCTGGAGAACTCGTAAAATCTTTCTTGGCTAAAAACCCTGATTCATACACAGCTTGTAAATCAAAATAAGCAAAAAATCTAAAAAAAGGTGGTCTAAAAGCCACCTTTTTTATTTTCAAAAAACAGAATAATTATATTTGTATTTCTATGGTCGCCGAAAAGATAAAATCATTAAAAAATCGATTTCCACGAAAAACTCTTCTTGGACAATTTCTGCGATATTTAGTAACGGGTGGCTTAGCTTTTATTGTTGATTTCGGTTTGTTTGCCCTTTGTCTTTATGCTTTTAAATGGCATTATTTAGTGGCTAATTTAGTGGCACTTTTGGCTGGGTTAATTTTAAATTATGCTTTGAGTATTTTATGGGTTTTTACTGCTTGTGAACGAACACTTGAAAAGCAAAAAGTTGCAGAATTTGCGTTGTTTGCTGTTGTTGGTTTTTTCGGAGTAGGAATTAACCAGTTTTTGATGTATTTAATGGTTGGGCAGTTTGCTTTAAACGAAATGTTATCTAAAATGTTTTCTGCCATACTTGTGTTGATGTGGAATTTTGGAGCTAGAAAATTAATGCTATTCCGAAAAAAGAAAGAGGAATAATTATGTCAAATGAAACTCCCCCAAAAATTGCAGTAATTGCGGGCGCTGGACCTGCTGGCTTAACGGCCGCATTAGAGCTTTTGAAAACGACTCATGTGAAACCTATTGTTTTTGAAGCAGAAAACGTAATTGGTGGTATTTCTCGTACGGCTTGTTATAACGGAAACCGCATGGATATCGGCGGTCATCGTTTTTTCAGCAAAAACGATACTGTAATGGATTGGTGGCAAGAAATTTTACCTCTTCAAGGAGTTGCTAGTAAAGATGATATAGCCATTGGTCGAAACGTTCCTTTAGCGTCAGGAGGCCCTAATCCAGAAAAATCAGACAAAGTAATGCTTTGTCGCAGTCGTCTTTCCCGAATTTTATTTTTAAGAAAACTTTTTGATTATCCTGTTTCATTAAATGGAGATACCATTCGCAATCTTGGTTTGAGGCGCATGTTTAAAATAGGCATGAGTTATCTCAAGGTTAGGCTTTTACCTTCTCGAAAAGAAAATAGTCTTGAAGATTTCATGATTAATCGTTTTGGAGTTGAATTATACCGCACATTCTTTAGAGATTATACGGAAAAAGTTTGGGGCGTTCCTTGCCATAAAATAAGTCCGGATTGGGGCGGTCAGCGAATCAAAGGGCTTTCTATAACAAAAACGGTTATTCATGCTATCAAGCAAATATTTGCAAAAAAATCGAATGCTTCAAGTTCGGATATTCGACAAAAAAATACAGAAACTAGTTTAATCGGTCAATTTTTATATCCGAAATTTGGTCCCGGTCAACTCTGGGAAACTGTTGCTGAAAAAGTTCAGAACATGGGTGGTGAAATTCGAATGAACGCCCGTGTGATAAAACTTAATCAAAGCGAAAATGGAAAATGCGTCGAAAGCGTTGTGGTGGAATCAAAAAAACAAGACGGCTCTTTTGTTACAGAAACCATTCCTTGCGATTATTTCCTTTCCACAATGCCTGTGAAAGAATTAGTGGCTGCTATTGATAGTGAAAAGTCAAAAGTTCCGGAAGATGTTCGTCAAATTGCAGATGGTTTAGTGTATCGTGATTTTATTACGGTCGGTCTTTTATTAGACAAATTACTTATTAAAAACCCAGCAAAGCCAGGAACACCAGAAAGTAAACTTAAGTTTGTGGCCGACAATTGGATTTATGTTCAGGAATCCGATGTTAAATTAGGGCGTATTCAAATATTCAACAATTGGAGCCCTTATTTAGTTGCTGATCCAGAAAAAGTTTGGATTGGTCTTGAATATTTTGCTACTGAAGGTGATGAATTATGGAACATGCCAGATTCTGAATTTATCAAATTTGCGATAAATGAACTTGATAAAATTGATGTAGCAAGAAAAGATTCTGTTCGAGATTCTGTCGTTTTCCATATTAAAAAAGCATACCCAGCTTATTTTGGTACTTACGGAGAATTTTACAAAATCCGAGAATATTTAGACCCGATAGAAAACTTGTTCTTAATGGGACGTAATGGAATGCACAAGTATAATAATATGGATCATAGCATGCTTTCCGCAATGGAAGTTGTTAAATGTATTCGTGAAAATTCTACGGATAAAACGGCTCTTTGGAACGTAAATAGTGAAGAAGATTATCACGAAGGGAAAAAATCTTAACGAAAAAATATGAAGCGCTTTTTTAAAATTTTTAAACTTCCTGAGTTCTACATTGCTGTTTTGCTTTTGGCATGTATTGCTTTTATTCTTTTAATGCGTGTAACTGTAGAAAATGTGGTGTTTCATAATAAGAATTTAGTAGAAGAAACATCGCTTCCTATTTTAAAACAACTTCCTGAAAATTCATATTTTCG
Source organism: Fibrobacteraceae bacterium (assembly GCA_017625775.1). Lineage (GTDB taxonomy): Bacteria > Fibrobacterota > Fibrobacteria > Fibrobacterales > Fibrobacteraceae > UBA1765. The sequence continues at coordinate 109,159 of JAGAKE010000014.1, forward strand.
AGTTGAATTAGACATTCTAAATCCTTATGCAGAAAATTACGATTTGAAAGTGATTCCCGATGATTGTGCTGAAAATATGGTAATCAACGGAGAATCATTAGATTTATCAAAAATAAATGGTCGTTGTGATTATTCAAAAGGATTCATTTTACCCGATTCTATTTTAGCGCCGTATAAAGTAGGGGAGAAAACGCATTATTCTTTTACTTTGAAAAATCATGGAGGAAACGCCGGGCTAAACCTCTTTTTAATTCAAAAATCAGCTCGTATAAAAATTGCGAATTGTTTTGCAATATTCTTTTTTGTTTTGCTTTCGGCAAAGGTAGCTCGTCGTTTGAAATTTGGAACAGGACTTTTGTTCATTGTTTTTATAGGTGTTTTGCTTCGAACCATTTTCTTTGCCAATATTCCTTATACAACTTATTCTCAAGATGTTGATGGGCATGTAGCGTATGTGCAGTATATTCTTGAAAATAAAGCTATTCCAAGTGTAGATGATTGTTGGACATGTTATCACCCGCCAGTGTATTACACAACAGCAGCCCCTTCATTTTTTATAAGCGAAAATTTGGACCTTCCTGGAACGACTGGTTTACAAGTTTTTAGTTTGCTGCTTTCTACAGCAACACTTCTTTTTGGAATTTTGTTTTTTAAAACGTTCCTAACAGGAGCTCCACTAGGAATCGCCTCTTTGCTTTTTGCCTTGTGGCCTTTGATGATTCTTGTTTCTCCGCGTATAGGAAATGATCAAATGTTTTACTTGCTTCACACATTTTGTTTGTTCTGTGGGGCTACTTATTTAAAAGAAGGGCGTGGTAAATTTTTGATTTTAGCAGTTTTGGCTGCGGCTCTTGCTATATGGACTAAAACAAGCGCTATCGTAACTTTGGGAACATTGTTTTTATTTGTAGTTTTTGGGTATTTAAACAACGCCCGAAAATTCAAACCGACAAAATCAGAAATAGTTTCCTGGGGATTGTTTTTATTAATATTTATCGGGCTTGGCGTTCAAAAATTACTTGGTGACGGAGGTTTAGTAGGGAATGCTAGCGGCTTGCATTCTGGGTTGATTGTTGGAAATGAAGCTTTTAACTATCTCTATTTTGATTTGCAATCTTTTATAACACACCCATACACAAGTGCTTGGAATAATGAATGGGGTAGGAATTTCTTTTGGAATTATGCTTTCAAAACATCTTTGTTTGGAGAATTTGAAATATTAAATACAGAATTAGGGCGTTCATTAGCGACTTTTGTTAGTGTTTCATTTCTTGGCTTGCTGATATACGCAATTCGTGGTTTTTGGAAAATAAAATTTCAGGCGATTCATTGGATTTTATTTTTACATACAGTAGCTTTTTTTGCTGCTTTAGCGTATTTACGAATAAAGTATCCTTATGCTTGCAGCAATGATTTTAGATACATCGCTCCAGTTCTCTTGAGTTCAATTCCTTTTGTAAGTTATGGTATTTGCTTAGAAGGCAGCTCTCTTAAATGGAAAATTCTAGGAACAAGCATCTTTTTGGTGTTTGTAACTTCTTCTGTTTTGCTTTACATGCAGGCTATTTAAAAAAAATCATAGTTGGGGAAAAAGTAGTATCCATTTATTTTTTTCTATTTTGGTTGGTTTCGATTCCGAAGTTTTTTTATAGCCTTGCCCAAAACGACCTGGTCATCTGTTAATAAGTTGTCATCGCGAACGTAGTGTGGCGACCTGCTTGCAATGAGATTGCTTCTACCACGCCTACTCAAAGCAAGTGTGGCTCGTGGCAGGCTCACATTTAGGCATTGCAAAAAAAATATTTCAGGGCTCGTGAGAGACAAGAACCGCAGACAAAAAGAAAAATTCCTGCCAAACACTAATTTCAAAAATCAAACTCACTTAAAATTAAGTTGCAAGAGCGTCGGCCAAGGAAGGGGAGGCATGGAGGGGACCGTGCGGCCTTCGCAACTCCGAGCTGGTCCCCTCCAAAGAAAAGAATACCAAAGAAATCAAAAAAACTCCCACTTAAACTAGCAGGAGATTTATGAAGTTAAAAGTTATAACTTTAGAATTACCTCTTCCGATAATCCAGAAATAATTCTGATTTTATCAATAGGAATACCTTCCATAAGCATCGCTTTTGCCATTTTCGGTTTCCGCAGCCTTTCTACAGCAATACGACCAGGCATGACAGAGCCTGCCCCCCGAAACCGCAGCCGGAACGCAATGACACCGCAGCCTTGTAAAAAAATACGGTCTGGTCCGACATAGTCGTATTTTTTACTGCTTCTTTGTGCAGTAATGCGAATTTTTTTCTAAATTTTACGGAAGAAATTTGCATTTTTTTTTGCAAAGTTGGTTTATTATATCCTTGTGGGTTTTTATGACGCGTTCTGTTGAAATTCGCGATGCTTATGAAAATAATTTGCAGCATGTAAACTTAACCATTCCCAGAGATTCTATTGTGGTGGTTACGGGCGTTTCTGGTTCCGGTAAATCAAGTCTTGCTTTTGATACAGTTTTTCAAGAAGGGCAGCGTCGTTTTATAGATTCTCTTTCAGCGTATGCTCGCCAGTTTATCGGCAGCATGAAACGACCAAATGTTGAATCAGTGCGCGGTATTTCGCCGACGATTTCTATTGATCAAAAAACGGTAAACAGAAATCCACGTTCTACCGTTGGAACTGTTGTTGAAATTATGGATCACTATCGGCTTTTGTTTGCTCGTTTAGGTGAAATTCGCTGTCCAAAATGTGGAAAAAAAATTGAAGCGCAATCAGTTGATCAAGTAGTTGATAATCTCTACATAGAACATGAAGGCAAAAATGTAATTGTTTTAGCTCCAATTGTTCAAGAACGTAAAGGTGAATACCGCAAAGAACTAGAAGATTTGCAAGCGAAGGGTTTTATGCGCGTTCGGGTAGATGGAACAATTTATCGAACCAATGAAGTTCCTTTGCTTGTTCGTTATGAAAAACACACTATTGAAGTAGTTATTGATCGCGTTTCTTTAGAATTAAAAAATATTTCAAGAGTTCGAGAAGCTGTTGAGGGAGCTTTAAAATTAACGGAAGGAAAACTTGTAGCCTTTTTGTACGACGATGGAGCTTACTCTATGCAGGGAACAGAGCGAGCTTGTGTGCGTTGTGGTATTTCAATTCCTGAACTAGAACCTCGATTTTTTTCGTTTAATGATGCGCAAGGCCAGTGTGAAGCTTGTAAAGGGCTTGGAGAAAGTTTTGTTTTTGACCCAGCGTTAATAATTCCTAATGAATCGCTATCTATTCATGATGGGGCATTAAAGTGTCAAAAGAAAGATACAGGAACTATTATTTTTTCTGATTATGGTTGGAAAGAACTTCGCCAAATTGCTTATGAAATGAAATTTTCTCTCTCTACGCCTTGGAAAGAACTTTCAGCAAAAGCGAAAAACGCTGTTTTGTATGGCACTCCATCAGGAAGTATTTCTGGTGTGATTCCAATTATGCAAGAACTTTGGGATACTTGGCATATAGTTCATTTCAGAAAATTTATGCAAATTGGAGTTTGCCCGAAATGTAACGGTTCTAGATTGAATCCTGTAGCTAATGCCGTTCGATTTCATGGTCATGGAATACACGAAATGAGTGCCTGGTCTGTGGAATATTCTGCCCAATTTTTTAACAAATTAAATTTGACTGAAAAAGAACAACGAATCGGTCGTGAAATTTTTAAAGAAATTCGTGGAAGGCTTTCTTTTTTACAATCTGTTGGTTTAGGTTATTTAACTCTTTCAAGAGGGGCGGCCACACTTTCAGGCGGTGAAGCGCAACGGATTCGCCTAGCGGCAGCGGTGGGGGCTGGGCTACAAGGCGTTCTTTATGTTTTAGACGAACCAAGTATTGGTTTACATGCTCGCGACAATGAACGCATGCTTTCTATGCTAAAAAAATTGCGTTCTCAAGGGAATAGTTTACTTGTTGTAGAACATGATGAGGAAACGATGCGCCATGCCGATTGTGTGGTAGATGTCGGACCGGGCGCTGGTGTAGAAGGCGGAAAAATTGTTGCCCTTGGACCAGTTTCTGAACTTGAAAAATCTAAGGAATCTTTAACAGGAGCTTTTTTAAGTGGACGAGAAAAAATTGAAATTCCTAAAATCAGAAAAAAGATTTCTGCAAAAACACCTAAATTAAAAGTGGTCGGTGCTCGCGAACATAATTTGAAAAATTTAACGGTTGAAATTCCTTTAGATGGCGCGTTTACAGTTGTTACAGGCGTTTCTGGTTCAGGAAAAAGCACGCTTGTGAATCATATTTTAAGACGCGAACTTTCTAGGCATTTTTATGGTTCTGAAGAACCTAGAGCTAATTTTGAACGTTTAGAAGGAATTGAATACATAGACAAAGTAATTGAAATAGATCAAACGCCAATTGGCCGAACGCCTCGTTCAAACCCAGCTACTTACACAAAAATTTTTGATGATATTCGTGAGTTATTTGCTTCTTTGCCACTTAGTAAAATGCGAGGTTATTCAAAAAGTCGTTTTAGTTTTAATGTTTCTGGCGGTCGTTGTGAAGCTTGTCAAGGTGCTGGCGTTCAAGTTGTTGATATGCAAATTTTGCCTAGCGTACAAGTAGTTTGTGATGTTTGTGATGGAAAACGCTTTAATGAATCGACCTTAGAAGTTTATTATCGTGGAAAAAATATTAAAGATGTTTTGGACATGAGTATTCATGAAGCTTGTGATTTTTTTGCAGATTTGCCAAAAATTTCAAAACCTTTGAAAATTTTAAAGAATGTTGGTTTGGGGTATTTAAAACTTGGACAACCTTCAACAACACTTTCTGGCGGTGAAGCACAACGTGTAAAAATTAGCTCAGAACTTCGTAGGCCGGGTACCGGAAAAACGCTATACCTTCTTGATGAACCGACAACAGGCCTTCATTTCGAAGATATTCGCCGATTAATGGAATGTTTGAATGAACTTCGGAAATTAGGAAATTCCGTTGTAGTTATTGAGCATAATTTAGATGTTATTAAATGTGCAGATTGGATTATTGATTTAGGCCCAGAAGCTGGAGAAGAAGGCGGTCGTTTAGTGATTGCAGGAACTCCAGAAAAAGTAGCGAATTCATCTCGCTCCATTACTGGAAAATATTTAGCGCCGGTTTTATCAGGAAAAAAATTAGAAACAGAAACGCTTTCTTGTCGTGAAAATTCTTCAGAATATTCTTTGGATATTCAAGTGCGCGGGGCGAGAAAACATAATTTGAAAAATTTCTCTGTTTCAATTCCTCGACATAAAATGACTGTTGTTACAGGCGTTTCTGGCTCAGGAAAATCAAGTTTAGCCTTTCATACGCTTTTTGCAGAAGGTCAACGTCGCTTTGTAGAAACTTTGAGTACTTATGCTCGTCGATTTCTTGGGCGTTTAGATCGAGGAAGTATTGATTCTATTGATGGTCTTGCACCGGCTATTGCTATTGATCAAGGAAGTGCGTCAAGAAGTCCACGAAGCACTGTAGCGACTTTAACAGAAATTTATGATTATTTCCGTATTTTATGGGCGCGTGTAGGAACTTCTCATTGTATTCATTGTGGGCAAACAGTTTCTTCACATAGTGTGGCAGCAATTGTTGCTTATGCATTTACTCATGAAAGAAATAACGAAATAGATGTTTTAGTCCCTATTGATACAAAGAAAGCAAAAGGTTTTGAAAAAGTCCTTATCGATAGAGGGTATCGAAAAATATTAGCAAATGGAAAATGGTTAACTCCTTCTGAAATAGGAAAAGCAAAGGGACCATTTTATGCTTTAGCAGATCATTTGGAAGTAAAAGATGAAACAGCGGCTCGATTATCCGAGGCGTTAGAACGAGCTTATCGTGATGGCGAAGGAATTTTATTTTTACGAAATAAAAATGGCGTTTTATCTCCGTTCTCTCAATTACCAGGTTGTCCTTCTTGTAATTGGTTCTTGCCTATGGCGCTTGATCCAAAAAATTTCAGTTTTAATACTCATTGGGGGGCGTGTCCGCATTGTTTAGGTCTTGGCGTAGAAAATAAAAGAGGAAAAGTTTGTTCAGAATGTAATGGAGAACGCTTAAAAAAAGAATATCGCTTAGTTGAAATCAATGGAAAAAATATCATTCAAATTTCAAATATGAGCATTGCAAATGCAAGAGAATGGTTTGCTTCTTTAAAATTATCAAAAGATATTGAAACGGTGGCTGCACCTTTACTTCGTGAAATTATTGGTAGGTTAGATTTTTTAATTGGTGTTGGTTTAGGTTACCTTGGTCTTTCACGAACCGGAGATACTCTTTCTGGTGGAGAAGCGCAACGCATTCGTCTTTCTGGGCAAATTGGAAGTGGTTTAGAAGGTGTGCTTTACGTTCTTGATGAACCAACAGTCGGGCTTCACCAAAGCGATACGCAAAAACTTCTCTCAACGCTTTATCGTTTACGAGATTTAGGAAATACGCTTGTAATCGTAGAACACGATTTGGATATGATTCGTGCGGCAGACCACATTTTAGATTTGGGACCAGGAGCAGGAGAATTTGGTGGAGAAGTGGTGGCTTCGGGAACGCCTGCCGAACTTTCATTAGCAAGTGCTGAAAAAGAATTTCCAGAAAGTGCTACGGTTCCATACCTTATTGGGAAAAAACCGTTAGAAAATCCTCCGGGCGTTTCTACGATTTCATCACACGAAAATTTCTTTGAATTTTCAAAAATAAACGTGCATAACTTAAAAAATATTTCGGTTAAAATTCCAAAAGGAAAAATTACTACAGTTTGCGGTGTGTCTGGCTCAGGCAAAAGTTCTTTAGTGCTAGAAGGAATCTATGAGCGTTTACAAAAGCAATTTGCTGCCAAAAGTCGCAAGAAACCTTCTGGAAATGTGCTTCTTGTAGATCAATCACCCTTATCTGGAACGCCTCGCTCAACGCCTGCAAGTTATATGGGAATTTTAGACCCAATTCGTAAACTTTTTGCTCAAACAGAACAATCTAAAATTAAAGGTTATAATGTAGGTCGTTTTAGTTATAATATGGCTGCTGGTCGTTGCCCTGTTTGTGAAGGACGAGGTAGTATATCAGTCGCAATGCATTTTTTGTCTGATGTCTGGGAAATTTGTGAAGAATGTAACGGTAGTCGTTATAATAAGGAAACCCTTGAAGTAACGTTCAAAGGAAAAAATATAGCCGAAGTTTTAGATATGCGTATTCACGAGGCTTTAAAATTTTTTGAAGCGTTCCCCAAAATTTCAAGACCCTTAGAAATTTTGAAAAATGTTGGACTTGGTTATTTACGATTAGGCCAATCTGTGACGACATTTTCTGGCGGTGAAGCACAAAGAATGAAATTAGCCGCCGAGTTATCTGCTCCAATTGGAGAAAATACGGTTTACCTTTTAGATGAACCTACATCAGGGCTTCATTTAAAAGATATTCAAATATTGTGGAATTTATTGCGAGAACTCTCATCACGCGGAGCGACGCTTGTAATTGTAGAACATCACCCAGATATTATTCGCCTATCAGATTGGATTGTTGAATTAGGTCCATGTGGGGGCGAAAATGGCGGTTTTTTGATGTATGAAGGAATTTTTTCTGAACGTAATTGCCAAAAAGAAGGTAATTTTAAATAAACGTTCAAAAGGTAGAGAATTTTATGAAAAATTTTTTCCTATTGGTAATCTCTCTTGCAGTTTATGTTTCAGCTGCAAAATATACAATCCAACCAAATGAATTCCGTTTAGGCGAAGAACTTCGTTTAAATGCTTTGATGGCAATAGGAACGCCCGGCCAAAAAGTTTTATCCACAAAACCTGATTTTTCAAAAAAAGCGGAAATTTATATGCGCCGTAAAATTGACGGCACAAATTATGCTTTTTATACGGGTAATTTAAATCCTGATCCATTTCGCTCTTTTTACGCTTTTGATTTAGAAGCGAATAAAATTACTCTAAAGGAAGCTTTGCAAATGAAATTTTATGCAAAGCGTCGCACCAAACCTTACCGAGATGAAAACGAAATATATTTCAGCGGTCGCTATTTGTATTCTCCACGCCTTCCAGTTCTTTATTTTATGCGTAACGATGAATGGCATCGTCTTGAATCTGTAGTGGCTCCCGGCGTTCTTCACGTAATCTCTGAAGAAAAAGGTGTTTTAATTTCTACTACTGAAGAAATAAACCAACCATTGCCAAAACGTTATTTCCCAATTCCAACAGGTCTTTTTTACGCCACCTTTACCGCAGATGGCTATTATCCGATGGTTGAAGCGATTGATGTGAAAGCCAATAAGCAAAATACACTTCGTGTTCGCATGATGCCAATACAAGTTTCTGAAATTTCATTTTATCCAGACGTTCACGAAAATCAAATTGTTGCAGCAGATTCTTTAGAAAAAGTGGAACGTTTTTATGATTTGTATCGTCGTGAATCTTTGAATGTTGCTGATACACTTTCTTCAAAATGGTTTGATCAGGTTTATCCTTCTATTCAAGTAATTGGAGATACAAATTCAGCAAATTATAAGGCTTATGCCAAATCTTATCAAGAAATTCGAAAAAATGCTTTAGACTTGTGGACTAAAGCGAGAATGGCTCCAGCGGAAAAATTACGCCAAATGATTTTCAAAAAAATGTCAGAATTTGAATCCAAACCGGTTTCTATTCCAGTCCATTACTCTGATTTAAAGGTTTATCCGATTGACACAACTGTTCAAAAAACTCCTAATGTTACACAAGATTCTTTAGTCAAAGATTCCGTTCCTGTAGCAGAAGTTCTTCCTCCTGCAGATTCTATTGCGTTACATTTTTCCACTGAAGATGGTCGTATCTCTGTAGATTGGGTAGGTTCTGTCGAAGGCTCACTTCCTGCTTTGGTTAAAAATATTAAAGATGGAAACGTTAAAATTCAAGTTATTTTAGAGAAAAATAAACCTGTTTGGCTATATGCTAAAGATACGGTTTCTGCAAGAAAACATTATCGATTTGTGAATGTTGAATTTTTTATTGGCGAAGCACTTGTTAAGGGCAAAGGAAATTTCCGCCTTCCAGATTCTTTATTAGCCCAAGCGGAAGTTCAAGCTTGGCTCCATCCGGAAAAACAATCAGTTACTCCGAAAAAAGAAGAAGTTCCTAAAGTTGATACTGTAAGTGTTAAAGAAGAATCGCCTTTAAAAATGGATTCTCTACGCCGCGAATATTTAGTACTTGATTCTTCTAGTTTCCGTTTCCGCGGTAAAATTGTAGGTATTTCTGGTTTTGCAATTCAAACTCATGAAGTAACTCAAGGCGATTTTGCTCGAATGATTCTTGCTAAAAAATTAGATGTAAAAATGAAAGATCGTTCTAAATTTAAAGGTGAAAATAAACCAGTTCAAAATATTACTTGGCTAGATGCTCAAGCTTATTGTAAGGCTTTAGGTGGTAATTTACCAACAGAATCTCAGTGGGAATATGCGGCTCGTGCAGGCGGTAATGATGGTTTTGTTTGGGAAGCTTTAGAAAAAGGAAAGCCTGTAGATTATGCAATTTATTCTAAAAATTCCGGAGATTTGTCTTCTAAAGATTCTGCTTATGGCCCACAAAATGTAGGTTCTAAGCAACCGAATGCTTGGGGAATTTATGATATGGCAGGGAATGTTGCAGAATGGACTCTTGATAATTATTCTTCATTGAATTTTACTCCAGACGATGTAGATCCAACTGGTTCCTGGATGGGGTACACCAAAATTATCAAAGGCGGTTCTTTTGATGATGGCGTAAAGAAATTAAATGCCTCTGCTCGAGATGACGAAGACCCGCGTTATTGGAGTGAACGTCTTGGATTCCGCTGCGTATTTCCAGTAAAATAAAATAGAATAATACTTTATTTCCCTGTTTTAAAAGAGAATCAACTTCATTCGCCATGGCAATTGTCATGGCGAACTTGTTTTTTTTGTCATTACGAGCGTAGAGATAGTTGTCATCGCGAACGTAGTGTGGCGATCTGTCAGCAATAAGATTGCTTCTGTCACTACATTCCATCGCGGGTGACAAGAACCGCAGGCAAAAAGAAAAATCCCTGCCGAACAATATTTTCAAAAAACAAATCTCACTTAAAATTAAGCAGCAAGAGCGTCGGCCAAGGAAAGGGAGGTTTGGAGGGGACCGTGCGACCTTCGCAACTCTCGTTTATAGAGTTATGCAGACAAATTATCTTCCTACAAGTTGTTTTTGAATTTCCCTTTCCATCAATCGTTTTTCAACAGGGTAGAAATATTCGTTCGAAAGAATCGCTTCTTTGTAAATTTCCTTAGCAAGTTTTGGTTCTTTAGCAAGCAAAGAAATCAATAAAGCGTTCCTTAAGAAAAATTCATCCATATCTTTAATTTCATACATTTCGTAGAAATTAGCAACTAGTAAAGCAGCTTCTGCCCAATTTTTTTGACGAGCTTTTTCCGTAATATCAAATTCCATTTGGAATGATTTTGGGAAAATATTTTGTTCGGCCAATTCAAGCATTTTTAAATAAACTGGGTGATTTCCTCGAAGTTCTAATGGAATATCTCTAATCCATTCAATGTACTGAATTCTAAACTCTTGCCATTCTTTAGAGGTATCAACAATAGCTTCATTTCTTGAGTTAAGATAATTTAAAAGAGAATTTTCTTTATAAGGCGATTGAGTGACATTTAACGCATTTAGTTTAGCTCCTCGGCGTCTGTCAAATTCTTCTTTGTCTAAGTATTCTTGCCAACAAACTTCACAACTATCAAATACTTCTACAATGTGGGCATCTGAATTAACAAATCTTGCTTTTTCTGCTTTATTATCAACAATTGGAGTGAATGTGCTATTAGGTTCTACTCCTTCTAAAAGAGATTGAACCATTGATGAAGTGAATAAGAAATTCGCTTCTCCAAAAAATTCTGGAGAACGTTTAATTGATTTAAATTCTTTTATAAGAGTTGAATCTTTGTAAAAGCGTTGAATTCCTTCTTGATACACCGGCTGATCACTTGCTATAATGATTATATCAGGTTCTTCTGGGGCTTTATAAAGAGAAACATGTGGGAAAACGGTATCAAGCGCTTTCAGAATATGAAGGAATAATAAGTCGTTAAATTCATACGTTTGAATCCATTGAACCCAAAGACCGCCTGGCTTCATATAACGACGCATTTTACTATAAAATTCATGGCTAAATAAACTAGCAACGCCACTTACCCATGGGTTTGAAGGAACGCTGATAATTAAATCATATTGTTTTTTTCTAGTGTGGAAAAATGTTCCTGCATCATCAATGTGAATTTCAATTCTAGGGTCATCATAGCCTCGATAATTCCAAGGCAAAAACCCCTTTGCTAAATCCATCATTTCTTCTTCAATTTCTACACAATCTAAATGTTTTAACAATGGGTCTGCCAATAAGTAATGAGCGCCCATTCCACTTCCAAAACCAACCATTGCTGCGTCGTATGGAGTTGTTTTAACAGCCATTGGCATAAAGGCCGTTGCTGCTTGAGTTAATTCGTCTCCTGAAATAGGAGCGTTCCTGTCTTTACTCATACTTGCATCAGCTTTTCCATTTGTTTTTACATAGTAATGAACTTTAGATTCATGGAAACTAATGGTTGCAGTTTTTCCGTCTCGTATAATTATTTTTTCATCTGGATGTAGGTTTTTATAAGCGCGGAATGCTCCAGAAGTTATTAAAGATGGGTCAAACTTGATAAATATCGCAGGGAAAATCATTAGGCAACAGATGACATAAAAAGCAACACTTCTACGGAATTTTTTTCTGTAGAATACGAGTAAGAAAAATCCGATAGCAAAGTCAGCAATGGCCGCAAATACTAACGCTCCTTTCAATTGAAGAAGAGGTAGAAGTAAAAGTCCGCCTCCAGCAGAACCTACAATAGAGCCCAATGTGTTCCAACCATAGACTTTTCCAATAGGCGCTTCTGATTTAAAAGCTCTAGTTAAAATTAATGTAATGATAGGAAGAGTCATTCCAGCAAAGAAACTGGTTGGAATCATCCATAACATAGAAAGTAGATATTTGAATACACTCCACCAAACATAACCACTTGCAGTTGGATTAAAAATTTGGTTAGCTTCATTCATCATTGCCCAAAATGGTTGATGGAAATAAAGCGTGCAAAGAGCAAAGAATGCCATAAAAATTTGAGCAAATGCTAAAATAATAAGAGAATCTTTTTTTATGAATTTACCACTGACCAAACTTCCAAGCGACAAGCCTAAAATAAATGCAGAAAGCATTTGGTCAAAACTATGGCTCGAAGATCCCATAAGAAGGCTTAGCAGGCGAATCCATACGATTTCATAAATGAAAGATGTCATTCCTGTAATAGCAGCAATCCATAACCATGCTGTTTTGGGAGGCATGTTCTTTTCTTGGAAAATAGGAGATGAGTCTGTAGATTCTTCTTGTTCTGATTTAATGGCTTCTGGAGATGTAGTCAGTCCAATGAAAGCAAATATTCCCGCTAGTAGGAAGTTAATAGAAGCTGCAATACAAAGAGTAGCGTGGTTTCCAAATATTGGAATCAATGTGTAACTTGTTACTAAAATTCCTATAGCACTACCAAAACTATTGGTGAAATAAAGTCTAGGAAGTGAAATTTCTGTTCCGCTTTTTCGCATTAAACCTGCAGCAATAAACGGAAACGTCATGCCTACGGCTATAGCTATGGGAAGTGTGCTTGCTGTAGCAAGAATTACTTTGCAAATTTCTGCGCCTCTAGTAGAAAGCGATGCTGTGAGTTCTGAGTTAAAAAAGAATTCGGTGAGGGTATTATAAAGAGGGTGGTAAAATACACCACCTAAACCAATAATTAGTTCTGTAACAGCGTAACCTAATAATGGACGCTTCACTTTCATTACAAGTTTACCTGCTAAGAAACTTCCAATAGCAAGTCCTCCCATGTAAATACAAAGAGTCAGAACTTGTCCATAACTTGAATGACCTAAAAAAAGTTTTAAATATCTCGCCCAAGATCCTTCATAGATTAGACCAGAAAAACCAGATAAAGCGAAAAGAGCGTAAATAAGAATATTCATAAGACCTCATTTAATTACAAATGAAAAATAAATTTTTATGTTTGCAATAGTCTTTTTTTTTCAAGGATTTTCTAATGAGCAAAAATTATAAGATTGCTATCCTTCCTGGCGATGGAATTGGTCCAGAAGTGATGAAAGAAGCTGTTCGTGTTTTGGATACAGTTGCTGATCGTTATGGTTTTAAAGTAGAAGGGGAGTGGGCTGATGTAGGCGGTGCCGCTTATGACAATCATGGAACGCCTCTTCCAGAAAGCACATTAAAACTCGGCGAAGCCTCTGATGCAATTCTCTTTGGTTCTGTTGGCGGCCCTAAATGGGAACATTTGCCACCTAATTTACAACCAGAACGTGGCGCTTTACTTCCTCTTCGTAAACATTTCAAATTATTCTGTAATCTCCGTCCGGCCAGAGTTTATAAAGAACTTGCTGCTGCTTGTCCTTTGCGTCCAGATATTGTTGGAGATGGATTCAATATTCTTTGCGTTCGCGAATTAACAGGCGATGTTTATTTTGGACAACCAAAGGGTAGAGAAGGTTCGGGTAAAGATGAAATTGGCTTTGATACAATGAAGTATAGTCGTTATGAAGTTGAACGTATCGCCCGTTTTGCTTTTGATGCAGCGATGCTTCGCCATAAAAAAGTTGCTAGTATCGACAAAGCTAACGTTTTAACAACTAGTGTTCTTTGGCGTGAAGTAGTTAAAGAAGTGGCTGCCGAATATCCGGAAGTTGAACTAGAACACCTTTATGTGGATAACGCGGCTATGCAGTTGTTGCGTCGCCCACGTGATTTTGACGTAATGCTTTGTCCAAACCTTTTTGGTGATATTTTAACAGATGAATGTGCAATGCTAACCGGTTCTATGGGACTTTTGCCTTCCGCTTCTATTGCAGAAGGTTCTTTTGGCTTATATGAACCAGCTGGCGGTTCTGCTCCAGATATTGCGGGTAAAGGAATTGCAAACCCTCTTGCTCAAGTTCTTTCTACTGCATTAATGCTTCGTTATACCTTTAAGGAAGAAGAAGCAGCTTGTGCTATTGAAAAGGCTTGCGAAAAAGTGATTTCTCAGGGAATTCGTACTGGAGAAATTTGGACAGAAGGTTGCACTAAAGTTGGAACCACTGGTATGGGCGATGCTATTATCGCAGCTTTAGATTAATTAATCATTTTTATTGAAAGGATTTCGCTAGTTTAACTAGCGAAATTTTTTTATAAAAATTTTTTATAAAAAAATCTGGCGGCATACTGCCGCCAGAAATAAAAAAAAGAGTGCTTCGTTGAAAGCACTCTTTTTTTTGTGGATATTAATTCTTTTTCTTACGACGTTTCTTCTTCTGAGGCATTGCGTCATCTGCTACAGAGGAAGATTTTTTCTTTTCTACAACCACTTCAACAGCTTTTTCGCCTGGCTTTGTGAAGCCGAAAGCTCTTGGATTAAAGCCTTCTGGGAATTTGGTCTTATTGTTGTAGAATACGCGTTTGGCAGTGAACTTTTCAATTTTTGCATTAGAAAGGTCTGCACCATCAAAAATAACATTATCCATCTTAGTATCAGCGTTGATTTTCATACCGGTCAAATCGGCATTAGTAAAATCAACTTTAGTAAGAACAGCACCAGAGAAGTTTGCTCCGGTCATCTTTGCACCAGTAAAGGCTGAAGATTCGATGTTAGCACTAGAGAAGTTTGCTTTGGTAAGTTCTGCGTTATCGAAAATGCTCTTAAAGATGTAAGCACCATCGAAGTCAGCTTTAAGCATTTGAGCGTTCTTGAAGAAGTTTTTAGAAACTTCTGTATCAAAGAAAGAAGCTCCATTCAACTTTGCTTTTTCAAAACGGCTTCCAGAAACAGAGCCTTTATCGAAAACCACTTCCGTCAAATCTTGACCATTGAAGTTCATGTCATCAAGAGTTGATTGAGCAAATTGAGCTTTTTGAAGTCTGGTCTTAGACAAATCTACATCGTCAAATGTAGTCAAAGAAAGGTCTGCACCCACCATGTTCACATCGGTAAACTTAGTGCCATTAAAGATGGCTCTTGAAAGACCTGCTTTTTCTAAGTTTACGTTTTTCAATTCAACGCCACTGAAATTAGCATTGATGAGGTTACATGCGGTAAAATCGGTCTTTTCAATGGTTGCATCGGAAAGATTCGCACTACCCATCAAAGAACGAGTGAAGTTTGCATTGGTTAGATTTGCATCGCTAAAGTCGGCTTCCGTCAAGTCAACATCCATAATGGAAGCGCTTGTTAAATCGGCTTTAGAAAAATCAGCACGGTCAGAAACCTTCATAGCATCTAAACGTGCATTTTTCAAATTTGTTTTAGGGAAAGCACAATCCAACAAAGTTGCACGATAGAGGTTTGCTTCTTCCATGTTAGCGCCTTCGAAGTTTGCGCCACGAATATCAGCACCGCTAATAGTTACTTTTCTCAAATCGGCTTTACGGAAATCAGGATTGCTAATAACTGCATTCTGGAAACTTACACCGGATAAAGTAGCGCCACGGAACGATGGAGCATCACCTGCAGAACGCTGGAAGTCTGTTTGACCTTCTACTGCTTTAGCATTGTCAAAACGGAAACCATCAATACGTTTATCTCGGAAGGAAGTCTTTAATTCTTTGCCGCGGTAATCACCTGCTTCTTGAGCAAAAGATGCACAGGCCAAAGCGCCAATTAAGAAAAGGCCGACCTTGGAAGTTTTCTTAAACTGTATATTCATTAGGGATCCTTTTAGATGAAAGGTTATTTAATACTTTAAACTGCCTCTAAAATAAATAAAAAAAATGGGTTTTGCCAAAAAAAGATGATTTTTTTTGCAAAAAAAACACTTACAACGCTTTCTTGGCGAAAAATGGATTTTTAAGGGGATTTTTGTGCTATAAATTCCTAAAAAATCTTCTAAATGCTAATTTTGTGCCGTATGTTGGATTTTTCTACTGATACTTTTGATGTAATTGTTTGTGGAGCTGGCCCTGCTGGTCTAAAAACAGCTCATGATTTGCTTCGTGATTCTAACGGAAAACTCTCCGTGCTTCTTTTAGATAGAAAGGAACCATGGAAAGAACCTGTGATTTGTGCCGAAGCGGTATCTCTTAAAGCTATTTCAAAGTATTGGGGAGTTAAACAAAGATTTGTGCGTGGCCCACTTTCTGGGGTTTATTTTGTAGCTCCAAATGGAGTGAAAGCTGAATTTTATCGAAAAGAATGCGGACTTCAATTAAATCGGGCGGAATTACATCGCGATATTTTTGAAACAGCCAAGGGGTTCGGTTTATCTTTCAATTTTGAAACTCGTTGTGCTAGTATTGCCAGAGAAAATTCTGGAATTTGGAAATTAAATGTAGAACATCGGGGTGAAGTCCAAAGTTTTTTTGCTCCTGTTATTGTAGATGCTACAGGACCAGGGAATAAACTAACAGCTAAAGTTGAAGAATTAGCAGAACTTGAAGATGGTAAAACTGATTTGGAACCAGCTGCTTTTGCTATAGCAGAAGGGATTGAACATAGTCGAGAACACATAGAACTACATTTTGGTTCTGAATTTAAAAGCGGTTATGGTTGGGTATTCCCAAGAGATGGTGTTGAAGTAAATGTTGGTATTGTTTTAGGAAAAGGATCAAGAGACGAAGGAATCTCCATTCGTAAAGCATTGGAAGAATTTATTGCAAAGCGTTATCCAGAAGCTAAAATTAAAGGCTATTATGGTGGTTCAATCGCATGCGGGCAATCTATGCGTCCGCTCGCGAAATTAGGCGTTTTCAAAGTAGGTGATGCCGCTAGTTGTGTAAATCCAATCAGTCGTTCCGGCATAGTAGAAGCGTTAAAAAGCGGAACTTGCGCCGCTAAATCAATATTAGAGTGGCTAGAAGCAAAAGATGATGCCGGTAAACGCCAAGCAGAAAAGCTCGCCTTTGAACGTTGGTTTGAATTGCAAGGGAAAACACACCTAAGAATTGCAAAAGCCAAGTCTGCTTTTGGAGCAATTCCAGATTCTCGTTTAAATAGAGCAGCTAATCGCCTGTCTGCGATTCCACGTGAAAAAGCTTCCTTATGGAAAATTTTCTTTGAAGTTCTTGCTCTTTCTCCTTCATTAATTTGGAAAATGCGTTCTTTCTTGAGGAGCTGATGGTTGAATTAGAAAAAAGACAGCAGGAAATTAGAGAAATTTTTTCTTCTTTTTCAGACCCTGATGATAAATGGGCCTTTATCTTAAAATTGGCTAGAAATCATGAAGGTATGGATTCAAATTTAAAAGAAGAAAAATTTTTGGTGCAGGGTTGTGCTGCAACAATGTATTTGGTTCCTTCATTTGAAAATGGAAAAGTTTATTTTAAAATGGACACCGATGGCGGTGTGGAAAATCCACTAATTAGTCGCGGGCTTGGGGTGTTAGCTCTTAGAGTTTATAATGGACTTTCTCCAGAAGAAATTTTATCTTCAAGCCCAGACTTTTTTCAAGAAATTGGTTTGACTATTGCACTTTCCGCTACAAGGGCCAATGGCTTTGCTAGCTTGTTAAAGCAAATCTATTTGTATGCTCGTGTTTATGCGGCACTTTCATTAAAAAAATAACGAGGTAGAACACATGTTGACTTTTATGAAAAAGGATCATAATTTCGACGGGGAAGATACATCATTTAAAAAAGAACCAGAACCGTCTGGAGAAAAACAAAATGTTCGTTTTATGAGTTGGCAAGATTTATTGACGCTTTTTGTGATTGGCGGATTGATTGCTGGTGGCTATTATTATTTTAAATCTGCTAAAGAAAAAGCGGCTGAATTTTTTACTCGTTGTGATACTTCTTACGAGGCGAAGGATCTTTTAACAGCTGAAGCTTGTTATGATTCAACGTGGGATTTAGGTTATGTGACTGATTCTATGGAATTGATTCGTCAAGAACGCATTGGAATTATAAAAGATGTTCGTATATCTCAAATGGATCTTTTGGAAGAAGTTGAAAGCTTGCTTGAATCAAACGATACGCTAGAGGCCGCAAAGAAAATGAAAACACTCCAACAGCCATTGCTTTTGCTAGGCAATAAATTGAAAGATTGGCAAGAAATGGAAAAGGTTTTGTCTGCTGTAGAAGTTAAGGAAGTTCCGGATTCTTCTGTTGCACAATAATTTTTCTGCTACTATCATTTAGAATTTCAATCTGAATCGTATGGGTAATTCCTATACGATTTTCTAGTTTTTCAGCCCATTCAAGTAAAGTAATTCCTTGACTTGATAAACATCTAGAAAGTCCTATTTCTTCAAGATCGCTTCCTGAATTTAATCGGTATAAATCTAAATGGAATATTGGCGGTTCATTTGGATATTCATGAAGAATGGTGTATGTCGGAGAACAAACGGTACCCGTATAATTTAAACCTTTGCAAATGCCGCGTGTAATTAAAGTTTTTCCAGCACCAAGATTTCCATAAAACGCGATAGCATCGCCAGGCTTTAATGATTTCGCAAAATTTTCAGCCCATTGTAATGTTTCGTCTTCAGAATGTGTGATTATTTCAAAGCGTTCCATGGTTTATCCTAATTTATTTTTGAATTGTTCGTAAGAAAATTCGCGGAGAAGAGTAAACTGATCATTTTCCCAAATACCAATAGAAGGGTGTTTTACTCCGTTAAAGAAAGTAGTTTTCACCATTGTATAGTGAATCATATCTTCGAAAATAATTTTGTCACCAACTTGAAGAGGCTTATCGAAAGAATAATCTCCTAGCACATCACCAGCCAAGCATGAATTACCTGCAAGTCTATATTGGTATGTTTTTTCACCAGGATTCCCTGCTCCAATTATATTTGGACGATAAGGCATTTCAAGACAATCAGGCATGTGTGCGCTAATTGAAACATTAAGTACAACAGTTTCTATTTCATTTTTAACAATATCACCAACAGTAGCCACTAATTCACCAGTTTGCCAACCAATGGCTTCGCCTGGTTCTAAGATTACTTCTGTTGTTGGATACCTTTTTTTGAAATTAATGATAATGGATTTTAATTTTTGAATATCATAATCTTTTCTTGTGATATGATGTCCGCCGCCAAAATTTACCCATTTCATTTGAGGAATCCATTTTGAAAATTTCTTTTCAAAATCAAACAACACCGATTCTAGGGCATCTGCATTTTGTTCACATAAAGCATGAAAGTGTAACCCTTCAATTCCCTCTAATAAATCAGAGCGAAATTCTTT
Organism: Fibrobacteraceae bacterium; assembly: GCA_017625775.1. Taxonomy (GTDB): domain Bacteria; phylum Fibrobacterota; class Fibrobacteria; order Fibrobacterales; family Fibrobacteraceae; genus UBA1765. The sequence continues at coordinate 128,410 of JAGAKE010000014.1, forward strand.
TAGTGTGACTCCAAGTCGAGAATAACGCCCACAAGGATTATAAAGATCTGTTTCTACTGTAGAGGATTCTGGATTAACGCGAATTCCTGCACTTACATTAGCTTTACAAGTTTTTTCCTTGAATTTTTGCCATTGGGAAAAGCTATTGAATGTAATATGGTCAGAAAGAGAAAGAATTTCATCAATTTCATTATTTTCGTAAAGCGGGGCAAATAGATGGACTTCCTTATTCATTTCTTCCCGAGCTAATTTTGCTTCATTTAAACTAGAAGCTGTTGCGCCGCTTATGTATTTTCCAATTTCAGGAAATGTATGCCAAAAACTATAACCTTTTAAGGCGCAAATAATTTTAGCTCCTGTTTCTTGTTCAATATTTTGCATTATTAATAAATTTTTTTGAAGTCGTTCTAATTCCAGAACGTAGCATGGAGAGGGAACTTTTGAATAGTCAATCATAATTCGCAATATAGAAATGCAACACAGCTTTTTGAATTGCTTAAGTTTTTTATTTTTTTGAAATGGCTTTTTTCTTGAAAAGGTTTTGTTTTTTAGCGATAATTTTTTGCACTTTATTTGTGTTAGTACTTTCTTGTGGAGAAACGTTTGTTTCGCCGATAGTTTTGATTCAATCCGTTTTTGAAAGTAGTGAGCATTCTGTTGTGTTTTGGAATTTCCGTTTCCCATTAGCAATAGCTGCTACATTTGGTGGTGCTGGTCTTGCTGTTTCTGGGCTTGTTATGCAAAGCGTTTTTAGAAATCCTTTGGCAGGACCATTTGTTTTAGGCGTAAGTTCGGGCGCTTCTCTTGGTGTAGCTCTTGTGGGAGTTGCAGGAATTGCTCTTACTTCATTAGGCATTTTACCAGCAGCGATGGCTGGAGCGTTTCTTACCATATTTATCGTTTTTGCTTGTTCTCGTTTTTTGATTGGAAAAACAGGAATTTTAATTATTGGTTTAATGGTTGGGTATTTAGCAGATGCAATTGTTTCTTTAATTTTATTTTTTGGAGAAGCGAATGCTTTAAGGGGTTTTATTACTTGGGGAATGGGTTCCTTTTCAAGGTTAAGTATTACAAACGTTCCGTATTTTTCTGTAGCGATAATTATTGGGATGCTTCCTGCTTGTTTTTCATTAAGGTATTTAAATTTAGCCCCTTTTGGTGATGAATTTGTAAAAGATCATGGAATTTCTGTTTCATTTTACCGATGGTTGAATTTGTTAGCCGCCTCTTTTTTGGCTGCGGTAGTTACTGCATTTTGTGGACCGATTGCTTTTTTAGGTTTAGCAGTTCCTCATTTAGCGTATGGAATAATGAAAACAACAGATCATTGTTTTTTATTACCTGCCACCGCTTTACTTGGTGCTATGATTGCTCTTTTGGCTTCTTTATTTCCTAACCTACCGCTTCAAGCGTTAATGTCAATAATGGGCGTTCCTGTGATTCTTTGGATTTTACTTTCTTCCAAGGGGCGTTATCATGCTTAAGTTACTTGAAATCAAACAATGTCAGTTTGGAGCGGAAAAACCCTTGTTGAATCCATTTGATTTTTCTTTAGTGTCTGGAGAAGTGGTGGCTTTGTTAGGGGAAAATGGAGTAGGAAAGTCAACGTTTATGAATCTCTGTGTTGGCAACGCTAAATTACATTCAGGAGAAATATTTCTTGGTAAGCAAAATCAATTAGATTTAAGTTATCGTGAGTTATTTCGTAAAATAAGTTTAGTTAGAAGTCATTTACAAATTCCAGAAAGAATTCTTGTCAAAGATTTTGTGTCATTGGGATTGGAAAGTAGAAATTTCGAGCGTGTGAAATCTGCGTTAGAAAAAACAGAGACTTTAGAATTCTTAAATAGACCGTTAATTACCTTAAGTGATGGAGAACGCTCAAGAGTTTTGTTGGCTGAAGCGCTAGTGAGAAATACATCGTTATTGCTTTTAGACGAACCGACAGCTTTTTTAGATGTTCCGCACTCTTTAGCTTTATTTAAACTTTTAAAAAGAATTGCTCAGGAAGAAAATAAAGGTGTACTTATCTCAACTCATCAGGTAGAACATGCGTTACGTTATTCGGATCGTTTGCTTGTTTTTCTAAAAAATGGCAATGTGTATTCTGGAAAAAAAGATGAGTTATTAAATAAAGGAGTTTTGTCGTGGGCAGAAATAAGTTAGTGATAAATTTATTTGGAATGTTATTTTGTTTTCTTTTAACAAGTTGTTCTTCAATACCATATTTTTTCAAAGATGGAAATCACTTATTGTGGAAAGTATCAGATGAAAATTCTTCTGTATGGCTTTTTGGAAGTATTCATTTTGCAGATTCTTCTTTTTACCCGTTGCCGAGTGAAATTGAAAATGCCTTTAGAAATTCTACTGCTTTAGCCGTAGAAATGGATATTTCTGATTCTGAAACTCAAGAGAAAACTGCTGAAGAATTTCTTAAAGAGGGAATGTTTACTGATGGTCGTACCTTGAAAGATGTTTTGCCTGATTCATTGTGGAAAACATTGGATAGTATTTCTACAACTTTAGGAATGAAAACAGAGAATTTTTTACCAATGCGTCCTTGGAGTGCAGCAACTTTAATTGCTTCTGCAGCTATTGCTTCAACAGGCATTCAGCAAGAACTAGGAATAGATATGGTAATGCTTGATAGTGCATACGCTCAAGGTAAAGAAATTATTGCTTTAGAAACTCCAGAAGAACAAGTGGAAAGTCTTTCAAAATCAGAAGGTTCCGAGGAAACAGATGGAATTGCTTATTTAGAATCAACATTTCGTGAATATTCTAAGTTAGATCAAATGATTAAGGAAGTTATTTCTGCATGGAAGCGAGCAGATGTTGTAAGCCTTCAAAAAAGTTTATCCGCAGATCAGAATATGAATGAAAGTGAAAAACGATTAAATGAAAGAATGTTTAATCAAAGAAATAAAAAAATGAAAAAAGAAATTTTAAACTTTTTAGAAAATGATAAACAAGTATTTGTTGTAGTGGGCGTTGGGCATTTAATTCTTGAAAATAATCTTCTTGAAATGCTTTCGGAAAATGGTCTAAAAATACAAAGATATTGAAAATTAAGAATCTTTGATAGACAATCCAAGTCTTTTAGCTCTAGCATAAAAAACAGTTCGAGCCATTCCTAATTCTTTTGCTACTTTAGAAACAGAACCTTCTTTAGCGTGTAATCTTGCTTTTAAAAATTTAATTTCTTGTTGTTCTTGTAGCAATTTAAATTCTTGATAAGATAAATCCTGCCATTGATTTGGGAGTTTGTCTTCTTCTTTTAATGCAGTTTCTGTGAGTAGAGAAAAATCTTCTGGTAAAAGAATGTCTGTTTCAGAAAGAATAACCGCACGATGCACAGCATTTTCCAATTCACGAATATTTCCAGGCCAAGGATAATTTTGCAAAAATTTCATTGTTTTTTCGTGAAATTCAATATTTCTTCCTGCGTATATTTTGGCGAAATGGCGAGCTAAAAGCGGAATATCACTTGGGCGTTCTCTAAGAGCTGGAACATACAAGGGAAAAATATTAAGTCTATAATAAAGGTCTTCTCTGAATTTTCCTTGCAAAACATCTTGACGCAAATCTCTATTGGTGGCCGCAATCACACGCACAGAAATTTTAACGTTTTTAGACGTTCCGACAGCACGGATTTCTCCTTCTTGTAATACTCTTAATAGTTTTGCTTGAGTACTTAAAGGCATTTCTCCGATTTCATCTAAGTATAAAATTCCGCCATTAGCTTCTTCAAAAAGTCCTTTCCGATCTCGATCAGCACCAGTAAAAGCACCTTTGGCATGGCCAAAAAGTTCGCTATCGAAAAGAGTTTCTGGAATAGCACTACAGTTTACAGAAATAAATGGTGTTTGCCCACAAGCAACAAGCCTTGCAACCAATTCTTTACCAGAACCAGATTCTCCTTGGATAAGAACGGTTCGAGTGACGTCTTGATTTTTTTTTGTGGTAAAAACTTTTTTCTTTAAAATTTTTTTGATTTGTTGGATTAAAGAATTTCGTTCTTCACTAGCTCCAATAATTTGGTTAGAAAGAGAAACAAAATGTTTTCTTAACTCAACAATTTTTTGCAAATCAGAAAGATGACGGCTTAAATCTAAACGAACGTGTTCTTTGGAAAGGAGCACCGAAAAAAGATTTTTTTCTTCTTCTGTAATGGATTCGGGAAACTGGCAATAAGCAATCGATTCTCCATCTTGCATTAACTTTGAAAAAGAATTCAAAAAATCAGGGATGTTTTTTGCATAATCCAAATCAAGAATTAATATATCTGGAGTGGAATGGGGTAGTTTTGATTCAATGGAATGAATGTATTTTCTGTGGTCTAAAGCTTGGAGATACCCTTGAATTAAAGAAGCTGTATCATCTTCTTCATTTGCCAAGAAAACCACATTCATTTGAGAAAGCATTTTACCCTAATTCTTTAGAACGTTTGGTTGCTGCTTTTACTGTTTCCATTAAGGTTCCGCGAAAGGAATTGTTTTCAAGAACTTCTAAGCCAGCAATTGTTGTTCCGCCAGGGGAAGAAACCATAGCAGAAAGATCTGCTGGAGATTTTTTAGATTCTTTCAATAAAGCAACGCTACCTTCAACAGTACTTATTGCTAGTTTCGACGCTGCTTCTCTAGACAATCCCATTGAAACTCCGCCACGAATTAAACCTTCGATAAATTCAAAAACATAAGCAGGACCGCTGCCAGATAAACCAGTAACAGCGTCCATCCAGGATTCCTGAACTCGGCAGGTTGTACCAACAGAGTCAAAGATAGATTCTGCAAAAGTGAGAGTTTCTTCTGAAACGCCATCGCTTGCTAGTGCTATAGTTCCTTTTCCGACAGTTAAAGGGAGATTTGGCATGATTCTTACGATTTCAGTATTACCAATAGATTGGCGAATTTTTTCTTTAGTAACGCCAGCCATAATGGAAATAACCGTTTTCTTTTCAATGTCTGGTAAGCTATCATTTTGTTTGTTTTGAAGTTCTTCATTCCAAACAGCAGGAAGCTTTGAAAAAATTTGCGGTTTCACGCAAAGCAACAAAATATCTGCATTCCCGTAGCCTTCTGAAAATTTATGAACTCTTTTAACTCCTAGCGTTTCTAGCGCGGAAGCCACTGAATCAGATGGTTCAAAAAAAGAAATTTGTTGAACAGGGTAGCCAGCTCGAACTAAGCCTTTTAAAATGGCTCCGCCCATGTTACCAGCTCCAATAAAGAAAATAGAACGTTGTTTCATTTTTTTTTTACCGGTTCATGATTTGTAAAAATTCAGCATTGTCCTTAGCGTCTTTCATTTTTTCACGCATAAATTCAATAGCTTCATTGGCTGTGTGATCTTGAAGATAACGGCGTAAAATATAAACGCGACGTAAGGTTTCTTCGTCTAATAAAAGTTCTTCTTTTCGAGTTCCTGATTTGAAAAGATCAATGGCCGGCCAAATTCGTTTTTCTGCAATTCTTCTATCTAAAACGACTTCCATGTTGCCTGTACCTTTGAATTCTTCAAAAATCACTTCATCCATACGGCTGCCGGTTTCAATTAGAGCGGTCCCGATAATCGTTAGAGAACCTCCGTTTTCAATTTTCCTAGCAGCACCAAAAAATCTTTTTGGACGTTGGAGCGCCATGGCATCTACACCACCAGAAAGAATTTTTCCAGAATGAGGAATTACAACGTTATTAGCTCTAGCAAATCTTGTAATGGAATCCAAAAGAATTACGACATCTTTTCCGTATTCTACAAGGCGTTTAGCTTTTTCAAGAACCATATCAGCAACCTGAACATGGCGTTCTGGTGGTTCATCAAAAGTTGAGGCTAAAACTTCGCCTTTTACGTTGCGACGCATTTCAGTCACTTCTTCAGGGCGTTCATCGATCAACAAAACGAGTAAAACAACATCTGGGTGGTTTTGTGAAATGGCGTTTGCAATATTTTGTAAAAGAACCGTTTTTCCAGTACGTGGAGGAGCGAGAATAATACTTCTTTGGCCTTTTCCGATAGGCATGAAAAGATTCATGATTCTCGTACTATATTCTTGTTGTTGCCATTCAAGATTTAATTGTTCGTATGGGTGAAGCGGCGTGAGGTATTCAAAAGCAACGCGTTTTTTTGCTCGAATTGGATCGTCACCATTTACAGTATTGATGTATTGTAAAGAGAAATATTTTTCGTTATCTCTTGGCTTTCTCACTTGACCTGTAATTGTATCGCCTGTTTTAAGTTCAAAACGTTTAATTAAATATGGCGGAATATAAATATCATCGGGGCCAGCTAAGTAGTTGTGTTCAGGGTTGCGTAAAAAACCATAACCTTCATTTAGAATTTCAAGAACACCTTCTGTGTATATAGGCACATCTTCACCAGTCGTTGCGGCCAAGATTCTATAAATTAAAGCTTGTTTGCGAAGGCGACGACCATCAGAAATTTCCAACTCTTGAGCCATACGTTGCAATTCAAACATAGGCTCTTTACGCAGATTTTTCCATTTTTCCATGGCCTCAGCCACTTTTTCTGGATCTGGTGGTGGTTGATTTTCTTCAATTTCTTCAGGGAAACGACGCATGTTTCTATTGAATTTATTATGTCGTCCGTTTTTGAAATTGTTAAATCGTTTGTCTTGGAATCGACGATTATCTCGATTGTCGGCGATTTCTTCTGGATTTTGATTCTGCTGAGCTGATTCTAATTCAGAAGTAGCATTTTCAGTATTAGTCGTTTCTGCATTATTTTCTGTGCTTTGAGAAGTTTCTTGTGTTTCAGTATATTCAACAGAAGTATTTGCGACAGGCATTTCTGTTTGAACTTGAACTTCTTGAGCTACAGTTGGTTCAGGAAGTTCGTTTGGTATTTGAATAGAACTTTCTGTAGATTCAACTGGAGAAGTTTCTTCTTTAGTTGATTTTTTTGAGGTTCGAGTCGATTTCTTAGCTGGTTTTGTAGCCGTTTCCTCGTTGCTTTTTTTGGCTTGTCTGGTGCGACGTTTTGGCTCTTGTTCTTCTAAAGAAACAGGATTATCTTCAGGGAATAAAATAGGCGCGGCTAAATCACCAAGTGCGTTTAAATCCGGTTCTGCATTTGGGTCTATTGTGTCAGATAAAAGGGTTGTTTTTGATTTTTTTGGCACGAAAATGTCCTTGATGAAATGAATTGCTCGATAACTCGAGATTAAAGATGAATATATGAAACCAATTAATCAAACTTGCCGCTCTATATTTTATAAAGAGAAAAAACAAGAATGAAAATATAAAAAAGGAATGAATTAAATTTATCTCCAACGAGATGGTTCAAAAATAGTAAAAAAAATAAAAAAAGGAAAGAGTTTTTTACCTTTTTCTGTGATGTAATACTTTGAAATAAAAAAAATTAAAATGGTTTTGTTAAAGATTATTCTATATTAGGGTTGTGAAACAATTAGAACGAGTTTTTGTCGCATTAGGCTCCAACTTATCCCCTAGGGGGAAACATCTTGCCGATGCTCGTGAAATTTTACGTCGTATTTCTTTAGGCGGATGGAAAGAAAGCCGAATTTATGAAACTCCACCCGTTGGACCACCGGGGCAGGGACCTTATCTCAATCAAGTAGTTTCTTTTTGGTATTCCCAAGGTGAAACCAGATTGCTTCATTACTTAAAAGGAGCTGAATTGCTTCTAGGACGCAGGCCGAGTGGGCGTTGGTGTGCTAGAGAGATTGATATGGATTTGCTATATTATGGCAACAGGATTCGCACGGGGCGTCCAGAACTACCACATAAGGAAATTGCAAAAAGGCAGTTCGTGTTAGTTCCTATGACCGATGTAGATCCTGATTGGATGGATCCGCTGTCAGGGATGTCTGTTCGGCAGATGCTAGTTAATTTGCAAAATTCAGAAGGAGTATTGGATTTCCCAGTTGTATCCAAGGAGAGCGAAGAATGAATATTCCAGAACATATTCGTTATTTAGCGATAGAAGGAACTATTGGAGTCGGAAAGACGTCTCTTTCTAAAATGCTTGTTGATTATTGGAATGAACAGTTAGGCGATTCTTGTGGAGTTTCTTTTTTAGAAGAAAAATTTGATAACAATCCATTCCTAGAAAAGTTTTATGTACGCCCCGATGAATATGCTTTTCAAACGCAACTTTTCTTTTTGATTTCTCGTTTAAAAGAACTTCAAAATAACGCCACGCAAAACGATATGTTTCGTCGTTTATTAGTGAGCGATTATACATTTGATAAAGATCGAATTTTTGCTGCGCAAAATTTAACAGACGATGAATTTTCTATGTATGACACTGTATCAAGAGCTTTGTCATCAAATTTACCAACTCCAGATTTTATTATTTATTTGCAAGCTGGGGTAGATACATTATTGAAAAGGATTCGCCATCGTAATCGTGAAATGGAAAGAAATATTCAAGGCGATTATCTTTGGAATCTTCAGCAGCGCTTTGATCATCATTTTTGGCATTATTCAAATTGCCCAGTAATGATTATCAATACAGACAGAATTGATTTTGTTCATTGTCCTGAACACTTTCAAGAACTAGTAGCTATGATTGAAAAATGGCCTATTGGAACCACGTATTATGCACCAGAAGGAAAATAGTATGAAAATTATTAAATCCATCCAAGAACTTCGAGATACATTAAAAACATTTCGTCGTGAAGGAAAAACGATAGGTCTAGTTCCTACAATGGGAGCTCTTCATCGTGGGCATGCAAGCTTAATCGATGCTAGTTCTGCTCGTGCTGATATTACAGTGGTTAGTGTTTTTGTGAATCCAATTCAGTTTGGAAAAAATGAAGATTTAGACAAATATCCGCGTCGTTTAGAAGCAGATAGTGAATTGGCAAATGCTCATGGAGCTTCTATTATCTTCGCACCAACCGCAGAAGAAATGTATCCAAATGGCGAACCAGAAACTTATGTTCGTAATAAACCACTAGAAAGTTTATATTGCGGTTCTTATCGTCCAGGACATTTCCGTGGAGTGTTGACGGTTGTCGCTAAGTTGTTCTTAATTTGCCTTCCTGATTTTGCTTTCTTTGGGGAAAAAGATTATCAACAAGTTTTTCTTATTGAAGAAATGGTGCGTACATTGAATTTCCCTGTGGAAATTGTGCGAGTTCCAATTGTTCGCGAAGAAAGTGGTCTAGCTCTTTCTAGCCGAAATGAATACTTGTCAGAAGAAGAACGTAAAAATGCTCTAAGCATTCATCAGGGTTTATTAGCGGCAAAATCTGCTTACCTTGCAGGAGAAAGAAGTGTTACGAAACTTCGTAATTTGGTGATTCAACCAATTCTTTTAAATCGTGGAAGTGTGCAATATGTTGAAATTGTTTCAACTTCTACTTTAGAAAAGAAAGTAGGGCATTTAGGAAATGAAAAATTAGTGATTTTGCTTGCCGCGTTCTTTGGGAAAACGCGCTTAATCGACAACATTGAACTTGAAATGGTTTAGTTTTTAAAAGCAAATATTTTTTATTTCTTCACCGTTCTCTAATAAGTGAACGGTGAATTTTTTAGTTTCTAAAATACCGAAAGTAGGAGGGTTTCCTGCTTTCGGAAGACTTATAGAGCCTGGATTTAAAGTGAAAACACCATCTGGATTTTTTGATGCCGTATAGATATGAGTGTGGCCAGAAAGGTAAATGTCTGCTTTATAGTGTGAAAAATAATAAGGGTCAAAAAGATGCCCATGAGAAAGAAAAATTTTAGAATTATTTTCTTGGATTTCAGCAGAATCAGCCATACAAGGAAAGTCTAGCATCATTTGATCTACTTCTGCATCGCAGTTTCCTCGCACGGCAGTAATGATTTTTGATAAAGGATTTAGTAATTCAGCGACTCCTGATGGATTGTGTCCTCCTGGCAGAGGATTTCTTGGGCCATGGTAGAGTAAATCACCTAGTAAAAAAATACGTTCACAAGAAAATACTTTAAAAAAATGAAGAGCTTGCTTTGTGGCTAAAGCAGAACCATGAATATCTGAAAGAACTAAAGTGCGCATTAGTAAAAATATTAGGATTTAAAAATAAAATTTCTAAAAAAAAATCTCCTAATAGATTTCTATTAGGAGATTTAAATAACTAAAAATTAAAGTTCAACGATTTTGCAGAACAAAGTATCTGCAAGAGCGTTCGTTTCCAACCCTTCAAAAATATTGAATTGGTTGAATATAATTTTTCCTTTGCCGAAAGGAAGAATCTGTAAATCAACGCCTGTTTTAACTTCTCCATTTGAAAGAGTTACAGAACGAGCTAAAACATCAGCACCCTCTAGCGCATTTAGGGAAACGCTAGGCATTACAGCAGCAGACATTTCATCAAGAACGCTATTTTCAAAAACCTCACTTAAAGGAGATTTTTTTGGAATGTAATGGAGTGACATTTCTTGAGCACCTGTGGTGAAGTGAGATTCCAAATTCTGACCAAAATGATGGCTAGTATTGAAAAATTCAATATCTTCAAGTGTCATATCGGAAAGAAGGAGTGTTTTGCCTTCGTTCTTAGTAACATTTACAATTTGACTGATGATTTCGTCGTTCCAAGAGCTAAGATTTGCTGTGAAAATAATAGGTTCAGAACCACGTAAAGCACGAAGTACATCACTTGTTCCAGAACAATTATCTAGGAAACAAACCTTATTCATAAGAGCCTGTGGAGCGCTAGCTGCTATAACAGAAATCTTTTCGCTCACAACATCAATGACTTCATTCTTTACAGAAAGCGTGGCTTTAAGTTCGTATGAACCAGGAACTTTTGGTGCTTGAAGTGAGAATGAACCAAATGGCGTTAAGCTCGTTGTTCCTTCAAGTTGAAGTTTGTCTTCTGTTTCTACTTTGCCAGCACTATTGAGAATTTGCAAATGAACGGAAATCTCTTTTAAACGTTTATAGTTGAGTAAAGCAAGTTGCATTGAAATTTCACTAGAAACATTGACAGTATGTTCAAGTGCACTCACTAGTAAACGTGTTGGCTTTGTGATTTTTTGTAGGTAAGAAGAATCAACTTTAAGTTTTCGATTTTCGTCGCAAATTCCAGAGAAGTCGGTGCCGTAATCAGCCCATTGATCCAAAATATAGCCAGAAACTAATGGGTTACTCTGAAGAGCAGTGATTTGGTCAAACTTACTCTTTTCTGCAATGCGGAACAAATCTTTGCGGAAGTCTTTTAAGTTGTTCCAAATAGATAAGTCTTTGTCTGCAAGGAATTGTTCTAAAGATTTATATAAACTCTTGATAGCCTTTACATTCTTTTGACTACGCGGACCTTCAAGAGAAGTCGGAGATTCTGGTAAGAATGTATGGTTTTTAAGAGAAACAAGAATTTTTCCAGAAACTTTTTTAACGAAAGCGTCATATTCATCTTGGAAAGAAGTGTCGCCAAGAGTAGAATCCGGAATAACGATTTCTTCTTCGTCTAACAAATCTTTATTGCAGTAATGAGTGAGGAAATCACACAAATTAGCACTAGGGTTCATGCGTAAGTGCATACGATGTGAAGAGTAAAGAATAGTGCGGTCATTAGTAATACCCATAAGTTTTCCAGTATCGCACTTCATTTGTTCTTCATTATCTAGATACACGCAGTTTAAGTTACTTATAATGGGGTGGCTGATATCGTATTGATCAACTTCTTTTAAAAGTTTGGTGCCGTTTTCTAGCATCATCGTGCCATTTTCTGCACCAAGAATCCAAGCTGCTATAGATGGATGATGCTTTTGTTCAAGTATAGAATCTTTGATTAAAGAATTAACGATATCCAAACCACGTTTTGAAGACCGCATAGTGTGGATAGGAAGTTCTTGGAATACTAATAAACCAATTCGATCGCAAATAGAAAGAGCTTCTTCTGGCAAAGGAGCGCCGCCAGAACGAATAGCATTGAAACCTGCTGCCTTCACCGCTTTTAAATCTTTTTCCATCGCTTCTGCATTGTCAGTAGTCCATAAACCACCGCGGCTCCAATGTTGAGAATAATTCACCGCTTGAATTTTTAAAATAGAATCATTCAAATAAAAGTCGCCATTGATGCAATCAAATTTTCTAAAGCCGAAACTTTTCACAACGGAGAACGAATAATCTGGTTCGCCATCTTTTTTGACTTTATTGGAAACAAGTTGAAGTTCTATGTCATATACATTCGGTTGGTCAAGAGTCCAGAATGAAGGATCTTTTCTCATTTTAAGAGAGAATCGCAAGGAAGCATTTTCTTTTTCAAGTTTTTGTTCTTTCTTGATTTCTCCGACTTCTCCGTCTGGATTTCGCATTAAAATTCTTAAGTTTGCTTGGTAACCACGAGGGTTATTGAAGGAAACTTCTACAGAAACTTTTCCAAAATCTGGATCCGGCTCTAATTGTACACCAGAAATAAATGCAGCATTTCCAACAATTAACGATACATCTCCAATGATTCCACCAAATGGATATTGGAACCAAGGAAGTCCCATAGGAGCTTCTGCAGGGTAGATATACCGGTCTTCAGCCCCTTCAGAGCTTTCTTTACCAAAGTCAATTCGGCTATTTAAAGCCCCCATGTTAGCAACACGGATACACAAGAAATTGTCTTCATTTAATTTGTAATACTTTGTGATTTCAAAAGAGAAAGACGTATAGCAACCGAAGTGGTCTCCGAGCAATTTTCCATTTAACCAAATAGTTGCATGAGATGCGATATTTGAAAAATGAAGGAAAATTCTTTTTGGATTTGTTTTTTCGTCTAATCTGAATGTTTTGAAATAGTAAGCAGTGTCTAAAGAGGCGGTTTTGTTTTCAATGGAGCGTTCCCAAATATGAGGAATTTGAACAATTTCTCCACCTGTAGGGTGAGTTGCGTACCAGCGGCTTGTGATTCCGTTATCTTCGGTGTCCCACAAAAGTTCCCAATCGCCATTTAAGCTTACAATTTTATTCATTCGTATTCCTTATTGCAAAAAGAAAATTTGAAATTATGGCAAAATTAGAAAAATTTGATTTTTTTTTGTAAATGAATCTTTCAGAAAATGGCGTTTTTCGATGTTTTATAGATAAGAATATCAAAAAAGTTAAAATATTGTTCACAAATTTTCCAAATCTTTACTATATTTCGTTGCCCACAGTTAACTTAAAAAAGGAATCTTATGTATTCTATTGTTGAAACAGGTGGTTTCCAGTATAAAGTTGAACTCGGCAAAGCTTATAAAGTACCAAGCATTGATGCCGAAGTTGGCGCAGAACTGGAGCTCAAGTCCGTTCTTTTGTTCTCAAATGAGAATGAAGTTCAAGTCGGCACCCCTGTCCTGAATGATGCTCTCGTGAAGGTAGAAGTACTTTCTCATGGTAAGAGCGATACTGTGATCGTTTTCAAAAAGAAGCGTCGTACTCGTTACAAACGTCGCAACGGTCATCGTCAGGGCTATACGGAAGTGCTTGTTACTGAAATTCGTTCCGGTGCAGCTTCCGCTGTCGTTGAACCTCAAATTATTACCCGTAACCGCGCTCGCGTTGCAGCTCTTGCTAAGCAGAAAGAACAAAATGTTCCTATGACTCGCAAGCAAAAGATTGCTGCTGGTATTGCAAAGCCAGCTAAGGTCAAAAAGAACGCGCTCCGCAAAGCGAAGGAGGCCTAATCCATGGCACATAAGAAAGGGCAAGGCTCAGTCCGTAACGGTCGCGACTCAAATCCGAAATACCTTGGTATCAAGAAATATGCCGGAGAAGTAGTTAAAGCCGGGAATATCTTGGTTCGTCAACGTGGTTCTCATTTCCATAAGGGAACTAATGTTGGAATGGGCAAGGATTTCACTTTGTTTGCATTGACAGACGGCAAAGTAAAATTTGAACGTCTTGATGCTGATCGTCAAAAGGTTTCTGTTTATCCAGAAGCATAATTAAACGATAAAAAAACACTACAAAAGCCGACCAAAGGTCGGCTTTTGTGTTTTTGATTAAACCGTTTTTTTTATAAGTTTTTCAATGAGATTTGGTAAAATATATTAAAATAAAGTTTGTATTTAAAATGATACTTTTATAAAATTTTTCCTACTAAATAAAATGCTTAAATAGCAAAAAATAACACTTTCTACAGTAAAATTTCTACTGATAAATAAGTTTATTCTTCTGCGAAATCGATTATGATAAATGAACTGCAAAATCTTTTTTTTGAATGCTTTATAAATATTGGGCGACGAGTTTTTTATAACATAGTCACCCTTGGCAAAGAGATTGCTTGGCTACTTTCAATGTTTGTGTGTTACGAAACTATTGGGCAAACTGCAAGTAACTTTAGGAACAATGTTGAGAGAATTGTGGCAGGTTGAGAGCAATAAAAAATTACGATTCATAAAGTTTTTCAATTTCAGATTCAAAGATTTTTTCTATTTCTCGGCGTCTAATTTTCATAGTTGGAGTTAGTAATCCATTTTCAGCGGTAAGCGTGTCAGGGAGTATAATCCAACGACGAATTTGTTCCCAATGATTTAGATGCTTGTTTACATTTTTTATATGTTTTTCAATTGCGGTTTCAATTCGTTTAGAATGAATCGCTTTTTCAATATCAAATTCATTTGTTGGGAAATTGAGAAAATCTTTAGCGGATTCTTTTTGCAGAAAAAGAAGTGCCGATACGTATTTTCTATTGTTTGCAACAACGCAAGCTGAAGACAACAGCGGATTACGCATTAAATCCTCTTCAATTGGAGTCGGAGAAACATATTTGCCGGTACTGGTTTTCATCATTTCTTTGATTCTTCCAGTTAAGTATAACTGATCGCCAGTCCCAAAATATCCACTATCACCTGTACGGAAAAAACCGTCTGAGGTAAAGAATAAATCTCTGGAATTTTCTAAATGATGGTAACCCTTAAAAACACTTTCTCCTCGAACGAGAATTTCGCCATCTTTTGAGATTTTTACTTCTAAGTGGGCAAGAGGCGTACCGACAGAGCCTGGTTTTGATTTTTCTTCAGCATTAAGAGAAATAACAGGAGAACATTCTGTCATTCCATAGCCTTCAAAAATGGGAATTCCTGAATTTAAGAAAAAACGGCAAATGTTTTTATTGAGTGCTGAACTTCCTGAAATTAAGTAGCGAATTTTTCCGCCAAAAATTTTCCGTATATTTTTGAAAACTAGCTGGTCATAGATTTTTCCCCATAAATTTTGATTCTTTAATGGGTCATGAGTTTGTGCCCAGCGTATGGCTTTTTTTAAAATCGGTTTTTTGAAAAAAGATGCCGTGTTTGATAATTTTATAATTTTTTCATAAACGCGTTCTAAAAGTCTTGGAACAACAGTGATTAAAGTAGGGGAGGTTTCTTTGAGAAGAGTCGCTAGGTTTTTGGGGTCATCTCCAAAATAAATAGATGTTTTTGAATATAAAAGAAAATAGACTGTCATTCTTTCAAAAATATGGGCTAGCGGTAAAATAGAAAGAGCTGAGTCAGTTGAATTTAATTGAACTAATTTTTTTAATGAAGGAAATTGCGCTAGCATGTTTCTATGCGAAAGTTCTGCACCTTTAGGAAATCCGGTCGAACCACTCGTATAGATAATGGAAAAAATAGAGTCGTTTGAAATGGCGTTTATTTTTTTTTCAAATTCTATATGAAAATTTTTTGATTCTATTTTTGATTTTGATTGTTCTATTAAATCATCTAGAAAAAAATAATTTTTACCGACATTTTCTTCTTTATTTAGCAATAATATTTTATTAAAATCCGGTAAGTGTGCTTGAAGTTCGGGATCAAGTAAATTAGGGCTTTCTAAAATTAGAAGATTTATATTAGCGTCTTTTTTTTCAAATAAAAAATTTTCTTCGGCAATATTTGGAAAAAGAGGAACTGTTATTGCTCCATGGGTTTGAATCGCTAAATCTAAAAGAATCCATGTAGGAGAGTTTTTTGAAATTAAGCCAACATGATCGCCCGGCTGAACCCCCAATAGTTCAAGCGCTAAATAATTTTTTTTCAGAGATATAAGAAGTTCTTTGTTGGATAAACTTTGCCATTGACCATTTTTTTTGTGATGCCATAAAAACCCTTCAGACCTTTGACAGGCTTCTAAAAATAAAGCAGGAAGGGAGTTTGTTTTTAGGTCCATAGCGCATCCAATTTTCGTTCTTCTTTGAAATTATAATTTGTTTTGATGAATAGTTTCGTTAGAAAGAAAGTTCTTAAAAAAAATTAAGTTATTGAATGATTTTTTTAAATGCCTGTCGAATACAAAAAGCGGTAATGGCGAATGCTCCAGCTACATTCATGCTTGCTTTTCTTCCGCTCATAGGAATAGATACTTTTGTATCGGCTTTTGCCATGAGTTCAGGAGCGATTCCAAGTTCTTCATTACCTAGAATTACTAGACCTTTTTCAGGCCAGTTTATGTCACTAATTTCTGGAATGTCTTCACCTGTTTCTAGTGCAATTATGGCGTAACCATTCGCTTGATGCCATTCAATACATTCAAGAGGACTTTCCCAACGTTTTATGGGAATCCATTCCTGGCAACCACGGGCTGCGCTTTTTAAGGTAACGTGATTTGGTGATGAAGAATAGCCGCTTAAATGCACGGCTTCTAGTCCAAAACAATCAGTGCTTCGAATAACAGAACCAACATTAAAAGCACTTCTTAAATTGTGAACTAGAACGGCAAATGGAATAGGCGGTTCTTTTGCATTTAACCTATCTCCGGGTTCTTGTTCTAAATAGACATCTCTTTCAAAAGCAAGGCCAGCTTCTGAACGGAATGTTTTGTATAAATCAATTAATTCCGCTTGATTTTTTCCATCTAAATGCTTATTCGGTTCGAGTTGCATATAAGAGGCGTAAGTTTCGTATTCGCGTTTTGCTTTAGGAATATCGCTTCCTAATTGAAGAATAATAACGCGTAAAAGTTCAGCCATTCTTTTTGCTTTGGCTTCTTTGGACATTGCTTTGAATTTATGCTCTGGATACATGCTAAAAATGTAGAATTGCTGCTCAAAATTTGGGTAAATCTCAATGAAAATATCCTTTTTTTTCTATCTTTTATATACAATGGAGAACTCCCGAATTTTAAAAATTTTAATTACCAACGATGACGGCATTCAAAGCGAGTCAATGCTCTCGTTTGCGAAGTCTTTGTTAGATATCGCAACAATTACGGTGGTTGCTCCTGATAGAGAACGCAGTGGCGTTTCTCAAGCTTTTACTTGTTCTAATGGTCTTAAACTAGAGCGTTTTTCAAATTACGATTTTCCCTGTTATTCACTTTCAGGAACTCCAGCGGATTGTGTGAAACTAGCTATTTCAGAATCTCTTTGTGACGGCGTTCCTGATTTAGTTTTATCCGGAGTGAATTGGGGAGAAAATGCGGGCGTTTCTTCTGTTTATTCAGGAACCGTGGCTGGTGCTAGAGAAGCTGCTCTTTGGGGAATCCCGGCCATAGCTTTTTCTCTTTCAGAACGCAACAATAACAGACTTTTAGAAGTGATTGCCTTAGCAAAAAAAATAATTCAAGAAAATCTTTTTAAAGAAATGCCTAAGGGTGTATTTTGGAACGTTAATTTCCCTAGAGATTCTGTTCCGTTTGCAGGAGTTGCCGTTACTTCTATGGGAACAGGAATGTTTTCAGACCATTATGTTTTTAAAGATTCAAAATATTTTCTTGAAGGCGAAAAAGATTACGAAAATGCAGAAAAACATTCTGATGATTATGCTTTGTCTAAAGGTTTCGCAGTCATTACTCCATTACAAGTAGATCAAACTTCAACTCAAGAATTGAATCGTTTGCAGCAAATAGATTTTAATTTAGCCATAAAAGGATAGCCATGTCAGAGAATACAAATTTACTCGGTTCGCACCAAATTTCTAATATCGAAGTGGATATGCAAGATGCTTACTTGCGTTATTCCATGAGCGTTATTGTTGCTAGAGCTTTGCCAGACGTTCGAGATGGTTTCAAACCAGTGCATCGTCGTGTGATGTTTGGTATGCATAAGGTAGGCGCTCATTACAGTGCAAAGACAATGAAGTCTGCTCGTATTGTTGGTGAAGTAATGGGTAAGTATCACCCTCATGGCGATGCGGCTATTTATGATACCTTAGTCCGCATGACACAAGATTTCTCACTTCGCTATCCGATTGTGCATGGTCAAGGTAACTTTGGTTCTATCGATGGTGATAGTGCTGCTGCAATGCGTTACACCGAAGCGAAACTCGCTAAAATGGGTGAGTTAATGCTTGAAGATTTAGACAAAGATACGGTGGACATGGTGCCAAACTATGACGCTTTTTTAGAAGAACCAGATGTTTTGCCTTCAGCATTCCCTAACTTGCTTGTGAATGGTTCGACAGGTATTGCTGTGGGCATGGCAACTTCTATGGCCCCTCACAACCTAAAAGAAATTTGTGCGGCAATTCATGCTGTTTGTGAAAATCCAGATATTGCGCCAGAAGAACTCCTCGCTTATGTTTCTGGCCCTGATTTTCCAACGGGTGCTATTATTTGCGGGCGTTCTGGAATTAGAGACGCTTATCTCACAGGTTACGGAAAAGTTCGTGTACGAGCCCGTACCAGAGTAGAAGAAGAAAAAGGGCGCTCCAGAATTATTGTAGAAGAAATTCCTTACATGGTGAATAAAGCACTTCTTGTAAAAAAGATTGCGGAGCTTGTTCGTGATAAAAAAGTAGAAGGCATAAGTGATTTGCGCGATGAATCTAAAAAAGATATTCGCGTGGTTATTGAATTAAAGAAAGATGCTGTTCCTGAAGTTGTTTTAAATAACCTCTATAAATACACTCAACTTCAAGATACTTTTAGTATTAATAATCTTGTTCTTGTAAATAAACAACCAAAAGTGTTGCCGTTAAAAGATTTGATTTCTCATTACATTGAACATCGAATTGACGTAATTGTTAGAAAATCTCGTTTTGAATTAAAAAAATCAAAAGATCGTCAGCATATATTGGAAGGTTTGCTTATTGCTCAAAATAATATTGACGAAGTTGTTGCCATAATTAAAGCCGCTTCTTCTAGAGATACAGCAAAGCAAGCTTTAATGGATCGATTCCAATTAGATGATGTTCAAGCTCAAGCTATCGTGAATATGACGCTTGGTTCTCTTACTGGATTAGAACGCGAAAAACTTCAAAATGAATTCAATGAATTACAAGCTTATATTGCAGACCTTGAAGATATTCTCGCAAAACGTGAACGTCAAATTCAAATTTTATTGCAACGCCTTGATGAAGTTAATCAAAAATATGGCGATGAAAGGCGCACAACGATTGAAGATAGCTACGACGAATTTGATTATGAAGATCTTTTAGCTGAAGAAGAACAAGTAATCACATTGAGTAAAGAAGGCTACATCAAGAGATTACCTATTGATACTTTTAAAGCACAAAATCGCGGTGGAAAGGGTATTATTGGGGCAGGCTTAAAAGAAGAAGATAACGTAGAACAAATCTTCACAGCAAGCACTCATAGTTACTTACTGATTTTCACAAATAAAGGTCGGGTACATTGGACAAAGGTTTACCGTTTACCAGAAGGCGCTAGAAATGGTAAGGGGCGTCCGATTATCAATTTTGTTGAATTGGTCGAAGGCGAAAAAGTTTCAGCTATCGTTCCTGTTCGTAAATTTGGTGGTTATTTCTGCCTTGTTTTTGCAACCAAGAAGGGTGTCATTAACAAAATGGATTTAAAACTCTTCTCAAAACCTCGCAAGGCAGGTGTGAATGCCATTACCCTTAACGAAGATGACGAACTCGTAAAAGTTCAGCTTGTGGGTTTAACTGCAGAAGAATTTGAAGCTCAAAAAGATTCTATGGAATTTGAAGATATTCCAGAAGATGTTTCAGAGGAAGAAGATAATGCTTCTGAAGAAATTACAAAGGAACATCATCCTATCGCTAAAGATCTTTTGATGCTTGCTACTAAAAATGGTCAATCCATTGTGTTCCCAATTAGTGCTTGTCGTACAATGGGAAGAGGAACTCGTGGGGTTCGGGGAATTACTCTTTCTAAAGATGATGAAGTAATTTCATTGCTTTGGTTAAAGCCGAACAATAAAGTTCTCACGATTTCTGAAAACGGATATGCTAAACGCACAGAACCAGACGAATATAGAATTACACGTCGTGGTGGAAAGGGCGTTAAGAACCTTAACATCACTGAAAAAACTGGTGAAGCTGTATTCGTAGAAAGTGTTGCTGATGATTATGATTTGATTATCACAAGCCGAGATGGTCAAGTGATTCGAATTAAAGCAGATAGCATTCGTGTTACAGGCCGTGTTTCTCAAGGAGTAAAGGCAATTACATTACGAGAAGGCGATTTGGTTCAAGATGCAACAGCTCTTCCAAGTGTTGAAGATTTGGAACAAGATTCTGCAGAATCTCAAGAATCTTTCAAAAACGTGGAAGACACACTTGTAGAAGAATCATCTGAAATGGAAAATGATTCAGTAGATTCTTCTGAAGAATAAGTTCTTTGTTGAAAAAGCGCCTTCCCGTTGGGAAGGCGCTTTTCTGTTAAAAAAATGGAACTTTTGTTCTCAATTAATTTCTTTTTTAATATTTAAGAATGTATTATTTTTCAAAATAAAATGGATTTGAATATTTTGAATGTATTTTTTATGGAATGTTTAACGTGAAAAAAAAGGTCTTTACACAACGCTTTTTATTTAGCAAATTCTTTTGCGTTTTTCTTTTGATTTTTATTTTAATAGGTTTAACTTCGTGTCGTGATTATGAAAAATTAGGAAAGGATGCTTTAGAAATCGGGGATTATGCAAGGGCTGAATTATTTTTTGATAAAGCTTTAGATAAAAATCCCAAAAGTAGAGATTCTAGATACGGAAATGCCTTAGCGAAATATGGTTTAGCAGAGGAACTTGAACGAACAGGAATCATATCTGTTGAACATTGGCAACGTTCTGCAAATGAATTTAGGATTCTTTTTCATTTAGATTCTTCATTTTCCGTGCGTTCTATTTATTCAAATTGTTTGTTTTATTTAGCTAGATCTGTTATGTTTAAATCACCAGATGCAGATATTTCTGATTTATTAAAACGTTCTATTGCATTAGATTCAATGAATTATTTTGCATATAATTTAAAAGCGTTGCTTCATGAAAGTCAAGGGGATTTTAACGCCGCTGAAGAAACATTTATTTATATGCTATCTCGTTTTCCAGAATTTGAAATAGGTTATCTCAATTTTGGAAATTATTATTGGAAACGAGAATTAGTAGGTGATGCTTGGGATATTTGGTCAATGGGTTTAGAACGTTTTCCAAATCATGAAGAATTGAAGTACTGGACAAAAAAAGCAGAAGAAATACTTTCAAAAGAAATTCAAAAATAAATTTTATGGCAAGTGTATTAAAAAAAATAAAAATCATTCAAACTTTTTCAGAAAGAAAATCTGAAAAAGCTTACTTGGGTTTTTATAAAAATACATTGCATGTTGTAAAATATTTTGAAGTTCCATTTACTTCTGAAGAAAGAAACTTATGGCAATTTTTATCTTCCAATACATCAAAAAATCTTTTTCATCCAATAGAATTTGGGAAAACTAATAATTACTCGTACTTAATTTTTCCATGGATTGAAGGTATTACACTTTCAGAAATCGGAACACTTTCTCCATATTGGGCTGTTCGAATTTTACGTTCTATTCTAAATGGACTTTGTGAACTAGAAAATGCCGGTTTTGTTCATGGTGATATTTCTTCAAAAAATATTTTATTAAAACCGAATTCTGAAATTGTTTTAATTGATCCTGCTTTAACAGGACTGGGAACCCTTTCTTATTGTGCTCCAGAACGCTTTTCTCTTCCTAAAGCATCTATTTCAAGTGATATTTATTCGTGCGGAATTTTACTGTTAGAATTGCTTTCAGGAAAATTATTTACAGAATATTTTTCTTTTGAAAAAGTTTCATCTTTTGCTCGTTCTGTTGATTCATTTTTAGTTACAGAAAAACTTTTTGCGTTAGGTATAGATCCGAAATTCTTATCTGTCCTAGAACCATTTTGGAAAAAAACTCTAAGAGAAAATCCAGAAAATAGAGCAGAATCATTTGATGAATTAGATGAAATTTTAGAAATCGCTGAAAAGGCGTTAGCCCCCAACCCTTTTAGTATAGAAAAAGAATTTTCTGATTTAAAACAAAAAATTCAAAATAAAATTATTCCAATAAATGTAAGTGAATTACAAAAAAAATCATCGAATTTATTAATAAAATTTTTATTCATTGCTTCTTTTTTATTACTTGTTCTTTTAGGATTTATATTTCTTAATTCAGCATCTTCTGTTGATGAAGCTGCTAAAAATATGTTAGAACAAAGTAGAGAAAATTTACTTTATCAAAATCATTTGAAAATAAATCATGATACTCTTTTAAATACAGAAATTTTAGAAAATTTGCCGTTGCCAGAAAACACTAAAAACGGAGATGTATATGAATAAGGAAAGTCGAGAATCAGTTGAAACACTTTTACTTGCTTTTAGTCGTTTGTTAGATGAAACGGCTCCGCAGGAATTAATGCCGAAAATTTTAGAAGCTGCTATGCAAGTGCTTTCTGCTGATGCCGCTATTTTAGATATTCCTGGCGAAACCCCTCTTCATATTTCTTTACCAAAAAATATTGCTATTTCAGAATCGGCAGTAGTTCAAGCTAAAACAGAAAATCGAGTAGTGTTATGGAATCGAGTTGAAAATGAAGAAGATTTATCTCATTCCATTATGCAAAATAGTTTGACTAGTATTTTAGTTGCTCCATTTAGAACACCTGAATCAGAAGATGGTTATCTTTATTTACAAAGAGCTGCACGAACTGATTGCTTTCAAAGTGAAGATGGAGAAACATTTAAAAAATTTTTATCAGTGTGTGAAAAATTGTCTTTTGCAGCCGCAGATAGAGAAAGAGATCGAAATACTATTTCTTTTTTACAACAAAGAGAACGTCGGGGAAAAATTCTTTATGCCTCGTCTGTTATGCATAAAACGGTTGAAACAGCAGAAAAATTAGCAGTGTTTCCGTTTCCCGTTATTTTATATGGAGAAACTGGGACTGGGAAAGAAATATTTGCCCGCTGGATTCACGAAAAAGGTCCTTCATCTGAAAAACCTTTTTTGGCGTTAAACTGTGGTGCAATTCCTGAAACATTAATGGAGTCGATTCTTTTTGGGCATGTGAAGGGTTCTTTTACAGGAGCTATTGAAAATAAAAAGGGCATTTTTGAAGAAGCTGAAGGGGGCACTGTTTTTTTAGATGAAATTGCAGAACTTTCTCTTCCAATGCAAGTAAAACTTTTACGAGTGTTGCAGGAAAAACATATAGTGCGTGTTGGTGATTCAAGAGAAATTCCTGTAAATGTAAGAATTATTGCTGCGACTCATGTAAATTTAGAACAGGCTGTTTCACAAGGAAAATTTCGAGAGGATTTATTTTTTAGATTACAAGTCATGCCTTTAGAGATTCCGGCATTACGTGACAGAGAACAAGATGTGATTTATTTGGCTGAAGAATTTTTAAAACGTTTTAGCATTGAATTTGGAAAATCTAAGTTTAGATTGTCTCGTGCGGCAGAAAAAGCACTTTTAGCTTACCATTTCCCAGGGAATGTTCGAGAACTTGAAAATAAAATTCAAAAAGCATTTGTAACGGCGACTGGGGGAGTTATATTGCCAAAAGATTTAGGACTAGATAATTTACAAGAAACTGCTAAACATTCTCCGAGAACCTTGCGGGAAGCTAGAGAAATCGTAGAAAGAGAATGTATTGATCAGGCACTTCGTGCGTCTGGAGGGAATTTGACTTTAGCCTCAACAGTTCTTGGAATTGATAGAAAAGTTCTAAGAGAAATAATGGAACGCCTTGGCATATCCAAAGCTACTTATAAAATTTCAGGAAAATAAAAGGAAAAATGATTTATGGATTTTTATTCTTTGAAAATGAAAACTAAAATTGGCATGGTTTTTGCTGAGAAATTAAGTATGAAACACTTTATTTTATTTTCACTTGCTATTTGTTTTGCTCCTGCTTTTGCAGGAGAATCTATAGGAACGGCTCCAAAGTCAAAAGTTTCTACGCCAATTCACCAGGAAAATGCAAAAGAATCGCCTACTTTGAGCGAACAAGAAAATATGAATTGGAATAAACGCCGCGAAGAACGACGTTTGGCTCGAACCAAAATGCTTTCGAATATCAGAAATTCTAATTCAAATGAAAAGCAACAACTTCAAAAAACATTAGAGCAAAATCGGAACGATAATTCTCGAATGGATGGGCAATTCCCGAATAATAACGAACGCCATTCTTTCAAACCAGAAGGTGGGCGACCAGAACCTCCTCGAGAACATTTTTTTAATGGAAGCATGTCGGGACCGCTAAAAAAAGGTGGAGAACGTAATCACTAAAGCCATCGTATTTTTATAAAAAAATCAGAATAAATATTATTAAATTTTTATTTATGCTTTTTAGTGATTGCTATGTCGGAGTTCCTTTTTGATACGCGCCTTGTTGTTAATTTTTTTGTCTCTTTCGATTGCTTTTGCCGAGTTCCAAGAATCTCAGGCACTGCAAGATTCTCTTTATAAAGAAGCATTAAATGCAGAAGAAGAAGGTGATTTAGTTTTAGCCATTGAACTTTTTTCAAAAGCTTATGAAACTGGTGGAATTTATTCTGAAGAATTAGGGGAAATATTAAATGATTATGCTTTAGCTTTAGAAGAAAATAAGAAATGGTTTTTTGAAATTGAATTTTTAGGGAAAACTGATTTTTATAAAGAGAAAAGCGATTTTTATTCTCATTCAGAATTTTTAGGTAATCTAACTTTTAAAGCACAAGCGTTAAGAGAATTTGAAACGGGTAAATTTCAAACTTTTCTAGGTCCTCGTTTTACCGGAAATTTATTTTTCTTGCCAAAAAATACTTATTTAGATACATCAAAATTTTACTGTTTACCAGAACTAACATTTGGATTTTATAATCAAAGTTTTTTCTTAAATGCTGCATTAGGGGGCGAGTGGCGTAAAGATGATTTTAGCCCAATGATTAAAGTTAGTTTAGAAAAAGAACTTTGGAAAAAATCATCTCATAAAATCTCAACTATTTTAGAATCGAATTTTTTGTCAGAAAATTTTATTCGCTCTGAATGGATGATTGTTCATCATTATCAAGGTAAATCACCTTATTCACATTTTTTAGGTGGTGGTATTCGTTCTCATGTCGATTCTGTTTACCAAACACAAATTGTTTATTTTATAACGCAAGATACACTTCCTTTGCAATTTCCTGAACCACCTCGCGATACACTTTTTTACGATGAAAAATTTCCTCCAGTAGAAACGCCTAGCGAAGAGCCTCCACCTATTTTACCAATTGAAGCTTATGCATTAAAAGGAAATTTTGGACATTTGCTTGGTCCTCAATTTTTTTATCGTGGTTTTTTGAATTTTAAACCTTGGGAGTTAGAATTTTCAGCATTGCTTTTTTTAGGGAATGAGATTTATTTAAAAAACTCTAGAAATCTTTTAGATTTAGATTTGTCTATGAATATTTCTTTAGAAGCTTTTGGCTTTCGCTATTATATTGGTTCTGGTTTCTTTTTTAGAAACTATTTTTACCGCGCGGAAAGTTACCAAATGACTTTGCCTAAAAAACGATATTTTGTGAATTTATTTTTAGGAATTAAGAAGGAGTTTTAAAAATGGGAAATATGGATTTGAAAAGTATTTTAGCAAAGGTAGAACTAATTGTTCGAGAAGCCGGTTTGTCTGCTTTATCTTTGCAAGAAAATTTAGAAGAAGTGCGTTTTAAAAGTCCAAAAGATTTAGTGACTTCAGCTGATTTATCTAGCGAAAAAATATTGGTAGAAGGAATTTCAAAATTATTTCCGGAACATAGAATTAGAACTGAAGAAGCAGGAGTTATTGAAAATTTTTCTAAAGACGCTTCTTTGCAGTGGGTGATTGATCCTGTTGATGGAACTATAAATTTTAGTCGTCGCATTCCTCTTTGGGGAGTTTCTGTTGCATTACTTCAAAATCAAAAACCAATAGTTGCAATTTGTTATTTGCCGCGTTTGGGTGAAATGTTTATGGCTTATAAAAATGGTGGTTGTTTTTTAAACGGAAAAAGAATTTTTGTAAGCAACACTTCTGCTATTGAAAAAGCGATTGTTTCAAATGGTGACTTTAATGTTGGAAATGCAGAAAAGATCCGCATTGAAAATTTGAACAATTTTTCAGAAGAAGCTAAATCTTGTATGCGCGTTAAATGTATGGGGTCTGCTGTTGCAGAAGGAACTTTTTTAGCATCAGGGCGTTTAGATGGTTTTGTAATGACAATGAGTTATCCTTGGGATATTGCAGGAATTAGTCTTTTAATTGAAGAAGCTAACGGAAAGGTTTCAAGAATTGATGGTTCTCCTTTAACTTATACCGACGGAGAACAAGTTTTATTTTCTAATGGTATTTTACATCAAGATTTTTTAGAAATTTTGAAAAGAGCCAAAGATAATTAAAAGAAAAATCTGAATCACTTATTTAAACTTATAAGAGATTCAGATTTAATTTTTTTGCAAAATAAAATTAGTCTTTATAAAATTCTTGAACTTTAGCAAGAACTTCTTCAACTTTCACCATTTGCATTTCTTTTTCATGACGGAACTTCCATTCAACTTCGCCATTTGCAAGCCCTTTGGCTCCGACAGCGATTCTTACAGGAATTCCCCATAAATCGGCATCTTTGAATTTTACGCCTGGGCGTTCTTCGCGGTCGTCTAGTAATACTTCGTAACCAGCTTTCTCTAATGATTCTTCTAATGCAGCAGCAGCATCAAAAACGGCAGCATCTTTACCAATAGGAACAATTTCAATCTGGAATGGAGCAATAGACTTAGGCCAAATAGGACCAAAATCATCGTGGGAATTTTCAACGACGCTTGCCATTAAACGCCCAACCCCAATTCCATAACAACCCATAATTGCTGGTTGGCTTCCTTTATCAGCGGCTAAGAATTTGGCATTCATGCTTTCAGAAAATTTAGTACCGAGTTTAAAAATATTACCAAGTTCAATGCCACGAGTTTCTGTGAGTTTTGAAT
Organism: Fibrobacteraceae bacterium; assembly: GCA_017625775.1. Classification (GTDB taxonomy): domain Bacteria; phylum Fibrobacterota; class Fibrobacteria; order Fibrobacterales; family Fibrobacteraceae; genus UBA1765. The sequence goes on from JAGAKE010000014.1 coordinate 155,482, forward strand.
CGCAGTGTGGGCAAGTGCATAAAGAACTTGCTTCAGCAATGTCAACTACTTTATAATTTTTGAAATCGCGTTTAGGTGTGCAATGTTTATAATGGAATCCTTCCTCGTTAGCACCCATGACTAAATCAGAAGCGTCTTCTAAAGCAGTATCAATGATCAAAATCATATTTTCACTAGCACCAATTGGGCTTGCATAGCCTGGCACCATGCCACAATCACGAATTTGAGAATCGTCTGCAGGAATTAATTCCTTTGTTTTTAAGAAATTGCGAAGTTTAGTTTCAGAAACTTCTAAATGCCCAGGAATCATACATGTGACAAGTTTATTTTCTACAGAGAAAAATACGCATTTAGCAGTAGATTCTTTTTCGATGTTTAAGAAGCTAGAAAGTTCTTCTATGCTTTGTGAATTTGGGGTGGCGATTTTTTCTGGAAGTAGTTCTGCATTTCCTTTATAAGGCTCTCTTTTGAAATTAGCGATTTCTCGGTTTGCTTGATAACCGCATTTTTTACAGAGAATCAAATAATCTTCGCCATTTGGAGTATCTAGCATAAATTCATGAGCAATTTTTCCACCCATAATTCCGGTGTCTGATTGCACAACAACAGGTTCAATTCCAACTTTGCGGAAAATGCGTAAATAGGCGTTGTATTCTTCTTCGTAGTGTTTGTCTAAATCTTCTGGGGTGGAGTGGAAACTATAAGCATCTTTCATCAAAAATTCACGCACGCGAATTAGGCCACCTCTAGCACGAGCTTCATCACGATACTTGGTTTTAAATTGATAAAGCATGAACGGAAGTTGCTTGTAGCTAGAAAGAACATAGCGAGCAAGATCGGTCATTGCTTCTTCGTGAGTCATAGCAAGAACCATTTTGTGATTATTACGGTCATTAAAGCGGAGCAATTCTTCTCCAATGGCTTCATAACGACCAGATTCACTCCAAAGTTCCGCTGTTTGAACTACAGGTAAATCCACTTCCATTCCACCGATCCCGTTCATTTCTTCACGAATCAAGTTTTGAATTTTTTGCAGCACTCTGAAACCCATAGGAAGCGTGCTATAAATGCCAGTTGAAAGAGGTTTAATGTAACCGCCTCGCATCAAGAAAATATGACTTGGCATTGTTGCATCGCTTGGAATTTCACGGAGCGTTGTGAAAAAATACTTTGAAAGTTTCATAAGGAACAACCTTTGGTTCAATGACTTATCTGAATTTTCGTGAAAAAAGTTAGCAAAATTTTTATTTCCAATTAGTTCTTTATGGTTCTTTTGCTAAATTTCATTACATAGATTCAAATATTTTCTAGAAATTCTGGAAAGTATTTTTTTAAGGAGTTTTTTTATGAAAAAGCGTTATATGTTATGCGCCGCCCTTTCTATTTCATTATTAGCTTGTAATGAGCAAGCATCTTCTAATGAAAAAGTGGTTGGATTAAATTCCCCAGATACTGAAAAAATGGCTTACTTATTCGGGATGCAACTCTCTCATCAACTTTTTGGAGCTGTTCCGTATCAAGTGGGGGAAGGTCTTTCTTTAGATGCGGTAATGCAAGGCTTTAACGACGCTATCGTAATAAAAACAGATTCTACAAAAAAACTTCAATTGACTAATGAACAATTACAAAATATTGGCCAAGTTTATTCTGTAAAAGCTCAAACTCGCATGGCTTCCATTCAGCCAGATTCCGCAAAACGTGCTTCTATGAATCCCATGCAATTAAGAATGTATATGGATTCTAGCATGAAGGCTTTACCAAAAGGAGAAAATCCTGTAGTGACTGGCAAGCCTGTAAAAATTGATGGAACCTCTCCAGACATTGAACGCTTCTCTTATATGTTTGGCGTTAATTTCTCCGCTCAATTTGAAAATCTTTCTCTTCAATCAGAAATGAAACTTTCTGAAAACGCTTTTAAACAAGGTCTTAATGATGGTTACAAGAGCGCTCAAGATACTACATTCAAAGGTATTTTGCCAAAAGACTCTGTAGAAGCTGTAGGCAAACGTTTTTCTGAAAATATGCAAAATTTGCAAAAGAAACGAATGGAAGAAGCTAAAGCAGAAGAAGAAAAATTAAAAGCGGAAATTGCGCCACTTCGCGGAGATACTTTACCCGATGGAATGCCTGCTAAAATGAACTATTCTGTAAAATTAGATGGCATTACAATGAAAGCAACAGATCTTCAAAGTTTTGCTGGTAAGCCATTGTTAGTGTTCTATTTCTCTGCAACTTGTGGGCATTGTCAACATGCAGCTCCAGAAGTAAATAAATTGGCAGAAACTTATAAGGCAGCAGGCCTTTCAGCAGTGGCAATTGCTTCTGCCAGCAACTCTAAAAAAGGAATTCGTCAGTTTATGGAAAATACTAAATTGAACATTCCTGTTTTGCTTGATGAATCTCGTCAATTCGGAGAGCTATACAGCGATGGTTATGTTCCAAAAGTTTATTTAGTTTCTCCAGATGCTTCCTATAAAATTTATAAATCCTTTGAAAAGGAACAAGAAACTTTGAAAGCAGATATTTCGGCGCTTTTGAAAAAATAATATGGCAATTTCAGCAAAGTATGATGTGGTCGTCGTTGGAGGCGGCCACGCTGGTATAGAAGCGGCTCATGCGGCTTGGAAACTCGGAGTAAAAACGGCTTTACTCACAATGAGTATTGACGCAATTGGGCGAATGTCTTGTAACCCAGCAGTGGGTGGAGTAGCCAAAGGGCAAATTGTTAGAGACATAGATGCTCTTGGTGGTTTGATGGGAAAATTGACCGACAGAGCAGGCATTCAGTTTAGAATGTTAAATAAAAGTAAAGGCCCTGCTGTTTGGGGACCGCGTGCTCAGTGTGATATGGATTACTATTCCAAATGCGCTCGAGAGGCTCTTGAAAAATGTTCTGGTTTGGAACTTTTAGAAGGGGAGCTTTCTGTTTTTACGCCTTCTATTTCTGAAATTGACCTTCAACTTTTAGATGGTAGAAAAATTTCAACTAAAACCTTAATTATCACTAGTGGAACTTTTTTAGCTTCTAAAATGTACACCGGCTTATTACAAAGTATCGGTGGACGAGTTGGCGAGCCTTCTGCCGACGAGTTGTCCAAAACGCTTGCCGCATTAAAAATTCCTTTGCGCCGTTTAAAAACAGGAACTCCGTCTCGAATCGACCCAGACTCTGTTGATTTTTCTGAATGTGAAGTTCAACATGGCGATATAGATCCATGGCCGTTTAGTGATTCTACGAAAGTTCCTTTACGAAATGATGCCGTTTGCTGGATAACTCGAACGACTCTTAAAACTCATGAAATTTTACGTTCTGGTTTTAAAGATAGTCCAATGTTTTCTGGAATAATTAAAGGTAAAGGCCCAAGATATTGCCCAAGTATTGAAGATAAAATTAATCGATTTGGCGATAAAGATGGTCATCAGTTGTTTCTTGAACCTGAAACGGCTTCTATCGGGCGAATTTATATAAATGGTTTTAGCTCTAGTTTACCTGCTGAAATTCAGTTAGAGGCTATTCATTCTATTCCAGGGCTTTCCCGAGCAAAAGTTTGTCAAATTGGTTATGCAGTAGAATATGATTCTGTAGATGCTACTTCACTTTTTCCAACGCTTGAAAGTAAGCAAGTTTCTGGTTTGTATTTTGCCGGTCAAGTTTGCGGTACTAGTGGTTATGAAGAAGCTGCTGGGCAAGGTTTAATGGCTGGAATTAACGCCGCTTTGAAAGTTAAAGGAGAATCTCCGTTTATTTTAGGGCGTTCTGAAAGTTATATTGGCGTGATGTTAGATGATTTGGTAAACACGCTTTTAGATGAACCATATCGTATGTTTACAAGTCGAGCTGAATATAGGTTGTTTTTGCGTTCTGATAATGCAGAAAAACGCTTAAAAGATAAAGCTTATGCGATTGGTATGCTTTCAAAGGATGAATTTGCTGTTTATGAATCCAAAGCAGTTGAAATAGCAAAAATCCGAGAACGTATGCGCTCAGAATCGGGAACTCCGGAACAAATTAATGAAATTATCGATGGTTTAGGGCAAGCAAGCGTAAATGAAAGAACTCGTTGGGTTTCTGTTTTAAGAAGACCTGGAATTGAACCAGAAAAATTCTTTAAAATTGCATTCCCAGAATCCACTCTTTCTAGAAGGGATAAACTATTCATTCTTTCTGAAGAAATGTATGCCGGTTTCTTTGAACGTCAAGAAAAAGAAATTAGAGAACAACGTAAAGTGGAAAAAGTCCGTTTGGATGAAAATATGGATTATATGGCCATTCAAGCTTTAAGTATCGAATCAAGGCAAAAATTGGCAGCGGCACGTCCTCTTTCCCTTGGGCAAGCGGCTAGAGTTCCAGGAATTCGTCCTGTGGATATTACAGTTTTGATGCATTGGCTAGAAAATCATTAAATATTGAATGATTTTTAGAGATTTTTCCCGAATGCAAAGAATTTTTTTCTAAATTACGCTCCGTTCATAAACTTAGACGAAGAGGTTCAATATGTCAGAAAAAGAAGCAAAAACAGTGGAAGTAGTTGAAAATAAACCAAAGGAAGCGAAAAAGGCTCCTAAAAAGGCTGCTCCCAAAAAGAAGCGTTCTCGTTCTGGAGCAAAGAAACCTGCAGCCGCTAAGAAACCAGAAGTTTTCAGTGACTCTATCGGGGCTTTGTTCCCAGATTTGGCTAAGAAAATTCAAAAAAGTCGCGATGAACGTATTAAAAAACAAATTCGTGATGCTCAGTCAGATCCAAAAGTTCTAGAAGCAAATAAAAAATTCGCTTCTAAGAAGTAATTGTTCTTCAAACAAAGTTTTTTGACTGTTATTCCCCCGAAAGTTTTTAACCTTCGGGGGATTCTTGTATAGTCAGAATTGAAAGGAATTTATTTAGTATAATCATCATTCCTTATAAATTTTTTATTTTTGTGCAAATTCACTAACAATCTAGGAATGAAAAATGACAATTGCCGTTTTTATTCTTTATTTGCTGATGATGTTAGGCATCGGCTTTTATTTTTCTAAAAAAGCGAACAGCTTAAATTCTTATTATTTAGGTGACCGCAGAATGAACAAGTGGGTTGTAGCTATGTCAGCCCAAGCTTCCGATATGAGCGGTTGGCTTTTGATGGGGCTTCCTGGCGCTATTTTTGTCAGTGGTCTTTCTGAAGTATGGATTGCCGTAGGTCTTGGAATCGGCACTTATTTAAACTGGAAAATAGTAGGGCAGAGACTTCGAAAATACACTCATTTCTGTAATGACTCCATCACTCTTCCTGATTTCTTTTCTAATCGTTTCCGTGATTCTCGTGGTGTCCTTCGGGTGATTGCGGCATTTTTTATTCTCGCCTTTTTCCTTTTTTATACTACTTCTGGTTTTGTTTCTTGTGCTAAATTATTTTCCACCATTTTTAATTGGAGTTATACGACTTCATTATGGATTGGAGTGGCTGTAGTGGTTGGTTATACTTTTATGGGTGGTTTTTTAGCTGTTTGTTGGACAGATTTTTTACAAGGACTTATGATGCTTATAGCTGTTCTTCTTGTTCCAGCTATTATTTGCGTCTTAAATGGTGGCTTTGCTCCAACAATTGATGCTATGAACCAAGTAAATCCATATTTAATGAATCTATTTACTAATGCATCTACAGGTAAAGCAATTACTGTTATTTCTATTGTATCTTCTTTGGCGTGGGGACTTGGTTATTTTGGCATGCCTCATATCTTAGTTCGTTTTATGTCTATTAAGAATCCGCAGGAAATCAAGCATTCTCGTCGAATTGCAATGACCTGGGTAATTCTTTCTCTTGGAGCATCTGTTCTTATTGCTGTATTTGGTCGCTATTATGTTATGCAAAATAATATTCCAATTGACGATCCAGAAAAAATATTCATCATTCTTGTGCAGCAATTATTCCCAACTGTAATAGCTGCAGTGCTACTAGCAGCCGTTCTTGCTGCTATTATGAGTACGGCTGATTCTCAATTGCTTGTTTCTGCTTCTGCTTTCAGTAACGATATTTACAAGCGTGTTCGTAAAAAAGCTTCAAATAACGAATTGATGTGGGTAAGCCGTTTTGTAGTTATTGGAATCGCTTTAGTTGCCGCTTTGCTTGCGTTCCAAGGAAGACCAGATGCCGCAGATGGAATGCAAAAAGGAAAAAGTTTCTTAGATGTTGTGATGAGCCTAGTAAGTTTTGCTTGGGGTGGTTTTGGTTCTACATTTGGTCCATTGATGCTTCTAGCTTTATTCTGGAAAAGAACAAATTTTGCTGGTGCTGTTGCTGGTATGCTTGTAGGCGGTATTACATCTTTTGTTTGGAAGTTTGTTCTTTCTGGTTACGCCGATGTTTATTCAATTTTTGGCGTTTACGAACTTTTGCCAGGATTTATTCTTAGTTTCTTAACGATTGTAGTGGTTAGTCTTTGCACTAAAGCTCCATCTAAAGAAATTCAAGATGAATTTGAGGCCGTGGAAAATACCCATTTTAGTGATTTAAAAGCTTAATATTTATAAAACCTTCGATTTAAAAAAGCTAGCTATGCTAGCTTTTTTATAACAACAAAAGCCCCGCTGGCGGGGCTTTTGTAAAGAAAAGTCTGTTTTAAAAAAAACAGACTTTTCTTTATAAACTATTCTTTTATTCTTTTGTAACCAGTTGTAATATCTGCAAAAGTATAGTAAGCGGAATCGCCTTTAACAGTCATTTCAAAACTCATTCCGAGTTCATTTTTTCCAATAATTTTTCCTTCTACAATTTCTCCGTTTAAAGTACCATTTTCATTAACAATTTTGACTTTATTACCATTAACTGGTTCAACAGAGAAATTCAGGGCTTCGCCAGACCATTTGCCATAAAAATTGGCTTCGTCTTTTGAACATGCAGAAAAGAAAACGGCAAACGACAAAAGAATTGCTGCAGAATAAAATAGTTTCATAAAGGATATTCCCTTGGTTAATAACTTCTTGTTGAATATACAATTTTACAATAGTTTTTTGAAAAATTTGCTGTACTTTTTCTAAAAAAACGCCTTTCTATGGAAAGACGTTTTAAATTTTACTTTTGAGGTTCTTCAGAAGGTTCTTCAACAGACTTTTCTTGAGTTGTTTCTTGAGCAAATTCAGCGCCGCAACAACCACAAGGTTCATCATCTTCAAAGGTTTCACCTTCTGCTAAACAATTATTTTCGAGTTGCTTAGAGCGAACTACATGATAAATACCAAGAGCGGTACCGGCAGCAGCTAAAGCAATCAAAAAATACTTGACAATCTTTCCCATATAAATCAACTCCTAGAAAAATCTTTTCCTTTAATCTATGCTTTTAAAATAAAAAAAACAAGACCTTTGTTAGTTTTTTTCAACTACAATACAAATTGCCGGAAGAGATTTCATAATAAGCGATTCACTCACAATAATTTCAGATGAAAGTATTCGGCAGGGCAAATCTTGCAATAAAAATTCAATCCGTTTTCTATCAAATCCAAGCCAAATATGTCCATGAGTTTCACGTAATTCTTCTTCATTGTGTTGCGCTAAATCAAGTAAAGCTAGTTTTCCACCCGGTTTTAAAATTCTAATGGCTTCGCGTAAAGCATCTGCAGGGGCTGGAGCATGGTGTAAAACTTGACTCATTAAAACTAAATCAGCGGAATTTTCTGCAAGAGGAATGTCTTGCATATTTGCTTCAATAGGGGAAATATTTGTAATATTTTTTTCAGCCAATAATTTGGATAAATCTTCTATCACTTCCTTATTTATATCAACAGCTGTAACTTTTTTACAACACCGTGCTAAAAGCAAACTTAAATCAGCCCCTTCGCCACAACCAATATCTACAGCGTGTTCAAAAGGGTGAATTAAATGAGAAAGTAAGGAAATTTGCGCTTTTAAACTTCCACCCGTTTCGTCTAGTTTATGAAATTTTTGCGCGTGATTAATTCTTCTTTCGTCAAGGATATTTTTTATGCGACTTTTAATTACTTGAATTTCAGGTAAAACTTTATATGCTTGTCGAATCGTATCAAGCAAAGTAGGGCTCATATACAAATCATCACTTAAACCATAATAAGATTTTGTAATTTCTCTTCTGTCTTTTAAAAGCCCGCAAGCAGAGAGTTTGGAAAGATGACGGCTAGCATTTGATTGATGAATTCCCAAAATTTCTTTTAATTCATTGACCGTAAATTCAGAAGTATCCAATATCAGCATAATTTTCAAACGCACTTCATCGGAAAGTGCATTGAACAGTTCCATATTTGGTTGTAATGGTTCGTTTTTTTTCAACGATTTCACAAAAGCTCCATTTTATTTTGGAAAATAAATTTCTTTTTAAATATAAGTTTTTGAAGAATAAAAAGGATTCTCAAATGTGTTAGAAATTAGAAATGAATCTAGTTTCTTATACTTTATATTTTTAGATTTCATTTTGTGATGCGAAAAAAGGAATTTATAATTGTGCTAATTCTTGCGGTGATATTCAGTTCATCGTGGGCAAAAGAACGAGAAAGTATTCCCGCATTGTCACTAGGGCTTGATGTTCCATTAGGAATTTTTTCTGCAGGAACGGCTCTAACAGGTCTATACTTTATAAAAAATACAGATATTCCAAAATCATTAAAAGACAAATCTTCTTTATTGCCATGGGATAAACCTTTTGCAGGCGTTCATTCTTCTACAGCAGATGTTTTTAGCGATATTTTAAATGGCGGCAGTTTGATTTTTCCAATCGCTTTCGCTGGAGTTGCTTTGCAAAAAGACGAAATGGTTGCAGGGGAGTTTTGGAGTGTTCTTGCTATGTATTCAGAAGCACTCGCGTTACAAAGTGGTTTAAATTTACTAACGCGTTCTTTCCAGCTTTGGCCAAGACCATATTTATATAATTCAGAAAAAAGAAAAGAGGCAAAAGGGGAAGCGTATGGTTCCTTTTATTCAGGTCATGTTTCCGCTTCATTTACTTCGGCAGTATTTTCTTCTTATTTGTTTTATAAATTATTCCCGAATTCTTCTGTGAAATATTGGGGAAGTGCTGTTTCTTTTGGAGTGGCTTCTGCGGTGGCTATTTTACGAGTTGCCGCAGGCAAACATTACCCAACAGATGTTGTTGTAGGGGCGTTAATGGGCTCAGGAATCAGTATAGGAATTATTGCTTTACATGAAAAATTAAATTCAAGAGTTTCCGTGGCGGCAGGGCCTAGCCAAGTGCTAGTTTCATTTTCTTTTTAAAAAAATTAATCCGCCGGCTTTGAACTGAACCCCGAAAGTTGGACACAACTTTCGGGGTTTTTATGTATAAGAAACACACAAAAGAAGAATGGGCTAAAGCTTATGAGCTCCACAAGGATGGTTACGATTCTCCGTCAATTTCAAGGATGA
>JAGAKE010000026.1 GCA_017625775.1 Fibrobacteraceae bacterium
CAGTTTATCGGTGGGATGAAGGTCGGGGAGCCGTCCGCAGACGGCAGGGGCAGCGCCCCTCCGGAGCTGGCAGAGCAGCAGGCACGAGCCGGCAGTGAAGCAGCTCCGGCAACCCCTCCCCTTTAGGGGCGCAAAGCACTTTCACACCGCTGCACCGATGGGGTGGCGGTGTGAAAGTGCTTTTGCGTTACTTTCTCACCAGAAAGTAACAAAGAGGTTGTTTTTAGCGGAAATTTATGATAAAATAGAGGACGGAAGAATAAGCGGAAAGGGGGCGATTTTATGGGAGTTACGATTTCGGGTATGACAGGTGCAGGGAGCATCCGGCACAACAACCGCAGCTTCTCAGCGGCGAATGTAGACCGGAGCCGGACGGAGCAGAACATTGTTTTCTGCAACGAGGATCTGAAGCAGGTCTATCATATGGTCTTTGATGAAGCTCTCGCAGCCTACAACGCAAAGAAAACCAAAACGAGAGATAAGATACCGGACTACTATGAGCATATCCGGCAGAGTAAACAGGAAAAGCTGTTCCATGAAGCGATCTTCCAGATCGGCAACATGAGCGACTGTGGGTGCGGTACGCCGGACGGAGAACGGGCGGCGGCAGCTCTGAAAGATTTTGCGGAGTCTTTTGCAGAACGCAACCCCCATCTGCGGGTGTTCAATATGGTGCTGCACATGGACGAGGCAACGCCCCATCTCCATGTCGATTTTATCCCTGTGGCAACGGAGCAGTCAAGAGGACTTTCTACAAGGGTATCTATGAAACAGGCATTGAAGCAGCAGGGGTTTGTCGGTGTCGGCAGAAAGCAGACCGAATGGGCGGCGTGGATGGAACGGGAGAAAGAAGCTCTGACGGAGATCGCCCAGCGGCACGATTTTGAAATTATCTCTCTCGGCACGAACAGACCGCACATGGACTTGCCGCAGTTCAAGGAAGCGGCTGCGAGGCTGGAAGCGGTGCAGCAGCAGACAGCGGCAGTAGAGCGGGAGGTTGCTGAGCTGGAACGGCAGCGGGACGCTCTGAAAGGCACTGTGCGGCTCTTAAAGGAGGCTGACAGGGTAAATGCACCCCTGCATGATATTCAGCCGGAAAAGACGCTCACAGGGGCAGTAAAGGGCGTGACGGTGGATCAGGTCGAGCAGCTAAAGAAAATGGCACTGCGCAGCGTGACGGATCGGCACAAGGTACAGGAGCTGACGGAGGAAAACACCCGTCTGCGGTCACAGGTGCCGTCCATGAAGAAGCGGCTGGAAGAAGCGCAGCGGCAGCAGAGGCTTGAACAGGAAAACCGGAGGCTGCGCGATGAAAACTATTATCTGCAATCCGAGCTGCAGGAGGAACGCAGCTTCACCGAGCGTCTGACGGACGGCATCGGTCGGATGCTGGACTTCTTGGAAGAACACTTGCCGGAGCGTCTGCGTCCTCTGCTTGAAAAGGCGAGGGAGCTGCTGCCCGATCCGGAGATTGGACAGCAGCAGGAGCAACAGCAGCACCAGCGAGGAATGGGCGGCATGGAGCTGTAAAAGAAGCCTGTCCGGAGGGCTTGAAAATCTCTTTCGGACAGGCTATAATAACAACTGAAAATAGGGAATTGCTGTATTGATAATCTAAGCCCCCTGTAAGGGTACTCCCAACCTATATTTTTTCTCTCTGAAAGGGAGAAAGTCGGAGGGGAAAAGGGGGGTGAGCGGAGGGGTGTTGGAAGTGTGGTAAACCTCGTTAGAGGTTTTCCAAGCCACTGTGGTAAACCCATCGGGTTTTCCATAGTGGCGGCACTTTCAATGCCCCGCAGCGAGGGGGAAAAGGGGGAGGTGACTTTCTCTTTAAGGCGGCGTAGCCGCCGCTCTTTTGCTCCCCCTTTTCCCCCTTCCCGCCCGCAGGCGATCCCCGCCGCAGCGGATTTTCTTTTTGGTACTTTTTCTTTTGTGAGGTGGTAATATGACCGAGAATTATCGAGGCTGCTACGAGTATTTGAGCGCACA
>JAGAKE010000027.1 GCA_017625775.1 Fibrobacteraceae bacterium
CAGGAACTAGTGAAATATATCGACTACTATAACAAAGATCGGATAAAACTGCGCCTAAACGGAATGAGCCCGGTGCAATACCGGACTCATAACGCTGTTTTATCCTAATTTTAAACCGTCTAACTTTTTGGGTTCACATCAGCGAGGGGGTGATGGAAGACCCCGTAGTGGGCTGAAATCAGGGGGATTCTTCCCCCTACTTATTTTTTTAAAGTCTTTCTGTTTTGGTGGCGGATATTCTACATTTGTATTTGTATTGCGTTGGGGTTTTTATGAAAGTGCTTTCTACCTTGTTGAAAATTTTTGCGGCGTTTGCCCTAGTTGGGGTTCTTGCTTTTGGTGTTGTTTACTATGTGGTGTTTAATGTAGGACTTGACAAAGATCCTGAAGGGAAATTTGATCGAGATGCGATTCTTCAAAGTCTTTCTGGTGAGACTCGCGTTTATTATCGTGATGGTGAAAAAAGATTAGGTGCTTTTTTTGACGCGAATCATCGTATTTATGTTCCGTATGGGGATATTCCTGAAAATATTGTGAATGCTTTGGTGGCCGCTGAAGACGCTCGTTTTTTTGAACATCATGGTTTTGATTTGAAAGGCTTTTTGCGAGCGATGCTTGTGAATGTGAAAGCGGGTTCTTTGCGGCAAGGTGGTTCTACTTTAACGCAGCAAACGGTGAAAAATATTTTTGGGCGAGAAGAACGTTCTGTGATGGAAAAAGTGCGGGAACTTCGAGATGCTATCCGATTAGAACGTCATTTTACGAAGGAGCAAATTCTTGAATTTTATTTGAATCAGTTTCATGTGGCTGGTTCTGGAAAGGGTGTGGCGATTGCGGCTCAATATTTTTTCAATAAGGATTTGAGCGAACTTTCTTTGGCTGAATGTGCGTTTATTGCAGGTTCGGTGAAAGGGCCTTTTAATTACGATCCATTTGCTCAAAGAAATGAAGAACGTAAGGCTCGCGCTTTGAAGCGCGGCGAGGAACGTGTGAAATATGTGCTTTCCCGTATGCTTGAAGATAATTACATTTCAAAAGAAGAGTATGAAGCAGCCTTAGCAAAACCGCTTGCGTTTGAACATGGTGCGTTCCGTTATTCTGTTTCTACTTCTTTGGCGTTGATTGAAGAGAAATTGAATTCTGAATTTTTTCAAGATATTTTTGAACGAGAAGGAATTGAAGATTGGCGTCGTGCTCAGTTGAAAATTATTTCTACGATCGATGCTGATTTTCAAGATGCGGCAAAGAGAGCTCTGCAAGCAAATATTTCTGATTTACAATTGCGTTTAGGCGGCTTTGCTTTGCCTTCGGCGAATCGACCGAATCGTGCGCTTGAAGCTAGGATTGGAGATTATTTGTATGGTGCTTTAGATTCTGTGGCTTATGAAAAAGATGGTTCGCTTAATTCACTTTATTTATCATTTGGGCAAATTAAAGGCGTTGTAGAACGATCTTCGCTAGATTCTCTTGAAAAAACTTTGAAAAGTAAACCAGAAAAAATTCTTTCAGCTAGGTTGGGAAAAGGCTCTATTTTACTTGTAAGTGTTTTGGATTCTGTAGCGGTGAATGGATATTTTCGTTGTAAGTTAGAAACGGAACCTGTGTTGCAAGGAGCCATTGTGGCACTTCGAGGTGGTGAAGTTCTTGCTAGTCAAGGTGGTTTTCATAATACAGATTTCGACCGCTCTTTTAAAGCGATTCGCCAGTTTGGTTCCAGTTGGAAACCATTACTTTTTGCCTTGGCGTTCCAGTATGGTTGGAATTATTTAGATGAAATTGAAAATGATTTTAACGTGTTTCCTTATGGCAATCAATTTTATTTTCCTCGGCCAGATCATAAAAATAAAGGGAATACGGTTAGCATAGCATGGGCTGCAACACGTTCTGAAAATATTGCAAGCATTTGGTTGTTAGATCATTTGTTTGACAAACTTTCAAATGAAGAGTTTGCTGAAGTTGCTGAGAAAAATAACTATCTGATGCGTGCTGAAGAAGATAATAAAAAATACTTTGAACGCCTGCGCGATTCGTTAGGGCTGATTTTACTTGGAAGGGCGAAGGAAGAAATTCAGTTTGAAATGGCGAAAGAAAAGTTTGTTCAAAAAGCTTATGCAGAAAATAAACCAGAAAAGGCAAGAGCGGCGATGAATTTGCTTTTTGGGGCAGGAACTGAAACGGCGAAGAAAACGGCTAAAACAAAAGCTCTTAAAGAAATGCTTTCTCATAATTACAAGCGTTATGAAAATATTTTAAGAGAACGTCGTTTAGCGGAAACGGATTCGCTTTCGATGCCTTTACCTCCAATGGATTCTGTGAAGTTGTATGAAAATTTTTCATTAGCAGATTTTCTTGAGTTGTCTTTACTAGTAGAGCCTGTAAACGAGGAAGTTAATTATTTGGTTCCTGAGTATTTACGTTATTGGCCTGATTTCAGGCGCTCTTTAGCGATGGCTGATTTTGCAAGGTTTTTGCATGAAATAGGAATTCGTTCTAAATTGCAAAAAGTTCAAAGTATGGTGCTTGGCGCCAATGAAATTACATTAGCCGAAATGACTGTTGCCTATGAATCTATTTTAGGCGGAACCATTTTTAAAGGAATGGGCGGGGAATGGAGTGAACCTATTCTGATTCGTGAAATAAAAAATCGAGATGGAAAGACTATTTTCAAAAACGAAATAGAAACAAAGCGAATTTTGAGCGATACAGTTACTTCTCAAATGGCAGCTATTTTACATTCTGTTTTTGAAAATGGCACGGCTCGGTCGCAGTATGCTAATTTATCTGTAGTTTCTAAAAATGGTTTGAGTTTACGTTTTCCTGCAATGGGAAAAACAGGAACAACAAATGATTTTAGAAATGTAGCGTTCTTAGGAGCATTGCCTGAATTTATTGAAAGCAAAAATGGCTTTGCGGTAGATTCTGTATTGGCTATAGGAAGCTATGTTGGTTTTGATAACAACAAACCGATGAAATCTGGAAAAACAAGAATTGCTGGTTCTTCTGGAGGGCTTCCACAGTGGAGTTCTTTTGCAAAAGAAATTCTTAAAATTAGACGAGATGCTGAACATGTTGATTTTTCAAGCATTCAGAATATTAAAACGCAAAAGGTTCCGCTAGTTTATTCGAATCTTCGCGGTGATTTAAAAGTGGATGGAGTTTCTGGCCTTGCGCTTAAAGGTTCTGAAGAAGGCGCGAAAACGCTTCCTTGGCTAGAAGTTCCTGGATTTGTGCCGCCGCAAATGCAAGAGGTTGCTGCGGAAGCGGCGGCAGCTGGTGGCTTCATTACGGCTTTGCCAATGCCTGTTTCTAATGATTCTGTTGCCGAGACTTTGTCAGAAGAATCGGTAGATACTTCATCGTTTGTTTTGCCCGAAGAAAATCTAGAATCAGAAGAACCAGAAAGTGCCTTTGTGCCAATAGAGGTGGAATTTTGATGAACAAAACAATCTTTTTATTTGCAGGAATTTTTGCTTTAGTTTTATTTGGGTGTGCTGCTCCATTGCAACAAGGAACGCCTATAGTTTCTGATACTCAAGTTGAGGAAAATAAAAATTTAGTATTAGCCGACACTTTAAACGAAGTTGAAGAACCTCAAAAAAATAAAACTCGAAATCAAGAAACAGCAATAATAAAAGATACTGAAAAAAGCCAGGAAAACTTTAATGTGATTTCGGACAGAATGCCGACCTCACAAAAAACTGTTGAACAAGATTCTTTGCTAGTTTCAAACGGAAACAGTTTGAGTGATTCTATAGTAGAAAATTTTTTACCGATTCCTCCACAAACAGATACTTTGATAAAAAAATCGCCGGAGCCGTATATAGAAATTCAGAGAATGGTTGCCGAATCATTTTCTTACGCTCAAGATTTATTTAACGAAGGAAAAGTTGATTCAGCAATTCATTTTTTAGAAAATTTCCAAATGCTGGACCCTTTGTGGAAAAATTGGATGGTGAACGTTCATAATGATATAAAAAAGTATAAGGATTTTTCAAATCAAGAAATCGAAAAATTCAAAGGACTTTCTTTTGCTATTGTCAATGAAATGGCGGTTGGTGCTGATTATGGTAGCGTTTGCCGTTTAGCAGATAGTTTGATAGCTCTTTCTCCGGGCGATTCTTTACGCTTGTTTGCTGAAGAAAAAAAACAATTGGCGTTTCATAAGACTTATTTGAAAGTTCAAACAGAAATGAAAAAAATAGAATTGATGGCTAAGCAAAGTGGAGATTATAAAAAAGCTGATTCGTTAGCGCAACGTTTGAAAATGCGCTATCGTGATTTCGTAGATACTTTGCGTTTAGATTCTTGGAATGCTGCTTTTTCTAAAATAGCAAGTTCTCAAAATGATAATAAGGATTTTTGGGCAACCAATAATCCCCAAAAATTTTTAGAAGACGCGAAAACGTTATTTGCAAAAGGAAAAATAGATGAATCTTTGAAGATTTTTGAAAGTTTACTTTCAAGTCCTTTAAGAAACCGAGCGCTTGAAGAACGAACTCGTTTAGGTATGGAGTTTTGTAAAAATTCCAGAGCAAGTGCTGCAGAACTTTACGCAAAAGCTTTAAAACAAAAAGATTCTAAGAAAAAACAAGATTTTATTCAACAGGCTATTCAAAAACTTTCAAATTGTACAGAGTATTTTCAAGAAATTCCGGACGCCTTTCAAGCAGAAACCGACAAAAAACTTTTACTCGAAGAACTTTCTAAATAATGGAACCAACGCTTGGAATATATGCAGCTTTTTTTGTGGTAGGGTGCGCCGCCAGCATGCTTAACAGCATTGCTGGCGGCGGCAGCGTTTTTAGTTTGCCTGTAATGATTTTTTTAGGACTTCCGCCCACAATAGCGAATGGAACAAATCGTATTGGATTGATAGTAGGAAATTTATCTTCTGCGTATAATCTTCATAAGCATGGTTATTTAAATAAAAAGATATTGCTTCAACTTTCAATGCCTTCTTTGTTGGGTGCGTTTGCTGGCGTTTTTTTTGTAGTTCAATTAAACGATAAAGTTTTTCAGGCAATTCTTGCTATAGCGATTGCTTTAGTTGCTATTATGAGTGGACTAAAAAAAGATGTTTTAGGAAAGCCACCGAAAGAGCCTCCTGAACGTTGCACTAAAATGGGCTTTTTAGGATTTTTCTTGGTTGCTATTTATGGAAGCATAGTGCAAGTAGGCGTTGGTTTTTTGCAAATTTTTGCGCTGCGTCGTTATACGGGGCTTGAAATGATTCAAGTGAATGCTTTAAAAAATACATTGACAACGATATTTCTAATTATCAGTACGGCTGGTTTAGCCATTGCTGGAAAAGTTGATTGGCCGTTAGCGATTGTAACCGCTCTTGGGGCTTCTTTTGGAGGTTTTTTGAGTAGTCTTTTGCAGTGCAAAAAGGGAAATAAGTTTGTAGAACGAACAGTGCAAGTGGCTACTGTGGCGGTTGCTATAAAAATGATTTACGATGTAATTGCTTCATAGTTTTGAGGAGTCTTATGCCAGAATCTTTATTTTTGAAAACATGTAATGGTTTAGTTTCTACGCAAAAACCTGTGTGGTTTATGAGGCAAGCTGGGCGTTATTTGCCTGAATATATGGAAGTTAGAAACCAGTTCAAAACGTTCTTGGATTTTGTTAGAGATTCGGAGGCTGCTGCAAAAGTAACGGTTCAGCCAGTCGATCGATTTGGGGTAGATGCGGCGATTCTTTTTAGTGATATTCTTGTTTTACTTCCGACACTTGGAATAAATGTGAATTTTTTTCTGGGAATTGGTCCGCAAATTGAAAATGCGATTCAAACAGAAAAAGCTATTGCAGAATTAAAAGACCCGAATTTAGAAAAGGAACTTTTTTATACAAAAGAAGCGATTGAAAAAACTCAAAACCTTTTGAAAGGAAAAACACCGTTGCTAGGGTTTATAGGAGGTCCGCTTACGCTAGCCTCTTATGCGATTGAAGGAAAAACTTCAAAAGATTTGCATCAGGTAAAAAAGCTTTTTTATCAAAATCCAAATGCTTATCATTCCTTGCTTATGAAAATTTCAGAAGCTGCGGGGGAATACCTTTCGTTACAAGCGAAGTGGGGCTGTGATGCTCTTGTGGTAATGGATAGTTGGGCTGGGCATTTATCTGTGGAAGATTATCAGAAAATGGCGTTTCCATATTCAAAACGTGCTATTGAAATTGCAAAATCAAAAAATGTTCCTATTCTTCATTATGCAAATGGAGCTGGGCATTTATTGCAGGAATTTTTAAAACTCCCAGCATCTGGATTTGGGCTGGATTGGAGAACTTCTTTAGAGAACGCCTTGGCTGATCACCCAAATGTGACTTTTCAAGGGAATCTTGACCCTGCGACTCTTTTTGCGCCAAAAGAAATCATTCAAAGACGCGTTCGTGAAATTCTTGAATTGACTAAGAATCGTCCGCATATTATGAATCTTGGACACGGGATTTTACCAGGTACTCCGATTGAAGGCGTTCAGGCATTTATTGATGCAGTGCGAAAATATGGTTGAGAAATAGAATTAAAATAGTGTTTTTTGCCATATTTATTTATATGTTTGTGGTATGGCATGGAATTTGCTTATCAAAGGAAAATCTTTCTTGTGGATGTTTGTTTTAGCGAGCATTTGCATTTTTGGTGTAGGGTGCGCTGAACTCGAAGAAAATAGCGCTTGGGACCCACAAGAACGCCCTGCCATGCTTTTTAATGACACAACTCTTCTTGATTTTTATGAAGGTGAGGTTTTATCCTGGCGTTTAAAAACGGCGTATTTAGAACGTTGGGAAAAAGACGAAAAAATTTTTGTTCGACCGATTCTTGTAGATATTTATGATTCATTAGGAAATCACGCGGCGTTTCTTCGGGCTGATTCTGGAACGATGGATATGAAACTCACACATGTTTTTGCTTACGGTCGCGTTTTTGCATTAACTCCTCAAGGAGCTTCTGTTCGAGCGGATTCTTTACTTTGGCATAAAAAAGATAATATGGTGCGAACAGACAGCCCTGTTCGGGTGGTAAGCGAAGAAGGTGATGTTTTACAAGGAACTGGATTTCGAAGTGATGCTCGTATGGAAAATTGGCAGATCCTTTCAGATATTACAGGGATTTTTCAAGATGCAGCTCGTCGCTTGAAAGAAGAAGATAAAAAGCAGGCGGAGGATTGCCGATGAAATTCATTTTGAGTCTTCTTTTTTTTACAACATTACTCTTTGCTCAAACAAAACCTCTTATTATGAAACACGCCGATAGTCTTTCAGTGACTAAGCGTTCTGGCTATTTGCTTTTGAAAGGGCATGTTCATTTTGTTCACGATAGTGTTCAGTTTAAAACCATGAAAGCCACTTGGAACCGAAATTCTGATATTGTGCAATGTGAAGGGAATTTTCTTTTTACTCACCCAGATGGCTCTATTCAGGCGAAAAGTGGAATTTATCAAAAACGAATTGAATTTGCGGCCGCTTCTGGAAACGTAATCGCGCGGGATTCTGCTGGCTCTTATGCTTTTTTCGGAGAGCGCCTTCAGTATGATCGACAAAAAAAGATTTTAATAATGCCAACAAAGCCTTTATTGCATCATTACGCGGAAAATCAAAAAGATTCCACAAAAAAAGATACACTTTCAATTCGAGCAGAATGGATTTCTTATCACCAAAATGAAGAATATGCCGAGGCGTTCCGCAATGTAGTTTTAACGCACAATGGCATGACTGTTACTTGTGACACAGGCTATTTTAACAAAAAAGAAAATTGGCTTTCCATGAAAGGAAATCCAAAATGTGTATTAGAAAATCATGAATTAAGTGGAGATTCTATTTTCTTAAAACTTTCCCCTGATAATAAATCTTTGAAATCGGCGTTGGTGATTCGAAACGCTCATGGTATTCAAAAAGAACCGCCTAAAAAGAGAAAACCAGGCACGCATACAGAAGCTTTTGGCGATACACTCTACGCTGAATTTGATGGGAAAAAATTGAGCAAACTTTATGTGAATTTAAATGCTCATGGTTTCTTTTATGAAGACGATTTGCCAGATTATAAAAATCTCATGGAGGGCGTTCGGTTAGATCTTTCTTTTCAGTCCGGGAAAATGAAAAAAGCAGTAGTCACAGGGAATGCGAAAAGTACATACTTCTATGTGAAAAAGAATCGAACAGTTGCTGGCCAGAATGTAGCGGCTGGCGATACCATTCATATTGATTTTTCGCCAGAAAAAAATCAAGTAAAGCAGTTAAAAGTAAGAGGTGCTAAAAATCCTTCAAGCGGTCGCTACATAAATTTAGACAAGGAAACGGCGAAGGCAACAGAAAAAGATTCGCTTTTAACAACCAACAATTTAAAAGATTCAGTTCAGGTTCGTAAAGAAAAAGGGGCTAAGTGATGAGTAAACTGATACAAACGATTCGTACAGATAAATTATGCAAATTTTATGGCGGTCGTCAAGTAGTTGATAACGTTTCTGTACGCGTTTCTCAAGGCGAAATTGTTGGGCTACTTGGACCGAATGGGGCAGGTAAAACAACAACTTTTTATATGATTGTGGGAATGGTGCGAGCAGATAAAGGCCATATTTTTCTAGACGATTTGGAAGTGACAGAAAAGCCTATGTATCAACGGGCTAGGCTTGGAATAGGTTATTTGCCACAAGAAGCATCGATATTTCGAAAGCTTTCGGTTGAAGACAACATCATGGCCATTTTAGAAACAAGAAATTTAAAACGCAGTGAACGTAAAGAACGATTAGAGCAACTTTTAGAAGAATTTAAAATTACACATATTCGAAAAACCAAGGCATTCAGTTGTTCTGGGGGCGAACGCAGGCGTTTAGAAATTGCCAGAGCGCTCGCTTCTGATCCATCGTTCCTTTTGCTCGACGAACCATTTGCTGGAATTGATCCAATCGCCGTGGCTGATATTCAATCTATTATTTCAGATCTTAGAAAAAAGGGAATGGGAATTTTAATTACAGATCACAATGTGCGTGAAACGCTTTCTATAACCGATCGAGCATACATTATGTACAAAAGCCAAGTTCTCACAGAAGGGTCTTCTGAATTTTTAGCAAACGACCCGGAAGCGAAAAGAATTTATCTCGGAGAATCATTCCGTTTGGATTAGGAGAAAGTATGGATCTTTCAATGCAAATACATTCCGGGATAAGGCAAGAACAAAATTTATCTGCTCAAACTCTTCAGTCGGTGCAGCTTCTTCAAATGACGACACATGAATTGGAAGTAGCTATAGAAAAAGAACTTTCTGAAAATCCGTTGCTTGAAATGGATGCTCCTTCTGATTCTTCGAATGAAGAGGAAAAAAGAATCGAATCAGATACAGAAAATGAAAATCCGTTGAATGAATTTAGTGCTGATGATTTTCCTAAAGATTATTGGGATAATTTTACTGATTTGAATACGCCAGACCCAGAAAAAGAAGAATGGAAAAATCAGGGAAAATCAGTAGCTAGTATGCAAGATAAACTTCTAGAACAATTGCGCGATTGGGATAGGCCAAAAGAAGTAATAGAAATTGTAGAATATTTGATTGATAGTTTAGATGAAAAAGGTTATTTAGTGGCTCCTGAAAATGGAGAAGGGGTGAATCGTGAAAATATTTCTCCAAATTTGCAAGAAGCCGAAGATGTTATTGCGTTTCGAAAAGAATTAGAAAATGCTTCTGAAAATGTACAAGAAGCTTTTCATGTTTTACGTTCGTTTACTCCGCGAGGTATTGGGGCAAGAAATCTCAGGGAATGTTGGCTCATTCAGGCTTACGCCATTCCGGATTTTCCAAAATTAGCAATTCGAATTTTAGAAGAAGAATTTGAAAATTTGCAGAATTTGAAGTATAAGCAAATCGCAAAAAATTTTGACGTTAGTTTGGAAGAAGTTCAAGAAGCTGTAAAACATTATAAGGAGTTATCGGCGTACCCAGGAATTTTAATTAATGAAACTCCAGTAAATTTTATTGTGCCTGATTTAGAAGTTGTTGAAGAATCTCCAGGTATTTATAAAGCCTCGCTTTTACGTTCAGCAAGATTTCATCATCGTTTACGAATTTCTCCAATGTATAAATCTTATCTGAATAAATCGGCCACAAAGGAAGTGAAAGATTTTATTCGAGAACGTTTAAATAAAGCAAACAGCTTGATTCATTGTGTAGGGTATCGCGAAACTACTATTGAACGAGTGATGCAGAAAATCATTGAAAAACAACCTGATTTTTTCTCCAAAGGTCCTGAATATTTAAAGCCGATGGTTCTTCAGGAAGTGGCTGACGCACTTCAGTTAAATTTAAGTTCTATAAGTCGAGTGGTAAATGGAAAATATGTGGAAACGCAACACGGCGTTTTTGAACTTAGGCAGTTCTTTAGTTTAGGCGTAAAACAGGAAGGAGAAGAAGAACTTGGTCAACAACAAATTCTTCACGCATTAAAAGAATTGATTGATTCTGAAAATAAAAATTCACCTCTTTCCGACCAAGCATTATCTGAAGCTTTAGCAAAAAAAGGAATCAAAATTGCTCGCCGGACAGTAGCAAAATATCGAGAGGAAAATTTAAAAATCCTTTCTGCAAGATTGAGAAAAATTGTCGGAGGATAATCGCTAAAAATCTGTGTCTGGTTTTTGTCCAGAGTGTTCAAGCCAAAGACACGAAGAGATTTTCATATTGGTAAAGGTCGCTTTAAACGAAGAGTTTTCTGGGCTACAAGCGTAAATTCCAAATTGAATTTTTCCTTTTGCCTTTTCAAGATGGCAAATTCTCATTTGTTTGTAATTTATTCCATCAAAGGAATGTTCTATGCGAAAATCATCTTCTCGGCGGCTTAGGCGATACCACATTGATTTTATAGAACTATCTATTTCGGTAGTTGCCCAATCAGAATAGCCATTGTTAGTTACAACACTTCCAAGATGTTGGAAATCATTGTTTTCGTATTCAACAGATGCTTTAATCCAATTTTCGCTATCAAGGTAAAGGATTATCCCACATTGATCAAATCTCTGTTTACTTTCAAAAAATGTTTTTACTTCAAAGGAAAAGAATTGTTCTTCGGTTTCCATTTGCAATAATGGAGCGTTATCATTTCTAAAATGATAATAAGTTCTTTGCCATAAATCAGTATGAGGTTCTGTAATAATTTCAATTTGTTCGTTTGTTATTGAAAATTTTTTGGGGATTCTGGTCCAATGTAGTTGTTGAATATCAAATTTCATAATTTAAATATATCTAAAAAAATGAGAGTTGATTTTTTTATAGACAGAAGGTTAAATTGAAAATATCGAATAGTAAAAGTAACTTTAAAAAAATACAGGCAATTTATGTTATGAATCTTGAATTATGGTGATTTCTTTATGTGTAAGTTTCTGTTTAAATGGATTGAACTTATGTAACTTATCCTAACTTTAAACAGTTCAACTTTTGGGGATGGATTTAAAGCCGAAGTGGAAAAAGAACCTTTTAAGAAATAAAAAAATCCTTTGTTTTATTAAATCTGAAGTTAGGTAACTACTCATCAATAAAATCAAAGGATTTGTTTTTGAAAAATTTTGAAATAAAGGCTAAAGATAAAATCAATAGTTGCTATATGGAGGCAAGAACAACTAATTGATTTTTCTCATAATACCGATAACACGACCCGCGATAGAAAAATCGCGTTCAGGCTTTACAATAATTGGTTGGTATTTGGGGTTTGCGGCGTGAAGTTCAACCCAATCTTTTTTCGGTTGGAAATATTTGACTGTAGCTTCATCGTCAATTTTGGCGATGATTATTTCTCCACGTTCCGCTGTGTTTTGGTGTTGAGCAAAGACCAAATCTCCATCAAAAATACCAGCGTTGATCATAGAATCGCCTTTCACTCGTAAAGCGAAAACATCTTTTCTGCGAGCGATAAAATCTCTATCTACAGTAATGGTGCCTTCTAAATTTTGTACAGCAAGAATTGGTTCGCCTGCAGCAACACGCCCTACTATAGGAATTTCTGCTAAAGAAGAATCTAATGTAGGAGAATCGTCTTGAAGAATTTCAAGACCGCGGCTAGTACGTGGTGAACGGCTGATATAACCCTTTTTAATTAACGCGGCAAGAATGGAACGAACGCCATTAGTTGAAGAAATATTAAAGCGGTTTGCTATTTCTCTAACTGTTGGTGGCCGACGAAATTCCGTCGTTTGTGCTTTTATGTAATCAAAAACTTCTTGCTGGCGAGAAGTTAGTTGCTTTTTGGTATCTTGTTTTTCTAGTTCTTGCGAGTTCATAAAATACCTCCATTCTTAAATATAGTGCTTTTTTGTTCAAGTGTCAATACGAACACTGCACAAAATGGAATTTATTTTTGAGGTTCTACTGGGCCAATCTGTACGCCCGACCCCGGCTAGCAAACTTTCCCTATTTCGTAAGCCTTTTTAGGGTGTTTCGGCAGCAGGTTCAGACTTCGCAGCGTTTCCGTAGCCGTGTAGAATGACTAGAGAAAGCCGAAAGGCTATTTTCGCAGTTTTCGGGAAAAAGTACAGTCTCGCTTGATAGAGTCATTTTTGAGGACTTTATTCACTAATTTAGTCAAATCAGAAGTGCAATTCCCCTCAACGGGAGGAAATGAAACTTTTCCTATTCTTGGCATTCTTTATCGAAGGAATCTTTTTTTAGTGGTTATAATTTTTTTATTTTTAATTCAAATAAAAATCTCCTAAAAGGCTTTTTTTTAATAATATCAAAAATGCCGATAAAAGAGATTAAGGAGAACGGATGAAAAAATCAATAATTCTTTCCATATTGGCTATTCTTGCTTTTTCTGCTTGTCAAGAAAAGGCTCCGCAAATAGTTAGTGGACGTGAGTGGAATTCAGGTCGTAATTTAGTTGCAGACACTACTTCTTCATTTTTGCATTGGGATCCGTTTATTGTTCAATTAGATTATGGAAAAAACTTTGATTTCGATTCTTTGAAGTGTGAAATTACTGACGAATCAGGAAAAGTGCGTTACTCCAAAGTGACTGCTGTTTCTCCAAAAATGGGAAGCTATACGCTTCAAGGAAAAAAGAAGGGAAAAGTAATGACTATCGGGGACTTCTTACGTTCTAAAAAAAATCAAACAGCTACGGTTCGTTTTTTTGCAAAGGATAGTTTAATTGTTGAAAAACAAGTTCAAGTAATTTCAGAAAAAAAATAAGGTCCTTTCATGAAAAAAATTAAATGGTTGCTTTGTGCGTTTCCGCTTTTATTTGCTGCTTGTGATTCTCAAGTAGAAGTTTCTTATCAATTACCCAATCCTGTAAAGCAAAATCTTTATGTAGAAGGGTATTTTTCTACGTTAGATTTAAAAGGGGAAGAACGAATCGGAACGATTACAGCAACATATGTAGAAACAGAACATTCTTCTTTAGGCGATACTCTTCTATTCAATCGTAAGTATGAAATAGATAAGTCTCGAGGCTACTTGAAAAATTATATGCCTTCAGAACTTGCCTGGCGTGTAAAATCCTTATCGATGAAAGCTGTTGATAGGGAGGTTTTAGAAGTGAATGGGCTGAAAGAAGGTTATGATTCGGTTGTTCATTCTTTACCGATGCCAGAAAAATGGCGCACGCAGTTACTAAATCCTGAATATGAAAAGCACTTGATTCGTGCCGAAAAACATCGTTGGGAAATGACGCATCTTTTAAAAGGAATTTACCCAGAAAAGGCGAATATTACAGAACAGCTCACCAAAGAAAATCGTTTGAATTTTGCTTTGATTACTATTGATTCTGTAATCACTGAAGGTTTTCAAAATTTAGATCGTCGTAAGTGTTTTACATACACTGTTTTTCTAACGGAAAAAGAAAGTTTTCCATATTACATTTGGGAGCAACACGTTAATAGTAATATTGTTCCTAAAGAATTTCAAAAATATAATCAAGGTTTAAAGGCTGAATATAAAACGCGTTATCAAATAGCCATGGAACCGGCAGGAGGAGTCCTTTGTCAAGAACGCGAAGTGCGCGAAGGTGTGCATACAATGGTGAATCCAGAATCTGGTGATACGGCTACATTCAAAAGCAATATAACGCTTGAACGTTTATATACAAAACAGGTGGCGAATGAATCAGGTTCGTAGCGTTGCCTTATTTTGTTCTTTTTTGTTTTTTTTCTTGGCGGGGTGCTCTAGCACTCAATCATCGGCGCAGTTATTAGCTGAAGATTCTTACATAGTGTATCTTGAAACGTATAAGGCGTATGCAGAAGCTGAAGAACGTTATATGAATGTTCTTTTTAACTTAGAACGAATGCCTGAAGAAGAAGATCTTTGGATTATGAAGCGTTCACTAACAGCGGAATTAGAACAACTGCGAACTTTAATGCTACAGTCAAGAGCTGAATTTGAAGATGCTGTGAAAGCTTGGGATGAACACTTACAGAATAATTTAGCTGAAATAAAAAAAGGAAAAAATTTTGTAAGTCCTAACCTGCGTGGAGCAGAAGCAAAACGTAGTTCTCCTGGCGAACTTCTCCCTGGTGAAGCTGCAAAAATTGGGCGGAATGCTGAATCAAGTAATCGCTATTAAAGTTTAATAAACGGAGGTTTCTATGCAAAACTTACCTATCTTGGAAATGATTGCACAGTCAGATGTAATGACTGCAATTATTTTGATTATTCTTGGAATTATGTCTCTAGGTTGTTGGGGCATTATTATTGTTAAACTTTTGACGAATGGAAAACATCAACGAGCGAACGCTAAGTTTTTCGCTCAATTTCGTCGGGTAGAACACTTTGTCGATTTGTTAAATCTTTGTGAAAAATCTTCCGACAGCGCCTTAAAACGATTGACTTTAGAAGTTTTGCAAGAAGCTTCAAAGTTTAGTAATTACGTGAGTTACGATTCTATTCAACACAGAGCATCTCTTCTTGAAGATACTATTCAGCGTTCGATTGAAGGCTTGCGTTTAGAAGAAGATTCTAACATTGCATTCTTAGCGACAAGTTCAAACCTTGCTCCATTCTTTGGATTGCTCGGAACGGTTTGGGGAATTATGGTGGCGTTCTATCAAATTGGTCAACATGGTAGCGCAGACCTTTCTGTTGTTGCGCCTGGTATTGCTATGGCTTTGATTACAACGGTCGCTGGCTTATTAGTTGCTATTCCAGCTTCGGCTGGGTATAACGTTTTTGCCGCTCGTAATGGTAGAAATGAAATTTCATACTACAATTTTGGTTCTCATCTTTTGAGTCTTTTCAAACGTGACGATCTCCTGGCTTTAGAAGAATTGGCTGGTTAATTATGAAGCGGAGTCGCAGTAAACAATTAAATCAGGAAATGAATTTAACGAATATGATTGACGTCGTATTCGCTATCCTGATTGTGTTCATTATTTCAGCTCCGTTGATGAGTCAAGGAATTAAAGTTGATTTGCCAAAGGCTGAAGCTCCAACAATGGAACAAGAAAAAGTTCTGAAAGTTTCTATTACCGATAAAGCAGAAGTGTATATCGCTGATATGAAAGTCGAACTTGATGGCTTTGACAAAATTTTCAAATCATTGTGGGATGGCGAGCAAGCTGTAGTCATTAATGCAGATGAAGCGATTGCTTATGGTTTTGTAATGAAAGTTGTTTCGGCCGTACAGCAAGCTGGCGTAAAAAAACTAGGATTTTTGACTCTTTCACCTACGGAAAAATTGGGGAATGACGAATAATCATCCAAGCGAATCTTTTTTTCGAAATACTTCTGTGAAATCATGGAAGTCAATAGTTCTTGCAGCCATCTTATTTCATGGTTTGCTTGTACTAGCGATTTTTATAGCACAGAATATTCAAATCAAAAAAGAGGCTGAGTTGATTCCTATTTTTGAATTAGTTCAAGTAGCGGAACAAGCGCCTGTTCCTCAACCACCTCCACCACAAGAAAAAATATCCGAACCGAAACCAGTAAAGAAACCAGAAGTCAAACCGAAAGTTCAACCAAAGCCTAAACCATTACCACCAGAGCCAAAACCAGCTCCTGAAGAAGTTCTGCCTAAAGAAGAAATTCCAGAAGAACCTTTGCCAGAAACTCCAACGGAAACTCCTGCAGAAGAAGTAGTGGAAGAAACACCTGAAGAATCTTTTGATATAGATGATATGGAAATTCCAGAATCATTAGAAAAATCTTCTTTGAATCCTGTTGGTTCGGTGATGATGGATCCTGTGTTGCAAGCGTTTTTAGAAAGATTGAAACAATTGGTGATGGCTAATTTTAATCCGCCAAATGGTTTGCAAATACCTCGTAATGCAAAAACAACAGTTCAGTTTAGCGTTCATTCTTCAGGGCAAATAACGGATGTTATTTTGAAAAATTCATCGGGAAATAAAACCTGGGATGCACTTTCTGTTCGTGCGGTTCAAATTACAAAAGGCCCTGCGCTTCCATCGACTTACCAGGGCGATATTCTTTTACTTCAATTCAATTTTACACCGAATTAAAATTCGTGAAAAAGACCATTCTTATTTTTCTTGCTTTGATTTTTATTTCACTCTTTCTAGGGTGTTCTGAAGACGTTGTTTCTTCTTCTGGTGAATTTCGTGCCACGCGTTGTGCTGTAGATGAATGGAATGGTCATTCGCCCAAAAGAATTGTTTTTGACGAAGTCGGTGATGCTTATGTGTTAGATGATTTTTCAACGGTTTACCATTATCGCCGAGACCCCTCTCGTTTATGCGCATTTGAACTTGCTCGTGATGGAGAATCTTTCGGTGCTATTCATTTATCTGGCTTTGCTGATGAAATAGAACATTATGGGAACTCGCTTTACTATTTTGACGGAATTTCTTTACGAAGAGCATTCGATGATTCTTTTGATTGCTCTTTGGCGAACGTTTATTTTGATATAGATGGCGGTAACATATTTACAGGCTCTAATATGGGCTTAGATATGTTGAAACTAACGGCAGAAGGCTGTGTTTCTGAAAATAAGGAGTTTCCAGGAAATTTACGTATTCATGCTTTAGCTGCTTCTTCTGGAAAGGTGGCTACAGTTGAGTCAGTAACGGGAACTGGAGAAAATCCAAGTCGTTTGGTCGTTTACTCAACAAGTTCTTCAATTCCTTATCGCCACGCTCTTTCTGATATTGAAGAATCAGAAACTTATTTTTGTTCGGCAACACGACTACGTTTTTTTAATTCTGGGATTCTTCTTTTCGATAAAGAATGTGAAAAATTGGGCGTTTTTGACAGAGAAGGGTATTTTATCAATGCATTAAATTTACGAGAATTAGGCATTCGCTCTCCTAAAGATATGGCCGTTTTTGAAAATGAAGTTTATTTTTTAACAGAAACTTCCATGATTTTGACTTATCGACTAGATTTGGCCGACTTACTGCGTTAAAATATTTCAATTAAGAACATTCCGACTTGGGATACCACAAAGAAAAAAATGCTTGCTTAGGCGAGTATTTGGAATCTATATTTCATTTGTGCTCTTCGTGAATCCTGGGTTTTAGAGAAGGGATGCTGGATCAAATCCATCGGGTAGGACTCACGGGGAGCATTTTTTTTTATTTTTTTTTTGAAAAAACCCTTTAAAATTACTCCAGATTTAGTATCTTTGGGACTCCATTGGGGTATCGTCAAGCGGTAAGACAACGGATTTTGATTCCGTTATTCGTTGGTTCGAATCCAGCTACCCCAATCTTTTTTTTTATGGAGTAAAATATGGAACTCACTACGCTCAAAGCAACCTCTAGAGTATTGGGCGCAAGCTCTCGCGAAATGCAACGCTTGCGTAAGACCGGTATGATTCCGGCTGTCTATTATGGTAAGGGTATCGAGCCTGTGAGCGTCGCCGTTTCTGCGGACGACGTGCGCAAGGTACTTGTCCCTGGTAAGCGTTATGCGCTTCTTGACCTTGAAATTGATGGCAAGGCCGGCAATCCAGTAATCATTTACGATTATCAGAAAGATGCTATTTCTCAGAAGATCACTCATATCGATTTCTTGAAAATTGAAGAAAATTCTCCTGTGAAAGTAGTTGTGCCAGTTACCCTTTCTGGAATTCCAGTTGGTGTTAAGGCTGAAGGCGGTATGCTTTCTCAAATTAGTCGTAAATTGAAACTTTCTGTTCTTCCTACTAAGATTCCTTCTGTTTTGACAGTTGATGTTTCTGCTTGCCACGCAGGCACTACATTCTATGCTGAAAACATGGAACTTGGTGACGCAAAGCTTGTTTCTAAGCCACGTACTGTTATCTTCACTATTTCTAAGGCTCGTGGCCAGAAAGAAGAAGCTTAATTTTCTGGATTTATGAGAAAATGAAAAAGGATAGCTGTTGGCTATCCTTTTTTTTGTATACAGAAAACTACCGGCTACGCCGGTAGTTCCGTAAAAGCCTTCTGGCGGTCATGAAAAAATCCTTTGACTATTATTGAAATACAGTCTGCTAACTGCGTAACAATAATCACAAAGGATTTAAAATGAATGATAGAAATAAATCAACAGTTCATACCACATGGAATTGCAAGTACCACATCGTGTTTGCACCAAAGTTCAGAAGGAAGATACTCTACAATCAGAAACGGGAAATCGTAAGGAAAATTCTAAGGAAACTTTGTGAATGGAAGGATGTGGAGATAATTGAGGCAGAGGTTTGCCCTGACCATATACATATGCTTGTGGCGATACCGCCCAAACTCTCTGTATCAAGTTTCATGGGATATTTGAAGGGAAAGA
>JAGAKE010000035.1 GCA_017625775.1 Fibrobacteraceae bacterium
CGATCACTTCAATAAACCCGACGGCCGCTCGGACCGTGACCCTCAACAACTCTTCTATCGATTCGCCGTTGAAGTGAGCCCAATTATAGAAATTCCTTTCAACATGTCAAGGCTTTTTTTAAACTTTTTTGTTTTTTTTTGATTTTTTTGATTTCAAACCCATTCCTAACACATTATTATCAACATACACAACACCTTATCAACATCAAGCAAACATTTACCACCTAAAACACCGTTTTCTCCCAGCTTCCTATAATTCATTATAGTTATAAATCAGCCTTTTTGCATGTATTACAATATTTTCTTTAACACAACGATAGTAAGCGCTCCTGTAAACACATTTCTGCGAATTGGTACAACCAACCATAAGTCATATTCTCAATGCATTACAAACAAATTTGTTTGTAATGCTTTTTTTTTCCTCAAAACAAATTTTCTTTACAACGGCAATCCACTAGCCTGCTACTGATTTGTCGTTTGTACAAAAAAAAGAGTCTCAAAACAAGAGGCTCTTTTCAACTATTTAATTTATTCTAATCATCTTTTTTGGATACGAATCTGATGATTATTCTTTCCTTGACGAACTCGCATAATATAGGTTCCCGCAGATAGAATATCCGTTCCAATAAAATGAGTTCCTGCATTCATAAAGCTTTGTCTTTGGAATTTTCTGTTTCCTAACATATCATAAATTTCTACATAAGTCATATCAGATTCCGGCAAAGATAATTCAACACCATTATTTAAAAGAACTATATTCATAAGATTCTGTGTTGGTTTATACATTGCATTTGGAAGTCCATTACAAACAACATTGTCGATCCATAATTCAGAAGAAGTTCCATTATCTCCTTCATATTGCCAACTAAAAGCACTCACTGAATTACGTACATCAGAAATATTCTTAGCTTCACCCCATCCATTTGGTTGTTGTAAATCATTCCAAGACAAACTTACCGTTTTCCACGAGGAACTTTGCGACTGTTCGGCACCAAAGAAAGCGTAGTCACCGTTTACAGGACTTTCAACGCGGAAACGATGAGCCGAGCCTTTATAATCATAAGTAATTGTTTGACACTGAGACAAATCAACTGTTGATGCTTCAGGATTCATATAAACCGCTAAACCAGCAAACGGGCTGTATTGATAATTTCCCTTATTCAACGAATAAGAAAGTTTAACGCCCTTTGCAGAACCATTCCCTTCAGAGGGACTCATTTGAGCGGTTGAAGCCCCATCGTTATTTGCATCTGTATAAGTAAACCATTCTCCACCCCAAGCAGAAATTAAATCACCATCTTCAAAATCATCTAGCAATGGAGCTTGAGCGTAATTACCATTTCCAGTGCCACCATTTCCTCCATTTCCTGTATTACCCGAATCTCCTGTTCCTGTATTTCCAGAGTCACCATTTCCAGAATTTCCACCAGTAGGACAAGCCTTATAAGAAGATGGATTAGAAGCAAGATAACCCTTCACTGCAGAACCCGATGCGGTATATTGCAAGCTATTTGGAGAACTTCCACCAGAGAATGCAGCTGTTCCTTCATCAATTTTAGATGCAGACCAGTTTGCCCAAGAAAGTTTGTGTGTATTCAACCAACTTTGCCAATTGCTATTAGCACCTGCGACATTACCGCCGCCATCAGCATTTCCTGTGCCCCATTCAGAAACAAAAACAGAAAGACCGGCATTCATAGCTTTTAAAGCATTTGCGCCTTCGTTACTCGTAGAATGACTGCCTGCATAATAATGGAACGTATAAGCAATATTTCCGCCACTGACTTCATTACCAATAGCCTTATTCGGTTGCTGATCCCAATTAGGGTTTCCAACAAGAACTAGATTGTCAGAATATTTTCTGATTTCTGATACGATTTCATTAGCATAACTTCTAATTGAAGACCAGCTTTGATCTGTCGGTTCGTTAAAAATTTCAAAAATTACGTTATCATAAGAACCATACTCTTTTGCCATTTCAGAGAAGAAAGCTTTTGAAGCAGATGTTTGTTCCGTAGCCTTATGGGAATGCCAATCGATAATCACATAAATATCTTGCTTAATAGCTGCTTCAACAACCGTTTTCATAAACTTCTTTTGTGTGTTCGGATCAATGGCATATCCTTTGTATTCCCCCCAATCTTCAGTACCTGTAGCCATTGCCGCACGAATAATTTGGATTTTCATATCCTTGACCATCGTGGAAATAGCGGCTTCAGACCAAAAATCAGTCGCTTTAGAAAGCAAGCTCCAGTAAAGGCTCATTCCTCGCACTTGAACTTCTTTACCTGTAACCACTCCGTCACAAGAGCCGTAAATTTGCCCTTTTCCTGAAGAATTTTTTCCTGCGACTAATTGACCATATTGGCTTACAGGACCTACTCGCGTTGGCGAAATTGCTGCAAAAAGAGCCGTAGCCGAAATTAACAATGGAATAATTATTTTTTTCATAATATCCTTCTGGAAATGGTGGTTTCCCATAAATTAAAGTCTAGGAAGGTGGAGAGAAATAAAAAAAGCACCTTTTTTGTATACAAGTGTATAAATGTGCAGACTATCACATCTTTTCCAAAAAAAAGTGACCCGCCGGCTTTGATGTGACCCCAAAAAGTTGGACAATTTAAAGTTAGGATAAAATTGAGTTATGAGTCCGGTACTCCACCGGGCTCATTCCTTTTAGGCGCAGTTTTATCCGGTCATTGTTGTAATATTCAATATATTTCCTCAGTTCC
>JAGAKE010000002.1 GCA_017625775.1 Fibrobacteraceae bacterium
TTATTCTTATCGCGTTATTATCTAATGAGTAAGGTTGCTCGTTTTTTATTTCAGCAATCAATGGAATAACAGTAGCATTTGCCAAAGTTGCAAACAAAATACACAACAAAATGAAATTTTTCATGGTTTTCTCCAAGAGACACTTGTGAGAAAAATATAATAAATATTTCTAAATAACATTTGTTTAAAATTTCAAAAAAAAGTAGCTAAAGTTTTCAAAAAAACTTGTTCGTGAAAGTGTCTAGTTTTCAAGAGAAGAACAAGAGCAAAAACTATTTACTTAAATATACAATAAAATTTTGCTCAACACTCAAAATAAATAGAAATGGTTAATAAAAATGAAAGCAGCTAAAGGGCAAATAATTTATAAAAAACGTAATCGTTTAAAATAATTACTTCATATCTTTTGTAGAATCGTATGGATCAATATGGACCATAGCATCTACCACATTTTCTCCGCAGTCAATTAAAACTCGTTCAACGCGTTCGGAAAGTTCATGGGCGTCAAATAAAGACATATTTGCATCTACTACAATATGCAATAAAACTTGTAAATCACTTCCGATATAACGAATACGAAAATTGTGAATGCTTATAACGCCAGGGACTTGTGAAGCTGCTTGGTATAATTTATCCGAAATTTTTTTGTTAGGCGCTCCATCTGCGACTTGGTGAATGGCTGGCGAAGCAATGCTAGTTCCTGCCTTAATAATAAAGACAGAAACGATTAAGGCACCAATAGAATCAGCAAACCCAAATTGAGGAAAAAGGATAGCAACCAAAATAGCGATAAGAACAGGTATGGAACTAAAAGCATCGCTACGATGATGCCATGCGTTTGCTTCAAGTGCTTGACTTCGGATTTTCCTTCCGGCATTTCGTGTAAATCGGAAAAGCCATTCTTTTATAATTAACGAGGCAAAAGCTACAATGGCGGTAGAAATTTCAGGTGAGGCGTTCTTTTTTTCAAAAAGGTTTTCCGCTGAATCAAAAATCAAAAAAATACCTACAGCGATAATAGCAAAACCAATGCAAATTGTAATCAATGTTTCAAATTTACGATGTCCATTGGGGTGATCGGCATCAGGTGGGGAATACCAATATTTTGAGCCAATTAGAATTGCAAAATCAGTTGTTAAATCAGAGGCACTGTGAATAGCGTCGGCAATTAAGGCCTGAGAATGACCAAAAAAGCCTGCTAAAAATTTAAGCCCAGTCAAAAGCAAATTCACAAAAAGTCCAATCCACGTAATGCGTCGAACTTTAGGGCCTTCATCTTTTGGGACAATTCTAGTCATAATGAAAAATGTAGAAAATGATTTTTCATTTACCAATGACTAATTACTTGTTTTGTGTAATAGCAACTACAACTTGATTTCGACCATTCATTTTCCCATCGTAAAGAGCTTCATCTGCTAATTGAATGGATTTGTCAATTCCAAGTTCTCCATCAAATTGCGAAACGCCTAGCGTAACAGTTACGGGTATTTCTATATCGGTGTATTTTATATGCAAAGATTCAATGCTTTGACGGAATCTTTCTGCTACGATTTTTGCACCTTGAATTTCTGTTTCTGGAAGAACTGCCAAAAATTCTTCTCCGCCCCAGCGAGCTACAAAATCATACTTTCGTAGAAGTTGCCGAATCGTAGAGGCTACTGTTTTTAAAACTTCATCTCCACATTGATGGCCATAAGTGTCGTTAATATTTTTGAATTTATCTATATCAATGAAAATAAAGCAGAAATTTCTATTCATTCGAGTTGCTCGATGAGCTTCTTGCTGTATTTTTTCTCTTAAGTCGCGTCGGTTGGGAAGACCGGTAAGTTCATCAGTTTTCGAAATAATTTCAAGTTGATTTTTTGCATTTTCAAGTTCTTGTGTTCTTTTTTGAACTTGTTCCTCCAAATATTTTTGATGTTCGTTAAGTTGCTTCATCTGTTTTTGAATTAGTGAAAGCATGTTATTAAAGGCGTTCGCTAACAAACCAATTTCATCTTTTCTATTAGAAATTGGGAATGGTTCGGCTTCAAAATTTCCTTCACCAATGTGATTAATGTGAGAAATAAGTTGGTAAAGCGGAATGGCAAAATGGAAAAATAACAGCAGAATGATTAAAATCGTAACAGGCAAAATGGTGGCGAAAATTAATATGACAACTGATTGCAAAGAAGAAAGAATAGATTCTACTTCTGAAATGGGTTGTAAAGAAAATACAGCAAATTGATAATCATCGTTATAGGCGTAAGTGACTAAAAAATCACCTTGTGAATTAGAAATATTTAAAGGTTCTGTTTGTTTATCTTGAATAGCTTTTGGAAGAGAAATACCTATTTCAGAAATTTTATGTTTCCCATTTAAAGCGAGTTGTAAATTGGGATGCATTAATATTTTTCCGTCTTTATCTGTAACGACTAAAAAGCCTTTTTCTCCAACAGCGTAATTGGAGTAATTTTGCCAAATTCGTCGAAAAGAAAATGCAGCAACAATGGTTCCGCTGGCCGTTGCTCTAGAACCAACTTCAAAAGCAAAGTATTTTTTGGGAGAATCGTCTTCCCAGAACCAGGAAGTTTTATAGGAGCGAATTGGAGAAACTTTATCGAAATCTGTGAATGCGTGATTTTGTTTCAATGATTCTCCAACCATTGAATTGTCGCAAATTAGCG
Organism: Fibrobacteraceae bacterium; assembly: GCA_017625775.1. Taxonomy (GTDB): domain Bacteria; phylum Fibrobacterota; class Fibrobacteria; order Fibrobacterales; family Fibrobacteraceae; genus UBA1765. Next base: position 2,667 of record JAGAKE010000002.1, read on the forward strand.
TTTTATTTCGGTCGTATAAAGAAACCGTTTCTCCAGAAATAAATAATGAAGAAACATCAAAACTTTTTAAGAAACTAGAAGATTCTGTTTTGTCAAGAGCGATAATGGAAGATGTTTTAGACAATAGAGAAAGAGTGCTTTCAAACTCTTTCATTTTTTGAGCAATCGCCTCTTCCAAGCGCTCAATTTCAGCAAAATTCCTCTTGAATACTGAATCGTTAAGAGATTTTTTTTGATTATGAATAAAGTAAATAGATAAGCCGGAAATTAAAAGGCTTATGAATAAAACTAGAATAATAAAACTTCGAAAAATAAGACTGCTAAAAATATTTTTGATTTTCATGATCTTTTATCTTTTTCTGCGGTAGGTAAATGCAAATCCAAAAATCATCATCATTACAAATAATCCAACAGAGAAATTTTTAAAGAAACCGTTTTGGGATTCAGTCTTTTCGGTTTCTTGTTTCTCGGTTTCTCGTAAGACGATAACAGAATTCCAAATTTTTTGAAATTCTTCAAAGCTAATTTCTTGATTTTCGTGCTGCAATAGTTTATTCATTTCTGCATGGTACTTACTTAATATACCATAGATTCTTTGTTCTGAATATAAATCCTCAAATTCAAGAACTGCCCAAATATCAGAAAATAATGCAACTAAAATATTTTCGGCTTCACCCCATTGTGGAATGCTCGTATAAGCTTTCCCATATTTTAAACATTCTACAAGAGCTTTATAAACGGAATCTTTTTCCCAAGAAACAAGCGCCGATTGAACAGAGGGTAAAAATCCGATAGTTTTTGTATAAGCGTCAACAGAAGAATCGCTTGTTAAAAACATAAGCAATTTAAGAGCGGCCTCTTTATTTGGATACTTAGCAGGAATGCTTAAATTGCTTCCGCCAACAAAGCCAATGCTTCCGGCATCACCTTGAGGAACGGGCAAAACAATCACGCCGTCATTACCAATTCGAGAACCTTCTAAACCGCCGTTTACAGAAGCAATTCGAGTGAGCATTGCTATTTCTGCTGTATTTAAAATAAATGCCAATTCGCCGTTATTGAAACGTTGAATTATTTGAGCTGTATTTTGCGTAAGGTTTGAACGATTTACAAGAGAATCAATAACAAAATCTAAGTATTTAGCGATTCCTCTTAAAGTTCCCGAATCTAAAAGAGCTGAACGGTAACCATTTTCATCTTTTTTGATGAAATCTCCTCCATCAGACCAAATCCAAGGAGCAAAGTTATGAGGAATGTTCCAGTCGCTTTTGCCTGGAAAAGCAAAAGCTTCTATAGGCGTTCCATCTTCTAATTTCATTTGAGCTTGATTTACTTTTCGTAAAGCGGCTCTAAAATCTTGATACGTTTTTAATTCGTTAGGGTTAATTTCGTTATCTTTCAAAATTTTCTGGTTAGCAAGAAGCGCTCTAGCGTCAACAAACCACGGAACGGAATAAATAGTTGAGTCGCCTTCTATGTGAGTGGTATTGAAGCTAACTGGAATAAATCTTTCTCTGTTGATTTGAGAAAGCCAAGGGTTAAGTGGTAAAAGGTAACCTTTCGAAGCGAAGTAAGGAATCCAAGTAGTGCCAACTTGAAGAACGGCTGGTAAATCTTTGCCCTGTTCTAAAGCAGAACTAATTCGGTTCCAAGCTTCTCCCCAATCTAAAACGACAACTTTAGTAGGAATGCCTGTTTTATCTGTAAATTTTTGCAATTCAGTTTCTAATTTTTCTTTAGGGGAAGCGCCATTTGGCATAATCCAAACGCATAATGAATCTTTCGCCACGGAAAGCGTGGCTTGCAATAAAACAATTAGAATAACGAAAAAACAGCGCATAAAACTCCTTTTTATGAAAAGGGCATATTTTGCAGGACAACCTAAAAGATATACAATTATATTTCTTAAAGGTTAAAGAATTTTTCAATAGTTTTCAAAAAATGTGAAAGCTTTATTTTAGAAACCTTAAGCATTATAAATTTAAAACGTATATACAAAATGACTAAATTTTGATGTCTTTTCAAAAAATGGAATAATTCGCAACCAGAAAAGAAGTTTAGAACTCTAAATGGAGAAAACGTAATATTTCAACCAATTTGTTGGGTGTAATTACCTAGTACGAAAGAAAATGATGAAGAAATGGTTAAAAATTATAGGCTTTTTAGGCGTTTTGGTGGTGGCTTTTTTAGGCGTTCGTATTTTTCTCACGAATGAATCGCAGCCAAAATATCGTTTTGTTTATGAAACAGTTGCAAAACGTGATTTACGAACGAGTATTTCCGCAACGGGCACTTTAGAACCAGTTGATCAGGTTGAAATTGGAACTCAGGTTTCGGGCGATATTGCAAAAATTCATGTGGATTTTAATAATAAAGTTAAAAAAGGGCAAATTTTAGCAGAATTAGATAAATCAAAGCTAAAAGCCACTTTGGCTCAAGCAGAAATTTCCTTGTACGCCGCGGAAAACGATTATTCTTACAAGAAAAAAGTTTTGGAACGAATACAAAAATTATCTGAAAACGGAAGTGCTAGTGCTGTTGAATTAGAAAATGCCGAGTATGATTTTCGAAGTGCTGAGCTTTCTTTAAAACGAGCAAAAAATGAAGTAGCTGTTGCAAAATTGAATTTGAGTTATTGCGTGATTAAAAGTCCTATTGATGGTGTTGTTTTAGAACGTTCTGTAGATGTGGGGCAAACAGTTGCTGCTTCTATGAGCGCTCCTACTTTATTTATTTTGGCAAAAGATCTTTCTCGAATGAGGGTTATGGCTTCTGTTGATGAAGCAGATATTGGCTCTGTTCAGTCTGGGCAGTCTGTTGAGTTTTACGTAGATGCTTTTATAGATGAAGTGTTTTATGGAACGGTAAAAGAGGTTCGATTAAATCCGGTGACTACTTCTAATGTAGTGACTTATACGGTTGTTATTGAAGCAGAAAATCCAAAGCATAAATTACTACCTGGAATGACAGCAACTTGCACGATAGTCACTCAAGAAAAAAAAGATGTTTTAAGTATTTCTGTAAAGTCTTTGAAATTTCGCCCGAATACACCTACGCCACCAATGGCTTTAGGAAAAACGCCTAGCGTGAAAATGAATAAAAGTCGAAAAGAATCAAGGGTATTTTTTACAAAGGGAGAAAAAATTCATCCTCTCTTTTTAAAAACGGGTATTTCAGATGGAGTTTACACAGAAGTTTTGGAAGGCTTATCTGAAGGTGATTCTGTTTTAGTTGCTGAAGAACCTATTGAAATGCAAAAAGAAAATAATTCCACCAAAGAAAAAAGTCCCTTTATGCCTGGACCTCGCGGGAACAAAAAAAGATGAACATTCTTCCAATGCTTTCCATTCGTAATCTGCAAAGGAATTTCCAAATGGGCGAAGAGGTGGTGCACGCTTTACGAGGCGTTTCTTTTGACATTTTGCCAGGTGAGTTTGTAACTATTATGGGAACGAGCGGTTCAGGTAAAACCACTATGTTGAATATTCTTGGTTGCATGGATAAACCAAGTGGTGGCGAATACATTTTAGATGGCGAGCATGTAGAAAAATTAAACGGTAATGAATTAGCAAGTATTAGAAACAGAAAAATCGGTTTTGTTTTTCAAAATTACAACCTTTTGTCTCGAACAACAGCTCTTGAAAATGTGGAACTTCCTCTTTTGTATAATCCAAAAGTATCTCCAAAAGAACGCCGAGAATTAGCCTTAGAAGCTTTAAATCTAGTAGGACTTTCTGACAGAATTTCTCATTTCCCCAATCAACTTTCTGGAGGGCAGCAGCAGCGCGTCGCTATCGCTCGCGCTTTAGCAGGCAATCCTTGTTTAATTCTTGCCGATGAAGCTACTGGAAACCTAGACACCAAAACGAGCTATGAAATCATGTCCATTTTTCAAGAATTAAATGCAAAAGGGAAAACGATTGTTTTTGTAACGCATGAACCGGATATAGCCACTTTTTCTTCAAGAACGCTACTTTTAAGAGATGGTTTGCTCCGTAAAGATTCCGTAAATTCAAATATTCAAAATGCACGGGCTGCTTTTGAATCAATGCCTTCTATTGAAATGGTTCATTTGGAGGAATCGATTTGAGTGCATTTTCACTTTTACGCATTGCTTTTAAAGCTCTGTTCCGAAATCGAATGCGGACGTTTCTTTCCGTATTAGGAATTGTTATTGGTGTCGCCGCTGTAATTACAATGGTCGCTATGGGCGAGGGTTCTAAAAAATCAATTCGTGAAAAAATGACATCAATGGGAACTAATGCTATGACCATTTCTCCTAATTATCAGCGTCGTGGTGGTGTGCAATTAGGAGCTAACGAATCACGTGAAACATTAGAAGAAGCTGATGTAGTGGCGCTTAAAACAGCTCGTTATATTAATGCCATTTCTCCGATGGTTTCGGCAAGCGGGCAAGCTGTGGTAGGGAATAATAATTGGCCGGTTCAGTTGTCAGGAATTTCTTCAGATTATTTGAAAATCAGAAATTATGAAATTGAATCAGGAGTTATGTTCGATGATGAAATTGATAAAATGTCGAAGGTTTGTGTTATAGGACAAACGATTGTAAAAAATTTATTCCCCAATGAAAATCCATTAGGAAAAGTGATTCGTTATAAGGGTATTCCTTTAAAAGTGATAGGAACTTTAAAATCTAAAGGAACAGGAGATTTTGGACAAGATCAAGACGAAGTAATTTTTGCTCCATACAAAACAGTTATGCGAAGGTTTAACGCAACAACAGAAATTCGTACACTCTATGTAAATACAATCGGAGAAGGTTATGCAAGTTTAGCTTCTGAAGAAATTTTAAACATTTTAAAAGAACGGAGAAACTGGAACCGCCCAAGCGATCCATTTCGCGTGCGTTCACAAGAAGAAATGATAGAAATGGTTTCTAGTACTTCTCAAATTTTATCTTTAGTATTAACAGCAATTGCTGGCATTAGTTTATTTGTAGGCGGTATTGGGATTATGAATATAATGTATGTTTCAGTTACGGAACGTACTAGAGAAATTGGGCTAAGAATGGCTTTGGGAGCTCGTCCACGAGATATATTATTGCAGTTTCTTTTTGAATCAGTTTTAATTAGCTTATTTGGTGGCGTTGCTGGAATTTTATTAGGAGTTGTCGCTTCTTCTGTCGTGCGAAAAATTTTAGAATGGCCAATGAGTATTTCTTTAACAAGTATGCTTGTAAGCTTTGGGGTTTGCTTTATAACAGGCGTTTTCTTTGGATGGTATCCTGCAAGGAAAGCAAGCCGTTTAGATCCAATAGAAGCATTGCGTTTTGAATAATTACGGTTTTAAAATTTTTCCTTCAAAAAAGGCTTCTCCGAAAGATTCTTTTTTAATTTCTGTTACAGAATTAGAAAGAATCACTTTTGATTTTAAAGATGCTAATGGCGAGTTTATTTGAGTGAGACAGTTATAATAATTTCCTTCGCAGGAATAATCTGGTAAAATGCCTTGTGCGTGGTAAGATTCGCCAAAACGATTGTAAATTTGCATGCTTGTAATATAAAGGAGCGCTCCTTCAGGCGTTTTCCAAAGACCTTGTGCAATTCCTTTGCCAAAAGTTTTCGTGCCAATTGTTTTTACTTTAGGGTTTCCTGTAGCTAAAGCTAAAGTGAATATTTCTGCGCAAGAGGCTGTTCGCCCATTTATAAAAAGAACAATATCGAACTCCTCTCCAGAAGAATTTTCTTTAGCGCGGTATATTTTTTCGATCTGACGTGCTTTTCCATCTGAATAAAGTTGATTTTCTCGAATAGAAAATAAAACGCCTTCTTTTACAAATAAATCAGCAGCTTCAGAACATTGTCTAAGAGAACCTCCCGTATTATTTCTTAAATCAATAATCAGTTGTTTTGTGCTTGGTGTTAAATTTTTCAAGAGTGTTTTTAATTCGCCTAGAGTTCCGTTTTCTCTATCAAAGGTTTGTTCTCTAAATTCTCTTAAAGAGAATAATGAAATAGAATCATTAAGGGTATCTAAAAAAACTGTTGGCAGAATAATTTTTTCCTTAACAAGTTCAACATTCACGGTGTCTTGATTAAAAGAATATGTCAAAGAGACGGTGTCGTTTTTAGCAAGAACATTTCTGTAAGTATCAAGTGCTGAATCGCCTTTCAAAGTGTAACCATTTAAGGAAATGAGTGTCGCAAATCGTGGAACATTTTTTCGTGCCGCAGGACTTTCTGGATAAATGCGATAAGCGAGTAATGGAAAATCAGCTCCCGTTTGTAAGCCTAATTCAATTCCAATTTCTCCAGAAGAAAAACTTGTTTGTGATGATTCTTCTGATTCGGGGGCTTTAATCGGAGCGACATAACGAGTGTAGGGGTCTTCTACTTTTGCAAAAAGCGACTCAGGAGCCGTAAAAGAATCCTTATCTTTTGGAAGTTCCCACAAATAAAGTTCTTCAAGTAACCAGCGACAGTATTCAATTTCGCTAGGCTCTTCAGTCTCTTTCGCCGGATTGTCAAATGAGCAAGCGAAAAAAATTGCCGAACAAAGAAATAATGCCAAATAACGCATTAAGTATCAATTTTTACATGAAAACGATCTGAAAATTCCTTGGCTGACTCTGGCGTAATAGGATTTTCGGTCAAAGAAATAACTTCTAATTTTTTGCAGTCTTTTAAAAGTTCTGGCAAAGATTCAATATCATTTTTATCTAAAAGCAATTCACGTAAATTTTGAAGAGAGCCTATTTCTTCAGGAATTTCCTTTAATTGGTTCCCCGATAAAACTAAAACTTCTAAGGAAACAGTATTTTTGATAGCGGAAGCGATGGATTCAATGCGGTTATTGTCTAAATAAAGCTTTCTTAGTTTAGGTAATTTCCAAAGGGCGTTCGGTAATTTGGAAATTAGATTGTCATGCAAGCTGATTTTTTCAATTTCTTGCCAATTTTCAATCGAATTTGGTAAACCCAACAACTGATTTTGTGCAATATTAAGTTTTTTTAACTTTTTTAAATTTCCTACTGATTCAGGGAGTTCATCTAGTGAATTATAACCTACATAGAGTGTTTCAAGTTCGGTAAGTTCTCCAATTTCGTCAGGAAGAGCCATCAAATCGTTATAACCTAAAGACAATTTCTTAAGATTTTTTAGGTTTTGGATTTCTTCCGGGATTTCTACAAGCTGATTTTCATCTAAAGAAAGTTCTTCTAAAGATTCTAATTCAAAAAGTTCTTTTGGGAGAATTCTTAAATCAAGCCCGTTCAATTCCAAAGATTTTGCCTTTTCTTTTTTTGCTTTGGCAATCATTTCCAGAACATTCATGATTATCTCCTTTCAAAACTTTGTTACTTTTTACAATCATAGCATTTTTTAGTTCAAATTACAGCATTGATGTTCAAAAAAATGATGAGCTATAGATTTTATGAAACAGAAGGTGTTGTAAATAATATTTTACATCTATATATTACTTATAGTAAATATTTTTAATCAAGGCAGAAATTTTCTAAATTTGGAAAATGGCGTAAAAAATGCCACTTAATTTTTGTTTTGTAAGGATGAATGTCTATGGAATTGACAAAATCGCAGGAACGTCGGCTTTCTTTCGTGGCAAGCCTTCTTAGCTTAAACCCGAATGATCCTACGGACCGGATTAAGGCCTTGAGGCATCTAAACTTAGATGAAAATGCTTGTTTTCATGGATTTCAGTATTCTCAGGGGAATTTGGAATTATTCATTTTCTTAGATGAATCAACCCCATTAGAACGCGTTTCAACTAATTTGATTCAAGATTTGAAGCAATTAAGGGTGGCTCTTTGTAGAACGAGTGAACCGAAAAATCCATTTTTTGCTTCTTTAGGTGAAGATGCTGATCCATGGGATACTGTAAAAATCAATGCAGATGGTGATGAAGAAGATGATGACGCTCCAGCTTCTCGCCCTTATATGCAGACCATGGAAATCACCATGCTTCGTACTCGTGCTAGTCGCGATATTACAGATTCTGAATTAGAACGAACATTGCGTGACATGCGTCGAAAATTGGCTACTTGGAAGTCAGACGTTCAAGCAAAACTTGAAATTATCGCAGAACATGACGATTTAACGAAAGAACTTCGCTCTGTTGATGATAAACTTGAAATTCAAATGGTCGAAAATCCGCTTCACATGGTAAGTAATCATGGTGAACTTTTCTTGGGATTTTGTCCAATTCGTACCATTTACGATTACCACATGAATTTGGGAAAACGCTTGAAAACAAAGCATAATATGGCAATTGTTTCAAGTAATATTCGTACTTATCTTGGTAATTTAACAAATACAAACGCCGCTTTGATTGATGCATTCCAAGAAATGGAACGAGAAAATGATTCTACTGATTTCCCGTTCTTCCATAATGGTATGACTTTAACTGGGGATGACCTTCGATTAAAAGATAGAGATGGTCGAAAAATTCTACAAATTGAACGCCCAAAAATCATTAACGGTGCTCAAAGTCTTTTCACTTATGAACAATATGCGAAAAAGAGCAAAAATCCAGTGAATCCAAATGTTTTGGTGAAAGTGGTGGTGCCTTATCCAGGAACTGATTCTTTCTTGCGTCAAGTGACAATGGCGAACAACCGCCAAAATCCAGTTTATAGTTACCATTTAAGAGCTGCAGATGATTTGCAATTCTTTATTTGGCAACGTTATCAAGAAGAAGGCTTTACTTACGTTTATAAAGATGGTTTCCGCTTAAAAGCAAGAACTCGTAAATTAGAAGTTCGTATGCGTCCTGAATTAGCTAAAACGCTTTTTATGATGGATGCTAAAATTTCAGAAAGCAAATCTTACGATTGTATTTTTGATAAGGAAAGTCTTTATCAGCGTTGTTTTGGAGCGTTCTTACGCGTTTCTCCGAAAAAAGAAAAAGATTTCGTTCGTAAAACTATTGTTTATACGAAAGCCTGGCAATTGCTCGTTCGTTTGCAAATTAAGGTTAGAAACATTATGCCTGGTAAAGGGGTTTCTATTGAAGCTAACGAAGATAACCCACTCACACGTATTACATGGAATGGTCGCTTAGAAGATAAATTCTTATTCCGTAGTGCTGTTCGTGATCTTGTGGTGGCTTTGGCTCTTCGCCACTGGCTTATTTATGGAAATCCAATTAAGGATTTTGAAAGCCTTGTCGAAAATGAATTGATTTTCCATGAATCTATTTTGAAATATGCTTCAAAAATTTATGGTGAACATTTGAAACCTGTTTTGGTTTCTAAATTCAAAGACAATCCAGCTTACTATGATACCATTACAACGGTTGATAAGGATTCTGGTGAATCTGTTGAACGCCGTTTGTGGAAGGGTTTTGGTAATACGGCTACTTATGAAAAAATGCTTGATTATTTAGCTGAAAGAGACCCTGCTTGGGAAAAATGCCGTGGCGGTATAGAAGATTTCATTTAGTTTGCTGCCATTTTTGAAAAGGGTTCATAGGTGATACAGCCTATGAACCTTTTTTATAGTAAAACAGACTTTTAAAAATTTCTATGTTTTAAACAAATTTTGCTAAAACCTCAAAAAATATAAATGAGAGGCCTTATGACTTTTGAAGAAATGTATGAATTGGCTTGCAAGCGCAAGCAGGAAATGCCTGAAGGAAAGGGAACTACGGAACTTTTCCGCAAGGGACCGCATGCTATCGGAAAAAAATTGGTTGAAGAGGCTGCTGAATCGTGGATGGCCGCTCGATTTGAATCTCGAGAAGATCAGGCATTAGAACTTTCTCAGGTTTTGTATTATGTGGCTGTAATGATGGCGGAAAAGGAACTCACTTTGGAAGAGGTGTATAAGAAATTATGATTAAGGTCGCTCTACCTAATAAAGGAATGCTTTTTGAACCAACACAAGAATTATTGAAGGCTTGTGGATACAAGGCATCTAAGCCTTACAAAACTTTGACTCAAATTGATTCTAAAAATGGAATTGAATTTTTCTTTTTGCGCCCAAGCGATATTCCAATGTATGTAGGCCGTGGCATTATAGATGCAGGTATTACAGGAATGGATTTTAATGCAGAAGCAAAAAGTCCGGCGGTTAAGATTTTAGATTTGCCTTTTGGGGCATCTAAAATGTGTGCAGCTGTTCCTGAAAACAGTTCCGTGCAAAGTTTAGATGATTTGAAAAACGCAACAATTGCAACAAGTTTCCCAAATATCGTGAACCATTTTTATCAAAAAGAAATGGACACGGTTGTTTTGGAAGGTGCTGTTGAAATCTCTGTCAGTCTAGGTGTCGCAGATGCAGTTGTTGATGTGGTTGAAACAGGAACAACGCTAAAACAAGCTGGCTTGCGTATTTTAGGAGAGCCTTTATTCCGTAGTAATGCAGCTCTTTTTTGCCATCCGCAAAAACAAGAATTAGAAGAAGTCCTTACATTGGTGCGTCGCATTGAAGGAAAATTGGTCGCTCAATCTTATATGATGATTGAGTATGATGTTCCTTCGGAATTACTTTCAAAAGCGTGCGAATTAACGCCTGGCTTAGATGCTCCAACTATTTCTAAGTTGCATGGACGTGATTGGTATGCAGTGAAAGCGATGGTTTCGCAAGAAGAAGCGAATGGTATTATGGATCAACTCTGGAAAATAGGTTGCCGTAGTATTTTGTTGTTTGCTATTAAATCAGCTCGTATCTAATTCAAGGGAAAAATGGATTCAAGCGTTTATTTAGCTCGTCAACCGATATTAGATAAAACAGGAAAACTGTTTGCATTTGAATTATTGTTTCGTGATTCGCCTGAAAAAGAAATGGCGGTTATTCGAAATAATATGTCTGCTACTGCGAATGTTTTAGAAAATGCAATTAATGGAATTGGATTGTCTGCTCTTTTAGGAACTCACAAGGGTTTTGTAAATTGCAGCAGAGAAATGCTTTTAGGGAATATTCCTAGTTTGCTAGATCCCAAGCGTTTTGTGTTAGAAATCCTAGAAGATGTTGTGCCTGATGAATCTATTGTTTCAGCAGTTGCTGTTTTAAAATATCGCGGGTTTGAAATAGCGCTTGATGATTTTGTTTATTCAGAAGAAAATTGTAAAATTTTTGCGCCGATTTTTCCTTATCTTTCTTATGTGAAAATTGACTTAGTTAATAATTCGTTAAGCCAAAGGAAAGAAGCAGCAAGTTTCTTTAAAAATAAGGGAATCAATCTTTTAGCTGAAAAAGTAGAAACAGAATCTGTTTTTAGAGATTGCTTAGATGAAGGCTATGATTTTTTTCAGGGTTTCTTTTTTGCTCGCCCAGAAATTTTAACAGGCCAATTTGCACCGACTCAAACACAAGCCATTTTAGTTTTACTTAAGCAATTACATCAAAATTTATCTTTAGATGAATTGTGTATTTCGCTTGAAAATTATCCTGCTATTAAAGAAAGTCTTGTGCGGTATGCTGCGACAACGCATATTTTTCGAAATCCTGAAAAATTAAATATTCGTGAAATTTTAGTGTGGGTTGGATTGCGGCGAGTGCATGAATGGCTAATGTTACTCTTGTATTCTCGATCATTATTAGATGAGGATTCTAGAGATTCCGCTTTATTTAGGAGCGTGTCGCATCGAGCTAAATTTATGGAAAATATTGCGGCTGTTTTGCCTGAACAAGATAATGCTTTTTGTGCGGAAGCGTTTTTGTTAGGTGTTTTGAGCCGCTTAGAGGCTTTGTCTAAAGTTTCTTTATCATCTGTAATGTCGGAACTTTCTATTTCAGAAAGAGTAAAATCAGCTCTTGATTATCAAGGAATGCTGGGCATAATTTTACGTTTAGCTGACGCTATGGAAAAAGATGCGCCGGCTGAAGTTTCATATTGCTTGAATCAATTGAATTTAAAATCATCTGTATTAAAACCTTGTGTAGAAAACGCATATACTTGGGCTGCTTATGCTTGAACCATATAGCTTAGAACAATTGGTTAGTGAGTTTTCTTCTTTGCCAGGAATTGGTAAAAAGACAGCTCGTCGTTTGGCATACCATTTGTTGCAAAAGCCAAAACAAGATATGGAACGTTTTGCACTTCGATTACAAGAAGTTTCTGAAAAAGTTCACCCTTGCGTAAAATGTCGATTATATACAGAATCAGAATATTGTTCAATTTGTCTGGAACGCGAAGGAGCAAAAACAATTTGTGTCGTAGAAAAACCTTCGGATGTATTTCCTTTTGAACGCTCTGGAATTTATCATGGCTTGTATTTTGTTTTAGGAGGAGTCCTTTCTCCTTTAGATGGAATTGGACCTGAACAGTTGCATTTAGATGAATTAGTAAAACGTGTTCAAGAGGAAAATATTGAAGAATTGATTTTGGCGTTAGGCTCAAGTCCTGAAGCAGAAAGTACTATGCTTTTAATAGATCGTTTGGTTTCTAATTTGTCTGTAAAATGTACTCGACTCGCTCGAGGCATTCCTATGGGTAGTGATCTTGAATTTGTAGATGAAATTACGATGCTTCGTGCTTTTGAAGGAAGGAACTTGTTGTAATGGAAAAGAAATTGACTTCGGCTTATGCGCTACCTTCTGCAAAATTTGTAAAAAGCGCGGTGTCTTTAAAGGATTTGCCTGAAAATCGTCTGCCCCAAATAGCTTTTCTTGGGCGTTCTAATGTAGGGAAATCATCTTTGCTAAACGCTTTAACTGGAAAAAAGAATTTGGTGAAAGTTAGCGCCACTCCAGGAAAAACGCGAGAGATAAATTTTTTTGAAATCAATGAAGCTTTTTATATTGTGGATTTGCCTGGCGTTGGTTATGCTAAAGTAAGTTTTGCAAAACAAGAGCAAATGGAAAATTCTATTCGGCATTATATTGAAGGTGCAGAAGATTTACGCGGTGTAATTTATTTGGTGGATATTCGTCATGGCGGAACTCCAATTGATTTAGAAACTGTGAATCATATTCGAAAAGCGGGTTGTCCTGTTTTGATTGTTGCTAGTAAGCGCGATAAAGTGAATCAATCTGAATTAGCAAAAAACCGAAAAATTATTCAGGATCGTTTTGGTTTAGAAACCTTGCCCATAGCAGTTAGTTCTTTGAAGAAAACAGGTCTTGGTGAATTATGGAGTGAAATTTTAAAGGCCGTAAGTGTGGAGTTTTAAATGGAAAATGAAAAATCTACACTCAGCCCGATAGGCAAAATTTTTGACTGGCTTGGAAAAGCATTTTTAAAAACCACTCCGGGCAAATTATTTGCACTTTTTGTAAAAACAATTCTTTCATTTTTTTCAGCGAATCGAAATTTTCGAACAGATTTTCGTAATGTGGTTTTACAGACTTTTTTTACGGGTGTAGAAATTTTTCCGATTTTATTTGTAGTGGCATCGCTTTTTGGAACGGTTGTTATTGTAGAAACTATGTCCATTATGAGCAAAGTAGGTTTTGCTAATGTTGTTGGTAATGTTTTAGTGGTTACGGTTGTGCGAGAATTAGGGCCTATTTTTACGGCATTCTTAATTGCTGGTAGAAGTGGTTCTGCTTTAGCAACTATGATTGGAAACATGCAAATCAACTCAGAAATAGACGCGCTTTCTTCAATGGGAATAAGTCCTATTCGTTATTTAGTGATGCCTTCTTTGTTAGGCGGCGTTATAGCGGTTTTCATTATGAGTATTTGCTTTTGCGTTTCTTCTTTAGGAATGGGATATTTGATTTCTAAAATATTTGTGATGGTAGCTGGTCAAACAATGAATGTTCAGTTAACTTGGAATTATTTGTACACCTCTTTAGTAGACGCTTTGACTTTTACTGATTTTGTTATGATAGTTTTAAAACCATTGGTTTTTGGAATAATCATTGTTATTAATGCGTGTTATCAAGGCTTACGAGTCGAACGCGATTTTAGAAATTTACCAAAAGCAACTTCTCGCTCGGTAATTTTTTCTTTTCTTTATATAGTAATTGCAGACGCCATGTTATCGGTGTTCTTCATTTTCCAATACCTTGGAGAAATTTCTAAGATTATTTAATATGGCTGAAGCGTTACGGATAGAAAATTTGAATTTTAGCATTTACGAAAATGTGCGGACTCCAGCCGCTAAGGGTGGTGTTATTTCTAAAGTATTTGGAAATATTTTTCGTTCTTCCTCTTTAACGCATCGTCAAATTTTGAAAGACATTAATATGTCTCTTCATCCAGGCGAAACGGTTTGTATTGGCGGGCCTTCAGGACAAGGAAAAAGTTTATTACTTCGCCTAATTGCTGGCTTAGAAAAACCAGATTCCGGTTCACTTTTTTACTTTGGCGAATACATTCCTCGAGAAAAACATTCTGCTCTTCAAATTGCATTAAGGCAAGTTGGGCTAGTGCTGCAAAATGGAGCGCTGATTTCAAATTTGACTGTTCGTGACAATGTAGCTCTCCCACTCCGCTATCACCGCCGGGGCTCAGAAAAAGAAATCGCTGAAAAGGTTGGAATGGCTTTAGATTTAATGCGCGTAAGTTCAGTGGCCTCTAATTTTCCGCACACTTTGAGTGCTGGTATGTTAAAGCGAGTTGCTATTGCGCGCTCTTGGGTTATGGATCCGAAACTTCTCTTGATGGACGAACCAACGGCTGGACTTGATAATTATAATCGTCGAAATTTGCTGCCTCTTATCGATAATATGCGTAGTTTGTTCCAAACAACGATTGTGATTGTAACACATGATTTGCGAATGGCAGACGAATTAGACTCAAATTTGATTTTTCTTCATGACAAAACATTAACGGAACCTCACTCTTTTGATTATTGGATGCAATCAAAAGAAGTTTTTGCAGTTCAACTATTTCGCGATTTGCAAAAGCGAGATGGTTTGTATTAAGCAATTATTTTATATATCTTTGTAGAATCATGCGGCCGATTAAACATATAAACTGGATGGATCTTTCTGGATTGCTTGTAGGAGCGTTTCTCATGTTCGCTCTAATGGTCGTTGGTATTGTTTTGTATGTTAAATTATTTAATTCCGGAATGATTGGCGTTGAGGAGTATAAATTACATAGTCATTTCGAAAAAGCACTCGGTTTGAGCGAAGGAACTAAGGTTCAAATTAGTGGTGTAGATGTGGGTAAAATTTCAGCTATTCGCCTTGAATCTAATGGAGTATGGTTAGAATTAACTCTTCAAAAGAAATATCAAAATTGGGTAACTGATAGCTCTACGGTATTTGCAATTCGCGACCAAAACGTAATTTCTTCTCGCGTAGTAAATATCGATGTTTCGCGGCGCGGTAGAGTCCTTGAAGATGGCGATTCAATTAAAGCTGGGCAGGCACAAGATTTGGAAACCGTATTAGAAACGGCTAATGAATTGTTGGTCCGTGTTGGTGATTTGGTTGATGTTGTAGATACTATCGTTACTTTTGTGATGGATACTAGTACAACACTTGGTGCTTTACTTGGTTCTAAAACATTTTACTCTACGATTAGTACGCAGCTTACCCGTTTAGATGATATTACTAGAACTGGTTCACACTTGCTTTATTCGTTGGATGGGCGCTTACCAGTTTTGTTAGATAAAACAGATACTTTGGTTGGTGATGTTCAAACAGTGGTCACCGGCGTAAAAGATTTACCAATGCAGTTAAACGGAATCTTTAATTCTATGGATGGTTTGTTTACTCGAATGGATACGCTTGTCACAAATTTTGACGGAGTAGCCTCTTCGCTTTCTGGATTTATTGAAGTTGGGGAAAAAACACTTGATGGCGCTGATGAAATGGTGGAAGGCCTTTCTAATATGTGGATTATTCGCCGTTCAATTCCGCAAAAGGATTCTGTTCCATTTACGGTGGAGGCGTTATGGTAATGCGAACTTTTTTTCTGTGCGCTTTGCTTGTTATTTCTGCCGTTGCTTCTGAATCAGGTAGGCTTGCTTATAAGGCAAGTAAATATTTAAACGAAGGAAAATTTGCTTTAGCTTATTCTTCTTATGAAGCATCGCTTTTAGCAAGTCGCAAAGAATCGAATCTTCTTGCTGAGGCTCGCATTCTTTTATCAATGGCTCAAATAAGAATTTATAGTTTGGATTTAGATTTCGCTGATTCTTTACTTGTTCAAGTTCGAACAGATGTTTTAGATTCAAATACGAAATTGGCTTTGTTGCAAGCACGAGTGTCTTTAGAAAATACTCGTGAAAATTTTTCCAAAGCACTAGAGCTTTCATCATCTGCTTCTGAAGAACTTTTGAAAAAAGCTCCAGAGACTTTACTTGCTTCTTTTTATTCGGAAAAAGCGTATGCGCTTGCCGCTGAAGGAATGTTAGATCAAGCAGAACAAGCATTAGAAATGGTTCGTAAGCAGCTTTCAAAAAAAGACGGTCGCTATATATTAGCCAAAGCTAAAGTTGCAGATATTTCAAAATCAGCTAATGCAGATTCCTTGTATGTAGAAGCAGAAAAAATTTCTATTGAAGAAAATCGTATTTACAGAACAGCTTCTATTCTTTATTCTCGTGCGTTATTGGCTGAACGTCTTGGTAAAAGCGATATGGCAAAAGATTTTAGAAAACGCAGCGCTCACGCCTTTGAATTAATGGGGCTTCCAAAGCCGCAAAAACGTTCCTTAGGGGAAAAGTAAGGCTTAAATTTTTGTTTCTGCAGAAGTTACTTCAGAATTTTTTGCTTCGGTTGTATCTGAAGGTTCAGGTTCTTTTTTGATTAAAGGCAATAAATTTTGGTAAGCTTGCACGGGGTGAATTTTATTTTCTAGAACGCCGTTTATCCAATGCTCAATAATTTTTACAGTATCTGGGGAGGATTCCTCGCTATAACCAAGAATTCGTTTTGCTCTATTTTTCATGCTACTTTTGAAAGAAGAAAATGCTGGATTTGTACAATCTTCAAGCAAAGTGCTTAAGGCGATTTCTTTTTGCATAGCGCCAAGTTCAAAAGTTCTATAGATGGTTTTTACATACTGAGGCATCGCGGTATCGCTAGAATTAGCGTAACGCCGCATAACTTGAGCGGCTTCTTCATTTTGGTGGTAAGGTCCATTAGCCAAACGAATAGCAAAATAAAGAGCTAGTCGCCAATCATCAGGGTAAACTCTAGTCGCTCGGCGCATTACTGAATAATCAGAAGTGTCCTTTGATTGAATAGGAACGACTCCGCCAACGAAATAATAAGGTGTGTAAAAAAGACTGTCTAAGCTAGTGGCTAATTCGCCTACATGACCTAAATAATCGTATTCTTTCCCTGTTAAGTAGCTGTCGCCAAGGTCAATCAAGCCTTTAATCCAAAATAAGCCGGAAGCTGTAGCGTGATGCCCCGCTGAGAGAATTTTTACATATTGAGGCTTTGGAAAAAACGAAGTATCAGTTCCTGTATCTGGTAAAGGTTTTAGGAACTTAAAAGCAAGAGCGATAACTAAAATCGCTGCCAAAATGATAATTGGGTAAAAAAATCGCATTCTTTTACAAATATATCATTTTCAAACGCATTTGCTATTCCAATTTACTATGAGAAATGGATTATCTAAAATAAAAAAACTTAAAATGTTATCATTTTCTTACAAAAAGATTTCCGTTAGAAATTACAAGGAAAGTTAAAACAAATAAAAAAAATATTTACAAGATAGTCTTTTTTTTTTAAACTTGGGGGCACTATGACAAAAGCTAAATTTATCAAATTAATCATTGCTTCAATCCTTGCGATTGCTGCCCTTTTTGTCCCATACGAAGCTCTTGGTGTCGATGGGGCAAATACTTTGAATCCTATTGAAATTCGTGTCATTGCTATTTTCGTAATGGCAGCCCTTTTCTGGATTCTTCAACCATTTCCAATTTGGTCAACATCAGTATTAGTAATTGTTCTGATGATATTGACTGTTTCAGATTCATCTTTGGCTATGTTTAAAGTTGAAGGTGTTAAAGCGGTTAGCCATAAAGACATTATGGGAACTTTTGCTAACCCTATCATTATGCTTTTCCTTGGCGGATTCTTCCTTGCTGCAGCAGCGACAAAGTATCGCTTGGATTTGAACTTGGCTAGAGTTCTTTTAAAGCCATTTGGTAAGAACCCTAAATTAGTTCTTTTGGGCTTAATGATGATTACGGCTGTGTTCTCTATGTTTATGAGTAATACAGCTACTGCCGCAATGATGCTTGCTATTTTGGCTCCAGTATTAAAACTTTTTGACCCAGATGACCGTGGTAAAGCTGCTTTTGCATTAGCGATTCCTCTTGGTGCAAATATTGGTGGTATGGGAACTCCTATTGGAACGCCTCCTAACGCTATAGCTCTTGGTGCTTTGAATGAAGCTGGTTTCCAGGTTTCTTTTGGTCAATGGATGATGTTTGGTGTTCCGTATGTAATTATTCTTATGGCTATTGCTTGGGTTCTTCTCATGAAAATTTACCCAATCAAAATGAAAGAAATGATTTTGAAAATTGAAGGGGCTGATAAGTTTGATACAAGTCCACGTGCTATCATTGTTTATGTTGTATTTGCTCTTTGCGTTGTTTTGTGGGTCACAGGTAAAAACGTTCACGGCATCAACGATAATGCTATCGCAATGATTCCAATGGCAGTTTTTGCATTGACTGGTATTATTACGAAAAAAGATTTGAATGAAATGAGCTGGGATGTTTTATGGCTTGTAGCAGGTGGTTTTGCTCTTGGTGTTGGTCTTCAGAAAACGGGTCTTGCAGCACATTTGATTGGTTCTATTCCGTTTGATCAATGGTCCCCAATGGTTCTTATGGTTGGTTGTGGCTTGATTTGCTTGTTGATGGCTAACTTTATGAGTCATACTTCTACAGCAAGTTTGCTTGTGCCAATTCTTGCTGCTGTAGGTGTTGCTTGTGCTGATACTTTGGCTCCAATTGGTGGCGTAACGGCTCTTCTCGTTGCGGTTGCTTTTGCTAGTTCTCTTGGTATGAGCCTTCCGATTTCAACACCACCAAATGCTATGGCTCATGCAACTGGTTATACCGATACCGCTGGTATGGCTAAGACTGGTATTATTATGGGTGTTGTTGGCCTTATTATTGCTTATGTAATGATGTTCTTCCTTGCAAAAATCAATTTCTTTGGAGACGAAACTATTAAGAAACCTGAAACGGTTGCTGCAAAACCAGCTGTTGAGCAAGTAGTTTCTGAAGCGCCGAAACCAGTGCCTCAAGATACAGTAGTTCCTGCTCCTGCGAATGTGGAATTGCCTGCAGCAAATGCAGAAGTTCCGGCTCCAGCAGCTAAATAAAATTTCCTTTTTAAGAGCGAAAACACCTCGAAAGTTTCACATTCGAGGTGTTTTTATTTTCCCGCCGGCGTAGCCGGCGGGACTTATTTTTTTTCAATAAACAAAAGAATAAAAATAAACTTTATGAAGAAAATAAATATAAATATGAATTATGGATATTTTAGAATCGTTTCCAATCAAAATTGATCGCCTAAAAAAAGCGTATTTTTCATCTGCGGAACGAAGAATTTTCCTAAAAAAGGGAGAATGTCTTCTTCGGGAGGGAGATGCAAATCAAAGATTATTCCTTGTAATTTCAGGCTCCTTGGTCGGACGCCAGGCCTTAAATACACCAGGTTCAGAAGAAGAACGTTATATAGATGTATTGTTCGCTGGCCCAGATGATTTTATTGGTGTATATAGTTTCTTTTCTGCATCTTATACGAGTTTAATGACTTTACTTGCCGTAGAAGATTGTGAAATAGCTTATGTTGAAAATGGAATGGACGCAATTGAACCAGAAAAATATGGAACTTTTGTAGAACAATTTATGCCAATTATGATTCGCGAAATGGCTCTCCGTTATCAACGTTTAGTAGAACAGGGAAAAGAAAAAGAAGCAACTCTTTATCGGTTAAATCGTTTGGAAACCGCGGCAACGCTTGGGCAACTTGCTGCCGGGCTTTCGCATGAATTAAATAATGCTGTTGGTGTTTTAACTCGAAAAACGGAATACATCAATAATTTTATAGATAAAGCCATTTTGTCAATCACTCCAGAAAATCATGCATTATTTAAATTGGGTGAAAATTGTGATAGAATTTTATCGAGTGGAGAATTAAGAAAAATAAGTCGTGAGTACGAAACTCGATTTCAGTTGTCAGCGACGCAGGCAAAAACCCTAGCAAAAATTGCCCCAACAGAAGAAATACTTGCAAATCTTGGAAAAAATTTCCCGCAGGAAATAGATGAACGTTCTATGTATTGGATTTTAGGACACGATTTGCACGACATGAAATTAGCAGCAGAGCACGCCGCTGGAATTGTTCGTTCTGTGCGAATTTTAGGCGGTTCGCATTTTAAGCGAGAACCTGGAATTAGTGTTTATAAGTCTTTTGAAGGTGCGATTGCTTTATTAAAGCAGAATTTAAAGGGTATTTCCTTATTCACAGATTTCAAAGAAGAGTATAGAAATCTTGAAATGTATGCCGATCGAACAGAGCTTGCTCAAATATGGGTAAACTTAATCAAAAATGCAACGGACGCATTAAAGGAAGCAAAAACAGAAAATCCAGAAATTCATGTTTCTTACTATTCAAAGGGGGCTTATCTCGTAGCAGAAATCAAAGATAATGGTCCAGGAGTGCCGCAAGAATTACAAGAAAAAATTTTCCAACCGGATTTCACTACAAAAAAGAACGGACTTTCATTTGGTTTAGGGTTAGGATTAACCATTGTGAAACGATTAGTTGATAGTTATTATGGTGAAATAATTATTGACTCTGAACCGAAAAAAACTATTTTCAAAGTAAAACTTCTTCTAGGAGATAATTATGGCAAAAATTAATATTCTCTGTGTAGATGATCAACCTGAGGTTTTGGAAACCATAACCCGCGATCTTCAACCTTTAGAAAATTTCTTCCAAATTGAAACGGCAGATTCTGTACAAGATGCGAAGGCTTTGCTTCAGGAATTGGATGGGAAAAGTATTAAGGTTGGTCTTGTGATTTCTGATCATGTAATGCCCGGTGAGGAAACGGGTGTAGATTTATTGCGTTTTGTTGATAACGATATTCGATTTGCTAAAACGCGTAAAATTCTATTGACTGGTCAAGCAGGGCATACCGATACAATCCGTGCTATTAACGAGGCTCATATTGATAATTATTTTGATAAGCCTTGGGATGCCGCCGAATTGCTAAAAGCAGCTAAAAAGCTATTGTCTAAATATGTTTTAGATTCTGGCTTAGATTACGAAGATTACATGAAAGTTCTTGATTTAGATGAACTTTTGAAATCTTTGAAAAAAGGCTAGTTTTTAATTTTTAACGAAACAGGGGCTAAATCAATTATCTAGCTCCTGTTTTTATTTTGTAAGAAAGAAAACAAAAGCGTTTTTTATTTAAAAATCTTATATTTAATGTATGATTTGTCCATATTGTAAAAATGATGAAAACAAAGTTGTAGATAGCCGCATGAGTGGTCTTTCTATTCGAAGACGCCGAGAATGTTTAACTTGCGGGCGTCGTTTTACAACGTATGAATATGTTGAAACGGTTTCTTTGACGGTTATAAAAAGAGATAATCGTCGTGAACCATTTCAAAGGGATAAATTGTTAAATGGTATTCTGACTTCTTGTAAAAAACGTCCAGTGAGTATGGAAACCATTAACGAGGTTGTCGATAGCGTAGAAAACGAACTTTTTGCGTTAGAATCGCAAGAAGTTAGTTATGACCAAATTGGCAACATTGTAATGAAAAAACTTCAGAATATAGATCCTGTTGCTTATGTTCGTTTTGCTTCAGTTTATAGAAAATTTGAAGAAGTTGGCGAATTTGTAGAACAGGTTCTAATGTTGAAGAAGCCTTAAAGAATCTTTTCTGGTTTGTCTGCTAACGCATAAAAAGCGTTAATTTCTGTGTTATAATGCCCATCATCGTTTAATTGAGTGATTCGCTTAATGCCCTGATCTCGTAATTGTCTAATTCTTTCTCGGGAAAGTCCCATGCTTTCACTTATTTCTCGGATGTTTTGAGAAACATCTTTTTCGCCGGAAGTTCCGTATAGTCGCCTCAAAACATCGCTTTCTCTAGGTGGTAGCTTTTTAAATAATTTCTTAAGAAAAAGATTTAGATTTTCTTTTTCGTGACTAGCCTGGGCTGTTTCTTCTGATGGGTCTGAAAGAATTTCACTTAGTTGAGTCGAGTTTTCATTGAGAATACTTTTATCAAGAGATACATTTCCATCAGTAAGTTGCAGAAGTTTTTGAATCTCTTCTGTAAGAGGGTTTCCTTCACGATTATTTCTTAGGCTTTGCCTAAGTTTTAAATTCTGATTAGCTGGTAAGCGAACTAAGTTTCCCTGTTCATTAACAGCTCTGGTGATGTACGCTCGAATCCACCAAACCGCGTAAGTAATAAACTTAAGACCTCGCGTGTAATCAAAAGATTGTATTGCTCGGATAAGTCCTATGGTACCTTCGGCTACGAGGTCAGAGGTGGATAGGTGAGCGTAACTATATTCTTTAGCTACACTAATGACGAACTTCATGTTCGCTTCTACGAGTTTATCTTTTGCCTTTTTGTTTCCTTGGGAAATGAGGTGGAAGAGTTCCTTTTCCTCATCAATAGAGAGTGGCTCAATGTTGTGAATCTTGCTCTTGAGCCAAGTGATGTCCTCATTAGGTATTTGATGCGTCATAGCATACCTGTAATTTTTTTTCTAACTTGTGTTACAGATGATATAACAATCCAAAATCACTGCAACAATAGTTGATTGTAAAAAAAATACAAGTTTTTTTTAGGTTTGGGTTATGATAAATGATTTTTTTTCATTTTTACAAAAAAGTGCTGAAAAACGCCAAAATTTGCAAAAATTCACCAATGCTTTACGATTGGTGAATGGGGGTGCTGATGGGTTTCCTGGGTTTACTTTAGATCAATATGGAACTCATTTTCAGGTTCAGTTTTTTTCTGAAAAATTGTTGGCTCAAGAAAATCAAATATGTGAAGAAATACAGAGACTTTTTTCGCCTGAATACCTGGTGGTAAAGTATCGATTATCTCCTTCTGGAAAAGATTTAGAGCATCCTGAATTTCGGGTAGTTTGTGGCTTAAATCCAGAAACTATTGTACAAGAAGGAAATTGTCTTTTTCAAGTGAATCTTGAAGATACAGTGAATCCTGGTTTGTTTTTAGATATGCGTGAAATTCGAGAGGATATTGAAAGGCGTTCTTCCGGAGCCAAAGTTTTGAATTTGTTTAGTTACACTTGTAGCTTTGGAGTTCACGCTAGAGTTGGGGGTGCTTCTATGGCGGTGAATGTAGATATTAGCGGGAAAATTTTAGAAAAGGGGCGGGAAAATTACAAATTAAATGGTTTAGAATGTTTACCTGGAGAATTTTTTAAAGGAAACGCTTTTGAATATTTGGCTTGGGCAAAAAAACGAGAAAAAAAATTTGATGTGGTTGTTCTAGATCCACCGAGTTTTGCAAGATTTAAGGGGTTTTCTTTTAATGTGCGTCAGGATTTAGATTCGCTTGTAAAATCCTCGGCATCGATACTTTCTCTAGGTGGATTATTAATGGTGAGCTCTAATTATAGTGGATTTAGTTTAGATTCTTTTTCTGAAAAAATTTTGCAAGATGTTCAGGAAACTGCTAGTTGTGCTAAAGTGTTGTGGAAACGTTCTCAGGCAAGTGATTTTGTGGGAAGTGGGCAAAGCAAGGATTCTAGTCTTTGCGCTACTTTAGTTCAAGTAGGTTGAATTTTATGATTTTTTTTTCTGGCAAGTTGGTCAAAATACTTATTGAAATGTGAAAATCCCGCGGCTCCCTTGGAGCCGCGGGAAAAGAAAAACTGTTGATTTTTATTTAGAAATTTGCAAAACGTAAAAATGAAGATGAAGTATTCAAAAAAAATTTTTAGTAGGTAACGTAACAGTAAACATTCATAGAAGCAGTGACTGTAATTTTTGTACCAGCTGCAGAACCATCTTTACAAGTTTCCGGAGTGATGTTTAAAGAATAATCAATAGTGTATGTTGTGCCATCAATTTCAAGTAGAACGCCGTTGCCTTGAGCTCCGCACACCATTTGACAATTTACTGCATTAGAAGGATATTGGGCAACAAGAGTTTGTCCGCCAGCGAAAACCTGGCTTGAAGAATCAGAAAGAGATGAATGAGCTATTGTAACATCTACCTGGTTTGGATCTACAACTGTTACTGTTTCGCAAGCGTAAGATTCAGTGGTTTTGTCTTTATTCGTCACGTTTACCGTAACAGAAATATTTTTCTTGTGCATAGAGCCGTCGGTAAGCAAGCTGCCTTCTACACCATTGGCTGTAACAGCTCCGAATTCTGAGTTCCATGAATAAGATTCTATGGCGGATTCCGATTGTGCATAAACGGTCCAAGTAATAGTTTCACCGGCCAGGGCATTTGGTTTGTCTGGTTTACAAGAATCAATAGTGATAGGAACGCCTTGTACTTGAAGGGTATCGCAAATAATGGAATTGCCATCTACTAAAAGCGAAGCAGTATAACTGCCAGAATTTTCATAGCGAATGTTGACTTGGTTCAACCCATTTCCCTGCACAGAATCTGAAGAAGCTCCTTCAAAAATCCAAACGAAGGGGGCTAGGATTTGATCCCAAACTTCACCTTCTGTCCTGTAGAATTGCCAGGTGGCGAGTTCTCCTTTATTGATTTTTTCAGCAGAAGGAGCGCAGGTGCCGTTGATCTTTTTTTGTGGTTCGTTCAACGCTTCTTGCCCACTTATGGTTTCTTGCATTATAGAAGAACTGCTAGGACTAGAAGTTCCTGTTTCCTCTTTTTCTGCTGAAGAACTAGAATTTTTTTCTTCGGTTTCATCAGCACCTGCAGAGGAGGAACCTTTTGAACTAGAAGAAAGAACTTCAGCATCATCGGCGCTAGACGAGGAGTCTGAAGAACAGGCTAAAAGTGAAAAAAACGCCCCGATTAAGGCGATTGCAAGTATTGAATTAAATTTACCAAACATTCTCATGGGTTCAAATATAAACAAAAAGGTATTATTTAAGACATATTTTTAACAGATTTCTGTTTCAAATGTTTAAAAAGTTTTTATTTTCTATCATGTTTGGGTGTTTTCGGGTAAAAAGAAAGGAGACGCATTGTGTCGTTTTTACCGTATGCACTTTTTTTGTTTTTAAGTGCGGCAAGTGTATTTGCCGTAGAACAAGAACAGCCAACCCCTTATGATTTAATTCGCCCTATTTGGCCGATGACTTGGGACACAGCGTCGGTTGAAAATGGTGGAACCGTAGAAAGCTTCAGTAAATTTGTTCCTAATCCTCGAAAGAGAAATCCGGTTCCAAAGGTCGGAAGTGTTCCTCAGGATTTTGTCCCGAATGGGATTGTTCCAGATACTTTGAATCAAGCTTATCTTGATGCACGAAATTTGCGAATTGGACGTATTCGTGTAAATCAGGCAGGGTATTTGCCCGACGATCCGGAACAGCAATTTTACTATGTATCTGCGGAAAATTGTGCAGAAAAATTTTCAGTTGTTGATTTAGAAGGAAAAGAAATTGCAACTGGTGGTGAATTTGTTTCTACAGGTCATGAAACTAAATCTTCTTGGAAAATCGTTGCGGGAACAAATGCGGCGACTAATAATAAAGAGCGTTATTCGGTGGAAACTACCGGTCCAGAGGGAATGGTTTGTGTGGCTAGCCTTGCTTCTTTTTCGCTTCCCAAAAATCAACGTATGCGAATTAAAGTAGGAAATGAATATTCAGCTTCTTTCATTGTTAGTGATAGAGTTTATTCTATGGTGCGCGATGCGACTATTAAATTCTATGGAATTAATCGTAGCGGAAATTCTGAATCGTGGTTTCATAAACCTTCTCATACAAAAGATGGAGCGGGTTCTTTTGTTCAAGGAGATGGTGCGGTTACTGGTTTTTCAAGCAAAGAAGGGGCGTTAGCTGGCGGGTGGTATGATTGTGGCGACCATTTAAAAGAATCGCAAACGCAAGCTTACGCATTTATGGTGCTTTCAGTTATGGCTGCCGCTAATCCAGATAGAGATGAAGATAACTACGCCTATAATCATGGGGAAACTGTGAATACAGATGGGATTCCAGACATCCTCCGAGAAGCAAAACATGGAGCGGATTTTTTCTTGAATTCTTATCGATTTGCTGAGGGAATTGTCGATAATATGGTTGTTTCTGTTGGTAATTTTGGAGCAGACCATGGTTGGTGGGGGCGCCCCGAAAATCAAGATGCTTTACCTTTGACTTTAACAGGTCGTGGTGGCCCGCATGAACGTGATTTGCGCTTAGGAGAATTGGGTTCAAATATTTCTGGGCAAATTGCGGCCGGTTTAGCACTTCTTTCAAAAGAATACGCGCTTTATGATAAGACTTTTGCTGATTCATGTTTATTGGTTGCTAAAGAATTATACGACTTTGCTAAGAATTTGAAATTAGGAAAACCTACTTATGGAAATAATCGTCCGTTTGTTTACAATAAAGTTCCTGATGGTTGGTCAAGCGCTGCTTATAACGGTAACAACGAATCTCACGATGATTTAGGACTTGCTGCCATTGCGCTTCATTATGCTTCTTATGACCCAGCTAATCCAGATATGTCTTATTTGAATGATGCAGTTGAAGAAAAATCTTATGCTAGCGCTCAAGAACCAGGACCAGGATTTTTCCGTGGTGGTTGGTTTGCTTTAACGCGAGATGGCATGAGAAAAAGCATGAAAAATACAAGCTGGGCGAATGCTTACACTTATACACTTTATGCTTTTTATAAGCTTCTTTTGAAAGATGATGAAACGTCTTTGAAATATGGAATCAGTCCATCTGAGCGTCTTTGGTATGCAGAAAATGTAATCTATATGCTAGCAGAAAACCTAAGTAATGTAGCTTCTTCTGGCGGCTCTTCTATTACAATTCCTGGTAGAAATAATTCTTTTAATATTTCTTTTGGTTCGCTTTGGTACAATATGCAAACGGATCAAACTTGGATTTACAACCGTTATCAAGCGGGAAATATTTTTGAAGTTTTTGCTTATGCTGATGTCGCGAAAGATTTAGAAGGAGTGCGTTTACCGCAAAAAGGGCAGCAAGCTTGGAAATCTGCGGAAATGCGTCAGTTAGGAATCAATCAAATGAACTACATGCTTGGAGTGAATCCGTGGGATGTTTCATTCATGTTGGGCGTTGGCGATAAAAATGACGCGCACCCTCATCATCGAGCATCAAACCCAGAAGGCAAAAATATGCCAGGCGCTGCTTATGTTTATAATCCGCCAGTTGGAGCTCTTTTTGGAGGCGTTACTCCTGGAGATGAAAATTCATGGTCTCCTTCTACAATGAGTTGGGAGGATTATCATCTTTCTGAAACGTGTATTGATGGTACTGCAATGTTTTTAGCTGCAGGAGCTATGGCTACTCGAGCAGAAGATTTAAATAGAGCTCCAAGTCAGGTGAATGTGGAAATTCGTTATGTTGGTTACGATTCGGCGATTGTAAATGTGATTCAAGATGTTCGTGGTCAATCAATGATTCTTTATAGTGAAAATGAAACAGGACCTTTTAATCAGATGGCAATTGATACGGTGCCGGGTGTTAAACATACGATTCACATGAAGGGTTTGAAGAATGGAACAACTTATTATTTCAAGGTGGTTTCAATCAATTCAAGAAGTGAAAAGTATGCAACGAAATGGTTAGTTGATAGTACTAGCACTCCATTTTATTTTACAACACTAGCAAGTGAACCGCCTTCCGCAGATATTCAAAACGTAAAGGTGTGTAACCTTTCGGCAGATAGTGCTGAAATTATGTGGTTTACGCCAAATGGTCAATATGAATCAAAGATTTATTGGGATACGGTTTTAACAACTCATGATAAAATGAAATGGAACTCAGGAGATGCTAATGCAGATGTTTCAGGAATACCCACTAATTTTCATTATGTAAAAATTGGAGGATTAAAAGAAAAGACTACTTATTATTATGTGGTGGAAAGTAATGGTGTGCGTCGTAGCGTGGATGATAAAGGAAATCCTTTGAAATTTACAACACCAGTGACTCAATACGATTTTGAAGTGCGAACATATCAATATGAATTTACTGGTTTAGATTTTATCAATTTGAATATTTATAACAACGAGGATCGTTCATTTGATAGTTTAACTCTTCGTCTTTATTTAACAGCACGTGAAGATCAAGTGGCAGAATGTGCTTTGATGATTGATTTGGATATTTGTCAAGCTTACGATGAAGCAGGCTTTAATAAACCATGTGAAACCGATAGTGAAATTCGTGGTCTTTTACGTGGAGCGATGCCTGTAAAATTAGAAGATACTTATGATGCAGCAACAGGGATGTATTCTTGGTATTATCCGATTCCTCTAGGTTCAACCACGATAAAGTCTTCTTCACGCATGCGTATGGATTTAGGATTTTCTGTTGGGCTTTATCAAAATGGAAAATGTGATCCGCTTCGTTCTACTCCGCAAAAGCGTATGTCTCCAACATCAGGCGATTGGACTTGGGAACCTCATACTCGCGAAGAAGATGGAGCTGATTATGAAGGCATGTTGATTGAAGATAAAGATTTCGGAGATAGTGATTTAGCTCCTGTAAACCCTTATGTAGTAGTTTATCGCAAAGATGAATTTGTTTCTGGTTTTAGCCCGTCTTACCAGGAAATGACTACAAAACGTGCTAATTATGAAATGACGGTTACATTGGATGAACCATTTAATGTATCGAATGGATCTTATATTCAAATCGATTCTACAACAAGTACAATGAAAGTAAAAGGAACGGCTTTTATTACGGAAAGTGGTTTTGTAACTTCTATTTGGGTAAATGGCGTTGCATTAACAAAAGAACAAATGAAAACAGCCGCCATTTATAATAAAGCTACCGGAAAATTTGATTTAGATATTCCAGTGAAGTTAGCGATTGGAACGAATAAAGTTGATTTGACGATTTTTGCAGGTCCAGACCCAGAATGTGAAGCTTGTACAGAAAATGGTGGTTGTGCTTTTGTAAACCGTAGTTATTTTATTCAGTATAGCAAAGGTGATAGAACCGCGGGAATTTTAACTCTTCTTCAGGAAAACGGTTCGTCGGTTTCAAGCCCTGCGGCAACAGACGGCTCTGCAAAATTCTTTATTGTCGTAAAAGATAAAGACAATAGGCAGAACAAATCAATTCAAGCTAAATTGGTAAATTCTCGGACAGGCGATACAACGACTGTTGCATTAGAACGAGTAAATGAAACTACCGGAGAATTCAAAAGCGAGTTGTTAATTCCAATAGATTCAAAAGACGCTAGTTACCCTAAAATTTCGTTCTTTGGTGGCGATACTTTAACAGTTATTTATATGGATGCAGAAGATTCTGAAGATGTAGTTAGCCAATCATTCTATGCTAATCCAACTCACCCGGTGCCTCAATTAGCAGCGCTTTATGATGAAAATTGTAATGCTATCGGAGAACTTCTTGTCGCAACATTTGGCGGTAGTTCTTTTGGTGATGAAATTTCTTTAGATAGTGCTTTGATTGTTTTAGATTCAACAGAAATATTCCCAAAAACAGAATTTATGATGATCCCGAATTCTGTTGAAGGAATGACAGCCTCTTTTGCTTTAGATGAATCTAAAATGCCTGAGGCAGGAGCTGTTTCTGGAAATGTCACGTTCTACATGACAGAAAAAGGAACGGTGACTATGGAAAAAATTGCCTTATCTGATAAAATTGCACCGCAGCTATTAAGTGTTACATTACTTGAAAATGAAGAACCAAGAAGTGTTCAAGATACTTTGAAAATTGCTTTTACAGAACCAGTCGTATTGCCTTCTAAAACAGCTTGGCCGTTACGAATTACAGATGGTAAAACAGAAATTTCTCAATCAGGAATTCTTGTACGTAATGTTTCTTCTACAGATAATGGAAAAAGTTGGCTTTATGTGATTGAAGGTAATGTAAATGGTGAAGTTGTAAAAAAAGGTTTCCTTTCAGAAATTTCTGAAACCTTCATGGTTTCGGATGTGGCGATGAATGGACTTTCAAATTGTTCTGGTCCAAAAACAATTGTAGAATCTGTTCGCCCAGTTCCAATTACTTTTGCCAAAATTTCCGATGAAACTGGCGATGGAAAACCTGATGAGATTTACATGGAATTTGAAAAGGTGCTTCGCGATAAAGATATGCTTGATAGCTTTGAAGTTTATTGGGGAAATCCAGCGGTATATCATTCTTTTGTAAAACCTTCTTTTGGTTGGAATGTTGATACGATTCGTGGAGAAAAAACGGCAAAGCCTGTGACAGCGATTGTTGATTCTTCTATGGAAGAAAAGAAAACTATTTACAAAGAAGTAGTTGGTCAAAAAACCATTTGGTGTGATCAATTCGAAGTTGTTTTTGATTCTGCCGAAAATGTTTGGGATTCTGTAAAAGTACAGGATTCTTTGGGGAATACAATGCAATACGCTTGTGGTTTTCAAGATTCAACCATCAACGTAACCAAAATTGATACGATTTGGAATTATGTAGTTGATACGACTGGTTATGATACCATTCAAAAAGTTTATTCCGCATTCCGCGTAAATATTCCGAAAGGCGTTTATAATCAATTAACTTATGGCGCTAAAGAAGGAAAAGGTAGTGTAATGCCGCGGAAAGGAGAAGAAGGTGGGTTCTTTGACAAAACATATTCATTAAATGATGATTGCCCGCCGGTGATTCTTTCGGCTTCATGGAGTGCTCGTGAAACAAATAATGGTCAAATGGATTTATTAGAAGTTCACATGTCTGAACCACTAGATTCTGTTTCAGGTAATTCCTATTATATTGAACGCCGTCGCGGTTCTTCTGGTGGAGTATTCTTACAGCCTTATTCCATTATGAATACTGACGGATTGAAAAAAGTAACGTTCCTTTACCAAGATGATGCTGAAGATGCAGTTTGGTTTGGTGATTCTATTCGCTTAATTCCGGATTCGACAAGAAGTTATTATCGTGATAAGGCTCGCTTGTTCCCCGGACGCGAAAATCCATGGGTTCCTGTAACTGGCGTGATTGATAATGTGAAATTCAAAGTGAAAATGGAATCTTCTGTAACGAAAAAAGATAATGATATTGAACCTTATGCAGGGCAGAAATTATCTGAAGAGGAACATTTCCGTTTAAGTGTTGCTAATTCTAGTGGCGAAAAAGTAATTGCTTCTGGTTCGGAAACTCTTGAAAAAGTAGATATGTCTGTAGCGAAAGATTACAAGCATGCAGGGCCTGTTTTCAAATTAGATATCACTTTGCCAGAAGTTCATGACAAAACGGAACTTGGTGAATATAAACGGCATTATCGAATTGATATTTCTTTAATGTTATTTAATAATCAGGGAAGTTATGTTAATGAAATGAATTATCAATTTGATCTTGATGAATTAATTGAATTCGTTTCTGCTAACAATGTTTTGACGCTTTATTTGGAATGGTGTTCAAAAGAAGAAGCTCCTGTTTCGTTAGAAGGTCGAAAAGTTGGCAGTGGTGCATTTGTAGCCAAATTTGATTTTGAAGCAAAAGCTTTATATGTTGCAGAACACCCTGATGAAGGGGATAATAGAAAACCGATTAAAGCGAATAAATCGTCAATGGTTACATTTGGATTTAGACGTTAAAGACATTCATTCAATGTTCGTAAAAAATCTCCTCGAAGTTTTTTATACTTCGAGGAGAATTTTTTTTCAAAAAAAACTATCCAATGACCATTGCATAAATTAAATTCAATAATATGGGAACTGAGTTTTTAATTGCTCCAAGTTTAAGCTTTTCATATATAGTTTTTGTATGTTTAGCCGTTTTATGTAGCTTATTCATTTATAACCGAATGTTTTCGTCATTACGGGCGAGAATGTTATTATTTCGAAAACTTCTTTTGCTAGAAATCGGTTGGAATTTTTGTTCTTTAATAACGGTTCTTCCCAATCCAATAAACTTAAGAGAACATTTTATTGATAGTCCTTTATTGTTGAATTTTGCGTTTATGGCACAAACGCTTTTTTGGCTTCCTTTTGGATATTTTGTTTATAAAACAATCGTAATGGCTTTTGGCAGGCAGCCTTCTCGATGGATGAGTATTTATACTCTAGTAGGAATCATTTTATATTGGTGTATTTTTGTTGGTAGTATCTTTATAACACCTTTTGGATTTTCTGCTGAATATTTGGGCATAACTAGCACTATTATTGCTTATTTTTTGCTAGTTATTCCTCCAATGCTAATTAGTGGCATTAATGTATTTTTATGGGGGCTAGAAGCTTGGGAACCTCAAGAAAAATTTTATGCGATGCGTGTAGCTGCTATTTTTTTCTTGTTTGGGGCTTTGGCTATAGGACAAGATATTATTTTGCCTTATGTATTTGATGGCGGTCCCAATCCATTAAATTTTTTGAAAAATACGCAAATTTGGGCGGCTATATTTTTACTTGCTCTATATCAGAATTTAGTTCCAAAAATTGAATATCTACAATTAAGAAAACTAGCTTACCATGTTGAACATGTTGTTAATGACGGCGTAATTGCTTATAACAAAAATGGTCTAATCACTTTTGTTAATTCATCGGCCGCCTTATTGCTTCATCTTCCAGAAGAACGTATTGTAAAGAGATCAATTCAAGAAATATTTCCCCAAATAAATGTTTTTGAGCCTTCTTATGGTGTGCCATTTTTGATGGTGGTAAATAATACTTCTCATTCATTTCAATTTTCCGTTGTAAAAGAAGCTTATTGGCAGGGTTCAGAACATTTTATTATGATTTTTTCTGATGTAACGGCCGAAAGTTCTATTTTGCGAAAGTATGAAAGATTCAAAGAAAAAATGTTGCAGCAACAGTTGACGAACCAACAACAAATGCTGAAAGTTTATGAAGAAGGTCGAAATAAAGAACGCTTGTTGCAAACTTTGATTGATAATTTACCATTCCGGATTGCGGTAAAAAATCATGTAGGGGCTTACGTGTTACAAAACGCTCCAGACAAAAAAGTAGTGGGCAATCTTTATGGCGTAACACAAATGGATGCTGACGTTGATGATGCAGAAAAAATAGCGCAACAGGGAAAGGTTGGTCATTACGATCGAATTGAATATGTAAAAGGCACAAATGGAGAAATTAGCTCGGCAGAGCATTTTACTTATTTACCGGTTCCCTTAGAAGATGGGGAATATTATGTGATTCGTCTAGTGCGTGATATGACTCAGATTTTAAAAATGGAAACAGAACGGAATATATTCCGCTTGCGCGAAACTCAAAAATCAAGATTAGAAGAACTTGGGTCTCTGGCTGGTGGGA
Organism: Fibrobacteraceae bacterium; assembly: GCA_017625775.1. GTDB lineage: Bacteria > Fibrobacterota > Fibrobacteria > Fibrobacterales > Fibrobacteraceae > UBA1765. The sequence continues at coordinate 35,902 of JAGAKE010000002.1, forward strand.
TTGCTCATGACTTTAACAATATTCTTGGAGCGCAACTTGGTTTTTGTGAGCTAGCAATGGCTACCATTACCGAAGACGGGAAAACTTATAAATATTTGCAAGAAGTAGAAAAAGCATGCGTTCGTGCTAAAACAATTGTCGCCCAAATGCTTACAGATGTTCGTCAGTTGAAACAAAAGGAAGAAACTCAAAATCAAGGTTCATTTCGGCTGGCGGTTTTACTACAAGATCTTATTTCGCAAGTGCGTTCTACATTGCCATCAAATATCGTTGTCGTTTCAGGAACGTCTGAAGCGAATTTAGCCTTGTTTGGTCAAGAAATGGATTTATTCCGTGTTTTGCAAAATTTGATGAATAACGGAATTTTTGCTATGCGAGAATCGGGTGGGGAATTGCGAATCTTTGTAGAAAGAGTTATATTACAAGAACCATTACAAGAAGGATTCTCTCAAACGATTCCGCCGGGCGCTTATGCTCGTATTGACGTTTCTGATTCAGGATGTGGTATAAAAGGAAGTGAACTAGAACGTATTTTTAGTCCCTTTTTTACTACCAAACCTCTTGGAGAAGGCTTTGGTCTAGGCTTATCTTCTAGTATAACTCTAATTAGAAAGGCTCATGGCGAAATAACTGTTCAATCAATTCTTGGAAAAGGTACTACATTTAGTGTATATTGGCCTATGGTAGAACATAACGAAGGAGAATAATATGGCAAAAGTATTGATTATTGATGATGACGAGCAGATTAATTTCTTGCTTCGAGAAACCTTTGAATTAGAAGGTTATTCTGTTGATACAGCTAAAAATGGGCAAGAAGCTCAGGTATTGTACAACAAACAACAATATGATGTCATTATCACCGATATCATTATGCCAGAACAAGATGGTTTTGAAGTGATTTTAGACTTGCGCCGTTTGGGAATGTCTAATCGGGTGATTGCGATTAGTGGTGGTGGCCGTATGAGTGCCGACGACTATCTAGTGACGGCAGATCATTTTGATGTGGCTGCTTCTTTTCCAAAGCCACTAGACCGTAAGGCTATTTTAGCTAAGGCAAAAGAAATTGTAGAATCGCTTGGTAAATAATCCATGCGTGTTTTGTTGGCTGATTCGGACAAGGCGTTTGTTCGTTCCATATTAGATGCGTGGCAATTACCCCTAATTGTTCCGCAAGCGATTTATTCAGAAAAAGATCTAGTGGCGGCGATTAAACAGTCGCCAGTGGATATGGCTTTTATTCATGTTCGTTTACTATCTCATGATGGGATGGATGTTGTTTCTTTTTTAAAGCAACGTTATCCTGCAGCAGAAATAGTGGCACTAGCCGATTCTTCTGATCATTCCATTTCTTATAATTTAAGAAGTTTAGGAATTGAAAAGTGTTTGCAAAAACCGATCGCAGCGTCTGATTTGGAAGATCTTGTGCGACGTTGTCAGCAACAGCAAAAAGATTTTTCAACATACCGTTTAATGGAAGATCAGGTCTTGAATTCCTTGTTAGGGGATTCTTCAGACATGCAGAAAATTTTAAAAACGGTTTACAAAATAGCTCCCACAACTAGTACGGTTTTAATTACTGGTGAATCGGGTTCGGGAAAGGAATTTTTGGCAAATGTTGTGCATCGTTTGAGTTTGAGAGCGAAGCAGCCTTTTGTTCCGGTAAACTGTGGAGCCATTCCTGAAAGTATTGTTGAAAGCGAATTATTCGGTAGTCGAAAAGGTTCTTATACTGGCGCAATCGCCGATAAGAAGGGTTTGTTTGAGGCCGCAGAAGGTGGAACATTATTTTTAGATGAAGTGGGTGAATTGTCTCCGGCAACGCAGGTTAAGTTGTTGCGCTTTTTGCAAAACAAAGAAATTAGACGAGTCGGTGATTCAGAAAATCGTTATTTAGATGTTCGAGTGATTGCCGCTACTAATCGGGATTTACACCAGGCGATGTTAGAAGGAAAGTTCCGAGAAGATCTTTACTATCGTTTGAACACTTTCCAATTACATTTACCTCCTTTGCGAGAACGCAAAAGTGTGATTCCGAATTTGGTTTCTTACTTTATCATTAAGTACAAAAAAGAGCATGATAAAGAAATTACCGGATTAGACCAAGCTGCGCAAATGGCTTTAGCTGCTTACCATTATCCCGGCAATATTCGTGAATTAGAAAATATTATGGAACATGCGATTGTTCTTTCAGAGGGTGGAATTATTCGTTTAGAAGATTTGCCCGAACAAGTGCAGAAGGGGAGTGTTCCTTCTAAGACGATGTTGCTTTCTATGCAAGAAAAAGAAGTTTCTTCTTCACTTCCTGTATTGACTACTCCAATTTCTCAAACTCCAGATAATATTATTACGCTGAGTGAACTAGAACGTCAATATATTATTTATGCCTTAACTACTTTGAAAGACAAAAATTTAAATGATATTGCAAGCGTGTTAGGTATTAGTAGGACAACGCTTTGGCGAAAAATCAAAGAAAATAATATTCAATACACTGAAAACTCTTGAAAAAAAAAGTCTCGAAGGTTTTATAAACCTTCGGGACTTTTGAATTTAAATGAAAATGAGACCTTATTCAGATCTCATTTAAGCCGACTTTTTTGATGATTTAAATTAATCTTTTCCTGTGAAGATAATTGCAATCGTTGCGGCTACGAATAGAACAGAAACCACTAAGAATTCCCAAGGATTTTCCATAATGTTTTTGCCTGCGGTAACAGAAATTTCACGAGGAGCAGTTTCTTCTTTAGCAGGAGCTTCTTCGGCAGGAGTTGCTTCTGCAACTTTAGCTGTGTCTGCTGCTGGAACGGCTTGGGCGGAATCGGTTTGAGCTGTTGCAGTTGGTTCAAGAACTTCTTTTGCAGAATCCGCTGGAGCTGCTTCTGCAACTTTGGCGGAATCCGTTGCTGGAACTGTTTGTGCTGAATCTGCTGCAGCGACTGGAGCAACGGAATCAGCAGGAGTAGCAGCGACTGCTTGAGCTGGTTCTGCAGTTTTTGTGGAATCAGTTGCAGGAACCACTTCTGCGGTTTTTGAAGAATCTGCTGTTTGAACAGGAGCAGCAGCTTGTTCGGCAGGTTTTACTTCTTCTTTAACAGGGGCGGCAGCTTGTTCAGCTGGCTTTACTTCTTCTTTAGCAGGAGCCGCAGCTTGTTCAGCAGGTTTTACTTCTTCTTTAGCAGGGGCTGCAGCTTGTTCAGCAGGTTTTACTTCTTCTTTAGCAGGAGCCGCAGCTTGTTCAGCAGGTTTTACTTCTTCTTTAGCAGGAGCCGCAGCTTGTTTAGCAGGTTTAGCTTCTTCTTTAGCAGGAGCAGCAGCTTGTTCAACTGGTTTAGCTTCTTTTTTTGCTGGAGCAACCTGTTCTGTGGCTTTAGCTGGAGCAGCTGCTTTTGTTTCAGCTGGTGCTTGAGCAGCATTTTGAGCGAATGCTGAAATAGAAACAAAAGCAATGGCGCTAATCAATTTTTTCAAGTTCATAAGTCTCCTTATCCTATATCAAAGTTTATCTGCTTGAAAAATACTTTTTCTTAAGGAAAAAGGATATTCCTTTTTTTGAAAAAACGAAAAAAGTTTCAGAAAAAGCAAAGATTGTTTCAAAAAGTCGAAAAAAAAGAGTAATTTTCGGGTATCACTAACGAAGAGGTTATCATGGCGTTTCAATACGAACCAACCGTCCAGCACGGTAAAGACACTACAGAATACGTAAATCTTGGAAAAGAAGGCGTTTCTGTAACAGAATTTGAAGGAAAAAAGATTCTTAAAGTTGCTCCAGAAGCTTTGACTAAATTGGCTCAAGCTGCTTTTGAGGAAGTAAGCTTTCGCCTTCGCCCAGCACATACGCAGAAGGTTGCAAAAATTTTGCAAGATCCAGAAGCGAGTGACAACGATAAATTTGTAGCACTTACTCTTTTAAAAAATGCTTGTGTGGCAGCTAAAGGTGTTTTGCCATTCTGTCAAGATACAGGAACAGCTATTTGCGTTTGCCATAAAGGCCAGCAAGTCTGGACCGGCTGCGATGATTTTAAAGCTATTTCTGAAGGTATTTATAATGCCTATACTACTAAGAATTTGCGGTATAGTCAGATTGCTCCATTGACCATGTACGAAGAAAAAAATACGGCTTGCAATTTGCCGGCTCAAATTGATGTGCATGCAGAAGAAGGCGATGAAATGAAATTTTTGTTTGTCGCAAAAGGTGGTGGGTCTGCCAATAAGACTTATTATTGGCCAATGACAAAAGCATTGTTAAATCCAAAGTCATTAGAAAAATTTATTACTGAAAAAGTTAAAACTTTAGGTACGGCAGCATGCCCTCCATACCATTTGGCGATTGTGATTGGTGGAACTAGCGCTGAAATGAATACTCATACAGTAAAACTTGCTAGTTGTGGTTATTATGATGATTTGCCAACTTCAGGTTCTGAAGGCGGTCGTATGTTCCGCGATTTAGAAATGGAAGAAAAGGTTTTGCATATTTGCCAAAATACTGGAATAGGCGCTCAATTTGGAGGAAAATATTTTGTTCATGATGTCCGCGTGATTCGCGCTCCTCGTCATGCAGCTAGTTGCCCTGTTTCTATTGGGGTTAGCTGTTCGGCAGATAGAAATATCAAGGCAAAAATTGATGAAAATGGTCTTTGGCTTGAAAAGATGGAACATAATCCAGAACAATATTTGCCAGAAGGAAACGCTGTTAATATGGCGCCAGCTGTAGAAATTGATTTGGACAAACCTATGAAAGAAGTTTTGGCAGAACTTTCAAAGTATCCAGTAAAAACTCGTTTGAATTTGAAAGGTACTATGATTGTGGCTCGCGATATGGCTCACGCGAAGATTGCTGAAATTTTTGAAAAACAAGCAAAAGGAGAAGAACTTTCTGCTGAAGAAAATACAGTTTTAGAAGTTGTTCGCAATCACCCGATTTATTATGCTGGTCCGGCAAAAACACCAGAAGGAATGCCTACAGGAAGTTTTGGTCCTACAACTGCTGGTCGTATGGATCCATACGTGATGGATTTCCAAAGTAAAGGCGCTTCTATGATTATGGTTGCTAAAGGAAACCGAAGCCAAGATGTAACTGACGCTTGCCATAAATATGGTGGGTTCTACCTTGGTTCTATTGGAGGTCCTGCTGCTATTCTTGCTGAACAAAACATTTTGTCAAATGATATAGTAGCGTTCCCAGAACTTGGAATGGAAGCTATTCGAAAGATTACGATTAAAGATTTCCCAGCCTTTATTCTTGTAGATGATAAGGGAAATGACTTCTTTAAGGAACTGCTTTAAGATTCGTAATTTTTCTGTTTTTTGAAACCATAATGAATATTCCTAGAATTTTATTCTAGGAATATTTTTATTTAAACCACAAAGCGCGCCATAGGCGCGCTTTGTGGTTTAAAATTATCGTTAATTTTTAATTAACGAGAAACTTTTACTTTTTGAATCAAAGAACCTTGTTTAACAATATAAAGCCCCGTTTTTTGGAACTTGTTAAAGAGAGCATCTGAAATAGAAGACCCATTTACAACATCTACCTGACCAAGAGAACGTCCTTGCATATCAAACACTTGATAAGTTTTACCAACAGCATTCAAGCGAAGTGTTGTGGCAATTGCAGAAGGATCTTCTGCTGGAGGTGTATAACCAGGCAAAGTGAATTTAACATAGTCTAAGTTTGTATTTGCTGTAGCGATAGTGACGCGAAGAACATGTTCGCCAGCAGTCAAAGAAGCTTTGCCTGTTGCTGATTCATAAGCATTCCAATCGTCAGCAGTTCCAGTAAATGGTAAGGAAACAAGAGCCTTGCCGTCTAAAGCTAGTTCTACAGTGCCAGATCCAGAACCGTTAGAAACGTAAGCTTCAATATCATATTCGCCGGATTCAAGAACATCTACGGTGTATTCAACCCATTCATTTGCAGCTGTATAGCCAAGGCATGCCCCATTTCCACAGCCTACAATATCAATAAAGTAATCTTCTCCGCGGTAATCAAGTCCATCACTACCAGAAGAACCTGTAGCGCCAGCGTAAGAAACACCTTCATTTCCTTCATCAAAGTTTTCTGCTTCAATTGTTCCAGGAATTTTTGCTTTAACACCATTATATGGCTGGCGAGGAATATCTTTTGGAGGAACTATTTCAGATGGCGTTCCATTATCGCTCATGTTAAAGTATGTGTAATCTACGGAACCAGAAGCATTTCCGCCAGCTTCGTTCATGAGCATTACTTCAGTTACTTTACCAAATTTTAATGTAGCACTACCACCACCTTTTGAACCTTTAAGGGTTTCTGTTTGCCCCGTAAAGATTTCCTCCCATTTTTTGAAGTGAGCAGAAATATCTATATGTCCACATTGACGAGGAGTTTGGCGAACACTGAAAATTTGCAAAAATGTAGAAGTACCTGTTTTAGAAGGTTCTTCTTGGCGAAGGAAAGCATGGATTGTGTATTTAGCTCCATCCACCGTAATTTCACCAAATTGGTCTCCAATGTATTGTGTATTTGGCTTACTATACCAGTCATCAACAATGTAGTATTCAACTTGCGGATTTACTGTCCATCCATAAACACCGATATAGCCATAGCCAGCTGATTGACTTTGTTTGGTGTACTTGTAATCTACTGTGAAATGATAATCATTGTGATCAATACCTGGTCCATTATCTCCATAGCGATAACCAACACGAGCTAGAAAGTCGTTACTGCCACTCCACTGAGCTTTGAAAGTGCCATTGTTATAATAGGTCATGGAATTGTTTCCGCCATCATACCAAATTTCAAACCCCCAAGGAGTTCCGCTAATAGAACCAGTTTGATTATTGGTAATGGTGGTCCCGTTTCCTGTATGCCCCATGGTTTCAGTGCAGGCATCTACTTGAGCATACGAAGAAATAGCTAACCCAAGAATAATGGATAAGCTGAATTTTAAAGAGTTGGAATGATGAGTCATATTTGCTCCTTGAAGTGTAACTTCAGAGTGCGTTAAGTTCATTTCAAGTAATATATATGTTTTTTTCTTAGAGTGTAACAAAAAAATATTCTTTGTTATGTTTTTGTGCAAATTAAGGGGTTTAGAAACTTTAAATTTTTAGAATATATGGTTTTACTATAAAAATAGTCCCGAAGGTTAAAAACCTTCGGGACTATTTATTTATCCGAATAGGAAAATTATCAATTATTGTTATTTAACAATAATTGGCTTTGTGGCTTGGAAATTTTTTCCTTTGACTCGAACAATATAGAAGCCTCTTTGGATATTAGAAATATCAAAAGAATGAGTGCCTGCTGAAAGAGATCCAGAGTGTAGAGTGTTCATTCGAGCGCCATTAGTTCCAATTAATTCAACTTTATAATATCCAGCTTGATTAGTTTGGAATTGAAGTGATGAATTTGAATAAGTTAGAGCAGAATTCCAATTAGGTTTGATTGTACTGATTTTTGCTGATTCGCCGTTTTCCTTGACCAATTGAATCGTTTTTACATCTGCGGCACTTTGTTCTGAAGTAGCAAACAATTCCTTGTTAGAATCAAAGCGGGAAATGGTAATGCCGTTGTCTGTGACCATATTATCAAAGGTAACGTTTCCGCTGAAACCAACTGCAGAAGCCATTAAAGTAACAGAGAAAATGTTGTCTAAATCGGTGGGGAAAGTGTTTCCATTTTCATCAGTGTATTCAGTAATATCAAATTCGCAAGTAGCAGAAGCTCCATCGTTTAGCCAACAAGATGTAGTGTTAGACATTTCCCAAGTCCACTTATCATCAGTAGAGCCATCGCGTACAAAAGCTAAACCAACCCAAAGACCACCATCGGCTCCACCAGAACCATTGTTGGTAATTTCTACAGAGATTGTTTTTGCACCGGTCAAATCAGGAACTTTGGTGAATTCAATGTTTGCTCCGTTATCGCCAAGTGTGTTATAAGTGACTTGCATAAGGTAATTTTCATACGTTTCAGAATTCTTTAGAGAATCAGCACCAAAAGTGGAAACTCTTGTGGCTGTAGGGCAAGTTTTAGAGAATGTATTTTTTTCTGAGTAATTATCCCAACCAGGCATTTCATCGAGCGTGATAATATATTCACTAGCCATGTTGGATTGCCAAACACTTTTAGCGGTTTGTTTTGTGATGTAACCGCCATTCCAGGATTCATACCAAGGCATCCACCAAGACCAAACAGCCCCCTCGTCTTGCATTTTCGTAACATCAGGAATAGGACCGTTTTCGCTTAAAGCCAAAATCTTTGTAACGCCAAAGTTGTCTTTTAAACCATTAAAGGCAGCGTAGTTACTAGAATGGTCATCAGCATTATTGTAAATATCAATGCTAAGAATATCGTAGTGAGTTTCGCCAGGGTTCCAGCCAGTTTTAGCAGCGTCTTGAGGGTTGAATACCCAAATCAAGTTTTTAACGCCGTTATCAAAAACCATTCTTTCGTAAATGAGACGATAAAGAGCTGCAAATTGAGCGCCTGTATGCGTGCTCCACCAGAACCAAGCACCTCCAGATTCATGAATTGGACGGAAGATAGCGGCTATGCCTTCATTTTGTAAATCTAAGAATAGGGCTGCAACTTCATCAATATCTGAAACAATTGCCTTGTAAGTTGCAGAAAGAGTATCCCAAGAAGTGGTTCCAGAAACAAAAGCGTCTGTGAAGTCAAATGTTGTGTAATTCTCATTAGCACCCTTAACATAGAAAGCCATTACAGAATCGCTAGGGTCATTCCAATGCCAAGTGAATGCAGGAATGCCTCCTTGTTTCCAAGTATCTTTAGCAAGGTTCATCACGGTTGTTGTATATTCTTTAAACCAAGATTCACCTGCGCTTAAACCAGTTGCGTTTAAAAGATCAAAGCCCACAAGTGCAGGGTATTTTCCACTTTGAGTGTAAACAATGGCAACGTCTTCATGGGCTTTAACTGAAGAAGAAGCATTGTCCATACTTCCAGTCATAGCACCAGAGATTGTTTTTGTACCAAAATTATTGGAAAGGAAGTTGTATAATTTTTTAGCAGCTTCTGTAGCTTCTGGAGTAGTAGGAGCGTTACAAACGTCGAAGGCTTTTGGTTCGTATGTTGAAATGGTAATGTAATCTACGTCGATCCAGCCCCAGTTTTTAATAAGAGCGATGGTGTTTGAGCCTGCTTTTAAATTTACCATCATTGATATATCGGTAAATGAAGCCGTTTCAGAAAATTCTAAAGTACCTGCTTTAGTTCCATTAATCTGAATATCATTTTGCTTGGTAGTACCATAGTTGTTTTGATAATGAATGGAAAGCGTGTAAGCTCCAGCAGAAGCGACATTAACATTTTCAAAAGTAATGTTGCCTTCGTTCATTTTAACGTAGGAGCCACTTACAGTAGCATCAGTTGAAAGTGTGGCAGTTTCTGCCTCGTATTTTCCTAATTCTTCGGCAAAAGCCATAGAAGAAATAAGAAGTGCGGGTAAAAATAATTTTTGAATTTTCATAGGAACTCCTTTGATGTAGAAAAAATAATAAAAGACTTTCTTGGTTGAATGAAAAAAATTGGGAAGAAGAATCCGAATTGCTATCTTTTTTATGATGAAGGTTCTTTTTCTGTACTTTGCGGTCCTCTTGTTTATTGCTTTTCGAGATTTTTTTAAGGTGAAAAATCTTGATGATTATGTGGTCGCAGGGCGAAATCAAGGAACTTTTTTTGTCACATTTTCTTTGCTAGCTACAATGCTTGGCGCATCGGCTACATTAGGAATTTGTGAACGAGCTAAAGTAGAAGGTATTTCGGCTTTTTGGTGGCTTGGGTTTGGCGCTCTTGGGCTCTGGCTTCAAGCGTTATTTTTTTCAAAAAAAATCCGCGGTTTTTCTGCCAAAACATTGCCTGATTTAGTTAAAATGGTGGTGGGGGAGCGCTCTGGGCGTTTAGTAGCTTTAATTATTGCAGTTTCTTGGATCGGAGTAATTGCAGCTCAATTTGCTGGCTTAGGCATGTTCCTTAAACTTTTGTCAGAATCTTCGTCTGAAATAATGATTATGCTTGCAGCCTTTCTTGTGATTCTTTACACATTATTAGGAGGTCAGCTTTCAGTTGTAAAAACCGATTTTGTGCAGTTTATTCTTTTTGCAATAGGAATTATTGGAACCTTTGTTTTTTTACTATTGAATTATTCTCAGACTACAGAAATTTTGATTAATGAAAATCAGTGGAATTTATTTGGCAATAAATTTTCATTAGGTCAATGGCTTTCTTTTGCTTTTACTATTTCGGGAGCATTTTTACTTGGCCCTGATATTATTTCAAGAAATTTGATTTCTCGTTCGCCCAAGGTGGCTCGTCGCTCATCTTTTATGGCAGGATTTTTCCTTATTTTATTTGGAATTCTAATTGCTTGCATTGGTATTTTCTCTGGAGCGATGTATTCCTTTGCTGAAAATCCTCTTTTCTTTTTAACAGGAAATATTCTTCCATTTCCACTCGCTATTGCTCTTTGTATAGGAATGGTATGTGCTTTACTTTCCTCAGCTGATACAAGTTTGATTAATGCTTCTTCTATTTTAGCTTATGATTTGTTTCAAGTAAAAAAAGTCTCATTTGTTCGTGTTGTTGTTTTGATTTTAGGAATACTTTCAATGCTTTTAGCTTTACACGGAAAGGACATTATTAGTTTGTTGCTTTCTGCATATTCTATTTACACGCCAGGAGTAGTTTGTCCATTAGCAGTGGCTATTTTTTTACATAGAAAATTTTTTGTTTCTGAACGTTTTTGGATTCTTGGCGTTTTAGTTGGCGGTATTTTTGGCGTTATTACTGTTTTTCTTGAAAATGAAAACAGCTATTTCCCGTTAATAGGAATGTTTTTTTCTTTTGTTGTTTCTCTTTTAGGGCTTCGAAAAATTTCAAATTAATTTAAGAAACAATGGGAATTTTTGTAAAAATCCTGAGATTTTTATGAATCTGAAAGTAGTAGTGAATGGAAGAAGCGTTCCCCACTATAGAAAATTAAGGAACTTTTCGAAGAATGAAAACTTTCCCAGCATTTGGATTAGAAATAAATTGAGTCCCTTTTGGGAATGTTTTTTTCTGTAAAAGGATTCCGTTTAAATCGTAAAATTCAAATGTTTGATTTTTGATTAGTGGCGTTTTTAGAAAATAATTTTTTCCTGAAATTAACTTTAATGAATTGGAATGGATTGAATTTTTTACTCCATTAATCGATAAGGTAGAATCTACCGTTGTGGAATCCAAAGGTTGTTCAGTAGTTGTATTTCCATTTGATGGCGAAACAGGAATTGAATCTAAAGAAACTATGAAATTATCAAAACGTACGAAAACATCGTTTTGTGGAGACCATTCTGTGGTGCTGCCTCCGTGAAATGTGGAAAGATAAAAGATGTCTATTTTTTGGTCGGCGAAATCTCTTAAGCGAAGAGTATCTATGTTAAGAGCAAGTTCTCCATCAAACCAAGATTGGATAATGCCATTTTTTTCACCTTTACCTTCTGTATTTACCGTATTTAATTTTACGCGCGTAACTAGTTTATGCCATGTTCCTGGAATAAATTGTTTTTGCGGAATGATTCCGTTCATATTCCAAAGAGCGTCATCGCCGTAGGTAGAAGCTTGTTCTACAAAATAAAGGTACTGAACGACTTTACCATCTTTTCTCCACATTACACGAGCACTCCAGCCATCGCCAGTAGAAGGGCGTTCGCCGCCAGTGTAACATTCACCGCCACAAAGTCCTGGAAGTTTTCCTCCAAGAACAAATTCAAAGCCTTTTTCAAATAATATGTCGTATGAAAGCCACATTTCTTCAGCAGAGGTTGTGAGAGGTTGTTTGATTTGCCCGGCACAAGCCTTAGAAGTTTCTTTGTCATTTGGGCCAACACATCCTGCTGGATATTTGAATTGAAGAACCATTCCCTGTTTTAGTGAATCATAAACGATTCTTGAATTTTCACCATTATTCTTGTCTAGTGCATACCAGCTACTTGCTCCTGCTTTTTTTACGAAATCTTCTTTAGCTTGGTCGTTGGTGTAAACGCCTTCGGTGCGGTTTTCAAAGTCAACATTTGAAATTATTTGTGAAAATGAAATAGAGCCGAAAATGAGAATGATGAAAATGAAGCGATTCATAAAAAACCTTTTTTAGAACTCTTCTATAAAATAATACAAAATGTTTGAAATGGTTCTGATTGAAAAAATGTCTGTAATGAAAGTGTATTTTTTTGTTGGTGAGTTTTGGGTTAGGGATTGTAGCCCTTTGGGGTTAGGACTCGTGAGCTTTGCTCACGAGGCTGAACGGACGAGTGCTTGCACGAGATAACGCAAAAGCCCGACCCGCGCGTGATTTTTTTGATTTTAAGCGCGGGGAACCCTCAGACGTTTTGATTGGTTTCTTTTGTGGACAAAAAAAACAAAAAAGAAGTTTTTGTTTGAAAGAAAAAAGTATATCTTGTAAAAAAATCAAGGAGTTTTTTATGGAATCATTTAATTTTTATAGTCCGACAGAATTTGTCTTTGGTCGAAATCGCGAAAGCGAATGCGGAGAATTGGTGAAAAAATATGGGGGAACTAAAGTTCTCTTGCATTTTGGAAGTTCTTCGGCTGAGCGTTCGGGTTTGCTCGGAAAAGTTCGGGAATCTTTAAAAAAAGCTGAAGTTCCTTTTGTGGAATTAGGCGGTGTCCAGCCAAATCCGAAGGATTCAAAAGTTTATGAAGGTATTGAACTTTGTCGTCGAGAAAATGTGGATTTTATTCTTTCTGTTGGCGGTGGTTCTTGTATTGATAGCGCTAAAGCGATTGCTATAGGTGTTTTGTACGACGGCGATTTTTGGGATTTTTACGCAGGTAAAGCAAGTATTCAAAAAGCATTGCCTGTTGGAACCGTTTTAACAATTGCGGCTGCTGGTTCTGAAGGTTCTCCTTCGTCGGTAGTTACTAAAGAAGAAGGCGGCTTAAAACGCGGCGTTGGCTCAGATATTATTCGTCCAAAATTTTCAGTTTTAAACCCTGAATGGACTTGCTCTTTGCCTGCTTATCAAACAGCATGCGGAGCGACTGATATTATGGCTCACGTGTTTGAACGTTATTTTACGAATACGCCAGAAGTAGAAATTACAGATAGACTTTGCGAAGCGGTTCTTTTAACGATGTTGAAAGAAGTTCCTCGTGTGATTCAAAACCCGGAATGTTATGAAGCTCGGGCAAATATTATGTGGGCAGGCACTGTAGCACATAACGATATTGTTGGTGTTGGGCGCAGTCAAGATTGGAATAGCCATGGGTTAGAACATGAATTGTCTGGCTTGTATGATGTGGCTCATGGAGCTGGACTTGCTGTGATTATGCCTGCTTGGATGGAATATGTGATGAATCACAACGTAATGCGTTTTGCTCAAATGGCTTGTCGTGTATTTGGCTGCAATATGGATTTTGAAAATCCTGAGAATACCGCTAAAGCCGGAATCCGCGAATTTAGACGATTCCTTTCAAGAATTGGCATGCCTATTAATTTTGAAGAATTGGGCGCTAAACCAGAAGATATTCCTTTGATGGTTGAAAAGTTAAACCCTGGAGAAGGACATGGGTTTGTACCAATTCGTTCAGAAGATGCTACGGCTATTTATCAATTAGCGGTAGCGGCAAAGGTGGAATAATTTTTCGCTTTAAAAGAATCTGTGGCAACCCCACAGATTTTTTTATTTTAAGTTGAAACAAGGAGAAAGTATGAAACGTTTAACGTTATCTAATTCAAACGCAAAAATCGCTGGAGTTTGTGGCGGAATCGCAGAATATTTTTCGATAGATCCTACAGTGGTTCGTTTGGCAACGGCCTTGCTTGCTCTTTTTACTGGTGGAATTGTCGTTCTTGCTTATGTACTTGCTTGGCTGATTCTTCCAAAATCAGATGATTTAGTTTAGCTTACCTTTTCAGAGGAGGTCTCCCTTTTTTAGCGCGAATATCTTGCATCGCTTTTAGAACGTGTTTGTCGGCGTGTAAAATTTTTGTGAGTGCTGTTGGGGAAAGTCCGAACGCCTTGGCTGCTACTTTGGTATCTCCACCATTTGCTTCTACAATATCAAGAACGTTTGCAATGAATTGTGGATACTGAGGATTAGATGTTTGAATTCTGCCATTGCTGCCTGGAAATTTTAATTGAGACTCCGGTTTTGGGGGCTCTCGAACATAAATTGCTAAAGCGAGTTGCATTCGATGGAGTGCATGGGTTTTATTTTCAGAAACGCTCCTGCTTTCACAGGACTTGATTTCTAAATTATAGGGGGCGAGTCGTAAACAGACGCCGGTATTGGTTTTGTTGCGATGTTGTCCACCAGGGCCAGAACCTTGATACCCTTTTAAGGTGCAGGCTCTTAAAAGTTCGTCTAATGGTAATTGGAGGTAATCGTCGCGATGCATCGTTTCCAAAATATAGCACTTGCTAGCTTTATTTCTTTAGCGGCAATCTTTTTTCTTGATTCTTGTGCTGCTGCAAATTCTGGTGTAGTTGGTGAAGCGGCTGCGAAATATTCTGGCTACGAAATGCAACAACAAGAAAAACAACTGTTGCTTGAAAAAACATTTGCCGATTTAATTGCTACGGTTAGAGCAGGTTCTGATCCAGAAGCGATATTGCCATTCATTACAGATTCTTCAGAATACTGGTTTGATTCTTTGGAGGTGGCGGCGCAAACAGAAAATCAGGAATTATTAGAACAGCGTCCGTTCTGTGAAGTTTATATGATTTTACTTTATCGTTTGTATGAACGAGAACACTTGTGGACCGTACAAGAAGATCGCATGATTTCTCTTGCGTTTGCTAAAAAGGGAATGCTTTTGAAATTGACCGAATTGGAACTTGGCCCGATGGAAGTAAAAAATGATAGAGGAAGTATTGGTCTTGCTCAAAGTCCTAAAGTTCCTGTACTTTTGTTTACTTGGGACGATTTGAAATGGGAATTAGATGTGGTGGAATCTTTTCCGTTGGCGACTAAGGGGATTGAATCCATTGGGGTGAAAAAGAATTGGAGTAATACCAAATTAGCGTTGTATTTGTTAGAAAAAGAATATCGCTATGATTATAGTTCCATTGATGAATCTCTTTTAGAACCAATTCCTTCTATCTAAATCATGAAAACAATTTTCTTTCTTCTTGTATTTTCAATTTTTTCTTTGGCGGCAAAGCCAATCGCTAGCTTTTCGGCAACTCCATCTTTTTCAGGAGAAGAACTCTTTATGAAATTAGATGAAGTGGGTAAAAATGGAAATTGGATGCGTTATGATACGCTTTCTATTTCAGACCCGGTTCTTGAAAAAGTGTTAAAAAAACACAAAGATTTTTTAGCAGCTTGGGTAATAAATTCTCCAGACCAAACCCCAAAAATGGCTGTGCTCTCGCAAGTCGGAAAACAAGAAAAATTATCCTTTTATGAAGTGGATAAAATAAATACTAGGCCAGAGATGCTTTCGGTGCATGCAAAACTTTTTCCTGAATTAGTTTTGTCTGATTATCAAGGTGTTTCTACAAATGAATTTGTTCACAAAGATGACCCGGCATTAAAACTCAAAATTGATAATAGTAGTTTGTATTTTTCCTACACGCGTCGAGATAAAACTCCGCTTCGTTTTGATGGGAAATTTGCTTCTCTTTCTTTTGAAGAAAAGGCAAAAGTGGTTGCTGAATATAAAGATTTTTTCTTGTATGAATACGCTTTAATGTTAAGAGCTTTTATTCAATCTACGCGTGGTATTTTTAATTGGCAAGCTTGGCATTGGTATATGCCTGAATGGAATCAAAAATATTTTATTTCCTCCGAAGAAATTTCAGCCATTCTTTCAAGTGGTTATCCGCCTGCTAAATTCAGAATTTTTTCAGCGAGAACTTCTAGGCAGGTTTTGGTTGAAATGCGCACAGATGGCAACGGATTTTATGAAATGAACATTCGTATGCCATAAAAATGAACTATCGACTAGAAAAATCCGTTAAGAGTAGGTTTTCCTTAAAATCCTTTTCTATTTTGCGCTGTATGCGCATGGTTTTCGTGTTGTTGTTTTTAGCGATGGGTGTTTTTGCCGGAGTCCTTGAGGATAAGCCGGGAACTTTTGTTGTTTTAGATTCTGTACGAAATGCTTCTTTATCGCCATGTGAAAATGGAACTCGTTTAATTCCTGAAAATATTTCTTATCGAGCGCATTCAATGATTCCTTACCGAGTGTATCGAGTAGGGCTTCCGAATTCAAAAAAACCTTCTGTTTCTATTCAAGATATTTCAACAAAAAAACTCTCTACTTATTGCATTGAAGACTCACTAAATTTTACAAATATTTTGGTTGAAACGCCGATTCTTCGTGATGGCGTTTGGATGTCTGATATTTGGGTTCCGGTTTTAATAGGTTCTCGCCAGGCACTCGCTTATCGAGAACAATTTAAACTTTCTGTTCAATTTACTGGGAACGCTTCTGGAAAAAATCCAGGGAAAAGAGCTCTTTTTAAAGTAGCGAATCCGAAGGCGACAAGTGTTTATGGACAAACGGAAAAAACGCCTGTGTTGAGAAAATCTACTACGGATTTTTCTGATGTTGAATGGCTTGTCCGAATAGCTGTAGGTGATAAAAATCCAGCACTTACATCAGAAAATGGACTTTATGGTGTTTCGTATCGAGAATTGCGCTCGGCTTTACTTTCTGTAGGAAAAGCGACTGCTATAGATGGCATTCGTATAAGTGCCTTGAAATTATATGGAGCGTCGGCGGACACTTTATCTGAAATGCCAAAAAATATTTCTTCTCATATTCCTGGTAAAAATTTGCAGGAACTTCCGTTAGATATTCGTGATAAAAATACAAATGGAATTTTTGATGACGGCGATTCACTTTACTTTGTTGGTTACGGAACATCTATATGGAAACGTATGGATATAGAAAATCCATTGTATGCCGTTTCTCCAATGCAGTATTATTTCTCTTCTTCACCTTATTCTTTTTTCCAGTATTTTCATTTAGCTTATCAAACATCAGGTGAAACAAAAAGTTTAAAAGAGCAAAAACTTTATTCAATGGCTGGCGCTAAGGAATTAGAATTCTTGCGTTATGTTCGAGCTGAAAGAGATTTACTTTTACGCGATACTTATTTTGGTCGAGAAGGTGGAGCCTGGGAAACGGCGAGCGGAAAAGAATGGTTTTGGGCGTGGAATTTACCAAACGCAACAACTAATTTATCAAATGGAGAATTAAGACAGTCTCAAACAGAAACTTTGCCTGGTTTAATTTCAGAAAAGCCATCTTATGTATCTTTTTCATTTTTCCCGATGCGTTCAACAGGCGTTTCTGATTTAGGAGATGGGATTATTCAAACTATAGATAATTTAGCGTCAGCTAAATCTTATGAACAGAGAATGGAATATGTGAATTTAAAAGCGACCATAAATGGAACACCTTTTGAATCGTTTGATTTACTTTTAGGAGGAAATTTTGTAACGCCTGTTTCAAAACTAAAAAAATCAGGAAATGAATTTTCTCTTTCGATTCTCCCTAGCGAAGGAAGATTTGTTCGTTTTGATGGTTATTCTTTAGCGTATCCGTGGAAGCCAAGCACAGATAGTTCCGATTGGATTTTGCCTGGTAAGGTTTCTGGAAAAATCAAGATTCCAGTTGCTTCTGGAAATTCTTTAATGAAGTTTAAAGGGCATATTCCAGTAGTAGCGTTGAAAGCAGAAAATGGTTATGCCGTTGATAGCATTAGTGCTTCAGAAGATGTTCAGTATTTGCTTTATCGGTCAAACAAGGTTTTAGCTCCTGCGTTCTTAGAAGGAATTCCTGCAAGAAAAAGTGGAACTCTCGCTCGCCCGGAACGAATATCTTCAAAAACAGAATATTTGATTATCGCACCAGAAGCCTTTCAGAATCAGGCTTTACGCCTTGCAGAATTTAGAGCCGGCGAAGAAGTTTCGTTTCCGTTGAAAACTACTTTAGTGCTTGCTGAAGACATTTATCGTTTGTATTCTGGCGGTTCAATTTCTCCAGAAACCATTCGCGATTACTTGATTTATGCGCGCTCAATTTGCCCGAATTTGCGCTATGTGTTGCTTGCAGGAGCTGCTCATTATGATTATCGAGGCATGAGCAATTCTTTGCCTAAAATTAGAATTCCTGCATTTGAAAAAGAAGATGCCGTGGTTGAAGATTTTTACGCAGTTTTAGATTCTGGCGAAAGCATTCGTTATGGCGAATATGATTTGGATTTAGCAATTGGGCGACTTCCTGTTCAAACAGAAAATGAATTTGAAAATTATCTCGAAAAAATTTATTTGCATGAAAAGAAGCTAGTTCAAGATAATGGTATTTGGCGAAACACTTTAGTTTTTGCGGCTGATGATTCTAAAAATGGAGCAGAAATGGATTACCAAAAGCACACGAGCTCTATTGAAAATTTAGCGTTAAGTCTTGATTCTATTGGAATAAAAAATCATAAGCAATTTATTCAGAAAAAAATTTATCTATTAGATTATGAAGAAGACGCCACTGGTCAAAAGCCAGAAGCGGCTACTGATTTATTAGACGCTATTAACCAAGGCGCTCTTTTTACCATTTATTTTGGGCATGGTTCTTTATCGGATTGGGCAAG
The DNA here is from genome assembly GCA_017625775.1 of Fibrobacteraceae bacterium. GTDB lineage: Bacteria > Fibrobacterota > Fibrobacteria > Fibrobacterales > Fibrobacteraceae > UBA1765. Next base: position 54,502 of record JAGAKE010000002.1, read on the forward strand.
CGAAGGCTTGTTGAAACCAGCTTATTTTTCAAGGATTTCAAACGAAGGACGCTATACCATTCTTTCTTCATTTTCTTGTTCTTTAGCTCGTTTTGACAAAGGCGATGAACTTTCTTTGTCTGAACAATTTGTTAGAGAAAGAAAAAAAGGAAGTATCCTTTCAATAGGTGCTTCTAGGCAATCTTATGGAGGACCAAACGAAAGTCTTGCTAAGAATTTAATGTATCATGCTTTAGGCGATTCCGCTATTAGAATTGGAGAAGCTTTAGTTCGCGGAAAAGGTTTAGCCAAAACAACGTATTCATTTGCTCGCTATAATAATGAACGATATGTTTTGCTTGGAGAACCTGTAGTTTCAATGCCCGTGGAAAAGTTTGATATTCAGTTAGATCAAAAAATTGATTCCTTGCTTTCGTTAGATAAAATGACAATTTCAGGAAAAATAAAAGGAACAGATGAAAACGGAAAACTCTTTTTGAGTATTCGTGAAGGATTCAAAAATAAAACGCTTTCTTATGAACCCGCAACGGAGGATTCAGTAACAGTTTCTTACGCAGGTTCTTTAATTTATAGTGAAGAGATTCCTGTTCGTTCTGGACGTTTTTCAACTGAATTTATCACTCCACAAAAAATTGCATTTGGAGATACGGCTGCCGAGGTCTCTGCTTATTTCTATTCGGAAAAATCTCCATACGTGGCACACTTTTTAAAATTGGGAATTTTAATTGCTGGCACTTCTTCTTATGCGGATTCTTTAAAAGATGAAACGGCTCCTGAAATCAAAATCACTACTTGCGGAGCCTCAAATGGTTCGTATTTAGCTGAAGGTCAAACGATTCGTTTAGAAACACCAGCATGTTTGCTTGTTAGCGCAGAGGATTCTACGGCTTTAGATTTTAGCGACGGAGCAGATGAAGGCTTTTCTTTTGAAGTTTCAAAAATTGCTTCTCCGTTCCACCCATGGCCTTATTTAGAGCAATCTGCCAAAAAGGTTTCTGCCAAAATGAACTTTCCAGAAAATTCTTACCCGCCAGGAATTTATGAATTTAAAGTTCGCGCTCAAGATATTTTAGGAAATGTGGCGAAGAAGACCGTAAAGGTAGAAATCACTGAAAAGTTAAAAGCAGGTTTAGCAGATGTATTTAATGCACCTAATCCGATGGGGAAAAAAGGAACTACATTTTACTTTAAAGATTTAGCGGTCGGGCGTTCTGCAAAGGTCACAATATTCATTTACAATCAGAATGGTCGATTAGTTCAACGAATTTCTAATGCGAAATCTGGAGTGACTCGTTGGAATGGAAAAGATTTTTACGGGCGATTACTCGCTAATGGTTTGTACCATTATGTAGTTCGTAGTGAAGTACCTGCGACAGAATCGTCTAAGAAAAAAACATTTGTGAAAAAACAGAAATTATTAATTTCGAGGTAATGATGGATTTAAGAGAAAAACCAGGAATTATTCAAAGAATCGGCGAATTCATTTTACGTTTTCGCTTGGTAATAGTTTTTATTCTCGCTCTTGTGGGTGGGTATTTCTTTGCTGGGTGGCGAGAATTTTTAACTCACATTTTGAATGTTTCAGAACTTCTTGGAATGCGATACGCTGAAGGAAATTTCTTATCGCTTTGGCCTTTTGCCGTTCTTTTAGTAGTACTTCTTTTGCCAAGATTTTTACTGGGCGGAATGCGATTAGGCTTTTCTGCGTTAGGAATTTTTATCGCGCTACCTTTAATTTTATTTAGTCTTCAAAGTTCTGATGCAGTAGTTTTGCCTGTCGTTTTGAGTTATGCGGTTCTTTCCATTATTTTAATGGTTGTGGTGAAAAAAACTTGGGCATGTATGCTTTTGCCAATGGCTTTAAGTGCTACAACTTTAGTAGGAACTGTTTTAGGAATGAAATTTGTAAACTATCCCTCTTTTGAACTTAGCGCTTTTTCTGTATTGATGCTAGCGGAACTTTTGGGCTTTGCACTTTTATCTGGTAAGGAATTATCGCTAGGTTCTCCAAAAGCAGGTGCTTTAATTTTTGCCTTTAAGAAAACTCTTCTCCCTGCTATTATATCAACCGTGGCGCTCGCTGTTTTCTTTATTTTGGTGGGTAAAGATTTTACTGGAATGGCTGTTTTAAAACATAGTGCGTTAGCTTTAGGTGGTTTTCTTTGCACATTCCTTTTAGGCGTTTCTTTATTTTCGTTTACTCCGCTTTCTCGTTTACGCGCCGAGAAACGCTCTATTCAAGTACCAAAATCTTCAGGGACAAAAGAGAAAAAATAAATTTTTAAAAGTGAATTCGGTTGTAAAGGCCAACTGAATGGAATGTTCTAGACATAGGTTCAAAGTATTCGCCTGTGTAGGCGGCTATTTTAAAGTAAGAATCTAGTCGAATTCCTAGTGCGACATTTTTCAAAACTAAGTATTCCGCAAAAAGTTCGTTGGTGCCAATAATATCATAACCATGAGCGCCGTAATGTGGCTCTGAATTAGGCATAGTTTTCATTAAATTTATATTAAAGCGGTCGTTTATATTTATTTTTTCAAAGAACTTAAAATGTATTGAAGTGAAATATCTAGCGCCATAGTTGTATTGGTATTCTCTTGTTATTTCATAATCCGGAATGATTTCTTCTAAAAGTTCGTCGTAATTAAAATCTGCGGAACCTAAGAAAATAAAGCCAGGTTCTGCACGATAACGCATTTGAATATTTGGGGTAATTGGAATGCTTAAATCTAGCCCAACGCCAAGTGATAAGTTTCCCATTTTCGCTAAGTTACCATAGTAAGAATCAAAGTTTAAGTAAATGCCAATATCAAACCAAGAATGTTTATGATTACTTTGATTGTAATTTAAAAGTTTAGCAGAAGTATTCATGGCAAATAATTGGTTTTCTTGGCCGTATTCGTATCTTGCATAAATGGTGAAATATTCGACAGGCGCTTTGATTTTTCGGTCGGGATAGCCATAAACCAACATGAATGTAGCTGCCCCATTGAATTCTTCCCATTCATCATCTAATCGATCAGCAGGCATTTTGTCGTAACGATAATCAGAGCCAAAACGATACCCACCACCAAGAGCAAAAGAAAAATCTATTGGGAAATATCCAGGATTATTTACTCTTGGCCCGGCGATTTTCCAATGCAGAAAACTTAGTGGGTGCAATACAAAAGATTGACTTTGTTCAAACCAAGTCGGGTCTGGTTTGGCGAGTAACCGTTGAGAAAGTCGAAACAACATTTCGCCATAGAGAGAACCACCAACGCTTGTGACTACAAAATCGTTGAAGGAAGGGTATTCTCGTTCGGCAAAATATTCCCAAGTCCAAGAACCAAAAGCACTAAAGAGTAAACTTGGGTAAAAGGAAAACCCTGAAGAACGAGCCGCAACATGGTAGAATGAACCTTGATAAGGATGCCCGAAAAAATTGATTGCCCAGTGATTATCGTCCCAGGTCCAGCCTTCTCGTAAATTGCGTTCCCAAATATAAGGGGAAATTTCTGCGTAATGTTTTTGAAGAACAAAAAAATCCCACCCCCAAACTAGAACGTTCTGCCCGAGAACTTCTAAAAACGGAACAATTCCTGGTAATTTTTTCCTGAGTTCTTGCCGTGAAAAATTTTGAATTTCAGAGGAAACTATTAAGCTAGAATCTTGAACCTTTTCTCTAATTTTTAAACTTAAAGTCGAATCATTCACTTTATGAGCAACTGTAGCATGTAAGGTACATGCCATAGAAAGAACAATAATAAGTGAAAGAACCTTTTGCACGAATCAAATATGCTTTATTTTGAGTGCGTATCACAGATGTTTTTCTTAACTCTCGGATAAACTGAATAATTTTAGGATATTAGGTTTGTTTTTGATTTTATATATTTCAAAAAAAGAAATTTGTTTTATAGGAATATTTTTATGCTAAAAATAGCGCAATCAGTTGAAGATTTAATTGGAAAAACGCCTTTGCTTCAGCTTTCTCGGTTGAAAATGAAGGAAGGTTTTCAAGGAAATGTTTTTGCAAAACTTGAAATGAGAAATCCAGCAGGTTCTGTAAAAGATAGAGTGGCTAAAGCAATGCTTGATGAAGCGGAACGTTCTGGAAAAATTAAGCCAGGTTCTGTGATTATAGAACCGACTTCGGGAAATACGGGCATTGGGTTGTGCGCTTTATGTGCGGCTCGTGGTTATAGAGCTATAATTGTAATGCCTGAATCTATGAGCATGGAGCGTAGAATGCTTATGAGCCTTTATGGAGCTGAAGTGGTTTTGACTGAAGCTTCTAAAGGAATGGCTGGAGCGATTGAAAAAGCAAATGAATTAGTTAAAGAAATCCCAAATAGTTTTTTGCCGGGGCAATTTGATAATCCTGCAAACCCGGCAGCACATTTGGCGACAACAGGGCCTGAAATTTGGGAGGATTTAGAAGGGAATATTGATGTATTTGTCGCTGGCGTTGGTACAGGTGGTACTTTGAGTGGAACGGCCGCTTATTTAAAAATGCAAAATCCAGAAATTCATGTGGTTGCTGTTGAGCCGGCTTCTTCGGCGGTGCTTTCTGGAGAAAAAGCGGGCGCTCATGCGATTCAAGGAATTGGAGCCGGTTTTGTACCTAGCGTTTTGGACACAGATATTTTTGATGAAATCGTTACTGTTCAAAATGAAGACGCTTATGCTATGCTAAAAAATTTGGCGGTTTCTGAAGGAATTTTAGCCGGAATTTCTTCGGGAGCGGCTTTGGCGGCGGCGATTGCTCTTGCTAAAGATTCTCGATTTGAAGGAAAGAATATTGTGGTGATTTTACCAGATACTGGTGAGCGTTACCTTTCGTCATTAGCTAGTCAAAATGCTTAGCATGGCTCGCCTAATTTTTATTGGCTGCCCTTGACATTCAGTATAACTCTTTCTATCATTGGGTTACATTTCGGACGATTAGCTCAGCTGGTTAGAGTACTACCTTGACATGGTAGGGGTCATTGGTTCGAGTCCAATATCGTCCATTTAAAAGTCTCGGTACCCGCCGAGACTTTTTGCGTTAGGGACCGTAGTGGCATTGCCATTCGGACGCGGAAATTCTTGTTTTTATTTTTCCGCGGCTGAACGGACACGCGGCTGTGCGAAGGTTCTTTTTGTTGGCCGCGTGATAACGCAAGGGCCCGACCCAGCTACTTTTTTAATCGTTTTTTTTGAATTTTTGCTGGGGAACGCCCTAAATAAGCGATAATTGGTTAATAATTTCGGATTAGCGCTCTTGTTTTGAAAATAAAAACCAAAATTCTCGAAATACAAATTATCTTTACTTTATTGATTTAACCAAAAGGAAAATTATGGATTCCAGAGAAAAATTTAGCTCCCGTTTGGGATTTTTGTTGATTTCGGCTGGGTGCGCTATCGGTCTTGGTAACGTTTGGCGTTTTCCTTACATTACAGGTGAATATGGTGGCGGAATTTTCGTTCTGATTTACCTGTTCTTTTTGCTTGTTTTTGGCCTTCCAATTTTGATTGCCGAATTTTCCGTTGGACGTGCTTCTCGTCGCGGTTTAGCGAAAAGTTTTGAAGTTCTTGAAAAACCAGGGACAAAATGGCATGTGGCAAAGTATATGATGATTGCCGGAAACTATTTGTTGATGATGTTCTATACAACAGTAACTGGGTGGATGATTTATTATTTCTATCGTCTTGTGACAATGGGCGATTTGCTGAATTATGAAGGCGGCAGCGGAAAGGCTTTTGGCGATATGCTTGCAAACCCTTCTTTGATGATTTTCTGGATGGTCGTTGCTGTGATTCTTGGGCTTGGAACTGTTTCACTAGGCTTACAGAAAGGCGTTGAAAAAATCACGAAGAAAATGATGATTTGCCTTTTGGTTTTGCTTGTATTTTTGGTGATTCGTGCGGTAACTCTTCCTGGTGCTATGGAAGGAATTAAGTTTTATTTGATCCCTGATTTTTCTCGTTTAGGGGAAAATAATTTAGCAGAAATTCTTTTTGCGGCAGTTGGCCAATCTTTCTTTACTTTGAGTATCGGTATTGGTTCTATGAGTATTTTTGGTAGTTACATTGATAAAACCCATTCTTTGACTAAAGAAGCTACCAATATTTGCTTGTTGGATACTTTTGTGGCTTTGATGGCTGGTATGATTATTATCCCTGCTTGTTTTGCCTTTAATCTTGAACCAGGTCAGGGTCCGGGGCTTATTTTTGTCACATTACCTAAGGTTTTTGAAGCAATGCCTGCAGGACGGATTTTTGGAAGTCTATTTTTCCTTTTCCTTTCTTTTGCTGCTCTATCTACTTTGATTGCTGTGTTTGAAAATATCGTCGCTTTCTGGATGGATTTGAAAGATTGTTCTCGCGCAAAGGCTGTGAAGTACAATATCATCGCTATTATTATTCTTTCTTTGCCATGTGCATTGGGCTTTAATGTGCTTTCTGGATTTGAACCTTTTGGCGCTGGTTCAGGCGTGCTGGATTTAGAAGACTTCTTAGTTTCTAATACTATTTTACCAATTGGTTCTTTAATCTTTATTTTGTTCTGTAACCATCGCTATGGTTGGGGACAAGAAAATTTCTATAACGAAGTGAATACAGGAAAAGGTTGGAAACTCCCTGCTGCTAAAGCATTCCGTTTCTACTTGAAGTGGGTTTTGCCTACTATCGTTATTGTAATTCTTGCTATTGGTTATTTACAGAAATTTGCTCCAGACCTTGTGAAAGGAATTACAGGTTAATTTCTAACGGCCGCCAACAAGAATTTGATCTACTTTAAGCGAGGGTTGTCCGACGGTGACTGGAACGGAACCAGAAGACGCCCCGCAAATTCCGGCGGCAAGTTCTAAATCTTTACCGACCATGCTGATTTTGGGAAGAATTTCATGTCCTTTACCAATGAGTGTGGCGCCTCGGACTGGCTCTGCTAGTTTTCCGTTTCGGATAGCATAGCCTTCTTCAACGGCAAAATTAAAATCTCCAGTGGCTGGATTCACAGAACCTCCAGCCATTTTTATTGCGTAAAGTCCATTATCTACACTTGAAATCATATCGTCAAGAGAAGATTCTCCTTGAGCGATAAACGTATTACGCATACGGCTAACAGGAGCATAGGCATAAGATTCGCGCCTAGCGCTTCCGGTTCTTCTTACTCCTACTTGTTCTGCTCCGATTCTATCACTTAAATAAGATTTTAAAACTCCGTTTTCTATTAAAACCGTGCGTTCGGTTGGAGTTCCTTCGTCATCAATTTCTAAACTTCCCCAAACGCCTTTCAAGGTTCCATCGTCTATGGCAGTTAAGCAAGGATGAGCGATTTGTTCTCCTAATTTTCCACAGAAAGGACTTGCATTTTTTCGGATGGATTCTGTTTCTAATGGATGACCGCAGGCTTCATGGAAAATCACACCACCGAATGCATTTCCCATAATGACAGGCATTTTTCCACCACTAATATAACCGGCATTTAAAATACGTAAAGCTCGTTCCGCAGATTCTTTGGCTAAATCTTCAAAGGAAATGGTTTCTAAAAATTCATAGCCGCCAAGCGCTCCAGGAGATTCATGTGCAATGTGACGTTCGTTTCCTTCTTCGGCGGTAACGAAAACATTAGCACGACACCTAGCTCTTTTGGTTTCTAATGAAAGCCCTTCACTATTGTAAATGGAAATAGTTGAGCAAACATCTGAAATAGAAGCGCTCACTTGCACGATTTTAGGTGAAATGGCTCTTGCCGTTGAATCTGCTAATTGAAGATAATTAGTTTTCGCAGATTGGCCCAACATTCTTGGGTCTTTAAATGCATTCGTAGAATAGTCGCAAATATTTTTTTGAGGCAAAAATTCAAATGGTTTGCTGTATGTTCCAGAGGTTCTTCCAAAAGTTAACGCCTTTACCATTTGAAGCAGAGAATCATGAGAATTATCGCTCGTGAAGGCGTAAAGAACTTCGGTCCCGTAAAGAAGTCGAAGTCCTATTCCATAATTAGTGCCTGCCGTTGCTGTTTCAATAGAACTATTTTTTAATCCTAAAGAAGAATGTCTTGATTCTTCTTCAAAAAGTTCAACAAAAGAAGCGCCTGCCGCCAAACCAGCATCAATAATTTCATGAGCAAGATTCTTATCCATAAACTCCCCTAGCGACGAACAGGAATCCCTGCATTTCGCATATTTTCTTTGATTCCTTGAACCGTGTATTCTCCGAAATGAACCATAGAAGCAACAAGAGCAGCATCAGCTTCGGTTTTTGCAAACAAATCAGAAATATGTTCTGGAATTCCTGCGCCACCACTTGCAATTACAGGAACTGGAACAGCTTTAGCGATTTGCTGGGTAATGTTTAATTCATAGCCTTCTTTTGTTCCGTCGGCATCAATTGAGTTTACGCAAATTTCACCAATTCCAAGAGCTACCGCTTTTTTCGCCCATTCAACAGCGTCAAGGCCCATAGGTTTTCTACCACCTTGAATATAAACTTCATACCCGCTAGGAATTTGTTCTGTTTTTTCTACAGCCTTTACATCCATTCCAAGAACCATACATTGGTTGCCGAAGGCTTTAGCACCTTCTTCTATAATTTCTGGGTGCAAAACAGCAAGGCTATTGATGCTTACTTTTTCAGCTCCGGCCAAAAGAACGGCACGCATATCCTCTAGGTTGCGAATTCCGCCGCCAACCGCAAAAGGAATAAAAACGTTTTTTGCAATTTCACGAACCATTTCAATATCGCATGGTCTATTTTCGGCACTGGCGGTAATGTCGTAAAAAACGAGTTCATCAACGCCTTCTGCGCTGTAACGCGCCCCCATTTCAACTGGGTCGCCAATATCAATATTTCCTTTGAATTTCACTCCCTTGGTGACTTTTCGATTGCGAACATCTAGGCAAATTATTAAACGTTTCGTAAGCATAAGTAAAAGAAAAAAAGTGTTAGCGGTGAAGTATTTTTAAGTTCATAACCAAATATAAAAAGATTGACCTTTGTAGAAAAAAAGTTTGAGAACAATTCTTAAAAAAATAATTTCAAAGGAAAGTCTTTTAAAATATGGAGGCTCAAAACAAGGCGTTCAAAAAAATAGTCCGGCGTTCGCCGGACTAAATTCAAAAGCAGAAAATTAAAGATTTCTGTCTAAAAGAGCTTTCAAAGTATTTTTTGGAACTGCCCCAACAAGATTTCCAACTTCAACGCCGTTTTTAAAAACTTTGAAATTAGGAATATTGGTGATTCCGTAACGAGCGCAAATGGCATTACATTGATCTACATCCATTTTAGCTACAATCGCCTGACCAGCGTATTCATCGGCTAGCTCATCGACCACAGGACCCATCATTTGGCATGGTCTGCACCAAGTAGCCCAAAAATCTACAAGCACAGGTTGTCCAGAAGCGATAGCCGCATCAAATTTTTCTTCTGAAAGGTGAATGGCGGGCATAAATAAACTCCTAAAAAAGTGAACGCCTATAAGATATAAATAAATTGAATCTAAAGAAAAGAGGAAAATGAAATAGAACGGATTTTCTATCTTAACAGGAAATGAAATCAGTGAAATTAATCTTGTCGGTTGTTTTTTTGGGGGCTCTTCTTTTTAGTGGAGCCTTTGCAAATGAAATTTCGCGCCTAGAAAAGCGTGAAGTAGATTTAGCTCGACAAGCTTTAAGTATTCCTGGTTTAATGTTTCGTCACTATGATGTTTCTGGCCAGAAATTCGATTGGGCACTAGGAACTTCAATTCTTGGCTCGCCTGGTTTATCAAGTTCTGTTTCAGGAGTTTCTTCGGCAGCATTAAGGTTTCCTGCAGGAGCCGCCGGATTTTATGCAAAAAAATTAGAGTATGATGCATTTCACCCAGGGCTTAATGGCGAAAATGGCGTGTTAAAAGAATCGCGGAATTTAGCGCCATTAGATTCGCCAGTCACGGAAATTTTATGGGAACGCGGGGCATTTGAAGGAAACGCTTTTCGATTAGATTTTCGCCGACAAATTATAGATTCTCTTCGTTTAGATCTAGGGCTTGCTAGTTATGGAAACGAAGGCTCTGATGCATTCACTTATGCCCATGTAACGCACCAGCCATTTTTTGCTCTTGGCAGAGATTCTACAACTATTCCGTTTGGTGGACGAAATATTTCAATGAACACAATGCATTTGCGCCCTGAACTCACTTACTTATTTCGTTTTGGGGAATTAGCTCTGCATGCGAATCTTTTGTTTATGGATTTTGACGACGCTTCTCGCCATGTGGTTATTCAAGATACTTCTGATTATTCCATTTATCATTTTGCAACCGAGCCTTATTCTCATTCAACTCGTGGTGCTTCTTACGGAGCTCGGCTTACCATTTCGCCCACAAAAAAATTAAAAATAGAAGCATCGGCTTCCATCGGAAATTATGAAATCAAAGAAGAAAATCTTCCAAAGTCCATTGATTACGTAAAGGATTCTATTTTAGAATTAACTAAAGAAAGTGGTGAAATTTTTTACGACACTATTCAAGATACAACTTGGCATGAAAGAGAAAGCGAAAAAGAATATGAAGTGTATTCTGGTTCGCTTTTTGCTACTTATCAAACTCTACTTAATCCGACCATATTTTTTGAATACGAATTTTTATCTACAAATTCAAGAACTAGTCAAGATAAAGAAATAGGTTATTTGCAATTAGGAGAAAAATTCAAATTTTTAGAATTTCGATTATTAGGTGGCATGCAAAGAAATAGCTCTGTAAATAACAAAATAAAAATGGAACCAACGTATGCCGCAGAAGTAAAAATTCCTTTGCCTTATCATTTGTCTCTTTATGCTAATCATCGCCACGACACTCGCTTTCCAGAATTAGAAGAATTACGTTTAGAAAATCGTGGGCGTTTGATTTTTCCAAATTCAGAATTAAAACCAGAAACTCATGATCGTAGCGCTTTTGAAATTTCATGGAATCCGGGTGGCGTATTTTATGCTCTTGGTTTAAGGTATGAAAAAGTAGATGGTTTAATAGGAGAACGCTGGCTTGGAAATTCTGATTTGTCATCAGCAGAAAAAGCGTTTCAGTTAGTGAATTTTAAAGGAGCGGAAACTTTAGATTGGACTGTTCGCCTTGGGTTTGCTATTTCTAATTGGTTCTTTTATGGCGAGCGAGGAGCTGCACTAGATAGAAAACAACGATTAAAAAATGTTCCTTCCTTGTATTACAAAGGTTCTGTAGGTTGGAAAAATCGATTTGTAAAAGATAGGCTTGGCGTTGAAATACGCTTAGATTATCAGTGGTTTGGAAAAAGATATGATTGTGGAATTGTAGAAGATTCTATAGCTGTATATGGCGGTTATTCAATAGCATCTGAAAAACCAACAGGAAATCATCTTGAGATTGTTGAGTTGAAAAAATATTTGGCTTTAGATTTTGAAGCGAGAATGAATATTCTTTCGTTTGATCTTTTTGCTCGAATTGAAAATTTAAATCATTCTCAATATATGCCGGCGGTGGGTTATTCTCCAGAAGGAATTCGCTTTGCTTATGGAATTTCGTGGCGATTTGTGAATTAATCTTTTTTGATATTTACTTTATACATAACGGGCCACCATTTTCCTGTAATCCAAAGGTACTTGCCGTCGTAGGCAATTCCGTTTAAAACTTCCGCTTTAGGAAATTTTTGACGAACTTTTTTTGCGATTTTAGAAAAATCAAGATAGCTAAGAACATTTCCTGTTTTACTATCAATAACGGCAATAGAATCAGATTGCCAAATATTGGCGTAAATATTTCCATCAACACATTCTAGTTCATTTAAATAGGAAACAGGTTTTCCTGAATCGTTTACTTTTAAACTGCCGATAAAACGAAAATCTTCTGGAAGAACTTTGAAAATTTCTGAGCTTCCATCGCTTAGCCAAAGCGTTCCGTTGCAAAAAGTAAGCCCCCAACCTTCAGTAGGGATTTTCAAGGTTTGTTTGATTTTTAAGGTTCTGGAATCGAGTTTGAAAGCTTTTTTTGATTTCCAGGTTAAATAAAAAATTTCGTTGCCTAAAGCAACAGAACCTTCGCCAAAATATCGTTCTTCAAGCCGCATGGAATCTTGAATTTTAAAATCTGAGTTGTATCTATAAAGAGCTGATTCGCCGTATCGCCCGGTAGATTCTATAAGAATATCATTGTCAAAAGACAGCCCTTGCGTGTAATGATTAGCAGAATGAGCCACGGAATCTAAAATTGAAAACGCCTGTAAAGAGAGTGCAGCAAGAAGAGTTGAAAATAAATCCATACTTAAAAAGTAAAAAAGAGATTTGGCAAAGGAATTTACTATTTTGAAAAGTATGGGTGAAATAAGAAAACTTTCTCCGGTCATGCTAGTAATGGGTGTTCTTGCAAAGAATGCGGAATCTTTTTTTGCAGTAAGAGAACAGCTCCGTAAAATTTATGGTGAAGAAGAATTAGTGCTGGAACCTTTTGATTTTACTTTTACAAATTATTATGTAGAAGAAATTGGTGAACGCCCTATTCGAGCTTTTATCGCTTATGAAACTTTAATTGCTCGAGAATCTATTCCAGGAATAAAATTACATACAAATGAAATGGAATTAGAAATTGCTCGTGAAAATGGAACGCCTGGTTTGCGCCCCGTGAATTTAGATCCAGGCTACATGACTTTAGGGCAGTTTTTTTTAGCGACCACCAAAGATCAACGCCAACGTGTTTATGTTCGCGACGGTATTTTTGTTGAGCCTACGCTTTATTTTGAAGCCGGGCATTTTCACGTTTTTGATTGGACTTACAGAGATTATCAAAGCGAAAAGTATATTCAGTATTTAGAACAAGTACGTTCACGGCTTGCGTTTAGGCTTTCTACAGGCGTTCCTTATCGCTTAAGAGCTTCTTTACAAACTCAAGTCAAAAAAGCAAAGAGGTAAATATGAAAGCAGGAATTTTTACCATTATTCTTTTGGTGATTTCAAATATTTTTATGACGTTTGCGTGGTATGGAAATTTAAAGCTAAAAGAACTAAATATTAGCACGCACTGGCCGCTTTTTCTTGTGATTCTCGCTTCTTGGGGAATCGCTCTTTTTGAATATATTTTTATGATTCCAGCAAACAATATGGGCTCTAAAATAAATGGCGGACCTTATTCTTTAATGCAATTAAAAATTATCCAAGAAGCAATTTCTATTACTGTATTTACTTTAATTGCCATAACAGTATTTCGCACAGAAACGCTTCATTGGAATCACATTGCTGCTTTTGTTTGTATTATTGCCGCTGTGTTTTTTGCGTTTTTAAAATAACTTAATCATTCGTTTTTACGCAGCGCAAATAACCTGTTGGCCAAGATTTTCCACGGCCGCCGATGTCAAAAGTTATTTCCCAATGATAAATATTCATTCCCCAGGCGCGATCGTAGGATTCTATTGGCGTGGCTGTCCAGAACATAGTATTTTGCCCTTCTATTTCTGATGCTCCATTCCAACCGTACAAAGCACCAGTTGCCACAGCTGAAAATCCGAAAAGATCTGTCCCTCAATTAACTCTTGTGAGCGAGTCTCTCGAGGGCCGCAGCTAAGCGAAGCAGGCAGCCAACATTTCCTCTGCCAAGGCAGGGCGAGTTGTCATGGCGAACGTAGTGTGGCGATCTGTCGGCAATGAGATTGCTTCCACCACGCCACACTCAAAGCAAGTGTGGCTCGTGGCAGGCTCAGATTTAGGCTTCGCAATGACAAGAACCTCAAGCGAGAACTGCGAGCAAGTTCCCTCGCAAACAATATTTTCAAAAATCAAAACTCACTTAAAATTAAGTTGCGAGAGCGTCGGCCAAGGAAGGGGGGGCATGGAGGGGACCGTGCGGCCTTCGCAACTCCGAGCTGGGTCCCCTCCAAAGAAAAAATGCAAAAAAAATAGAATCCCTAGCAAAAGAAATCAAAAAATCTCCTGCTAAAACTAGCAGGAGATTTATGAAATTAAAAGTTATAACGTTAGAATTTCTTCTTCCGAAAGCCCCGATATTATGGCAATATCAGAAATGGGATATCCCTTTAATAGCATCGCTTTTGCCATTTTTCGAGCTTTAATATATTCCCCTTCAGAAAAACCTGTAGAGAATCCTTTTTCTTCCCCTTCAGAGAACCCCTTTTCCTCGCCTGCGGAGAAACCACGATTATAGTCAGCATCGGCTATTGAGACATAGCCTTTATTTTGAATAACTTCGAGTGAATCCATAATCATCTCCTTTTCTTCTTCGGGGAGCATTCCTCGTAAATATACCAAAATTTCTTCGACGATACTACGGAAGTTTTGTTTTGATTTTAAAAGTCGCCTAAGCGCTGTTTTAAAATATTTTTCAGCACCGTAAGCATCAAAAACCATCCGCATAGCAGCAATCGCCAAAGCTAAAAGTGGGTCCAAGTTCGAAAAATCAACAGGTTCACGGCCTAAATCGATAAATTCCACTCGGAAAGGCAAACCAACATTTTGGAAAAAATCTGGATAACCTGGATGCGGCTTAATTTTTAGCGGATTCCATTTGTCGCGTCCGTTGTAAACGATAATCGCTACCGCTGGGATATTTCCTGCTTTTTGGTGCATCACTTCAAAGTAATATTTCAAAAGTTGATTTCTGATTTTTGAATCGCGGTAGGATTTGTGTTCAAGAATCAAGCCAACGAGTAATTGATCCGGGCGGTTGTTTTCTGAATTAGAACTTTTTTCGTTTTCTGTCTCGGAATTTTTCTTGAAGTTCTTTTTCGCAGAATTTTTGATTTCCACTTTGAAAGTTAGATCGCCTGACCCGCTCGCGCCCTCTCGTGTTGCTGCGCCTGAGATTTCTTGAAGAGTCTCGAGGTTGATTAAGCTGAGGAGTTCTTTCAAATTTGGATTATTTTTTGCCGCCAGCGAGATAAGGTTGGCAGTGTTTTTCGGGTCCGCAAAAATCGTGCGAAAGAAGTTATCGTGGTTTCTTTTTTGTGAACTTGTCATAAACCTTCTTAAGTTTGTGGTTGATGTATAAACGGATTAAAGCTTTGCTTAAACCGAGCAATGCCTCTACTTCTATAAAACGCTTGAGAAAGGAAATTCGAACATTTTTTTTGAAAAAAGAATTTTTACATGAGTGCGCCAGGAATTGCGAAGAGGATTGCTTCTGTCACTACGTTTCATCGCAATGACAAGAACTGCGAGCAAGTTCCCTCGCAAACACTATTATCAAAAATCAAAGCACTCTTAAAATTAAGCAGCAAGAGCGTCGGCCAAGGAAGGGGAGGCTTGGAGGGGACCGTGCGGCCTTAGCAACTCCGAGCCGGGACCCTTCCAAAGAAAAAAATTGCAAAAGAAAAAATAAGTCATCGCGAGAGACAAGTAACTTGCAGCAAGTGTAAGAATGAGGTGTTTTCGAGAATGTAGTATGAATTGTCATGGCGAGAGGCTTTAAGCCTCGTGGCCATCTATTTTTTGTCATTACGAGCATAGCGAAGTAATCCAAAAACAAGTGTTGCTTGCTATGGGGGATTGCTTCTGTCACTACATTCCATCGCGGGTGACAAGAACTGCGAGCAAGTTCCCTCGCAAACACTAATTTCAAAAATCAAAACTCATTTAAAATCAAGCTTGCAAAACAGTGTTCAATATGATTTTGCTTGTTTAGTACAAAGGAAAATAGGTTATTGCAAAGAGATTTCTTTTTTTATAATATTTAAGCTATGCGAAATTTTTCTGGATATTCTAAAAAAGTAAAATGGCGCGTACTAACTACGAATGATACGCCTATGCTAGAGGCTGCTTTGAAAGATTCTGAAACAGATGATTTAAAATGTTTTTTTTCATCTTTTGAAAAGTTAAAAACAGAGAAAGATATTAGAAATCATATTTATAATTGTGTTATGCAGGTTGAGTTTTTGCAAGGCGGGCTTTGGGGCATTTTGGATTTTGCTGAAAAAAAACTTTTAGGTTGTATTTACATCGACAAAGTAGATTGGGAGCGCGATTCGCTTTCTTTAGGTTTTTGGCTTTCTGTTCCGGCGCGAGGAAAAGGTCTTTTTACAGAACTTTTGCCTGAATTTGTAAAAGATTTACTTCATTATTTGAAAATGAATCGAGTTGAAGTAATTACGGCTCTTTCTAACAAAAAATGTAACGCCTTGCTAGAACGCACTGGTTTTGTGAAGGAAGGGGTGGCAAGAGAATATGCGAAAATTGGGGAAAAACGGGAAGATTTTGCAGTTTATTCTCTAATTTTCTCGGATTTGCCAAAATAAAATCACTTGGTTTCTAAAGTAAACGAGAGTTCTTACATTTCCCTTCCAGATTTAGATAAAACCTTCTATTTTATAGGTATGACAGAAAAAACGCGTAAATTGGATTCAGAACCGGACGTATTGCAATATACGAATTACCGGTTGTTTTTGCGTGATTATTACGATTATAAAAAGAGTACGTCCACGGCGTTCAGTTTGCGCTATTTTGCTGGTAAAGCAGGGCTTTCTAGCCACGCACATCTTAAATTAGCTATTGACGGCAAACGTAACTTAACAAAAGGAACGGTTACTAAATTAATCGTGGGCTTAGGGTTAGAAGGGCATCGTGCTACTTATTTTGAAAACCTCGTATTTTTTAATCAAGCGAAAACTGAAAAAGAAAAACAGACTTATTATGCTTTATTGTTAAAGGCCAGTCCTCGTTCTCGCTTGCGCCGCCTAGATGCTTCTCAGTTCCGAATTTTCAAGGAATGGTATCATTCTATGATCCTTGAAATGATTTCTTTAAAACATTTCAATCCTGCTCCAGAATGGATTTCAAGGCGCTTGATGGGAAATGTTTCCCCTTCTCAGGTTGCAGAATCTTTGAAGCTTTTGCAAGAACTTGGTTTAATTGTGAAAACCGCTCAGGGGTACCGCCGGCTAGATCCGTTACTCACTACAGATGACGAAGTGAGCGATTTAATGGTGAAGTATTACCATTATGCTGGGTTTAAGCTAGCAGCCGAGGCTATTTCTAACTTACCACCAGAAATTAGGGATATTTCTGCATTAACGTTCCCTGTAAAACGTTCAGATTTCCCTGCTTTGAAAAAACATATTCAACTTATGCGCAAAGAATTGCTAGATTTCTCCGCAGACGCCGGGGAAGCTGATGATATTATCCAAGTGAATATCCAGCTATTCCCTGTAACAAAAGGAGTGTGATGCGTTTCTGGCAAGCCTTATCAGGATTTTTTTTAGGATGCACTGCATTCTTTTTGGGATGCTCTTCAGAGAATAGTGATTCTAAAGTAAGTGGAATTGAAATAGGAAATCCAGCGTTAGCATTAACCGCAGATTTTTCTATTGATTATTCTACTCCGACAGAAAAAATTCTTACTAAGGATTTGTCTAAAGAACCAGTTCTAATTGATACATTCTCTTTAGCGCTTACCGAACTTCGTTCTTATTCTAGTTATTATGTGAGCGTCTCTGTAGATCCTGTCCATGGTTTCCAGCTTTGGCCTTATGAATCAGATTTGAACGCCACGCTTTCGGTTCCATTTGTTGAAAATTATGCAGTAGAAGATGCTTTCAGCGAAATCGATTTGCAAGAAGAAGGTTACTTAAAAGAAATAGGCGTGACTTTCAAGCCAGAAACATCTAAGCCAAATATAAGTGGGCGCATTTTGGTTGGTGAAGAATATGTGCCGTTTGAATATAGTCTTTCTCATTTTGATATTCTTTCTTTGCGTTACCATTATTCGCAAATTGAAAAAGTTACAGAAAATAAAGCGAATTTGTCTGTAATATTCTATGTTCGAAATTTTGTAGATGGTTTAGATTTATCAAAAGCTATTCCTTCTGAAGATGGTGTGATTCGTTTGAATTCCTTAGAAAATACTAGCCTTTGGGATTCATTAAACGTTCGCTTTGTTCCAAGTTTTACTCCTTTGCGTTATGAATACATTACAGCTACAGATACGGTTTCTGCCTATGTGGAATCTGTTTGGGAACAGGTGGCTTTAGAAAAAGGAGAAAACGCTGTTTCTAATGGAGATTTTTCTGAAGGCTCTAAAGATTGGATTTTAATGAATCAATTTTCTGGCGTTGGTGATACTTCAATTATCAAAGAAAACGCGACTGATCGCATTATGAAAGTGGATATTCAAAATGCTGGTCGTTATTCTTATAGTGTTCAGTTGATTCACGAAAACATTCCTCTTGTAAAGGGAAAACGCCACATGTGCGTATTCACTATTTGGGCAGATTCAGTTACTGAAATCACCGCAAGGCTCGGTTCTTATACTACGTATGAAACAGTTGGTTTTCAAGAACATGTAGAAGTTTTGACAACGGGGCATTCTGTGGAATTGGAATTTACGCCAGAAGTGAATACGCCGTTTGCTAGATTTGAGTTAAACCTCGGAAAAAACAAGCGCACGTTCTACATTAAAGATGTAAAGATTTATCGCTTGGAATAAAGGTCTAAAATTTCAGACTGAATCCTGCGTAAGAAGGGGTAATCATAAAGGAATATTTTTTTTCTTTATTGTTGTCGCGCATTTGAGCAAAGCTTTTTCCAACAGTTCGTCCAATCGCAATTCCTGTTAGCATTCCTGCAAAAATATCGCTTGCCCAATGAGCGATAAAAGACATACTGATTCCAATGGTTGCTGAATAAAGAATACCACCTGCAAGAATCCAAGAATTGTCTGGGTAAAGAGTGATTAAAGTGGTTGCCATGGCAACAGCTGTAGCAGTATGACCAGAAGGCCAGCCATCAATTAGGCTTCCTCGAACAAATCCAAAGCGGAATTTGTCACTATAATCTTCTTGGTATTTTGGGTCATTGTCTATGGCGTCTAAAACATGAGGAGGAGTTCTTCCTGTAAATGCCTTTATAACGGTTGTAGTTCCAAAAGCTAAAAGAGCTGCTTGTCCCATGGCAATTCCGGCCAGTTGAATTTCCTTGTTGTCAGAACCAAGATAAAGTGCTAGCGGAAGTGCTACAGGAGCGAGAGTGCCAACGACTCCTCCAGGGAGAGAAGCCCACAGAGAAAGAGTTTCGTGTCGAACACAAAAACGATTCCAATTCCAATCTACACCGCTTTCAATCATCGCATAAGTCCCTCCGATGCCGAGCGCCCAGGGTGCGCCATAAGCATACGTGAAGGTTCCAAGAGAATTTTGCCCAATACGATAAAAAAGATTTTCCCATAAGGGGATTCTTTCACTAGCTTGGCTTACAGAAAAAAAGAATAAGAAAGTCAAAAAGAAAGCGTGCCGTTTTAACATGTGATAAATATAAACTCAAAGACTTCTTCAAAGGAAGTCTAAAAATGGAATCGTTATTTTAAAAATGGATTTTTTTCGAAGCAGATATTTTATATTTAAGGCATGGCTACAATACCTTCTTTAAAAGACAATCTTGTAATAGAAAATATTCGCCCGCAAATTGAAGGTGGGCGTTTTATGCTTAAACGTGAACCAGGCGATTCTGTAACTATTCAGGCCGATATTTTCAGACATAGTCATGAAAAATACGATGCCGCTATTATGTATCGCCATATATCTAAAAAGAAATGGGAAAAAGTTCCCATGCACTTTGTGGATAACGACCTTTGGGAAGGCACTTTTATTGTGCAAAACATTGGTTATTATGAATACAAAGTAGTTGCTTGGACTTTAGAACCAAAAGATGTTCCTACTGAAAGTCCTGTAATGAAATTGCGAGTGGATCCGCTTTACGCTCGCATTGGTACATGGTATGAAATGTGGCCAAAAAGCCAGGGTAGTGATCCTTCGAAAAGTGCTACATGGAAAGATTGTGAAAAGCAATTAGATTACATTGCTGAAATGGGGTTTGATACCGTTTACTTAGTTCCTATTCACCCTATTGGAATTACGAATCGAAAAGGTGCTAACAATGCGCTTCATGCAAAGACAGATAAAAAGGGAAAACCGCTAGAACCTGGTTGCCCATACGCGGTAGGAAATAAGCATGGCGGGCATTTTGCTGTGGATCCAGAGCTTGGTTCTATGAAGGATTTTGAAAAGTTTGCCAAAGCAGCTCGTGCAAAAGGTTTGCGCCTCGCATTAGATATTGCTTTGAATTGTAGCCCTGACCACCCTTATGTGAAAGAACATCCAGAATGGTTCTACCATGAACCAGATGGTTCTATTAAATTTGCCGAAAATCCTCCTAAAAAATACGAGGACATTTATCCGTTTGATTATTACAACGAAAATTATAAAGCACTTTGGCAAGAAATTGAAAATATCATTTTGTTCTGGGCTGATAAAGGAATTGAAATTTTCCGTATTGATAACCCACATACCAAACCGTTCCCGTTCTGGGAATGGCTGATTTCTGATGTTAAAGAAAAACGTCCTGAATTAGTTTTCTTAGCAGAAGCGTTTACTCGCCCTAAAATGATGCACCGCTTGGCAAAAGCGGGCTTTGACATGAGCTACACTTATTTTACTTGGCGTAGTGAAAAATGGGAATTTGAACAATACTTGAAAGAACTCACTCAATCAAATGCTAAAGAATATATGCGTGGGATTTTCTTCCCGACGACTCCGGATATTTTCCCAAAGTATTTGGCTTATAAAGGCGCTAATGCTTTCCAGTTGCGTTATTTCTTAGCAGCAACACTTTCTAGTTTAACTGGATTGTATAATGGTTATGAGCTCTGCGAAAATATTCCTTCGCCAATTAAAGAAGAGTTGCAAGATAGTGAAAAGTATCAATACAAGGTTCACGATTGGAATTCTCCTGGCATCAAGGATTTTATCCGTAGAGTAAACGAAGCTCGTTTAGCTCATGCGGCTTTACAGGAATACGATAACTTGGAATTCCATTACGCTGCAAATGATCAGTTAATGGTGTATTCAAAAGTTCTTGGTGAAGATAGAATCCTTTGCATTGCGAACCTAGATATGGATAATACACAAGAAGGACTTGTTGAATTAGATATGTCAAAACTTGGTTTAGAAGAAGACGCTTTCTATTTCTTGAAAGATGTCATTACTGATGAATCATTTGTTTGGCGTGGTTCTAAAAATTTTGTTCGTTTAGAACCTTCAAAAGCACCTGGTCATTTATTTATTCTAAAGAAAATTTGATAAAAAGCGTAGTTTAAATTCAAAAATCTCACTTCAAAAGAAGTGGGATTTTTTTTCAATGAAAATTGGACTCTATCAGTCCCGTTGCTTACTTCAGTGTGTAATTTTTTCTATTTCAACTAGTTCAAATTTGTTTTTATGAAAACAAACTAAAATGCAACAACAGCACTTAAACCTGCAGTGTTATGTGCAAAATTTATGGAAGGTAAAAGCATAATTTGTAATGATGTTTCTTCTTTTTGTTTTTTATAACGTTTGTAAGCTCTTATGTATTCATCGCGTTTTTCGGCATGATTTTTACGAACGTTATATTGATAAATATTATATGCCAAAAGAGGAACTCCAATAGCCAAAAAAGGAATAGATATTCCTAACAGAACACCCCCAGCAATTTTTGTTGCAATTTCATCTCCTGCATCACCACTGGAATAATTACCCCCTAAAATTCCACCAACAAGAAAAAATGTTCCTGTTCCAGTAAATACACTTCCAAAAACAATACCTACCACATTTGGTTTGTAATTAGCATTATAGTTTTTCTCTGCAATTAAGTTCTGGTAAATTTCAGCACTATCTATTTCTGTTAGTTGTAAGTCTTTTGCTATTTGTGTATCAAACGAACTTAAATCGCTTGCTAATGCAACAGAACTTCATAAGTGTATTCCGAAAAAAATCAAAAAAATATAACGCATAAAAGACATTACAACTCCTTATGAATAGTTATGATACCGCCATATTTAGTTTTTATCTTCCATGCTTCTACAGAACAAATTTTACAAAAAAAATAATTTTTTTATAATCTGTGTCAATTTTCAATTTTTGGGACTGGTTTGTTGAATGTTTATTTAAAATGGACTAAGTCATAATAAGTGCGCCGGCTAAAGCCGGCGAGTTACTTTTAACGTTTTATTTTATTCAATAACAATTCGTCTTTTTAAGGAATATTCTGGAGTTTGTAACACCAAATATACCGCTCCTGAAGAAATTCCTTTTCGCTCAATGGTAATGGCGTTAAAACCAGATTGCGTGTTAATAGTTTTTGATCTTAGCATAACACCATTCACATCAAACAAGAAAATTTTTGAAATTCCTGATTTGGTAGAATAAAATTCAAATTTCCCTTGTTCTGCAAAAGATTGCGGAATTACAAAAAGGTTTTGTTTATTTTGAACAATCGAGTTTGTTGAAGAATCATTTGGTGTTGGATTTATTTCAGAAGAATCTTGTTCTACAGCAACTACTGTAATGGTTCCTTTCTTTGTGACATCAGGAGAGCCTCCTATAGTTGTTATAACATAAGGGTATTCTTTTGCTTCAGCAGAAAAAGAAGCTATTCCAGAAATGTAAATGTTGTTGCCTTTAATGCTAGAAAGGAGGCCTTCGGGTAAACCAGAAACACTAGCACTTGTGGCATTTTCAAAAGTGTAGTAAAAGGTTTGAATAGAATCGCCTTGTTTTACTGTTTGTGAAGAAGAACCGGCACCATGTTTTATAAGGGTTGCTGCATTACCAGAAGCTACAGAAGAACTGCTTTTTCCTTGACTGCTAGAAGAAAGAATTGCAACAGATGAAGAAGATTTTGCGGACGAAGAAGAAACTATTGGATTTTGTGTAGCTGTAGAGCCTGGGTTTGGAAGTGTAGCACCTGCATAAAGTTGTATAGAATCGCGCAGTGCATACGCTTTAGCTTGTGTACTTACATCAGTAGGCGAAACTGTATAACCTGGTGTAAAAGCATTACCGCTTCCACTTGTGTTTCCCGAGGTATTTTCAAAATAATTTCCGTTCGCGCTAACAGCAGTAAAATCATTTTCATATAAATCAATCGGTTTATTTACCCCAATAAAAACATTATTTTCTACTCTTAAATCAGCTTTTATTCCAGCACGAATACAAGTGCTTGAATTTTTACTATCGAAAAGATTATTGTAAAGATGAACTTGACCATAGCGAACGCGAGGCATGCGTTCTTTTACACCATCACTCCACCAAGTGTGATGAAAAGTCACTTTAAGTTTTCCTTCGTCACTAGTTTTAGAATCGCTGTTTCCGATAAGGTTACTAAACTGGTGATTTGAAGAAATGTTTGTATAAGCAAATTTTGTCCATGAAATAGTGATGTAATTAGAACCATTGGTGATATCTAAATTTCCATCATGACCATCGTAAATATAAACGTGATCGATCCAAACATTAGTAGAATTTTTATTTATCTGTAAGCAATCATCGTCATCTTCATCAAGAGCGCCCACGCCTTGAAACTCTAAATTGCGAATAATAACGTTTTTTGATTCGCTGAGTTTCATAGCGCTTCCAGTTGAAGGTTGTTGAATGACTGCACCTTGATAGCCATAAATCGTAACATTAGAGCCAACGTTAATTGGCCCAAGATAATTCCCTGGCTTTACAAAAATGACTTTATTACCATCTTCTGCGTATGACTTTAAGGCAGAAACATTATCAACGGTAACGCTATCATAACCAAGTCCCCCTGTAGTATTGTTGACAGTTGCCCATCCGGTCATAGGTAAATCTTTTGAAGTTACTGCAAAAGACAAAGAAAAAGAGATGAGCGATAATGCTCCGAATTTGAATAAACCCATAAATAAACTCCTTTAAATAAACTTAAAAATCTTTAGAAACTTATGTCAAGTTATTGATGCTAAACAAGTTTGAATTTTATTTCAAAAAATATAAAATGAAGAGAAATTTCTATTTTTGGCATAAAATTAAAGGCCTTTTGTAAAATGAATCAGATTGATATAACTGAAAATATAGATAATTTATTTGTAACGCGTTCTCAGGTTCAAATTTTAGATCCTATGTCAAGTGCAGAAAGATACATTACAAGTTTTTTAAAAAAGCAAAATAATGTTTCTGTTTTCTCTGAAGCTATTCAACAAAAAATTAGGCGGGCTGTTACTCCGTTTTGGCAAGAACGTTATATAAGTATTGCAGGCGAAGAAGCTCTTTTAGTTAAAGATTTATTGCTGTCTCCGAAGTTTTTTTTGCAAACGGAATTCTTTGTGGATTCTGAACCATTCCCAAAAACTAATCCAGAACTTTTAGAAAGTGCTTTAGAATTAGCTTCATTAAAATCAGACATATTAGAAAAAAAATTGATAAGTCTTTCAAATGGAGAATTGCGCCGTGTTTTACTTGCCCGGCTTTGGATGGAAAGTCCGGAATGGGCTTATTTTAACGACCCTTTTGGCGGACTTGACCCGGAATACCGAAAACACTTAACTCATGTTTTAAAAAATTTAGCGCACACTAATATTCGTTCTATTTTTAGAATGCAAAGAGAAGATGAATTATTAGCTGGCATACCGGCGTTTGTTTTTTTGAATGGAAAACTTGAACCCATTGAAGTTAAAACAGAAACTGAAGAAAACATCATAAAAAAGAATAGCGCTCCAAAGCAATATTCAACAGAAATTCTTGGAGAAACATCTTTAAATGGAGAAATTCTTTTTGATTTAAAAAATGTCACAATTCGATTTGGCGTAAATGAAATTATACGTAATTTAAATTGGCAAATGCGAAAAGGTGAACATTGGGTTATTATGGGCCCTAATGGTGCCGGCAAAAGTACTTTTTTAGCTCTACTATCAGGCGACCATCCACAAATGTATAATAACGATGTTGTTTTGCTTGGAATGCGTCCTGGGCAGGGTTTAGATGTTTGGGAACACAAAGCTCAAATAGGTTTTTTCTCGCCAGAACTTGCTTTGCATTATAAAGAAAAGTTGAAACTTTATGAAGTCCTTTGCACAGGTTTTTCAAGCAATTTAGGCTTATTTCAAGAAATTAATTATGAAGAACGCGCCAAGGCTTTACATTGGCTTAAAGAACTTGGCTTTACAAATCCTGAAATTCCTTTCGCTTCGCTTTCCACTATGGAAAAACGCCTTGCTCTAGTTGCAAGAGCTGCCATTCGCCCACCAAAAGTTCTTGTGTTAGATGAACCCACGCAAGGAATGGATGAAAAATCTCGCGAACGATTATTTGATTTACTGAACTTCCTTTCAAACCAAACATCTATTCTGTTTGTTTCGCATTATAGAGAATGGCCAAAGTGCATGAACCGATTGTTGTATATGCCAATTCTTTCGGATTAGTTGTTTTGAATGTAGCTTCAGATTTGTTTTACAGGAAATTTTAAGTGAATTAAGTTTAGTTCCCCAAAAACTCAAACTGAACAATGCCTGGAATTTTCTTTTTAGACTTTTCTAAGTAGCTTTCTAAAGTTTGGTCAATAACTTTCCCTGAAATTTGGGAAGCATGCCTAAATAAAGGTTTTTCACCAGGCTTTAAAATCAAAAAACCGACGTGAAAAACATCAACAGCGTCACCTGCAAAAACAAGCCCGATTCCCCGAATTTTAAAAGCTTCATTCCAATTTTTACCAGCAAATTCTTTAGCTTTATTTAATGGCAAATAAGAAAGCTTGAGTAGTTCATCATTTTGATGCTTAATTCCTTTAGCTTCAAAAAATTTCTTTTTAGGAAGATTTTTTTCTACAGTTGTGTCCTCTTTTGAAATAACGATTTTTGCAAAATCACTTTTTTGAATCCAATCGGCAACAAAGTAATGCTTGCGATTTGCAAAAGAGGGTTTCCCTTGAAGGTAACGAATTTGTTTTAAGGTTGAAAAAATAGAATCTTCATGGGGGGCAAATGATAAGGCTAAAACATTTTCCATATAAGTAACGCAATCAACTGAATCTAAACGGAAAATTGGTTTTGAATCAATTTTGCCTTTAAAACCTTCACCAGTCGGGCCAAGAGAATAAGGCGTTTCTAATAATTGTTCTGAAAAATGTTGAATACGTTTTTGAATGTCTTTTATTTCCATTGCCGAAAGCCAAAATTCTTTTGCTTGAATAATGTGTTGGTATTCAGCATCGGCTACCTGAATTAAACGGAGCCATATTGAATCTAAAGCATCTTTACTAGTAGCATCAGAATTCTTTCCGGTTTCATTTAAATAGAGCGCCACGGCTAATGTGTCATTTGTTGTAAATATGTAGCCTGCTAATGCATGAACGCCACCTATAAAACCTGTTTTGAATCTTGTGCGCCAAGGGAACTGAATGTTTTTCATTCTTTTGGAACCAGTACCTACATCTGGCGAGGCAAGGCTTCGAATGTAAATATCTGAATAGGCTGAGTGAGCTGTATGACGTAAGAGCTTTGTTTCTGAAGACGGTTTCACTTTATTTTTTTGAGAAAGTCCGCTACCATCTACAAATTCAAAATCTTCTGCTGGCAATCCGATTTTCGTGAGGTACTGATGAATTGCTTTTTTGCCACCTTCGACGCTACCTTGGTTTACAACGATTTTCCCCATATTCCGCAGCAATGTTTCGGCGTGCAAGTTTTGACTGCGTTGATTGATTTCGTCAAGAATGCTGAGTAATGGAGCTCCTGAAATAGAATAAGATTTAATTTCAATTCCACGAGATTGATTTTTCTTTTCTTCAAAAGAAATACCTTTGTCATTTAATGCTGTGAGAAGGGCGTGTTTGAAATATAAAGGTGGATTGCGAACAGGTAAAACTAAATGAGCTGAATCAATTTTTTCTCCGATATTTCCGCCAATAGTGATAATTGGTAGAGTGTCATTTAATGCCCAAGTCCAACGGCGTCTTTTCTTTTTTCCTGTAACTAATTCATTTTTAACTTGTACGTAGCCCACATCTGGATGAATAGAAATGATTGCAGTATCACCTTGTTTTTCACCTGGTTTCATTCGAATGAGTGTGCAGTTATCATTAAATTGAATCGGGGAAACTTCAGCACCATACCATGCGTTATAAAAATGCGGCGCCCAATGAAGTGGTTTTCTCGGACCAGAATAAAATGAAGTATCAAGTTCAATTTTGCCGACCATAGAATGAATACCAAGCGTTTTAAGGGAATCGGCAAGGGCGTGTAGTAAATATAGTGGGTCAGGGTAAAAGCGAGCAGAAATATTTGGATCACCTTCGCCACGGACTCGAAGTACTCCTTTGAAAATGCCGTTTTGAATACTACCATCTAAAAAGAAGTGAGTTTTTGGTTCGTAATGAAGTGGTAAGTGGTGTAATGCTGCGGCCGTTGTCAATGTTTTTAATGTACTAGCTGGTGTAAACTTTTCTTCGCCGCGAATAGCTCCAAGTTCTTCTCCGGTTTGTAAAGAACGAATAGAAAGTCCAAGCCGAGAACCAGGAACCATTGAATCAATAAGGGTTTGATATGAATCTAATGGGAACTGAGATTCAGCATTTATTAAAGAACATAGGGCAAGAAACAAAACGAAAAAGAATTTCATTTAGCCAACCGGAAAAAATCATCAAAATAACTTGGGTATGTTTTGTTTACGCAAGCTGGGTCCATAATCGTGATAGGAATTCCTCCTAACGCTACAAGACTAAAGCACATGGCCATGCGATGGTCATTGTAAGTATCAATGCTTGCAGAATTTATTTTTTCAGGAGGAGTAATAGTGATAGAATCTTCATCGGTTTCCACAATCGCGCCTAATTTGCGAAGTTCTGTGCTAATAGCGGCGAGTCTATCTGTTTCTTTGACCTTCCAACTAGCAATTCCTCTAATTTTTGTGGTTCCTTTTGCGAATAGAGCTAAGGGGGCTACGGTCATAGCTGCATCTGGGATATGATTTAAATCTAAATCAACTCCTTTCAGTTTATTTCCAACACATTCCACCCATTTTTCAGCAAAATGAATTTTTGCTCCCATCGCTTCAAGAACTTCTGTAAAGCGAATGTCGCCTTGAATGCTTTTGCTACCAACGCCCTCTACTCGAATTTTGCTGCGAGAAATCGCTGCTGCTGCCAACGGATAAGTTGCTGAAGAGGCGTCCCCTTCGATATCATAATCGCCTGGCGCTATGTAAGTTCCCTTTGGAATTTCAAAAGATTCAAAATGATTGTTTTTTACAACAATACCAAAATCTTTCATCATCGCAATAGTAAGAGCAATATAGGGTTTGGAAATTAGTTCGCCTTCTACAGTAATCGTTAAACCGTGTTCAGTATAAGGAGCACAAAGAAGAAGAGCCGTTAAGTATTGGCTAGAAATATTTCCCCGAACAGTAACTGATTTTCCGTGAAGTCCATTTGCTTTAATTTCAAGCGGAGGAAAACCTTCGTTTTGAGTGCACGTAATTTCAGCCCCAAGAGTGCGCAAAGCCGAAATTAAATCGCCTATAGGGCGTTCATGCATTCTTGGTTCTCCATGCAAAGTATAATTTCCATGCCCAAGAGAAAGTGCGGCTGTTAAGGAACGCATTGCGGTTCCAGCGTTTCCTAAAAAGAAATCTCCTTGTGAATTTGGAAAAGTTCCTCCGAGTCCTTTGACAATAGCTTCAGTTCCATTCTTTTCAAAAGTAATGTCAATTCCTAATTGTTTTAAGGCGTTTCCCATGTGCAGCGTGTCATCACTTTGTAAAAGATAATGAAGTCTGGTTTCACCTTGAGCTAAAGCAGAAAGTAGTAAAGCTCGATTAGAAATGCTCTTAGAGCCAGGAACGCGAATGCATCCTTCAAAACTTTTTAAAGCGGGAATGTCTAAAGAAACAGGACGATTTTCCATAGCAAAAAATTTAGAATCTTTCCCTAAAATAAAGTAGGGCTTTAAACTATTAGGGGAGCGGCAAGGAGTTTTTGTATTAGCCGTTAGCTAGAATATCAAGAAGTTCTTTGTCGAGCCGTTCTGGATTATTGTACTGAGGCAAATCTTTATGCAAGCTTTCGCCTTTAGAAACAAGACCGAAATCTAAATTCTTGTAATTCCAGTAGCTATAACCTACATCGTTTTCGCGGAGAATTTCCATGAAATCGTTCAACCAATTAATTTGTGATTCTCGGTTGACTTGGGCGTAAACTCCAAATTCGTTGCAGGCTACAGGTAAATCATATTTTTTTCTGAAATCAAAAGCGTTTTGAAGGCTCTTGCATAAACGATCTTTATCCCATTTACCAAAATCCATTCCTAAGCGAGTTTGAGCTTCGCCTTCTGGAGCGGAATATTCGCCCGGCCACATTCTGGTTTGGTGAAAGAACGGGTCTTGAATCCAAGCGGCGTATTGGTGAGTAAAGCAAACTGGAGTGTAAGTATGAAAACTATAAATGACGTTGTCGTCATCAACAGGAGTTAAATCCTTGAATTCTTCAGCGCTATTCCAGCGGTTAGAACCGATGACGATTGTGTTTTTAGGAGCATGAGCTCGAACATTTTTATAGAGTTCATCTTTGATTTTGTCCCAGACTTTAGAATCTTGACCGGCAGGTTCATTTAAAAGTTCAAGCATGATTTCAGGCTGAGTTGAATAACGTTCAGCGAGAAACGCCCAAACCTTGCAAGCGTCTTTTCTGCATTCTGGGTCGGAGAAGAAAGGCTGTTCTTGAGTACAACCTAAATGGAAGTCATGACCAGGGCATTTGTGTAAATCCAAAATCACTGCTAATCCAGCTTGTTGGATTTCAGTCAATGCTTTGTCTAAAAGAGCAAAAGCTTTTTCTTCTGGTTGAAGTTCTTTACCTTTGAAAAAGTTTTGATAGTCTATCGGCAAACGAACATGGTTGAAACCAACTTTTTTCAGCAATTCAAAATCTTGCTTAGAAAGAAACGTTTCTGCATGCTTGAAAAATCCAGGAAAACCTTCTGGGTCTTTTTCTTCAATGCAATCGACTTGGCTGAACCAGCCCCCGAGGTTGACCCCTTTTAGACGTTCTTGAAGGTGCATGAAATTACCACTCTTCTTTGTCTTCAGTATTGTTAACGTTTACTTCTTCGTCTGCGATATTCAAACCGAGAATAACTTCCATGTCATCTGGAGAGTCATAAAAATCAGCAACAAGGCCAACTTTTTTCAGTTCATCTTTTTGCTTTTCGAAGTGTACAATGTCAAAGATTTTAACCGGAACAACATCAGAAGCGCCGGCAATGGGAATTTCCAAAATCATACCACGGTTAATCGGTCCTTCAATGACCTTTCCTTTAAAAACCAGGCTGTTTTGTCCTTCACCGAGAGAAGTTTTTTTGATGTAAAATTTTGGCATTTTCAGTATTTCATTGAATGTTTAAGTCCAACTATTTGTCTGTCGCTGTAGAAAAACTAACTTTTTTCTATGCAGTTGTGTGTCGGAAGAGTTCCCTTTTTGGTCTGTGCCCCGTATTTTCATCGTTTTTTTCAGTCAGAAACGTTAAAATCTCGATTTTTGTTTGATGATGGAGTGCCTAGCGTGCTCAATTCGCTACTTTCCGAAGGGAAAATACACCTAGCTCCAGCCTCTTCTTTTAATTATGCATTGCACCCGGACAAGTTTGTGCTTTATTCAGAACTTTGCACTTCTTGTCATTTAGAAGTTCATTCCGTTCGTCTTTATTCCAAAGAACCAATTGAAAATTTAGGCGGTAAATCAGTTCACTTGACTAGCAATAGTGCCACTTCTGTTGCTTTATTGAAAGTGCTTTTTTCTCTTTGTTATCATGTCGAGCCACGCTACGTGGTAGAACGTCCTTATGACGCTCATTTAGACAAAGCACGCTTGTTGATTGGTGATGAAGCCCTTTTAGAAAACAGAAAAAACGATTTTCCTTATGTTTATGATTTGGCTTCTCTTTGGCAAAATTGGCAAGGTTTGCCCTTTGTCTTTGGGGCTTGGAGTATTCACTATACGGCCTTAGAAAGTCCGTTAGTGCAGGAATTAAGTGATTTTTTGCGTGAAGTTAGGTTGTCTGTAACGCAGTTTAGAGAATCGCCGAGGCTAGCTTTAGAATGTTGGAAACGCCATTATCCAGTAGATATTCCTATTGAAGATTTGCAGGCATATTTTAATGCTTTAGATTACACCTTTACGGCAGAACGAAAAAAATCTTTGAAGTTGTTTTTTGAAAAGTGTTTTGAAATAGGTTTGCTTTCAAGTATCCCTCCAATGAAATATTGGGCACCTGATTTTATTTAATAGACTTTTTGAATAAAATAAGATAGATTTCCTTTAAAGCAGATTTCTATCTGAGGGTTTGTATGGAAAAAGCAAAAGTAATTTTGATTGATGATAATCCGTCGGTTCTACGTTTAAACGGCGAATTTTTAGAGCGTTCTGATTATGAAGTAGAATTATTTACTTCGGGAACTCCTGCCCTTGAAGCCATCGAAAAAGGTGGTGTAGATCTAGTTTTGCTTGATTTGAACATGCCTGATATGGATGGATTTGCTGTATGTAAAAAGATAAGGGAAATGTATTCGCTAGAAGAACTACCCGTTATATTCTTAACTTGTCGAGAAGAATTTGCTGTGGTCGAAGAAGCTTTTAAGGTTGGGGCTTCAGATTATGTTAGTAAAATGACTCCAGTAGAAATTTTATTGCAGCGGGTGAATGTTCATGTTCAGCTTTTACGCGCTATGCGAGAAATTCGCTTGATTTCATTGACCGATCCTCTCACAAAATGTTACAATCGTCGCCATGCTATGTTTACTTTGCGAGAAGGAATTGCTCGCGAAAAAAGGTATGGGACTTCTTTTTCTTTAGTTTATTTAGATATGAATGGATTAAAGAAAATTAATGATAGTGCGGGGCATTTAAGCGGCGATTCTCTGCTTTGTCGTTTTGTAGAATCTTTGCGTTCTGTTTTGCGTTCTTCTGATATGTTATTCCGTATGGGTGGCGACGAATTTATGGCATTATTGCCAGATACAGATCTTGAAGGCGCGGTAGTTTGCGCTCATCGTATGGAATGTGCTGCAAAATCAGCTTGTCCTGAATGCGGAGAATTTCCATTTGCTTTTGGAACCGTTCATTCAAAAGAAGAAAATTCTACTGCAGACGAAATGCTTTTAGTTGCCGATGAAAGAATGTATCGCTGCAAGGAACGTATGAAACGGTTAGGAGCGCCCTGTCGCGATTAATAACTCACGAATATCTTTTTCAATTTCATTCCAGCGTCCTTCCTTCATGAGCGATGGCTTGAAAATGCTTCCGCCGAAAGCTAAAAGGTCGCTGCCTGCTTCTAAATACTCTTTTGCGTTATTGGCGTGAACTCCGCCGCAAGCTAGCAGTGGAATATCTCGGAATGGACCACGTAAGTTCTTTATGTAGCTAGGACCGCCGACCATATTTACTGGAAAAACCTTCACATAACTTGCGCTGGCTCTAAATGCTATTTCTACTTCTGTTGGAGTTAATGCCCCTGGAATCATTGGGAAACCGGCAGAGTTTCCTTTTTGAATAATTTCAAGTACAGTGGTGGGCGAAACAATAAATTGTGCTCCAGAAGCTATTGCTTTATCTAGTTCCTTGAGAGTTCTGACGGTTCCAGCGCCAATCACTAATTCTGTTCCCATTGCTGCTTTTCGCAAGGCGCTTAGAATGACTTCAGCATTTTCTGTATTCATAGTTACTTCAAGAAGTGTAAGCCCGGCAGAAACTGCGGCTTGAACACATGCGGATTCTTCTCCTTGAGGAATATCTCTTAAAATTCCAATAACTGGCATCTTTTTGGCGGCTTTTTCAAAAACGACTTTTTGTGGGCTTTGCATGAATACTCCAAAAGACAAACAATGATTTTGAAAATGTAGGAAAGAATTTGTCTTATAGTCGTTTTAAATGTATTTTTCCTTCTATGGAAAATATGGAAGAATCTTTTTGTCGTCGTTTTTTTACGGTTCGTTTTTCGGATTGCGATTACAGCAGCCGAGTTAAACTTTCAAGCCTTTTCCGTTTTATGGAAGAATGTGCTGTCGCAGATGCTGAGGAACAAGGGTATGGTCTTCGGCAGATGATTCGTTCGGGCTATACATTAGTTCTTTCTAGGCAAAAACTTCGTTTAACTCATCAACCAGTAGAAGGAGAACGGCTTTGCGTAGAAACTTGGACAAAAAGCATTGAAGGAAAAGTCGCTTGGAAAGATTTTTCTATCAAAGATTCTCGTGGAAATGCGCTTGCTCAAGCCACCACTTCCTGGCTTCTCGTGTCTTTAAAAACAGGTCGTGCGGTTGATTTTTCAGAAAGCCCGTTTCAAATTTCAGTGTGTGAAAATCGAGAAGCTCTTTCTGAACGATTAGAACTTTTTCCGGTTATGGAACAAGGGCGTCAAGTTTATTCAAGAGTGGCGCGCTATAGCGATCTAGATTTGAATATGCATGTGAATCATTGTCGCTATGTAGAATGGAGTATGGATGTTTTTGATTTAGATGAATTAAAACAAAGGCAACTTCGTTCAGTACAAATGAATTATTTGTCGCAAATTCCATTTGGTGATGAAACTCATTTAGTTCGTTTTGATAATTCAAGACATCATGCTATGGTGTTTGGCGTTTCCGCCAGCAATCCTGAATTAGTTCGTTTCCAAGCCCGCATTGGTTTTTCTCAGTGATTTTTTGAACAAGGCCAAATGCCTGTTCCGAATTCCCAATGAAAGCACACGGTTCCAAGAGAATCTGTGCGGAATATTTTTTCTGAATTGCCGGTAGCTGCTTCCAATTTTTTGAGCGTCTCTGAATGAGGATGCTCATAAGTATTTTCTTTAGCATTGCTAATCACTGCGTATTGAATTTGTAGTGTTTCTAAAAATTTTAATGTAGAAGAGTTTCGACTTCCGTGGTGAGGCACTTGAAAAAGAGCGCCGCGCAAAGAGGGGTAGTAATCTAAAATTTTCTTTTCTGTTTCGGCCTCAATGTCGCCTGTTAGTAGTAAGCTTTCATTTCCTTTTCTGGAACTCAAAACTAAACTAGCGTTGTTATCTCCATAATTTCTTTCCGATTCAGGCCACAATATATGGAGCGGATATTCGTTAAAAATAATAGAGTCTCCTTTTTGTAGGTATTTTAGAGGAACATCTTTTTCTTGAACTAAAGAAATGCAACTATCAGCAATCCAACTTTTTGTTGAATCTTTTCCAAAATAGATTTGCTTGATAAAAAACGGAGAATCTTTTTTGGCTATTTCGAGAAAACCTCCAGCATGATCTCTATGAAAATGACTTATCACAATCCATTCTAATGTATCTACATGCAAAGTTTTTAAAAGATTTTCAAAATTTGCGGAATCAGGTCCTGTGTCGTAAAGAGCGAATTTGCCGTCGCTTTCTAATAGAACGGAAAGTCCTTGTCCGACATCTAAAAAGTGTATTTTCCAGGAATCAACAGGGTGAAAACCCTGATTTTGGCTACAACCGAGAAAAGTTAGGCAAAAAACGAGAAATAACAAATGTTTCATACTATAATAAATGTCATGAGTTCGGAAAAGTGAACAAAAAAAATCAAAATTAAAAACGAATTCAGTTTTTTTTCTAACTTTGAATAACTGATAATATTGGAGATTTACTATGCAATTGCCAAAATACAAAAAGAAAAAGCGCATTAAACTCAAGGTTTGTCAGGAACCGGGGTGCGGAAAAGAATTTTGGGGCCACCCAATTGCAAAATATTGCGATGAACACCGTGATATTAAGCAAAGGCAAAAGCAGAAAAAAACTAATGATAATATTGAATCTCGAAATATTATTATTCGGCATAATTACACAGAAGTGATGGAATTGCCGTTCCGTTGCTGTCTTTCTAATTGCAAACAGCTTTTTACGATTAAATTGTATCCCAAACAGTTCGTGTATCCAAGATTTTGTGATGAACACAGAAATGATTTTAAACGCGCGAATTTCATTCGGGTTATGAGTAAAAAAGAATCTGAAGAATAACCCTTGAAAAAGAAACCGAATTTTATATATTTGGTTCGCTATTCCTATGGTGGGTGTAGTTCAATTGGTTAGAGCACCAGATTGTGATTCTGGTTGTTGTCGGTTCGAGTCCGGTCACCCACCCGAAAAGACTTAGGTTTTCCTAGGTCTTTTTTTTGTTGATTTGTTTTGAAAAACGGCTTTTTAGTCAATTGTGACAGCTTATCAACCTTACAGTTGGTAGAGAGAAGTAATCATTCTTGCGGAGTTCTTAAGCTTTAGTCTATTCTTCTTTTATGTGTTTCTTATACATAAAACTCCCTTATACATAAAATCCCCGAAAGTTGTACCAACTTTCGGGGATTTCATCAAAAGCCTGAACTTTTCGAAATGTCATTTACTTGTAAATGGAAGAAAGATAAGCGTCTTTTTTCTCTTGCAAGTATTCTTTACTATTGTACTTACGAATTCTGCGAAGAGCTTGGTCTCTTAATTGGCGAACACGTTCATGAGAAATATTCATAGATTCGCCGACTTCGCGTAAAGTTTGTGGAGCTTCTTGGTTAATGCCAAAAATGCCTGTAATCACTTTAGCTTCGCGTTCTGGGAGTTGTTCCATCAAATCGCGAGCTAGAGCTTCTACGCTTTGAATTTCGGAATCTGCTTCTGGAGTCGTTACGGAACTATCGGCAAGAACTTCAGCATACGTTGCTTTTGAATCAGCTTTCAGAGGGCTATCAAAAGAAACGCCTCGCTGGCCGATTTGAATCAACTCACGAATTTTTTCGTTGATTTCTTTACCGCGAGATTGTTCGTGAAGTGCTTTACGAACGAGAAGGTGTTGGTTGGCTGGCAAACGAATTAAGTTTCCTTGTTCATTTATAGCTCGTGTAATGTAAGCTTTAATCCACCAAACACCATAACTAATAAACTTAAGACCGCGAGTGTGTTCGAAAGATTCAATGGCGCGAACAAGTCCCATGGCGCCTTCGCTAACTAAGTCTGGAAGAGGAATTGGGCAACCACGATATTGAATAGCAACTTTAAGTACGAAGCGCATATTCGCTTTAATTAAACGATGTCTAGCTACTTTATCGCCTTCTTTGGCGCGTTGAAATAGAATTTGTTCTTCTTCTCTAGAAAGTGGAGCGGTTTGTCGGATATCTTCCAAATATCTCTTGAGAGTGCTATCTGTCGAATCAATATGCATATATATCCTTAAATAAATACCTTTATAAAATTCATCGCCTCTTTAATATCGTTTCTTTTTAAAGCAATAGTTATGCCAAAAAGGTAAAAACTTTCTTTTTGTGATTTTTTACATAGTATTATGCATAAAAACTGGTCAAAAAAAACAGAAGATGTTCTTATAGTAATACAAAAGTGTCTATTTTTATATACAAATCTTAAATATGCAAATTTTTTCTCTTATGGAATCTTATCGGGGAAGATAGGGTTTTGCAATTTAATATATTTGGAGCCTATGGCAATTAATGAACCAGATCAATCTGTTTGGAATCGTTTTTGGGACAGAAAAAACGACTTAAGTAAAGTTTATCCTTCTTCTCCTTCTGTGGCTCAAACGATTCGTTCTCGGTTTAACTTAGAAGGAATGAAAATTCTAGAAGTTGGAGCTGGAACTGGTCGCGATAGTGCTTCTTTTGCGGCATTAGGTGCTGAAGTTTATGTGCTTGATTTTGCCGAAAGTAGTTTGAAAATTGTGGATTCCTTGAGGCGTTCCGATGAACGCATTGCAAAAAATTTGCAACTGGTGCGTGGCGACGCTTTTTGTTCTCCGTTTCCTGACGGAACTTTTGATTTAGTTTTTCACCAGGGTTTAGCGGAACATTTTGTAAAACCACAAGGGCTTCTTCGAGAGAATTTCAGAATTTTAAAACCGGGTGGACATTGCCTTTGTGATGTGCCGCAAACGGTTCATCCTTATACCATTATGAAACACATTCTTATTGCTTTAGATAAGTGGTTTGCAGGTTGGGAAACGCAATTTACAATGCCTGCTTTAAAGCGCTTAATGGCTGAATGTGGTTTTGAATTTGTTTATGCGTATGGCGATTGGATGCGACCAAATCTTTATTATCGCGTGCTACGTGAAATTTGCATGAAGTTTAAAATCAATTTGCCTAAATATCCTTTAGAAGGAACTACATATCAGAAATGGAAAGATTCTCTTTTGGATTCTTTGAGAGACAAACCACTTGCTCATTGGACTCAACTTTCAATAGGTGTTCTTGGTAGAAAACCTCTTTGATTTATGAAAATTCTTGTTTTGAATTATCGAGATAGAAAGCATCCTGCGGCAGGTGGCGCAGAGCGTCATTTGCATGCTATTTTTTCTCGCTTAGTTCAAAAAGGCCATAAGGTAGTTTTGTTAACGACCTCTTTTCCAAACGCATTAGAAAGGGAAATTGTTGATGGAATAGAGGTGGTTCGTCGCGGCGGCGATTTATTATTCCAATGGACTGTTGCGAAAGAACTAAAAAAATTAGATAAAGAATTCGATTTTGATATTATCTATGAAGATTTAAATAAGCTTCCACTTTTTACGCCATATCTTTCTAAAAAACCTCACCTTATACAAATGCATCACTTGTGGAAACGCTCTATTTTTGCAGAAGCGTCATTTCCAGTAGCGTTTGGGGTTTGGTTTTTTGAAAGGCTGATACCTTTGTTTTATAAACGTTCTCCGTTTGTTGTGGTTAGTCCAAGCACGAAAAAAGAATTGGCTTCTATTGGGATTTCTGAAAACAGAATTTCGCTGATTTATAATGGTGCTGATGGGAATTTTGTAACATCTCCAAAAGAGAAGGAAAATTATTTTTTATGGCTTTCTCGTGTGCATCGTTATAAAGGAATTTGGGTGGCTTTGAAAGCTTTTCAACAATTTGTGAAAAAACATCCAGAAGCTCGTTTAAAAATTGCAGGCGATGGACCATTATTGAAAAAAATTCCAGGCGTTTTAAAAAAATGGGAATTAGAAAATTTAGTTTCGCTTGAAGGTTATGTTTCTGGAGAAAAAAAACGAGAGCTATTAATGCAGGCGGTTGCACTTTTGCAAACTAGTGAAAAAGAAGGTTGGGGATTAACGGTCATTGAAGCTGCGGAATGTGGAACGACTACAATCGCTTCGGCAGTTCCTGGTTTGGTAGATAGTGTGCAAAATGAAAAAACTGGTCTGTTATTTCCGCTTCGAGATGAATTTGCTTGTGCTGAATGTATGGAGCGTCTTTGGCAAAACAATGATTATCGCAAACAATTAGAAAAATCCGCCTTAGCTTTTGCAAGTGAATTTAGTTGGGATCGTGCTGCAAAAGAAACTGAAATTCTGCTTCAAAAATTAGTAGATTCTTCGAGAATTTTATGAAACGATATTTAGTGTTCTTTTTAAAAGTTTTTGTGACGGTAGCACTTGCTTATGTCGTTTTTCGTAATATTGCCAAAACTCCGGGTTTTGATTCTGGAGATTTAGAAAGTATTCTTTCGCATATTAAAATCTGGCCTTTGATTGTTGCGTTGTTGTGTTTATTCTTGTCTAATTTTACAGGTTGTTGGCAATGGAAAAAGCTTTTAGAAACACAAGGCGTTCGTTTGACTTATTTTCATGTTTTTCGACTTTATTTTGTAGGTTTATTTTTCAATAATTTTATGCCAGGCAATGTTGGCGGAGATGTAAAAAAAGTTTATGACATTCGAGTTCAAGGCGGAGTGGATAGCGTTGGGGCTGGTTTAACAGCTACTTTCTTTGACCGATTGTTTGGCTTTTTCTTTTTGACGCTTCTCGCTTTAGGTGTTGGAACATTGTTTTTTATTCATGATCCTGCTCAGAGAGTTTTTGTATTGCCTTCGCTTTGGGCGTTTTTAGGTTTTTGTGTTTTATTTGCAACTATTTTTAGTCGCCGTATTGGAAATGGTGTTGGAAAACTTCTTGCTTTAGTTTTACCAGAAAAAATAACGAGTCGCTTTTTTCGAATGCTCGAACGTTTCCGTTCTTTTCGCATTTGGAAATTGTGGGGTTCTTTATTTCTTCTTTCTACAGTGACTCAAATTTTAAGAGTTCTTGTTCATTATTTTTGTGGCTTAGCTTTAGGGCTTGATATTGCTGTTTCTTGGTATTTCTTTTACATTCCGCTTGTTGCTTTAGTTTCTGCGCTTCCTATTTCTATTGGAGGCTTTGGTCCAAGAGAATTGCTGGCTCAATCACTTTTTGCGCGAGCCGGAGTTCCTGTTTTAGAATCAGTGATTGTTCAACTTTTGGCTTATTTAGCTGGTTTAATTGTAAGTCTTTTAGGCGCAATCTTTTTCTTATTAGATAACGGAAAAAAATTGAAAAAATAATTTTTCAAAAATAAAATGTTAAAAAAAGCATTTTCACGCATTTATTCTCTATTAGTACAAGGAGAATTTTATGCAATCTATTTTAAATGGTTTGAATGCCGACCAACGAGCAGCAGTTTTACATGATCATGAAACTAAAAATCAGCTTCTTATTTTAGCAGGAGCTGGTTCAGGAAAAACATCAGTATTAACTAAGAGAATTCAGTATCGAATTGGGGCGGGAGTAAAGCCTGAAAGTATTTTGGCTTTGACTTTCACTGATTTAGCTGCTAGAGAAATGCGAGAACGCGTTGAAAAATTGTATCCTAATTCTGGAGTGAAATTATGTACATTTCATTCGTTAGCATTATCGCTTTTAAGAGAAGAATATTCGGTAGGGAAGGGTTATGAATTGCTTGGCTTTCAAAAGCCTCCAGTTCCAAAAGAAATGATAGGAAATGATTTTTTATGCGACTTAGCAGAAGTTGGGATTGAAGCAAATAAACTTTCTCGTGATGAACTTTTTTCTGATACTCTTCCTTTATCTATTCGAAAGAAAACAGAAAATTGTCGAAAGAAAATTATGGAAACAGGAGAGGTTGTTTTTGAAGATTTAATTTATTTGGCAATTACTCTTATAGAAACGAATCGTGATGTACGAGAAATTTTACAA
The DNA here is from genome assembly GCA_017625775.1 of Fibrobacteraceae bacterium. GTDB lineage: Bacteria > Fibrobacterota > Fibrobacteria > Fibrobacterales > Fibrobacteraceae > UBA1765. The sequence continues at coordinate 94,234 of JAGAKE010000002.1, forward strand.
GCGAGATTTTTAGAAATTTTAGTAGATGAATACCAAGACATTAACCCAAGTCAGTATCGTTTAGTAAGAGCGTTATTAGGAGAACGAAAAAGTTTATTCGCCGTAGGCGATGACGATCAGGCTATTTATGGATTTCGTGGAGCAGATATTGGGAACATTCTTCGTTTTCGTAAGGATTTTCCGACAAGCACCTTAATTCGTTTAGAATGGAATTATCGCTCGGTGCCTCAAGTGCTTTATTTGGCTAATAGAATTTTTACTGATAAGCCGCCTTTATTGCGAAAAGTACTTCGTGCGGGAAATCGTCGGCAAGATGAATTGTTTTTAGAAAATCGAGAACCAGAATTTTGGGAAAGCGAAAAAGCGATTGAAGAAATAGGAAAAATTTCTATGCGAATTCGTGAAATGCGAAAAGTTTATGAACTTAAATATTCTGATTTCTGCATTTTAGTTCGCTATAATCGTCAAAGGGAATATTATGAAATGGCTCTTCGAGAAGTTGGGATTCCTCTTGCTTGTGATAGCGAGGAGGGAGTTCAGGTGATGACGGTTCACGCTTCTAAAGGGTTACAGTTTCTAGTGGTATTCTACGCAGGACTTGCTGAAGGACTTACTCCGGGAACTTGTGAAGGAAATCGAAAAAAAAGGAAAAATCAACTTGCCGAAGAGCGTCGATTATTTTATGTTGGGGTGACTAGAGCTGAAGCAGTTCTTGTTTTACTATATTGCAAAGAGCGATTTTGGAAAGGGCGGAAGGTTCAATTTCGTCCATCACGATTTCTAGATTGCTTGGAACAACCATTGCAGGGTTCAAATATGCCATTACTATTATTTAAAATTCGCGTAGTAATTTTAGCGTTGGCTTATATGGCTTATGCTATTTTTCAAATCACTTTCCGCCGTATTTTTTTTAGAGAAATTCCTCTTTGGTTAGAACGTCGAGTTCAAGAGTTTGCTGAATTCTGTATGAGAATTTTGCGCATCAAGCTAGAAATTGAAAATCAATCTGCTTTAGCGACTGTGGATTGGTCACGCCCAGTTGTTGTAATCGCGAATCATCAATCTTATTGCGATATTCCAGTTGTGTTTTTAACATTAGGGCGCTCAATAGGTTTTTTAGCAAAATATGAACTGAAACGAATACCATTTTTAAATTATTGGATGAAACAATTAGGTTGTGTTTTTATTCGCCGAAAAACATCTGGCGGAGGAAAGGAAGCTCAGCAGGAATTGTTAGAATCTAGAGTTCCTCGTATTGTGGTTTTCCCAGAAGGAACTCGTTCAAAGAATGGTAAATTACAATCTTTTAAAAGTGGCGGTTTCCGTTTAGCGGCTGACTGGAAAGCGACAGTGATTCCGCTTGCTATTCAAGGAACTCGTTCGGCGTGGGAAGGCCGAAAGGATACAAAAGTTACGACCGTAAAAGTGCGCGTGTGTGAACCACTCGATTTGAAAACGGTTTTTGAAAAAGAAGGTCAATTAAAAATTCGTGATTTTGTAGTTCCCGAAATTCGTTCTCGGATGGAAGAATTTTTATGATAGGCGTTTTTGATTCAGGCTTTGGCGGTTTGACTATTTTGCGAGAACTTAAAAAAGCTCTTCCGCAGTATGATTTCGCTTATCTCGGAGATAATGCTCGGGCTCCATACGGAACACGCAGTTTTGAAACTATTTACGCTTATACACGGCAAGCGGTTGACTCTCTTTTTTCGTTAGGTTGTCCACTTGTTATTCTTGCCTGTAATACGGCTTCTGCAAAAGCCCTTCGTTCCATTCAGCAAAATGATTTACCCTCTTTAGTGCCAGAAAATAGAGTTTTAGGTATTGTGCGGCCGACTGCTGAATGTATTGGCCAATTTTCAAAAACTGGACATGTTGGAATTTTGGCAACTCCAGGAACGGTTTCTTCTGAAAGTTATTTAATGGAAATTTCGCATTTTTCGCCAGATTTGGTGGTTTCTCAGCATTCTTGCCCGCTTTGGGTTCCTTTGGTAGAAAATGGGGAACTAGAATCTGCAGGAACAGAATATTTTGTAAAACGAGATATTGAAACTCTTTTTAGAAAAGATCCTCTTATTGATACGGTGTTGCTTGCTTGTACGCATTATCCACTTTTGACCCCCATAATCCAAAAATTTTTGCCAAAAGGAGTTCGTTTAGTTTCTCAGGGGGAAATTGTTGCAAAAAGAACGCTAGATTATTTAAATAGACATCCAGAAATAGAAATTCGGCTGAAAAAAACGGGAAAAACGGAATTTTGGACGACCGATACGGTTGATTTTTTTGAAAAAGGAGCTTTTTTGTTTGGAGAAAGGAATATTTCTGCTAAAAAGTTGACTTTTTCGTATTAAAAATGTATCTTGCTCTTTGGAAACATTACATCTAGTATGTGAACGTTTTATTTTGAGTGGTTTTTCCTGTTTTTTTTGGGAAAAATCGTTGAGCCTGAGGCTTCTGGAAAATTATCCAGATGCCTTTATTATTAACCGAGTGACCTCTGAAAATCCTTTCGGAGGTTCTTTATATAGGTGGTTTTTATGCCAAAAGTGCAAATAAATTTAGAAGGTTGGCAAGATTACCGCGGCAATTTTGCGGGATCTTTGCTGTATGTAGAAACGAGTAAGGAATCTGGTGTACCGGTTCGCGATCAGTTGAATGAAAATGAAAAAGGTCTTTATTTGTACGAACCAAACTATGAAACTAGCACATATGGTTTCATGAGTTGTTATAATGTGAAGAATATTAATGCTATTGTAAAGGCGAAGAGTCGTTATATTCTTTTTGGAACTCGTTACGAAGGTCTTTCAGAATCAGAATTGAAAAATAAGTATTTGATTCACGGTTATATGCGAATAGATAAGATTCGCGATGTTCGTACTCGTCATATGCAAAAGTATATGGCAAATCCTGGTCTTGAAGAACCGGAATGTATGCAATTAGAAAAAAATATTGCTGTTTATGGACCAATGCACTTTGTGTCTTTTGCGGATAGCTTTATTTTGACAGACGAGCTTTTGAAAGAATGGGGCTTCAAAGGTCATGCTTCAAGACAATTGAAAAGCGTATTTAAAGACGATCGCTTGAAGATGATTCTTGATCATTTGGATTCTAAACAACAGATGATTGATGAGTACATTGACACAGTTGATGAATTGAAAGAAGCTTTAGCTGAAATGCAAGAATAATTAGTTTTCTTATAATCTCAAAAAGTCACGCTTGGCGTGACTTTTTTTCTGCATTAGCTAGTTGAATTCTTTTTTAGAAAAACTTTTACTTAAAAATGACGTTATTGACAAATACGCCTAAAAAGAAAACAAGAAGATAACCATACCAAATAACAGTTAGTGGGTAATTCATTGCGCGTTTGAAAGAACTTGGCTCGTTCGCATTTTTTTTAGCGATATGTCGCAAATTTTTGCGAAAATATCGGAGACTTATAGCAATTCCTGCTATAGAAACGACGAGTAATACTATTATTGTCAGCATACCTTAAAGATAAAAAAGTTTTTAGAAAGTTAAATTTGGTTTTATGAAGATTTTTGATTTTGAAGCGAATCGTTGTCGAGCTGGTCTTGCTGTGTTGGCATTTGCCCTTTCATTTTTTATTTTCCATTTTTTCTGCCGATTTTTTCTTCTTTTCCGAAATGATGCTTATGGAAATCCCTTTGTAAATAAACCGGACTGGTATATTTTTCATGCTGGAGCAATAGACTTTGTCTGGATTTTTGTTTCTGCGGTTCCATTTTTAATACTAGCATTTCTTTTTCCGAAAAAAGAAAAATTATTCACGATTATTTTTGGCATTTTACATTCGGCACTACTTTGTTTGACTTTTTTAGACCATGAAGTTCAACGTTTTTTGGGTTCTCATTTGACTCTTGAAATTGCTGATACTTATAAAGACGTTTCTTCGCTTGCGATGTTTGTGGATTACGTTTCTATGGATATGTGTATTCCGTGGATTCAGTTTGTGATTATGCCACTACTTCCGGTAGTGAGTATTTTGCTTTTTGTTTTAATAAATCGTTTTTTGAATAAGAAAGCGAACCCTTGTAAGTGGTTAAAAATATCTTGTATTGTAGTTCTTGTATTGATTGTTTGCTCTGAATTGTTTTTGTATGTGATATGGCCTGGCGGTCACCGAATGCGAAAACTTTCTCCTGTGGTTAAAGTCTTTGCAGAAGGTTTGTTGCAGTCAGAAACAGAGCCTTTAGATGATTCTGAATATTATCAAAGAGCAGTGACTTTTGCTAGAAATTTTTGGAATGAAGTGGAAGGACCTTCTGCTTTAGATTATGAATATCCAGATTCAAGCTGTCCGCTTTGTCGCCGCCCGATTTTAAAAGAAGATTCTGTTATGCAAGGGCGGCGAGCAAAAACACCAAATTTCATTGTGGTGTTTTTGGAATCTGGCAGAGGAATGGATGTAGGCTATTTGAATCCAAGCGATGAACGCCCGTCTGCGACCCCTATACTTGATTCTTTAGCACGCTCTGGCCAAGCATTTACTTCCTTTTATGCGGCAGGTGTTCCTACGGTAAGTGCTGTTCTTTCTTCCCATTTGGGAACGCCGCTTCATAGAAAACGTTCAGTGGCTACCGAATTTACCACATTAGAAGCTCCGAGTTTTGCTTCGGTATTGAGAGATTCTGGATACGTCGCGCATTTTTTCGCCGCCGCAGATCCTGCTTGGGATAATCTTTCCGTTTGGTTTGCTAAATGGTATGATAAAACACATTACAATAGAGCTTATGAAGATGATTCTAGTTTCTTCTCTGTGAGTGCTTCGTTTATTCGAGATTCTCTAGCAACACAAGGGAAACCTTTCTTGGCTTCTTTAATTACAAGGAGTAATCACTATCCGTTTAATTTAGTGCCTGGCATGACTGAAAAAGAAAAAGCTTTGCCGCAAAAAGAGCGTATGCGTTATACGATGCACTGGATGGATAAGCAACTTGGGATTTTCTTGGATTCCTTGAGACAAGAACCTTGGTTTGAAAATACTTATTTGATTGTGCTTGCCGATCATGGTTTCCCGCAGGGAGAAAATGGGATTTCTGCGATAGGTGCGACTGGTGGAAGTGCTAGTGCAGCTTGGATTCCGCTTGTGATTAATGGCCCTATTTTTTCAAAGCCACAAATTCATGAGAAAACGGCTGGACAACATGATTTAGCTCCTACGATTCTTTCGCTTGCAGGACTTCGTGTTGCAAATGCTTTTATTGGGCATGACTTGTTTAGAAATTCTGAACGAACTTCTTTTGCGATTGGAGCGTATTCAAAAGCTTCTTCCATCGCCGTTGGAAATTATCGTCTTTTAACTGGAATTCCTAATGTTTCTCGAGAGTATGGAGAGCATTTGTATGCAATTTCAGATAAGTATGAAGAAGAACCGTTAGAGAAGGATTTTTCTTTTGTGGTTGATTCTTTGCGTGCGATGTTAGATACGTTGCTTTCTGTGAATGATTTTGCGATTTCGAAGAATCGAATGAATTTGAAAAATTAACCGTCTGAGTTTGCGCTAGCGGGCGTTACCAGAAGTGGCGAAGACTACAGGCTTCGTTTGCAGGAAAAAGGTGTTTTTCCTGCAAATAGCACGCGGTTCCTAGATTTTTTTTTGAAAAAATCTAGGAAAGCGCCCAAAAACCAGCTTTAAGAGGGCTGAATGAAAAAAAAGAGTTGAAGAATTTCAAAAAATTTTCTCTATTTGTTTTGTCTAATGGGTCGTTCGGGTGAACGGGCCATTCTTTTATATGAGGTGTTTTTGATAACCCAAGAGAAATTAAATTCGTTGATAGCGACTGCTTGTGATTCTTCTGCGGTATCACTAGTGGAAGCTGATTTGTTTCAAGCAGGCCGTCGTAAGGTGCTTCGCTTGTTTATTGATAAGCCTGAAGGCGTTACGATTTCGGATTGTACTAAAGTGAGTCGCTCACTTTCGGCTGCATTAGATCTTGAGCCGGATTTAATTGAAGGAGCGTTTACTTTGGAAGTTTCTTCGCCGGGCCTAGACCGCCCATTGAAGTCCGATGCAGATTTTTTGAGAAATGTAGGGCGCCGTTTGAGAGTTACTCGTTCAACGGGAAAACCTTTGACTGGGGTTTTGAAAGCGGTGAATCCAGAAAGTTTAACCTTGGAATTGATGGGAAATGCTGGTGATTTAGAGGTGCCACGCTCAGAAATTCTCTCTGCTAAAGCAGATGTTCAAATTTAGTCTCAAGAGGAACACACTATGAAAAACGAAGCAAAAATGAGTCTTCTCGATTCTTTGAAGAATGTAATTGAAGCAAAGAATATGGACGACGAAACTGTCATCAAGGCATTAAAGGATTCCTTGATTTCTGCAGCAAAGAAATACTTGCAATTGAGCAAGCATATCGATGTGGATATCGATATGGAAACTAATGAAATTCATGTGTTCCTTCGGGTAGATGTTGTTGAAGATTTCCCTGACTATGATCCTGAGATGAGTGCTGAAGAAGTGCAGGCTTTTGACGAACATTATATGCTTGTTGAAGAAGCTCGCGAATTTAATGAAGATGCTCAGCCTGGTGATACTCTTGAAATGGAAGTTCCTATGTCTGCATTTGGTCGCCAAGCGATTCAGAATGCAAAGCAACTTTTGATGCAGAGTATGCGTGATGCAGAACGCCAAAAGATTCAAAAGATTTATGCTAGCCGCATTGGTTCTTTGATCTCTGGTGAAGTGGTTCGAATCGAAGGAAGAAATTTGATTATCAGTCTTGGTTCTACAGAAGCGATTTTGCCAGAACGTGAACAGATTCGTAAGGAACGTTGGAAAATTGGAGATTCTGTAAAAGCAGTGATTATGAAAATCGACGAGAACGCAAAGTTCGGCGCTCCACTCGTTGTGCTTTCAAGAAATGATAAGAGTTTCTTGCGTGAATTGCTTCGTCAGGAAGTTCCTGAAGTTTATGAAGGTTCTGTAGAAATTAAGAATATTGTTCGTGATGCCGGTTTCCGTGCAAAAATCGCAGTTTATGCTCGTGATGAACGCATTGACCCAGTGGGTGCTTGTGTTGGAATGAAAGGCGCTCGCGTACAGGCAATTGTTCGTGAACTATCTAATGAACGTATTGATATTGTTGTGTGGCATGAAGATTGCGAAACATATATTCGTCGTGCTCTTGCTCCGGCCAATATTTTGAAGTTTATTGAAGTGGCTGGAACTAATCGCTATGTGATTGTCGTAGAAGATAAGGATTTAGCTCAAGCTATTGGTCGAAGTGGTCAGAATGTAAAACTTGCTTCTATGCTTGTAGAAAGCAATCTTGATGTGTTTGGCGAAAAAGAATGGGCTGAAAAGAGCGAAGAAGATAAGGCAAAGGTTTTGACTCCTAAGTCAAGAGAACTTTTGCGCGATTCTCAAAAGAAAAATATGCAGACCACAAAGTTTGAAACAGTTCTCGAAGAAGAAAGTGAAGAGGCTGAAGTAAATACTGTAGAAGAAGGTTCTGCTGACGAATAATTTCTGGAGCGCTACTAGATGAGTAACGAAGAAAAAATAAAACCAAGCCAATGGGCTAAAGACAAGGGACTCCCAACGGATGTTGTCCTGAAATTGCTTCGTGCAAATGGTGTCGAAGTTAAAACAGGTTTTAGTCCTGTACCTGTTTCTGAATTTGCTACCATTGAACCTGCTGCAGAAGAAGAAAAGCGTAAGTTAGATGCTCGCAATGCAAAAAAGAAAAGTGCTGCGGCGCCAGAAGCAGAGTCAAAACCCGCTGTGAAAAAAGGCGAATCGGCAACAACTTCTTCTGGTCGTAAACTGACCGGTACTTTGAAGAAAAAGGAGCCGAGTCCTTCGCGAGTTACATTAAGTCCGAAAAAGACTCCTGCGGCAAAGCCAGAACCAGAGGCTAAGGTTGAAGCAAAACCTGCTACTCCAGCAGTAACGCCTGCAGAATCAGCTAAACCAGCTTCTTCAAAACCTCAAGAGGCTCCTAAGAAAAAGGATTCGCCTAAGCCAGTTTCTAAGCCTGTTGCTAAGCCAGCTCCTGTTCCTGCTCCAGAGAAATCAAAGGAGCCTGAACGTCGAATGCTTACTCCTGGTGGTTTGAGAACGCCTGAAATGAAAGCTCAGGTTTTCAAACCGGATGCTGCGATTTTAGCTCGTATTCAGAAGTCAAAACAACAACAGACAAATACTCAGCAACGTCGTCCAGCGAATCGTAATGCGGCTAATAATCAGCAAGGTTATACAGGAACGTTTGGTCGTTCTCCAGCTAATGCTAATAACGAAGGACATCGTCGTTCTGGTTCGCAGAATCATCATAACAATAATCACGGAAATCGTAATTATCAACAAGGCGGTCGCGACGGAGGTTTTACCGGTGGTTCAATGCAAAACGCTTTTGGAGCTTCCCGTAACGGCGCTAATTTAGTTGCTTCCATGGGCGGTAATAATAATGCTGGTCGTGGTGGAAAACAGGGTGGCCGTAATGGCGGAAAAAATGATCGTAGCAGTAATAACGATCGCAACAGAAATAAAGACCGTCAGGAACAACGTGAACAGCAAGATGCAGTACGTCAGAATGTTTCTCGCGTAATGGCTTCTCTCTCTAAAAACCCAGTTAAAAAGGTTTATCATAAGGATCGTTCTGTAGAAGAATCAGGTGAAGAAAAGAAAATTTTAAAAACATCTGACTTTATTACAGTTGGTGAACTTGCTGGCCTTATGGAACAAATGCCTGCTCGAGTTATTGCAAAGTGTATGGAAATGGGCATGATGGTTACTATCAATGCTCGCCTAGACTTTGAAACGATTCAAGTTCTTGCCGATGATTTTGGCTTTGAAGCCCAGTTGATGGAAGAATATGAAGAAGATGTTCTTGGTGTTGAAGAAGACCAAGAAGAAAATCTTCTACCGCGTTCTCCAGTGGTTACTGTAATGGGGCACGTGGACCATGGTAAAACTTCTTTGCTTGACTGGATTCGAAAATCACATGTGGTCGCTGGAGAATCTGGTGGTATTACGCAGCATATTGGTGCTTATGAAGTAACGACTCCTGTTGGAAAGGTGACTTTCTTGGATACTCCAGGTCACGAAGCTTTTAGTGCTATGCGTGCTCGCGGTTCACAAGTAACAGACGTTATTGTTCTTGTGGTTGCCGCTGATTCTATGGTGATGCCTCAAACGGTTGAATCGATTGAATTAGCTCATCGTGAAAAAGTGCCTCTCGTAGTAGCTATTACAAAAATTGATTTGCCTACTGCAAACCCAGACAAAATTCGTGCTCAACTAGCTGAACGTGGCGTAGAAGTTGAACAATGGGGCGGTACCACTAGCTGTATTGAAGTTTCTGCACGTACAGGTAAAGGTATGGAAGAACTTCTTGAAACTCTAGCTCTTGAAACAGAAGTGCTTGAACTTCGTGCAAACCCAAATGCTAGAGCAAAGGGCGCTGTGGTGGAATCTAAACTGGATGCTGGTAAAGGTTCCATGGCGACCATTCTTATCCAGAACGGAACGCTTCGCGTTGGTGATCCGTTTGTTTGTGGTATTTATTCTGGTCGTGTTCGCGCTATGTTTAATGAACGTGGCGAAAACCGTAAAGAAGCGGGACCATCTACTCCTTGCCAGGTTCTTGGTTTTGATGGAACCCCTCAAGCCGGTGATGATTTGATTGTGGTTGAAGATGAAAAGACCGCAAGAGAAATTGCTTCTAAACGTCGCATGGCCGCTCGTGAACGTGACCTTCGTGCTAGAAAGACTGTTTCTTTGGAAAATTCTTTCAATGGTGTGAAGGAAGGAAAAATTTCCGAATTGAATTTGATCGTCAAGGCCGATGTGGGTGGTTCTGCAGAAGCATTGGCGGCAAGCCTTGAAAAACTTTCTAATAAGGAAGTTAAGGTTAATATCATTCGCAAAGGCGTTGGGGCCATTACAGATTCCGATGTTTTGTTTGCAACTACCGCCCAGGCTGTTATTATTGCGTTCCATTTGATGCCTTCTGCTTCTATTCGTGAAATGGCAGAAAAAGATGGTATTGAAATTCGCACTTACCGAGTAATTTATGACTGTATCGAAGATATTCAAAATGTGGTGGAAGGTCTCTTGAAACCAACTCTTCGTGAGGAAGTTATCGGTGAAGCAGAAATTCGTGAACTCTTTAAAATTCCAAAAGTCGGCATGATCGCTGGTTGTATGGTTACAACGGGTGAAGTAAACCGTGATAGTCATGTTCGCTTGTATCGTAATGGGGTAGAAGTAGGTGTAACACATGTTACTTCCTTGAAACGCCATAAAGATGATGTGAAGAGTGTGGCTCGTGGCTTTGAATGTGGTATTGGCTTGAAGGGTAACGACAATATTCAAGTAGGCGATACTTTGATTTTCTTCAAGAAAATTGAAGTAGCAAGAACGCTTGCCGATGTTGCACGTGAAGAAGCTGAGGAAAAGAAAAAAGCAGAAAAAGCGGCTGAGTAAATTTTTTAGTTCTAGTTTCTAAAAAAAAGAAACTAGAACTTTAAAATTTTTAAAGTGCGTAAAAATAAAACAGGAAATCAGAAATGAGTCGTCGTACAGAACGTTTAGGAGTTCTTTTTCGCGAAGAAATTAGTGCTTTGCTACAAAAGGGGTTGAAAGATCCTCGAGTAGGTTTTGCTACTATTCAACGAGTAGATATCGTAGAAGATTTAAGCTATGCGAAGGTCTTCGTTTCTGTGATGGGTTCTGAAAAAGAAAAAAATGATACATTGATAGGTCTTCGTAATTCCGCGGGTTTTATTCGTCAGCATTTAGGAAAAATTATCAAGATTCGCAAAATACCAGAGTTGACATTTGTTGAAGATGCCAATTTAGATTACGCTATTCGTATTGAATCTATTTTAGCCGATATGAAAAGCAAAGGGGAATTGGATTGACGCATCCTGGATTTGTCTTGCTGGATAAACCGGCAGGCGATACTTCCTTTAAAGCGTTGTTTCCTTTGAAACGGTTGTTTGGCACGCGACGAATTGGTCATGCCGGGACTCTTGATTTGCGGGCTTCTGGTCTGATTATTGCGGCTGTAGAACGAGCGACTCGCTTGTTGCCATTTATTGAAGTTGCAGATAAAACTTACCGGTTTAAACTTCATTTGGGCTTTGAAACGGATACTTTAGAATGGGATGGTAAACTTTTAAATCAAGGAGCGGAACTTTCCATTTCAGAAAGTGATATTCAAAAAATCATTCCGCAATTTTTAGGTTCGCAAGAACAGATTCCGCCTAATTATAGTGCTATAAAAATTAATGGAGTTAGAGCTTCCGATTTAACACATCGTGGCAAAGAAGTTACCTTATCGCCTAGAAAAATCAGAATAGATTCATTAGTTTGCAATGGAATGGTTTTACCTACAGAAAATGAAACAGGAAAATCATTTGCTGTTTTTGAAATGGAATGTCGTTGTTCTAAAGGAACGTACATTCGCTCTCTTGGGTGTGATTTAGCCAAAGCCCTAGGTACTTTTGGATGCGTTTCTGAAATACGTCGAATTTCCATTGGAAATATCTCTGTTGATTCCGCTGTTTCTCCAGAAAATATTTCAGAATCGTCGTTAATTCCTGTGAATGAAATTTTGCCTTATCCAACATTTAATTTAAAGGATGAGCAAGTTCGAGCCCTTCGTGATGGAAAGTGGATTTTTTACGAATCAAAGCAAGAATTATCTGCTGGAGAGAATCTTTGTTTTGCAGCTAATGAGCATGGCGAAGTCCAGGCGCTTTGTTCTTTAGAATCAAAGAAAATGCGTCCTAAATTTTTTATTGGGCAAGATCATGCTTAAGCGTGCGATTACTTTAGGAAATTTTGATGGTTGCCATTTAGGCCATCAAGCGCTTTTTCGAACCTTAAAACAAGAAGCTGAATCATTAGGGCTTGTCCCAACTGTAGTTTCTTTTTTCCCGCATACGAATTATGTTCTCGGAACGCCTGGCGAACCAGCCTTGCTCACAACAAATGAAGAAAAAGAAGAATTTATACGAAGCCTTGATTTAGATTTTATTACACTTCCGTTTTCTAGGGAGTTGGCTGCTTTGTCGTATGATCAATTTATTCAGCAGGAATTGTGTGCAAAATTAGGAATGCAAGCCATGTATTTTGGCCATGATCATCGTTTTGGTAGAGCTGGTTCTGGAAATTACGAAAGTATTTCGGCTCGCTTTCCTGAAATTCATACTAGGCAACTTTCCATTGTTCTTCATAAAGGAGAACGGGTGAGTTCTTCGGCGGTTAGAAACGCCTTGTTGAATGGTGATGTAGCAAGAGCACAAGCTTATTTAGGGCGCCCTTATCGATTGTTAGGAAAAGTTGTTGTCGGGAAAAAAATGGGAAAAAAGATTGGTTTCCCGACCGCAAATGTAGAAGTGCCTTCTTATAAATTTATCCCGCAATATGGAGTTTATGCAGCAACGGCTCGCACGAAGGATGGGCGAGTATTTCGTGCGGTTGTTAATATTGGCGTGCAGCCAACGGTGGGCGTGATGCCTCTTCGAATAGAAGCTCACCTTCTTAATTTTTCAGAAGATATTTATGGTCAGTCTCTTTCTTTAGATTTGCTAGAGTTTTTGCGCCCCGAACGAAAGTTTGATTCACTGCAAGAACTAATTCGTCAAATTAGTTCAGATGCGGCATTAGCCGCTGATTTTCATTCACCATTTTCTGACAAAGAAATTTTGTGATTAAAATTAACGGCGACGTTCTCGGCGATTGCTTCCGTTTCCACGATTTCTGCCTTTTAAACCAACTCTAGTTTCTGCCGAATTAGTTTTTCGATTTTTGTCTTTGCTTGGAAGGTAAATTTCCTCTTTAGAATTTTGCGTTCTAGATAATAGTAATCTTGAAACTTTTCCCATTCGAAGACGTTCTAATGTTTCTCGAATCCAAGGGCGATTTTCAGGAATGTACCAAAAGAAGAAACGTTGCTGTGCTTTTTTTTGTTCAGGTTTTTTAGCGACATAAAGTGGTTTGTTATCTGGCCCGAGTTCTGCATGATACATTTCTGTCGCTATGGTTAAAGGCGTTGGAGTAAAATCTTGAACTTGTTCTAAACGAAAACCGAGTTGCTTTGTTTCTAAAGCAAGTTCAGCCATATCAGCTTCAGTACAACCTGGGTGACTAGAAATAAAGTAAGGAATGATTTGTTGTTTCTTTTCAATTCTTGCACATTCTTTATCAAATAGGGATTTGAATTGGTGAAAAAGTTCAAATGAAGGTTTTCGCATTAGCTGTAAAACTGGTGACGAAGTGTGTTCAGGAGCTACTTTTAAACGCCCGCTCACATGATGAGCTATTAATTCTTTGGCGTAAGTTTCATGGTCTTTTTTTAGTTCTTTATCGTCAGTTTCTTGTAAAAGTAAATCGTAGCGAACGCCGCTTCCAATAAAAAGATGCTTGACTTTTGGATGATTACGAATTTCTCGGTAAAGAGATAGCAGTTCTTGGTGACTAGTGTTTAAGTTGTTGCAAATTTTTGGGAAAATACAACTAGGCCTAGCACATTTCTCACAACGAGATTTATCTGTTCCGCCCATACGATACATGTTAGCAGAAGGCCCGCCTAAGTCTGAGATCGTTCCGGCAAAACCTTCCATTTTGGTAACGATTTCGACCTCGCGTAAAATACTTTCTTTGCTTCTACTAGCGATAAATTTCCCTTGGTGAGCGTTAATAGCACAAAAGCTACAACCACCAAAACAACCACGATGGGAATTAATGGAAAACTTTATCATTTCAAAGGCTGGAATAGGACCGCGTTTTTTGTATCGTGGGTGTGGGGCTCGCATGTAAGGGTATTCAAAACTTTCGTCTAATTCGCCATAAGCAAATGGAGGGTATGGAGGGTTTACGACAATGCTTGAATTTTCAGTGTCTTGGATAATTCGTTTGCCGTACATTTTGTTGGTTTCAGTTTCAAACAAACGAAAATTTTTGAACTGAACTTGTTTGTCTTTAACACAATCTTCAAAACTTGATAGGTATAAATCTTCCCAAATTTTATTCTTGGGAATTTTTCCTTTGCTTGTAATGAATGCCGTTTGTGGCACGGAATTCATGTTGGCTATCGGGACGCCTTTTTTGCACAACCGAACAATTTCTTTTAATGGTTTTTCTCCCATTCCATATACTAAAAGATCGGCGCCTGTTTCAAAGAGAATACTTGGTTTAATTTTATTTTGCCAGTAATCGTAATGAGCAATTCTTCGTAAGCTAGATTCCAATCCACCGATGATAACAGGAGTTTCTGGGTAAAGTGTTTTTAAAATTTTTGTATAAACATAAACGGCATAATCAGGACGAAAACCTGCTCTTCCGCCAGGTGTAAAAGTGTCATCATGGCGTAATCTTTTATTTGCTGTATAGTGGTTTACCATGCTGTCCATACCACTAGAAACGGCAAAGAATAATCGAGGTTTTCCTAATTTTTTAAAATCACGTAAATCATCTCTCCAGTTTGGTTGTGGAAGTATTGCTACGCGCAATCCCTCGTGTTCAAATAATCTGGAAACAACGGCGTGTCCGAAAGAAGGGTGGTCCACATAGGCATCGGCGCTCACGACGACAACATCTACATATTCCCAACCACGTTCTTCTAAGTCTTCTTTGCAAATAGGTAAAAAGGGCATAGAACGAATTTAGAAATATTGTATCAGGACTGTTCTAAAAGTGTCTGTTAGAATAAAAGAAGGTGTGTTTGATGAAACATCTATTGTTTAGGTATTATTGAACTATGGTTCAGTTTTCTCTGTAATTTTGAACAAACTTCTTTTTTTGAAATTAAAAAAGGAGTTCCTCAAAACACCAATATTTATATTGTCGAGGAAATTCTATTTTTGTTTTACCTTTAACAAAGGTTGATTTATGGCAATAAAGAAAGAAATGCTAGAAGATTTAGAACGTCGCCGTCAGTTGATTGCTGGTGATCAATCTAAAATAGAAGCACGTCATGCTAAGGGATTAATGACTGCAAGAGAAAGGATTCAAGGACTTGTAGATTCAGGTTCATTCCAAGAATCTGGGGCTCACGTTGGTCACGACGTTCGAGGATTTGGTTTTGAAAAAAAAGTGCTGCCTGGCGATGGAGTGGTGACCGGTCTTGGACTCGTGGATGGACGTCCGGTTTCTGTAATTAGCCAAGATTTTATGGTAAGTGGTGGCTCTTTGGGTTCTCGTCACGCAAGAAAAATGGCTGAAACCATGCAACAAGCTATAGAACTAGGAAACCCAATTATCAGTATGAACGATTCTGGTGGCGCTCGCATTCAAGAGGGCGTTCGTAGTTTGGCTGGTTATGGTCAGGTGTTTAGATCGAACGTTCTTGCTTCTGGTGTTGTTCCTCAAATAGCTTTGATTGCAGGTCCTTGTGCAGGTGGAGCGGCGTATAGTCCGGCTTTAATGGATTTTTGCATTCAAGTAAAAAAGCAGTCCAATATGTTTATTTGCGGACCTGAAGTGATTAAAGCAGCTACAGGTCAAGAAGCTCCTCTAGATCAATTTGCCACAGCAGAAGCCCACGCCTCTGTTTCTGGTAACGTTCATTTTGTTGCAGAAAACGATCAGGATGCTTTGAATATTATCAAGCGTCTTTTGAGTTTCCTTCCAAGTAACAATATGCAAGATCCGCCTCATCAGTTTTCAGAAAAACTTTCTTTAGAACTTGATTATGGCATGAACGAAATTGTTCCAGAAGAACCTAAAACGCCACTTGATGCTTATCAAGTTATTGAACGCCTAGTCGATTCTGGGGAATGGTTTGAAGTAAAACGTGATTTTGCACGAAATATGATTACTGGTTTTGCTCGAATTGATGGCATGGTGGCTGGTATTTTAGCAAACCAACCAAAGGTAAAAGCAGGTTGCATTGATATTGATGCGTCGGACAAGGCCGCAGAATTTATTAACTTTTGTAATGCGTTCAATATTCCAATTGTAACGCTTATGGACGTGCCTGGGTTTATGCCTGGTCTCGCTCAAGAACGCGGTGGCATTATTCGCCATGGAGCGAAAGTACTTTATGCTTATGCAAATTGTACTGTACCTCTCGTGACGGTGATTATGCGCAAGGCTTATGGCGGAGCCTACATTGCGATGGGGTCAAAAGATCTTTGTGCTGATGTAGTCTATGCTTGGCCAACAGCGGAAATTGCCGTTATGGGTGCGGAAGGCGCTGCGAAGATTATTTATAAGAAGGAACTAGCCAATGCGGCGGATCCGCAAGCGAAATTTCGAGAACTCGCTGAAGATTATCGACAGAAGTTTTCGAATCCGTATCAGGCGGCGGAATCAGATATCATTACTGATGTGATTTCTCCAGCTGAAACTCGCTATAAGGTTGCGCTTAGTTTGCGCTCCTTGCTGACGAAACGCGTGGCACGTCCTTCTAAGAAAAATGGGTTAAGTCCGTTATGATTACAGATTCAACAGCGACAGATACTGTCGCAAACATTGTTTCAGACGCAGCGCTGGCACCACAAGCAGTGGTAGCTCAGCCGGTTAGTCGTTTTGAAGAACAACTTTCGTTGTTGCCTGATTCGATTGAAACTCCTTTAAGAGAACAACTCGGATTCTTGCCTGAATCTACAGTTTTTGAAATTGTAGAAACTCATGGTGGTGGTGCCGCTATTCTTTATAAGGAATATTCTCAAGCGAAACAAGCAAATGATATTCGAAAGGCAAAAGAAGATGCTGCTGGTAAGAAAGCTCTCCCAATAGCAAAGGCTAAATTGGGCGATACTTATTACACAGGAAAAGGAACAGAAACGGCAGAATTTAATATAGGCAAATTGGTCGAATTCCAAGCCACAGGTTTGATTGTGGTTATGTTGGTTATTGTTGGTCTTTGCCTTTTGTGTTATGCTCTTTCGTTTGTAATGCAAAAAATTGGTTTGGTAAAAGCTCCACAAGCTCCTCAGCCGGTTGCTCCATTAGCACAAGCTCCGCAAACACCAACAATTGCTCCTGCAAAATGCACATTAGACCCAAATGCACCAAGCGTTCACCCTGGGTTTACTAATAAGCAATTGCAAGCTTTTTTGAGTATGGCTGCTGTTGCAGCTCTTGATGTGCATCCAGGACTTACCAACGACCAATTAGCGGTCATTTTTGCAATCGCTGCGGCTGAAGTTCTTGGCGAACCTTGCCAAGTTGTTCAATTCCGTCCGCAAAACGCGGCTCAATGGGCATGGGTAGCTCAGGGTCGTGCAGAACTTCACTCCAATGGGCTCAGATAGCCGAAGGATATTTATTATGAAAAAGATGATTCGTATTACTTTTGAAGGCAAGAGCTACGATGTGGAAGTCGAAGTTCTGAATGGTGCAGTAGCTCCTGCTGCCGTTGCTCAAGCAGCACCTGTCGCTGCCGCCGTTGCAGCTCCAGCTGTAGCTCAAGCTCCTGTAGCACCTGCTCCAGCTGCTGGCGCTGGTACTCCAGTACCTAGCCCAATGATGGGTCTTGTTTTCAAAATGAAAGTTAAAGTTGGTGATACAGTTGCAGCTAACCAAGAAATTGTTGTTCTTGAAGCTATGAAAATGGAAACACCTGTATACGCTCCTGTTGCTGGTACTGTAACAGCAATTAATGTAAAGGAACAGGATTCTGTTTCCGAAGGTCAAGTTCTCTTGACAATCGGCTAAGGAGTCATTATGGGAGAAATTTTTTCCGCAGTCGGCGAAATGCTCGCTAACGATACTGGTTTTCAGTACATAACACCAGGTATGGTGATTATGTGGGTTGTCAGTGGCGTCTTGATGTATTTGGCGATTGTTAAGAAATATGAACCGCTTTTGCTTTTGCCTATTGCTCTTGGAGCATTAGCCGTAAATTTGCCTACAAAGCTTTTTTACGACGGTGGCTGGAGCATTGAAGGAATGTTTACTCCAACAGCTGGTTTATATTATTACATAAGCCAAGGTATTCACCTTGAACTTTTCCCACCAATTATTTTCTTGGGTGTTGGTGCAATGACTGACTTTGGTCCGTTGATTGCTAATCCAAGAACTCTTCTTTTAGGTGGTGGAGCTCAATTTGGTGTATTTGCGACCATGTTCTGTGCAGTTGCTTTTGGTGGTTTCACTCTTGGAGAAGCAGCTTCTATCGGTATTATCGGTGGCGCAGATGGTCCTACATCTATCTTTACAGCAAACAAATTGGCTAAACATTTGATTGGCCCTATTGCTGTTGCTGCTTATACTTATATGGCTCTTGTTCCTTTGATTCAACCGCCAATTATGCGTTTGATGACAACTGAAAAAGAACGTAAAATTCGCATGAAGAGCTTACGTCCTGTTTCTAAACTTGAACGCATTGTATTTGCTGTGATGGTGATGGTTGTTTGTATTTTGGTTGTGCCAGATGCTTCTGCTTTGATTATCATGCTTATGCTTGGTAACATTTTCAAAGAAAGCGGTGTCGTTGATCGCTTGGTTAAAACAGCTCAGAATGAACTTATGAATATCGTAACGATTTTCCTAGGAACTTCTGTTGGTTTGACTATGGTGTCTGACATTTTCCTTCGCCCACAGACATTGATGATTATTGCTATGGGTGTGGTTGCTTTTGGATTCTCTACAGCAGCAGGACTTTTCCTTGCAAAAGTAATGAACTGGTGCAGCCCGAAAAACCCTGTAAACCCATTGATTGGTTCGGCTGGCGTTTCGGCAGTGCCTATGGCTGCTCGTGTGTCTCAAGTTGAAGGTGCTAAGAGTGATCCTCAAAACTTCTTGCTTATGCACGCGATGGGACCAAACGTAGCAGGTGTTATTGGTACAGCTGTTTGCGCAGGTTATATGATTTCAAGACTTGCTTAATTAGTTGTTTGCTAGAAAAAAGGCGGAAAGGCTTCTTTCCGCCTTTTTTTTGTTGATTTTAAGAAAAGACTTTCTTTTTCAAAGAAACATTCTAATGGAATCTACCGCTTCTTAATATAAAAGAGCTGAAAAAAGAAATTGGGCTTATTGTACACAAGGTTTTCTTGAATAGTATTGTATTTTAAGCAATATTCTATTAGGTTCTTAGCCTACTTTTACTATCTTTTATGGGTAATTTTCCGCGAAAACGGTTTTCCGGATTAACTTAGAAGGAACTATGGCTAATCGTGTTGTTATTGGCTCCCAATGGGGCGACGAAGGTAAAGCTAAAATTGTTGATTTTCTCACACTAGACGCCGATGTAATCGTGCGTTTTCAGGGTGGCGCAAATGCTGGGCATACTGTAGAAGTCGGTGACCAAAAATTTGTGTTTCATTTAATTCCTTCGGGAATTATGCATGAAAATAAAGTTTGTGTGATTGGAAATGGTGTTGTTCTTGACCCAATTCAGACTCTTGCAGAAATTGAAGATTTGCATCAAAAGGGAATTACTCCCGAAGGACGTCTTTTTATTGCAGATAACGCTCATGTTGTTTTGCCGTACCATTCTGCATTAGATAAGGCTAAAGAAAAGAAAGCTGGTAAGGCTGCTATCGGAACAACTGGTCGCGGAATTGGTCCTTGTTATAGCGATAAGGTAAATCGTATTGGTGTTCGTGTTGGTGATTTGCTTGATGAAAAGGAACTTCGCCCAAGAGTCGAAGCAATGGCAAAAGTTCACAATGATGAATTCGTTTCTATGTACGATGAAGCACCTATTGATCCTGAAAAAGTAATTCAAGATTACTTAGAATTAGGAAATAAGATTCGTCCTTTTGTTTGCGACGTGAGCGATTTGCTTTACAAAGCTGTTAAGGCTGGCAAACGTTTGATTTTTGAAGGCGCTCAAGGAACTATTTTAGATGTAGATCAGGGCACGTATCCTTACGTAACTTCTAGTAACACTGTAGCTGGTTATGCTAGTTGTGGAGCTGGAATTGGTCCTACACTCCTAGATCAAGTTGTGGGTGTTGTGAAAGCTTATACAACTCGCGTAGGAAATGGTCCGTTCCCAACAGAACTCTTAGATTCTTTTGGTGATAACCTCCGTCAAATTGGTAATGAATATGGAGCTACAACAGGTCGTAATCGTCGTTGCGGTTGGTTTGATGCTCCGGTAGTTCGTAAAGCGGCTGTAGTGAATGGATTGACTCATTTAGCAATCACAAAGTTAGATGTGCTTGATACATTTGATACTATTAAAATTTGCACCGCTTACAAGTGTGATGGTAGTGAATTGGAATTGATTCCAAACCAACTATCTAAGGTTGGGCGTTGTGAACCGGTTTACGAAGAAATGCCAGGTTGGAAACAAGATACTTCTGCATGCAAATCATGGGATGAACTTCCGGAAAATGCAAAGAAGTATTTAAATCGTTTGTCTGAATTGGTCAATGTGAAAATCGGTATGATTTCTGTTGGCGCTCGTCGTGATCAAAGCATCATTATTGATATGGAGTAATCTATGATTGGTTCGCCAGATATTCTTCAATTGTTAAAAGGTGTAGATTTATTTTCAGCCCTAAATGAAGAAGAGTTAGAACAGATTGCTTCTGTAACGGTGAAGCAAAAGTTCTGTCGTGATGAAACGATAATTCTTGAAAAAGATGTTTCTTTTCAAGCGTTATATATCATCGCTTCTGGCGAGGTTCAAGTTTATCTTTCAGGAGTTGACGGAAGAGAAACCATTCTTTCTTTGATGGGACGAGGGGATTTCTTTGGTGAAATTTCCTTGATAGATGGAGAACCACGATCTGCTTCAGTCCGTACAGTATCTGATGCTGAATTGTTGATTATTTTGCGAGAAGATTTTTTAGCACTTCTTGAAAAGCAACCTGGAATTGCCAGAGGGCTTTTGATTGAAATGGCCTTGCGCTTACGTCGTGCAAATCATCAAATTGGTTCTTTATCTACCATGTCTGTTTATGGCCGTGTTGCAAGAACAATTCTTTCTTTAGTTGAAGAACGAGGTGTTCGTGTACGTGCTGATAATGGTCAATTAATGACTGTTATTCGTAATCGTCCAACGCAGCAGCAATTAGCAGATATGTCTGGAACCACGAGAGAAACAGTTAGCCGCGTTTGTTCTTCGTTAATAAAGAAAGGTGCTATTTCTATGAACTCCAAAGAAATAGTTGTTTTTGAAGATTCCTTGTTGCAGGAGACGGAGGGGTGATGGCATTCCCCACTTTCTTGAAAAAAGTGTTGGCTAGTCCAGTCATTAAAGCACTAGCAATTGTGGCGGTTGTTTGCTTTGTAGTGGCCATTATAATAGATTTAATTGTTTTGCCTATTTTTGCAGGGCGATTTGCTTCTCGTGGGAATATTCCTCAAGTTACAGGGCTTTCAGCAGATTCAGCAACAGCAGTTTTAACAGAAGCAGGCTTTGTGGTTGAATGGGTTCCGGAAGGGCGTTATAGTTCTGAAGTTCCGTTAGATTTTGTGTTAGTACAACAACCTGCAGCAGGTCGTGAAGCTAAGTTAGGTAGAACTATTTTCCTTACGAAAAGTAAAGGCTTACGCGAAGTTACGTTGCCTGATTTACGGGGAAAGAGTCGTAAGCAAGCTTCGATGTCTATTACTCGTGCTGGGCTTGTAGAAGGTCCGGCTATTGCAGGAGCGCACGTTTCTATTCCTCGCGGAGTTGTTATTCGGACAGAACCAGCAGCGCTGAGTGTTCTTCGAATTGGTGATACAGTTTCTGTTGTCTATTCTGCAGGCGAAAAAAATGGGAAGGTCTTACTTCCGAATTGTTCTGGAATGACTTTGGATAGTGCAAAATCTGAAATAGAAAAGTTGGGTTTTGTTTCTGGTAAAGTAAGAAAAGATACATCTTCTAGCCTTGTGCCAGGAAACGTAATATCTCAAATTCCAAGAGCTGGAGAATATTTAAAACCAGGTACTATTATTGATTGGATTATAGTACATTAGAAGTATCATGAGAAAGCGTTTTTTAACATTGCGTTGTTTTTTGTTAGCGCTAGTATTGTTGCTAACGGCTTGTGCTTCTTCAAAGGTCACAACTCAAAATACGCAAGTAAAACAACCAGTAACTCCTGTAGTAAAGGATTCTTCTGCTCAAGTTCCTGAAGTAGAAGGGAACCCAGATGTTGCTCAAGAAGCATTTTTAAGATATTTATACTTGATTAATTTAGAGGAAAAAGAAATTGCTTTTGAATTTTTAAAAAAAGCGGCAGAAGCAGAACCGGGAAACCGTTATTTAGCGTTTACTTTGGCGGAAGCATTTGCAGAAAAGGAATTGTTTTCGGAAGCTTTGTCTGTGGCAGAACCTGCAAAGAAAATGAAGGGAACGCCTAATTCAGCAGAATATGGTTTATTAGCAACTCTTTATATGAGAACAGGAAATGCAGATTCTGCTAAAGCGTATTATAAATTAGCGATTCAAGAGAACGAAGAAGATTACGTAAAATTGTATGAATACAGTTTGTTTTTAGAATGGCACCAGCCGATTGATACGAAGGAATTAATGCGCGTTTATGGTGCTTTATTGCCTCGTCTTAACTATATGCGCCCGATGTTTGGAAGGTTAGCACAACTTTATTTAGAAGAAAAACAGGATTCGTTGTTTTTGAATTTACTTGAAAATGCTTTTGTCTCTACGAAAAACAAAGAATTTATGTTTGATAAAATCAAGTATTTTGAATCTAATAAAATGAAAGATAGCGTAAATAGTGTTGCTGACAGATTGTACAAAGCTTTGCCAACGGATTCTGGCGTTGTATTTTTTCAAGCAAGCCGAATGATGGAACAAGAAAAATTTGCCGAGGGAGAAAAAGTAATAGATTCTTATATTTCTGAAAAAGGCGATTCGGCAATGGTTCCTTTGGTGATTTTCTATAAAGGTCTTTTTTCTCGTCTGCTAGGAAAATTAGATTCGTCTCAAGTGTATTTTTCTAAACTCGTTACAGACACTTCTTTAGCAAGCAGAGCTTACGCTAATTTGTCTTTGATTTCTTCTTCTCACCAAGATACTTCTAAAGCTATTCATTATATGGAAATGGCTGATTCTTTGGAGCCTGAAACTTTTTGGAAAGATCGTCTGTTTATGTATATGACTTATGAAAAAACAGAAAAATTATATCGTTATTTAGAATCTTTATTGGTAAAGCAAAAAGCAAATTATGAACAACAGAAAGCATCTGAAGAGGTTACGGATTTAAACAGCCATCCGTATTTGACAATGTTAATATTTGCAGCACAATTGTATTCAGGTCAAGCACAAAAATTAGTGTATAGTGCTCCAGATTCATCGGTGAAGTTATATACAAAAGCCTTAGAAAGTGTGAATGCTTATCTTGCATTAGATTCTTTGTCTGAACAAATGCTTTTTTATCAAGCTGCTTACTTAGAACGGTTGAAGCGAGATGATGAAGCCATTGCAAAATTCAGAGAAATTTTAAAACGCCTTCCTACAGATCACCATACAATGAATTTTCTTGGTTATACCTTAATTGATAGGAATAAATCACTAGAAGAAGTAAAAGAAGGCATGGCTTTTGTTGAAGCAGCGTTAAGTTTTGAACCTAAAAATGCTTCTTATTTAGATTCTAAAGCGTGGGGTTTTTATCGTTTGGGAAATTATGAAGAAGCTTTGAAAATCTTGCGTGAAGCTGTAGCTTACGATGAAAAATTCTTGGAAGAATTTGATTATTGGGATCACTTGGGCTTGGTTTTAGAAGCTCTTGGAGATAAGGAAATGGCTCTTGAGTGTTTTATTAAGTTAGGTGAAATAGAACCCAAGCATCCACACGCGAAGTTTCCTTCTAAAAAGAAACCGTAATTACCGAGACACTTCAAAGAGGTAAAAATGTTTCGGTTACTTTTAGTTCCTTTCTTGCTGATATTGTTATTAGAAGGTTGTGCATCAAGTCCGAAAACTTCTTTGCCAAAACAGACTACACAAATTTCTACCGATAGCTTGCGAGCCTCTTTTTCAATGGAATTTCAGAATGGAGAAGGTTCATGGCAACAATTTTCAGCAGTTCTGTTTTCTGTGCCTGGTAAACGTTATCGTATAGAATTAAGCGGTCCAATGGGGATAGGCGTAGCTTCTCTTTTGTGGACAGATTCTCTTTGGAGTATTGTTTTTCCGACGGAACGCTCTTATTTGCAAGGGAACGGATATTTAGTAGGTGTTATTGGTTCGTCTGATTTTCCTTTGGTAAATATTCATCAGGTAGCTTCATTTTTTGAACAAAAAACTTTACCGGATTCGTACCAAGAAATTTCAGTAATTGATTCCGCGTCTGGAAAAATAATCAAGGCGTTAGATGGCGCCGGCATGAACTTTTCATTTTATCAAAAACAAGAAAAAGTGCTTTGGTTAGAAAAAGGTTCAGAACGAATTTGGTTTCGCTGGCCAGAAATTTTAGTTCAAAAAAATGGAAATGATTATTTGAAAATCAAAGTGAAAAAAGTTAGACAAGATGTTACTTGGAATGCAAGCATTTGGCGACTTTCTATTCCTGTCACTTACACAAAAATTTGATTAGAGGTTTTATGAAAAAGATTTGCGTTTTTTTATTGTTTCTTTTATTTGCCACGTTTCCAAGTTTTGCGGCCGATACGCTTGAAGTTTTTGTACTACGCGTTCAGTTCAAAGAAGAAAAAACAGACAATTCTTTAACGACCGGTACAGGGCTTTTTGATTCAGGCGAAAAGTCTGAAAATTATAGTTTGGATCCTTCCGGAAGAAGGGGAACTGTTGCTTATTGGCGTAAGCATTTTGAATTTGTGAATCACTATTTTCAAGCAGCAAGTAACGGAAAACAAGTGGTTCGTTTCAGAATTTTCCCGGAAAGTGATGCGAATGCTTATCAATTAGACAAATACATTATTGATTATAATCGAACGGCTCGCCGTGACGATGAAAAAGTGGCTGATTTTGACGAGGCTCGCAGTCGAGATTATATGACTTTTATTTTTGATGCAGTAAAAAAAGCGCATGAATCTGAACATTCTCCGTTTAAAATTCCTTTATCGGAAAATAAAAATACGAAGAGAGCTTACATGATTTTGCACGCAGGAGCAAGCCGCTTGATTGATGGAGGTTCTTTAGGTACAAATGGAGCCGATACGCCAGGCGATTTTATGGATGTATTCGTTTCTGCTGATTATTGGAGCTATTTGCCACCAGATTCCGTTGGGCTTGCTGAAGGTGATTCGGTGCGTGGTTTAGCTTTAAAAGGGGCTGCTATTGACACATTAAAAGAAGTAATGGTGGTAAGCGAAACGGCATCTCAAGATGGTTTGAATTGGGGTGTGAACGGAATTTTGGTAAACCAGATAGGGCGCGCTTTAGGAATGCCGAATACTTATGATGTAGTAAAAGGTATTTCACGTTTGGGGTATTTTGATATGATGGATTTTGCTGGCTATAATGCTGGTAATGGTTTCTTTCCTGTACTTCCTTCGGCTTGGCTTCGAGCATATATGGGGTGGGCAAAAGTCAAAGAAGTTTCTCCAAAGAATGGAAAATCTATAACGGTTGATATTGCGGCTGCTGGAACTCAAGGCGAAACAGAAATAGTGAAAGTTCCTTTGAGTGCTAATGAATATTTGTTAATTGAAAACAGACAACGCAGTTCTTCATTAAATGGAGAAGTTGAAGTATTCTTGGGCGGAGATACGGATGATTCTTCTTTTGTATCTCAGGTTTTTTTAGTAGATAGTCTTTCTCAGGTCTTTGAGGACAGTATTTGTCATAATGGAAAATGCAAAAAGAATCCTAAAAAAGCAAAAGGTATTGTTCTAGGTTCTTCCTCTCATGATGCCGCACTTCCTGCTTCTGGTATTGTGGTATGGAAAGTGAATGAATGGTACCTTCGAGAATCGCTTCCTTATGGAGTCACTAATTTCTGGGGCGGAGATACTTTACGTGATCATCAATTTGGAATTTCTTTAGTGGAGGCCGACGATATTTTAACAGTTGGGAAAACATTTAAGAATGCTTTGGGGCAGGATGCTTTTGACTATGGTTCTGGTACGGATCTCATTCCTCATTTGCGTGTTCGTAAGGATTCTGTTTTTGATACGGTATTTTCTATTCGCCCAAGTGGATATGGAAATACGGCAACTGTGCAAGGCGGTTACACAGGAATTCAAGTAAAAGCAAAACTTCCAAAAAAATTCAGGAAAGAAAAAAATGCAAATGCGTTTATGGGAGATAGTGTTATAAACTTCGCCTCTCCGGTGCTATCCGTTACGATTCAATTTGAAGATTTATCTTTACCTCATGCTGATTTTCCAAAAGCAGTTGGCTTGAATACTGCACCAAGAGCAGCAGTACTTGCTGATTACCCATCGGCAATGCTAAATAAAGAAGGAGAACGCCTTTTAGTTTTTGGTAGTGAAGACGGAACTTTGCAGGCTCTTTCTGCTTACGGAGAACCGTTAATGGAGTCAGATACATCTGTTTCGCACTCTTTGGTTTCTAATAAAGATTCCATAGAAAATCAAGTGCTTTATCGTTTAGGTAAATTCGGAAAATTATTAGGACTAGCTTCGTCTTCTAATACGATAATTTCCTTGCATGAAAATCAAGTGGTGCGAACAGAACTTTTATCAGATTTAGATTATGTGCGTCCGGAGTCTAAAAAAGAAAGCATAAAAGAACCATTCGCAGGGCCAATGATTGTAGATTCTCTCGCTTTTATTGCTACTAAAAAAGAATGGCTCGCTTTTCCTTTAGCAGGAAAATGGGAAAAGACGTGGTCACAAAATTTGCCTGAATCTTTTGAAATGCATGATATGGCGGTTTGTAAGAATAAAGAGAAAACTCAAATCGTGGGAATCGGTTCGCAAGGGAAAATTGTGGCGACTTCTTTAGATGGAACTTTGGAATGGCTGCAACTACCTTCAATCAATCCCAAAGGATCTTCACTAAAAGGGCAAAAATTCCGTCTTGCTTGTTCTGATTTTGACAGAGATGGTATTTCTGAAGCTTTTGTGTTAGGAAGTCAAGGGTATGGCGCTTTTGTGAAAATTGGAGACACTCTTTCTTTAGTAGAGCTTCCTAGACAATACGATCGAGGTGGCTTGGCTATAGGTTTAGACTATCACGAAACTTCTCCAATATCTGTGGGTGATATACAAGGTGATGGTTTGCCAGAGGCTGTTTTTTTAGGTCATAACAAAGTATATGCAGTTGATTTTCATGGAATTCCTGTTGCCGGTTTCCCTGTGCGTTTTTCTCGTGGGCAACCTGAATATGAATTTAATACAGACCCTTTATTGATTGATGTGTCTGGAGATTCCCTTCCAGAAATTCTCGCACCAGCTCCTGGCGGATTGTTGTATGCTTTTTCGGGAAAAGGAAAAATGGTTGATAAACAATTTCCTTTGCAGGCTGGAAATTTTGAATATGGCGAATCAAAACCAATGACAATTCTTGCTTTAAATGCTATAGATTCTTTGAAGGGATTAGAATTATACGCTCTTCATAGAAATTATGTTTCCGCGTTTCGTCTTCCTAATTCTCAAATGGTTTCTACGAATTGGAGTATGCCTGGAAATGGAAATGAACGAACGGGTTGGTTTGACGCCTCCGTTTTGAAAAAGCCTAAAATTGAAGAAAATAGGGAAGAAATTGATGAATTCTACATGTACCCCAACCCAGTGCGAGGTGGAGTCGCTAAATCTAGATTTAAAATAGGTGCTGATGCTGAAAATGCAAAAATTGAAATTTTTGATATAACAGGTCTTTGCGTTCAAAAAGAAAAATTACTACATCCGAAAAAAGGTATGAACCAATGGGATTATATTGATGTTTCAAAACTCGGAAGTGATGTTTACACTGTTCGTTTACGAGTTCGTTTCAAAAGTGGAAAAACAAAACAGAAAATATATCGCTTAGGTGTGATTCGATAATAGGCACTATTATGAAAAGTCAATGCTTTGGATTTTTTTTATTATTTCTGAGTGCATTTTTTTTGAATGCTTGTTCTAATACAGTTAGCCCTTCGGACGACTTGGAAAATTTTCCGATGGAAGGTGGTGGTGAATCCCTATCTTCTGCAAATTCTTCATCTTCTGTTTTTTCCTCCTCATCATCAGAAACTGATTCTCTTGGGCTTTCTTGGGTGAAAATTCCGAATGCAAAATTTGTTCGTGGTGTGACTGAAATTTCTCTTTCTTCATTTCATATTTTAGAAACAGAAGTTACGCAAGAACTTTATGCTGATTATTTAACGCTACCTATTCAAAAAAAAGAAGGGGATTCATTACCGGTTACAAATGTTTCTTGGTATGATGCCGCA
Source organism: Fibrobacteraceae bacterium (assembly GCA_017625775.1). Lineage (GTDB taxonomy): Bacteria > Fibrobacterota > Fibrobacteria > Fibrobacterales > Fibrobacteraceae > UBA1765. The sequence goes on from JAGAKE010000002.1 coordinate 122,419, forward strand.
AGATTTTGTAATGCTTTAGCAAATGCTTATGGACTTGATACAACCTATGTATATTCTTCAGTTGGAACTGGAGGTGTTTTATTGGATTTGAAAATCGAAACAAAAGATTCTACGGTTCGATTGCCTACAGAGGCTGAATGGGAATTTGCTATTCGCGCGGGAACTAGTACGAAGTATTTTTGGGAAATGGCTGAACAAGCCCATTTGTATGCAAATTATTACTCTGAAGAAGGAGTGATTCCTGTAGCATCATTAAAGCCGAATGCCTATGGTCTTTATGATATGGCAGGCAATGTTTCTGAATGGGTAGAAGATTGGTATTCTGCATACACAAATGAAAGTTCGCTTCAAGATCCGCATGGCCCTACCAAGGGATCTCAAAAAGTAGTTCGAGGTGGTTCTTGGTCTTCTTCTTTGACAGAACTTGCAAGCGATAATCGTCAAAAGGGAACGCCTGACGAAGCTCTTTATAATCGTGGCTTTCGTATTGTCCTAAAAAAATAGTGGAATATCCGATTTTTGGGGGCATTAAAAAATTGAAAAATCTTTTTTTCTACATTGTTAGAAATGAAGAGAATATTACTGGTTATATCATCTGTTTTATTAATTGCTTGTGGGCAGGAAGAAAAACAACCGCTTCCTGATTTACCTAAAATTGATGCCCCTACATCTTTGGTTGGGGCTTATTCAGGGCGTTTACCAGCGGAAAATGCTAAAGCACACCAGATTCAATTAGAACTGGATTCTTTAGGAAATGCTATTCTTACAGAACGTATTTTAAGAGATTCTCTTGAAATATTTACAGATACATTAACCTATCGAGATTCTTCTGGAGTGCTTTCGTTCCACTTTAAAGAATCGTCTCGGGAACTTCGTTTTAAGAAAACAGGGGATTTGCAATATGTTTTTCTGAATCCTACTGGAGAGCCTTTTTTAGATGTAGATAGCAATACTTATTTATTATTCCGTATTTTAAAAACGGGAGGAAAGTAATTATGCCTTGTAAGGTTTTGATTATTGACGATGAACCCTTAGCAAGAAATCGTATGCGTTCCTTGTTAGAAGTTTATCCTGATGATGTTGAAATTATCGGCGAAGCATCTTCAGCAACTCAGGCTGTAGAAAAAATCAAAACATTGCATCCTGACCTGATTTTCTTGGACATTCAAATGCCTGATAAAAATGCTTTTGAAATGTTGCAAGACGTTCAAGATGAGGAATTTTTAATTGTATTTACTACAGCGTTTGATCATTATGCTTTGAATTCTTTTGAAGAAGATGTTTTAGATTATTTATTGAAGCCTATTGCAGAAGAACGCCTGCAAAAAACAATAGAAAAAATCAGAAATATGTTCCCTCAAAAACCCACAGTTCCGACAGGTCAATTTTGGGACAAATTAAATATTGCTCTTTCTCATTTGAATCAACAATATTTGCAACGGATTCAAGTAAAAATTGGTAATAAAATTATTTTAGTTCCAATTGATGAAGTGATTCGATTTAAAAGTGAAGATAAATATACGGTAGTTTATACTCTAACGAATCAGTACATTATTGACACTCCTTTGATTGAATTGGAAGTTTTGTTAGATCCGAGACAATTTGTTCGTGTTCATCGAGCTCACTTGTTGGCTGCGGATTATATAGCAGAAATTCAGCGCGAAGAAGCAGGGCGGCTTTGCGTAGTTTTGAAAGACAAGTATAAAACGGTAGTTCCAGTTAGTCGTAATTTTGTAAAACGAGTCAGAAGCCTTTAATTTTAACGGAAAATCAAGAAACGGCGCCGGCAAATGCGGCGCCGTTTTCTATTTTTGAATATATGGAACAAACTGAAAAAAATCAATCGTTCATCGTTCGTTTTGCGAAGGGAGCTCTTCGAGAAATTCTCGTGCCTGTGGCTCTTGCATTAGTTGTAATTCAATATGTGATACAAGCATTTCAAATTCCTAGTGGTTCTATGGAAGATACGCTTCTTGTAGGTGATTTTCTTTTGGGTTTGAAATTTGTTTATGGTTCTCCAATTCCATTTACTGACGATAAATTTCCTGCATTAGTGACGCCAGAGCGAGGAGATGTGGTAATTTTTCGTTATCCTGGGGAGCCAGAATACCCTGATTATGATTCCAAACGTTATACGCATTTAGTCAATGCTTTGATGTTAGGAAATTTTTATTGGGATTCTGCTCCAGAAAATGGAAATCCACGTATTGTCCATTATGCCGATGGACCAAAAGATTTTATTAAACGTTGTGTTGCTTTAAGTGGCGATACCGTAGAAATGCGAGCAGGACGTTTTTATTTGAATGGAAAGGAAATGAGTGATTTGCCTGGTTATGGTAAAAATACTGCTTTGACACGTTCTTTTTCTCCGCGAGATCATTTGCCGGCATTTCGTCTTCCGATGCCTGGGGATACCTTGAATTTAGATTCCCTTTCTCTTTATGAACTTTGGCGAATTCGTTCCTTGATTGTACAAGAAAATCCAGATGTTCGAGTAGAACTTGATTTGCGCATGACTATTAATGGCTATCCTGCTCCCGATTTTGTTTTTGAAGATTTCCGAGTCCCGGTGGAAAGTGATCGTGGCTTGCTAATCAATGCAGTGCTTGCTAATCGACAAGCTGTAGGGATTTCGCTTCATCAAGGAGATACCATCACCGGAAACATTCCTTTCAGTTTTTTCAGTTCTTTATCTCGAACGGGTTTTTTGCCAATGGTTGATCCAAATCTTCGATTTGATTCCTGGAAACGTCCTGTTTCGTATATGAATTTTGAAGGAACTCAATTACAAGATTTAGAAAATCATATTCAGGCATTAAATAAGGCAGCAATTTCTATTGATTCTGCGGATACAACAGTCGTAGATTCTTTGCAGAAAGATTCTTATAAATTGGAGTATAAAATTTTGTTTGATGGTTCTCCAATTCATGAATATATAGTGCAGGCGCCTGTGTATTTTATGATGGGCGATAATAGAGATAATTCGGCAGATAGTCGGTATTGGGGCGTAGTGGCTTCAAGAAATATCAAGGCGAAAGCTTTTGTAATTTATTTTTCTTTTGAAAATGCTGATAATACTTTTGCTTTAGGTAAACCTTATACATGGTGGCGCATTCCTTTCAAAATTCGTTGGAGTCGTCTAGGTAAGGTGATTCATTTGATTGGAGAAAAATGAATTTATTCAAAACAATCATTTTTCTGTTCGCTTTAGCTTTGCTTATTGCTTGTGCTACCGTGGTTGCTCCCTCGGGCGGCCCTGAAGATAAATTACCCCCGAGAGTTTCGGCAATTTATCCTTCTCCAAATGCAACTAATTTGCCTACAGAATTGCTTGTTCGAATTGAATTTGATGAATGGATTCAATCTACTTTACCAAGAAATGCCGTAACTATTTCGCCGCCACTAGAAAAAAAACTCAGGTTTGAAGTCTCCGGAGATGTTTTAGAAATTACATCAAAGGGAGATTTAGATTCTAACACAACTTATACCTTAACATTAGGAAACGCTTTAAAAGATTTGCGGGGAAATTCAATTTCACCGCCATTTCAATTATCCTTTTCTACAGGAAAACATATTGATTCGCTTTTTTTAATTGGTAGAATTTTATTGACGCCAGAAATGTTGAAAAACAAACACCTGCCAAGCGTTGCTCTTTATCCGCTTGGTTCGCAGGAAAGAAACCGAAGAAACTATTTACAAAAGTACAAAGATTCTACTCAAACAGAAGTAGATTCAGTTCCTGCATTGACAAAAGAAATTCCTTTGTTCTTTACTCAAACTGATTCTACAGGATATTTTAAAGCCGTGGGACTTTCGCCAGGAAAATACCGTGTACTCGCCTTTGTTGATGCAAATGGAAATAGAAAGTTAGAACCATCAGATGAATTAGCAGGGATTTATGGAGATATTTTACTGGATTCATTATTTAAAGATTCACTGTGGTTACCATTAGCGAATATAGATGATTCTCCTGTAACTTTAGATTCTGTAAAAGCTCTTGGAAATACAATGATTCGTCCAGTTTTTAATCGCTCGGTGGTTTCTGAATCGCTTTTGGGATGCCGCTTATTTACAGCCACAAAAAATCTTTTAGATTCTTTGACACTTGTTTTAGGAACAAGTTCGGAACCGGTTTTTGCTTTGTCTAAAACATTAGAGGAAGATTCTACTTATCTGTTTTCTTGTGAAAAGGGAAATGATTCTTTAGGGCGGTCTTTAGATTCTTTGCGAAATGAAGTTGAATTTGTATGGAAGGCATTCCCTGCAGATACATTTCCGCCGGCAATTTCTGCTATTTCCCCAAAACAAGGAACAAAGTTTGTATTCCCTGAAGATTCTATTCATTTAACTTTTGATAAGGTGGTGATAGGAGATTCTCTGGCACAAGAATTAATAGCAGTTGTTCGAAAAGATACTTTGTCTGTAATAGTGACTCGTTTAGATGCTGCAAATTTTTTCGTAAAAACAGAATCTCCTTTACCCTATGACGCTAAAGTTTCACTGATGCAACGTTATTTAGATTCTACTTTAGCGTTGCCTGATAGCTTAGGGGTGCGCGACACAATCGTAGAGGAAAAATATCGTTCACTTACTTCTTTTGAAATGGTTCCAAAGTTAAGACTTGCGTCATTACAAGGGAAAATTTCAAACGCTAATTCAAAAGTTAAGGTTCGTTTGCGTTCGGCAGAAACAGGAAAAGAGTATGAAAGTATATGTTCTGCTGAAGGTTCTTTTGAATTTAAAAAGTTAATAGATGGAAAATATTTGCTTGATTATTTTCAAAGTAATGAGAGCGGCTATATAGACGCAGGAAATATAAAACCGCTTCGTTTCGCAAAACCTTGGCGTTCTTTGGCAGATACATTGATTCTTCAGCCAGGAAATAATGAATTGAAGGATTTGCCTGCTTTATTGCAAATAAATTAATGGAGAAAAAAAATGAAATTGTTTGAAACTTTTGTAGCGATTGATTTAGAAACAACTGGGTTAGATTTTGATAAAGATGAAATTATTGAAATCGCTTTAGTCCGTTTTGTAAATGGTAGCGTTCAGGAATCGTGTGATTTCCTTGTAAAACCAACTAAAGAGTTGCGCCCATTTATAGAGCATTTAACAGGCATTGATTCAGAAACTTTAGCAAGCGCAGAAGATTTCCCTGCTATAGCAGAAAAGGTTTTTTCGTTTATTGGTGACGCTCCTTTGGTCGCTCATAATGCACAATTTGATTTTCATTTTTTAAAAAACGCTTTTGCTAAAGTTGGAGTTCCTTTTGAAAATCATCCTGTATTTGATTCATTGGCACTATCGAGAATTGCTTTTCAAAAAGTACCTAATCATAAATTAGAAACCTTGTTGAAATTTCTAAACATTGAACGTTCCGTGGCTCATAGAGCCTTGCCTGATGCAGAAGCTTGTGGAAAACTTTTTGTTCGAGCCATTGAAGAAATTCAAACATTCCCAAAAGAAGTTTTACAAATGTGTCAAGTTGTAGCTACGGGAACTCCTTGGGAAAAAATTTTTGAAAAAAATACAGAGATTCCTGATTGGCAGTTTGGAATGGAAAATGTTCAAGCTCCATCACCTATACTACCGCATAAATTTCCTTTTCGAGTGGCTAGTTTATTTTCTGAAAAAGGAAGTCTTTCTACTCAAATCAATAATTATGTAGAGCGTAAAGATCAAATTGATTTTGCAAATGTTGTTGAAAGAAACATGCATAAGGGGGGCATCGCTGTATTAGAAGCAGGAACTGGTGTCGGAAAATCATTTGCTTATCTTTCGGCAGCTGCTTTGAAGGCGGCGTCAGGTGAACGTGTGGTGATTAGCACGGCAACTAAAACATTGCAAGAACAATTATTTAATCACGATATACCTGTATTGCAGTCCATATTTGGCGAACATTTACGCGTGGCTGTTTTGAAAGGACGTAACAATTACATCTGTTTACGTAAATTTGAAGAAATAAGAAAAAATTTTAATCAAGTATTAGCTAACGACGAAAAAGAAACATTCATGACCTTGTTGCCTTGGTTAGCAACTACCACGAATGGAGATATAAGTCAGAACACAGGATTTAATCATCAGCGAAATAAATTTCTTTGGAATAAATTATCAAGCGATGCATCAACTTGTTCTGGAGAAAAATGCCCATTCTATTCTCGTTGCCCAGCTTTGGCTGCGAAAAGAAAGGCGATGTCAGCGAATTTATTGCTAGTGAATCATTCTTTGTTTTTGTCTGATTTACTTTTAGATTTTGCAATTTTTCCTACTTATGAGCATATTGTTTTTGATGAAGCTCATCGTTTACCTTCTTATTCTGCCTCAGCATTTGGTCGTTCTTGTAGATTTTTTGATTTGAAAAATGTAAGCAGAATCCTTTCAGGAAATTCCGAGAAGGGCTTGCTTGCTTTAGCAGAAAGTGTATTGGATAAAACAGAACTTTTGGAAAATTTACGACAAGATATTCTTGAATCAGAAAAGTTATTCCATCGATTCTTAATGAAAATTGGAAAACGTCTTGGAAAACAAAAACAAAATTCCCTCAGTTATTCAAATGGAATTTTAGCAGATTATGATGTGGACCCAAAACCATTTCAAGAACAAATTTTGCATTTCCGCGAAGATTTAGAATCTTTAATAGAGTCTCTGCGCACTAAAACAGAAAATGAAAGTTTGTCTCGAGATTTTGAAGGAGTTCTTTCCGCGCTATCTCGATTCTCGTCTGATTTTGATTTTCTTGTTCAAGCAGGTCGTGAAAAGTGGGCGTTCTATTTAGAAGAACCTTATAATCCCCATACGATTCGTTTGAACGCAAAACCATTAGAACCTGGGGAATTCTGGAAAGAAAAATTTTATACTTGGATTCGTTCGGTTACATTCACTTCTGCTACATTGTCGGTGAAAGGGAATTTAGATTATTTTGTAAGTAAAATGGGTATGCAGAAATTACCTCCTTACAAGAAACCTTTCTTAAAAATTTATCCTACAGCGTTGTCTTTGAAGAGCCAAAAGGTGGTAATTGCTGATTATTTGCCAAAGCCAAATGCGCCAGAATATCAAGAAGCTCTTGAAAATTTATTTATCAGTTTATTGCCGAAGTTGTCTGAAAATACCATGGTGCTATTTACGAGTTTGCACGCCATGACTTTAGCTTATCAAAAATTATCGCCGCTATTTTCAAAAGCAGGAAAGTTATTGCTCTGTCAAAATATTGATGGTTCTTTAGAAAGTTTAACAGAAATTTTCCGAAAAAGCAGAGGCGCTTGTTTGCTAGGTTGTCAAACCCTTTGGGAAGGAGTTGATTTGCCGGGCGATGCTTTGAAAAATTTAATTATTCCAAAGCTTCCCTTCCCTAATCCGTCCGATCCTTACATTGCTGCTAAAGTAGATTTTATGAAATCTGCGGAACAAAATGTTTTTAAAGAATTGTTTGTGCCAGAAGCTTTCTTAGGGTTGCGACAAGGAATAGGTCGCTTAATTCGTTCGGAAACTGATTCTGGAGTAGTTTTGTTGTTAGATAATAGATTGCTAACAGAAAGCTATGGAAAAACATTCCATCGGATATGGGATGAAAAACATTCAGTTGTTTCTTCTTTAGAAGCATTACAGAAGTGTTTTCCAAATGACTTTTAAAATCATTGTTGTATAAATTATTAAATTTGTTTTTTTTCAAAGGTGGTTATTTTGCTTTCCCTGCGGTCTCATTTTGAACAGATGGAAAAACCGATTTTGCGAGATGTTTATGCTAGAACATTTTCATTAAAGGGTTTGGTTAATAACACTTTATTGTTGAAAGAACTACTAAAATTTTACGAGGGCGAAGATCGTCTTTCGGAATTGTTCGAAAGTTGGGATTCATTACAGAAACGAGTTTTTTCCTTAATTGCATATAGTGGAGAACGGGGTTTGCGTTTTCGAGAATTGAGGCTCGCTGTTCCTGTAGGGCAAATCAATTCGTTGAAATCTTTTTTAACATACCTTTGTGAAAATTTTATTGTCTGGAAAACACAAGGGGAACAAGAAAACGTTGTGTATCGAGTTTTTTTTGATTCATACGTTTTCGCCATGAAACAGCAAGATTTCCAATCAGAAAAACCTAGAGGTCAGTTATTTTCTTATGACTCTTTGTTGGATTATCATGTGAGTCGTTTAGCTTCTTTTTTGAAGTTAGGAAAATTGAAGGCGACTACTTTAGGTGATTTGCAGCGCCGTTCTATGCAGTGGTGTGAGCAAAGCATTACTCATTCTTTAGTTTTGTCTTCAAAAGCGCCTTCCGATGAAGTGATGCTTATTTTGCAATTTTTCTTGGACTCTGGTTGGATTGTCAAAACAGAAGATTCGCAATTATTTTTAGCAGATTCAGTAATTCCGTTTTTAAACAAAAATGGATTTCGTTTGCATCAAGAGATTTTTCATTGGTGGTTGAAAACTCGATTTAATTCAGAAAAGAAAATGCTCGGGCCCGTGCTTGAATTATTAAAGCAACCCGTTTCTGTTTCTAAGGTAGTCGAATATTTTTGGCCGTTAGATCCATGTGTTCGTTTAGGAATAGCAAAAACTTCAATCCCATTTGATCAGCTCCCAAGACCGCTACGAGAATTGTGGTTTTTAGGAATTGTGGATTTTTACGTAAATAGAAATTATGAAATAGAATCTGTTGTTTGTAATTGTTCTGGCAAGGATCGTTCTGAAAAAGTTGTGAATGCACAAAATGCAAATATTTCAGCACTTCCAAATTTCGAATTTGTGATTCCAACCTCTGTATCTCCTAGAGTTTTATTTTATGCATCTTGTTTTGCTATTCCGGAAAATGATGAATCAATTCTTCGTTTCCGCTTAGAAAGAGAAAATTTTTTAGAAGCCTTAAAAGCCGATTTTTCTGAGCAAGAAGTAAGGCAGTTCTTTAGCTGGCTGAATCCACCAGCGAATGTTTTGAATGCATTAGAAGAGTGGGCTGCTGTGTTTTTTGGCGCTTCTATTTTTACGGCTAGAATTTTAAAAATTGTTGACAAAAGTATTTTTGATGATTTGTGCAATTTCCCTCAATTCATGGAATTTATTGTAGCTCCAATTCCAGAATATGGTTTTTTAATTCGCCCAGAATGTGAATTCGCTATTAGGGAATTGCTTGTTCATTATGGACTCACGCCAGCTTTTGATAGGGACTTATCTTCATTACAAACTGTTGAAAGTTTTTCTTGGTCTAATAGTTTTGCAACACCTTTTCCTCAGGAACAAACGCCCAATTTTCTTTTAGAAGTAAAAAGTAAAGACTCTTCGACCATAGAAAATGGAAAAAAGAATTTTGGCGAAGATTTTCAGCAATTTGATATTTCTGGTTTGGTGAAAGCATTGCGCTATGCCAAAACTTCCGAAACGCTTTTTGTTGCTCGTATTTCTGATTCAACGCGAAAAACGGCTAAGGTTCAAGAAAAAACTTTCAGTGTCCAAAGCCTAAGATTATCTCAAATGCCTTTTATCGCAAAAGTGGTTGAATTAGGAAAGAATGTAGAACAGGAATTGGATTTATCTCATATTCGTGAATTAAAATTGCTACACAAGAAAAAAGATTGAAATTAAAATTATTTCTACTTTCGCAGAACTACTGGATTTATTTTTCTGATTTGAGTTGAATAAATTGATAGCCAATTTCTCCTTTTTTGGCCATGCCAAATTTTGTTCGAGCAATAAATTCCATGTAGAAAGAATCAGAAGAGAGCTTTTGAATGATTTCCTCTTGCTGGTTTAGTATTTGTTGTAAAGAATCATTTTTTCTAGTCAGAATTTCTATTTCTTGCTGAATTCGATTTTGTTCTTGTAGGCCGCCTTTCTGAAAACAAAGATAAAGAGTCGCACAAATTACTAAAAGTGCGATAATCGTTAAGAACCAATGATTCTTTAATTTGTTCAAGAAAACTCCTTTTCGAAGAAATAGCGGAATCCGTCTTCGCTAGAAACTAGACCGGCGAGTTCTAATTCTGTTAATATAGCAAATAAAGAATTCATCAGTAGTCCAGATTGAGTAGCAAGTTCTGTTAAGGTTCGGACAAAACCAGCCGATTTTTTATAAAGCGATTGAGCTTCTTTGCTGAGTCCTGTTGCTTTACTTTCTTTGGAACTTTTTTCTGACAAGCTAAATAATCCGCACAAAGCGGCCAAATCTTCTGGGGCGTAAATAGGTTTTGCTTTTCCGCTTCGCAGTAAATCCAATGGTCCTTGTGCCGTTTCTTGAAAATAATTTCCGCAAACGGCATAAAGTGGTCGATGAAATTGATTGGCAAAATCAGCTGTAATCATAGAGCCGCCTTGTATTTTGCTTTCGACAATAACTGTTGCTTTTGATAATCCTGCGATAATTCTATTCCTTGCGGGGTAGTGAGATTTGAATCCTGGCGTGTCATTTGGTAATTCGCTAATAATTGCGCCACCGCTTTCTAAAATTTTTTCGGCAAGAATTTTTCGCTCGCCATTTATTTTTGCTGATAACCCTTGTGCTAATACTGCAATCGTGGGAACACCAAAATCAAGAGCTGCTTGATGACTATAAAAATCAATTCCTTGAGCCAAACCGGAAACGACAACGGCTTCTGTATTTTTTAAACTAGCGACTAATCGTCTGCAACAATCTTTGCCATAAGGGCTTGGTCTTCGAGTGCCTACAAGTGCAATTGGAAATCCATCAGGAATTTTTCCTAGCACAAACAACTGTTTGGGTTTTGTGGGAATTAATTGGAGTAAAGCGGGAAATTGTTCAGGTGAAATGGTTTGTGGAAAGTTATTTTTGTTCATTATGAAATATTCCTTTGATGATTTAGTAAAAATATTGGAAATGCTGCGTTCTGAAAATGGTTGCCCTTGGGACAAAGCTCAAGACACGCGTTCTTTGTTGCCTTATTTGATTGAAGAATCTTATGAATTCATTGATGCAGCTCAAAAGGGTTCCTATGAAAATATGCAAGAAGAACTTGGAGATGTTTTACTTCAAGTTGTTTTTCATGCTGAGGTTTGTAAAGAAAAAGGCATCTTTAATATTCAAGATGTTATTCAGGGAATTTGTGAAAAAATGGTTCGCCGTCATCCGCATGTTTTCGGAAATGCAGTCGCCACTGATTCTTCTGCGGTCAGTAAGCAATGGGAGGCGATTAAGGCCGAAGAAAAAGCTAAGACGGGAAATGGCGTTCAATCGGCAATGGACAAAGTGCCAAAAGGATTGCCTTCTCTTTTCAGAGCGCAAGAATTGCAACGTCGGGCTGCAAAATCTGGTTTTGATTGGCAACATGCTAAAGACTCCATAGAAAAAGTTTTGGAAGAATTTAGGGAATTTGTCGAGGAAAAACAAGTGGCTTCGTTTCCCTCTAAAGAACGCCTTGAAGAAGAGTTAGGAGATATTATTTTTTCTTTGACTAACTACGCCAGGCATTGTGGTTTAAATGTAGATACCGCTTTAGCTCGCTCAAACGCCAAGTTTGAAAAGAGATTTCGAACGATGGAAAATATGGCAAGAAATCAAGAACTAAAAAAATTGTCTGATTCTGAACTTTTAAGTCTTTGGAAAAAGGCTAAAGAATGTTTAGAATAAATTTTGACGAGCGCGGTTTCTTAAGTAAAGATCAGCAAGCACAAGAGCTGCCATACTTTCAACGATAACTGGTGCTCGCACGGCAACACAAGGGTCGTGTCTGCCGCGAGCCGCTAAAACGCCAGATTCTCCTAATTTGTTCACAGTAGGTTGTTCTTTCGCGATAGTAGCAGTTGGTTTAAAAGCAATCCGGCAAAGGATATTTTCGCCATTTGTAATTCCGCCTAAAGTTCCGCCTGCAAAATTTGTTTTTGTTGAAAATTTTCCGTTTTGGTAAACAGGAATATCGTTATGTTCGCTTCCTCGCATTTTAGCAGCAGAAAATCCAGAACCTATTTCAAAACCTTTGGTTGCAGGAATGCTTAACATTGCTTGAGCAAGTAAAGCTTCTGTTCTATCAAAAGCTGGTTCGCCAAGACAAGCAGGAACATTTTTAATTAATAGGGTTACAATCCCACCAACGCTATCTTTATTCATTTTAGCATCTGCAATTTCTTTTTCCATTTTAGCAGAAGCCGTTTTGTCTGGACAACGAACAGGAGATTCTTCAATAGCTTCTAGCGTTACTTCATCTAAAGAAATATTAGAAGAAATATTTCCAACATCAGAAACCCAAGCCAAAAATTCTGTATTCGTTAAATCTTGAAGCATTTTACGGGCGATACTGCCTGCAGCAACTCGAGCGGCCGTTTCTCTAGCAGAACTTCTGCCACCGCCGCGGAAATCACGGAACCCATATTTTAAATCGTAAGTTAAGTCAGCGTGTCCGGGTCTATACCAAGTTTGCATTTCTGAGTAATCACCACTTCTTTGATCTTCATTGAAAATGGCTAAAGAAATTGGCGTTCCTGTGGTTTTTCCTTCGAAAACGCCCGAAAGAATCTGAACCTTATCCCCTTCTTTTCTTGGGGTGGTCATAGAATTTTGCCCCGGGCGTCTTTTATCTAGGTAAATTTGTAAATCTTCTGGGCTAAGAGAAATGCCTGCAGGGCAGCCATCAATGGTTGCACCTATTCCTGCTCCATGGGATTCGCCCCAAGTAGAAATTGTAAATATTTTGCCGAATGAACTTGACATATCTCAAAATATAGAATTATCTAAAATACACTTCTAAAAAGGAGATAATTGTAAATGTTTTTTTTGAATATTGACAATGTTACAAAAAATTTACTAGATTTCAACTACTTTTGAGGCCATTATGAATAGAGTAGTTTTTCTTATCTCTTTTTTGATGTTTCATGTTTTTGTCGCGGCATCTACCTTAACTGGAGATAAAAACGAGTTTGCTGGCATCCCGTTTGGTATGGACCGAGAAACGGTAATTGAAGAAATATTGAAATTAGGGTACGAACCGTATGGTATGGCTGAATCAAGTGACAGAATTGTTATTCCAGTGTTTATGATGGGCGAACTTCCTGTTCAAGTGGATTTTCTTTTTAATCGCAATGAAAAATTTTATTCTTTTGAAATACGAACTGGTAGAATTGAAGCAGCACGTATGCCGAAGGTTTTTGAAGCGGCTTCTTACATGGGGGAACAGTTCAATTTAAAGTATGGAGCGCCAGGCAAATCTAACCCATTACAAGAAGCTAACTTGCGCGAAGGTTTAAATCTTTATGAAGAATGGTTTTCCGTTCGTTTGCTAAATGTATTTACCGCAATTGTTTCTAAAGATGGTCGTTTTTATACCATCGGTTCTGTAACGCATCGTGTATTATCTGGGGAAAAAGCTCAAAAACAAAAATCAAGTGCGGCGACTTCTGTTAAAAAGGCTGCGTTTTGAAAGCTATAAGTTTTTTGGGACTTTTGTTAATGCTTGCGATACATTCTTTAGCTAGTGATTTTTCTCATACTCAGTTTGTTGGATTGTGGGAAGAAAATTCAAATTTCTACAGAACAAGTGCGCCTGGAGCCAAAGTTTCTTTTAGAATATCAGGCGGAAAACTTGCTTTAGAAATGGCAGGAAATTCCTATTGGCAAGTTATTTTAAATGGTAAGCATGTAAAGAAAATACTAGTCACTGAACGCGCTTTTTATACGATAACCGATTCTCTTGCTCGCGGAAATTATTTAGTAGAAATTGTTCATTGCAGTGAGTCTTTACCTGGTGAATCCTTTGTTTATGGCGTTCAATTATCTAAGTCAGAAGAATTTTTACCAATAGTAAAATCTTCGCGTCGTATAGAATTTATAGGGGATTCTTACACTGTAGGTTATGGGGTTGAAGCCTTGGGTCCTGAAGAAGGAACAGTGGAAGAAACTACAAACACTACAAAAAGTTATGCTTATTTGATTGCTGAAAAACTTCGTGCTGATTACAGAATTTCGGCTTTTAGCGGTCGAGGTCTTGTTCGTAATTACGCAGGAATTGAACCTAAATGGCCTATTCCAGAATTGATTAAATATACGGTTCCGGGTATGGCTGCTTCTGATAAAGGTGGAGCATTACGAGATTTTTCTGCTTGGGTGCCAAGCGTAATGGTTATTTTTGTTGGAATTAATGATTTTCAGGGAGAAGGCGAACATCCTTCCCAAGCAGAATTTGTAAAAGCATACCGAGAAATGCTCTCCAAATTTCGAAAAAATTACCCCGGAGTGAAATTTTTACTAGTAGCTACTAAAGTTTGGCCTGAAGATTTATTGATTCCGGCTGTTCAACAAGTTTTTGAAGAAGAAAATAAAGCTGGTTTTAAAGATATTGCCATGAAAGTTGTATATTCAGAAAATACGGCTTTACATGGTCATCCAAATGAACGTTCTCAAGCAGAAATGGCTAGAATTCTCTTGCCTGAGGTGGCTCGATTGGGTGGTTTTTTGAGCCGATAAAACATCACTTCTTGAATTTTCCTTCCAATATTGCTTTTTTTTATTGAAATAAAAAAGAAATGGTTCGCGTTTCTCTTTTTTTATATATATTACATTTGTTCATTTTTTTAGTAGGAATGGCAGTAACAGGAATGCATAAAATCATCCATAAAACTTTAGCGTTGTTTAGAATGAATGTTCTAATTTTGGTGCTGCTTATTTTTACTGTGGTGGCCCTTCTAACGCATAAGTATGGATTGAACTCGCTATATAATATTGATGTGGCAAGTTATCCTTATATAGTTCCTACATCTGATTCCCTTGATGGTGGAAATTCGACTGTAAAATTATTACGAACAGATTCTTCTATCATAATGGATTATGAACTTCGCGAGGGAATGCCTTATCCGTATGCAGGACTTCAAATTTACCTTGGCGATGGCAAAACAAAGGGAAAAGATTTATCTGCTTATGACAGCATTTTTCTTTGGATTAAACCTCGTGGAGAAGGCGCTGTTCGTTTATATTTACGCGGTTATGATAAAGATATTTATCGTGAAGGTGACTTAACTTCATTAAAATTTAATGAATTAGAATTTTTCCCATTAGAAGAAACCTACCCAGCTGTTTTTGTTCCGCAGGAATTGCGTGTTGCTAGTTGGTGGGTAGCTCAAAATGCAGTGAACGTTCATAAGGCTAGAGTTGATATTTCTAATGTTCCTCTAATCGAAATTCAAACAGGAACAGGGGCGTCTTTAGGGTATGGAACTTTTGAAATCATGGGTATTTGCTTTAAAGGGAAAATGATTTCAGAATTGCATTTAGTTTCTGTATTGATTTTTGCTTGGTTTATTACTTTCTTAGTGATTTTGCTTTTCCGCTTTATGGATTATCGCCGGGCACAAAAAATCAATAAAGAACGTCAAAAAGAATTGGAACGCAACCTAGCTGCTCTTGAAGTGGTGAAAAATAACTATGAACGTGAAAGTAAAACAGACCCATTAACAGGTTGTTTGAATAGAGCTGGTTTTGTAGATGTTTTAACTCGTGAACAAGAACGTTTAAATAAACATGGAATTCCTGTTTCTTTCGTGATTATGGATATTGATCATTTTAAAGATGTGAATGACACATTTGGTCACAATACAGGCGATGAAGTTTTATTAAATCTTTCTCGATTGATTCAAAGTAAAATCAGAAATACTGACGCTCTTGTTCGTTGGGGCGGTGAAGAATTTGTGGTACTTTGCGGCGATACTCCGTTGCAAAACGCTCAGTTCCTTGCTGAAAAATTAAGAGCTACTGTAGAAGCATCTGTTTTGATTAAGCAACGTCAAATCACATGTTCTTTTGGTGTGGCTGAAATGGTGCCTGGTGAAGATCCGAAAAACTTATTTGAACGCGCTGATAAAGCACTTTATTCCTCCAAAGAAGGTGGGCGTAATAGGGTAACAAGTGCAGCGTTCCGAGGTGGCGCTTAGTGTTAAACAAAATCAAGTATCTTTTTTTTCTTCTAGCTTTTCTTTTAATGATTGGCTGTGCCGGTTCTAAAAAATCGGAAGTGCAATTTGTTCCATTACAAATTTCATGGGAAACACTAGACGAACTAAGTACAGATGATGAGTTGGTTTCTAAATGTATGGTGCGCTTAACGAATTCCATTATGGAAAATTCTGAAGTGCAGAAAGAAGCGTCTTCGTCGGAATTTTCTTATTTGGCTACTATTTCCAAAACTTCTGAAAATAAAGATTCTCAATCATTATCGTTTGAAGGAAAATGTTCATTAGAAGCCGTTGTTACAAATAAAACGCTTTGCCATTGGAAAGCGTCATGTGATTCAAGTGGAAGCGTTTTATTAGAATTTGTGAAATAAAAAAGCTCTAAAAAGAGCTTTTTTTTGAATTAAACGAAAAAAACTCTCTTCAACCTCTAAAGAATTAAATATCTTTGTGGTATGCGTACAGAAGAGCAGAATTTGGCTATACAATATCTGTCTGACACTGCAAAAGCGGTGGAAGCAAAGTTTGACGAATATTTACCATCTCCTACTATAGAACCATGCCGGTTGCATGAAGCAATGCGCTATTCTATGTTTGCTGGAGGCAAGCGTTTGCGGCCTGCTTTAGTGAAGGCTGCTTTTGAGTTGTTTGGCGGACAAGGGGAATCGGTGTGGTATGCGATGAGCGCTTTAGAAATGCTTCATACCTTCTCTTTGATTCATGATGATTTACCTTGTGTAGATAACGATGATATGCGTCGTGGAAAGCCGACTGCTCATAAAAAATTTGGTGAGGCTACTGCGGTTTTGGGTGGTGATGCTTTATGCATACTTGCTTTTGAATTAATGGCTAAAACAGGAAATGCTAAAGCTATTGAAATCCTTGCTCGTCAGTTGGGTACGTTTGGTATGATTGGCGGCGAAATGCGAGATGTTGAGTGTGAAGGAAAAACCGTAACATTGGATGTTGTCGATTATATTCATTATCATAAAACAGCCGCTTTGATTGAAGCTTCTTTGTGCATTGGTGCGGAATTAGCTGGAGCTAGTGCGAAAGACATTGAAATTATTCAAAAGTTTGGAAAATCTATTGGATTAGCTTTTCAGGTGGTAGATGATATTTTAGATATTGTTTCTACTACAGAACAATTAGGTAAAGATGCAGGTTCCGATGAAGAAAGAGGAAAAGCTACTTACCCTTCAGTGATTGGCCTAGAAGCATCAAGAGAACGAGCGATGGCTTTGTATCGAGAAGCGATTGCAGAACTTGATGCTTTAGAAGGTAATACAGAAGTACTGCGTTCCATAGCTGCTTTTATTGTGACTAGAGTAAATTAAGTATGCATATTCAGGATATTCAAACGCCTCAAGATATAAAGAACCTTTCCATTAAGGAATTGGAAGTATTAGCTGAAGAAATTAGAACCACTATTATTGGACAAGTTTCAAAACATGGTGGTCACTTAGCTTCTTCTCTTGGCGTGGTTGAGCTTACACTCGCATTGCATCAAATTTATGATTTGCCCAAAGATGTTATGGTGTGGGATGTTGGTCACCAAGCTTATGTCCATAAATTATTGACTGGGCGCTTTAATCGTTTTAATACGCTTCGTCAGCAAGGTGGCTTATCTGGTTTTTTAAAGCGTTCTGAAAGTGAGTATGATCAGTTTGGCGCAGGTCATGCTTCTACTTCTATTTCAGCTGCTTTAGGTTTTGCTGTTGCTCGTGACCACTTTGGAAAAGACAATAGCGTTGTTGCTATTATCGGAGATGGTTCCTTGACTGGTGGTATGGCTTTTGAAGCCTTAAATAATGCCGGTGTTTTAAAACAAAATATTACAATCATCTTGAATGATAATAAGATGAGTATTGCACCGAATGTAGGTGCATTTTCAAAATATTTAAACAGAATTATTTCAGACCCGAAATACAATAAATTACGCAGTGATGTTGATAAAACAATGCAACGTATTCCAGGCGTTCTTGGTTCTCGATTTAGAGATCTTTTTGCCGCTATGGAAACAGCTACAAAGTTTGCATTTAAACCAGGTCGTCTTTTTGAAGATTTAGGAATTCGATATTTTGGACCTATTGATGGTCATAATCTTGCAGAATTGATTCCGCTTTTAAAACAAGTAAAGGAATCTCCTGGGCCATGTTTAGTGCATGTGGTTACAGAAAAAGGTCGTGGATTAGCACTTGCCGAAAAGAATCCAACAAAATGGCATGGTTGTAATCCGTTTGATCCAGAAAGTGGCTTGCCGTTGTCTCCAGGAAATTCTAATCCATCATTGACATCTATTTTTGGTAAAACTGTTTTAGAATTAGCTAAAGAAGATTCAAGAATTTTGGGAATTACTGCTGCCATGCCTTCAGGTTGTGGTTTAGATATTGTAGCTCAAGAATTGCCAGACCGCGTAGTTGATGTTGGAATTGCCGAAGAGCATGCAGTGACTTTTGCAGCAGGGCTTGCTTGTGCGGGTGTTATTCCGATTGTGGCAATTTATTCCTCCTTTATGCAGCGTGCTTATGACCAAATCATGCATGATGTGGCTCTTCAAAATCTTCATGTTGTATTTGCTTTAGATCGAGCTGGTCTTGTTGGGGCAGATGGTCCTACTCATCATGGTGCATTTGATTTAAGTTTCTTGCGCTCTGTACCAGGCCTTGCAATAATGGCTCCTTCTGATGAACATGAAATGCGAGCTATGTTGATTTCTGCCGTTAAGGAAATTCAAGGTCCTGTAGCTATTCGCTATCCACGAGGTAATGCGTTATCTAATGAATGGAAAGAATCTCTTCCAGAAATTCCTTACGGAAAATTTTTGGTAGAAGAGGAAGGCGAAGAAATATTATTGCTAGGTGCTGGATTCATGTTGCAAGAACTGAAGAAAACGGCAAAGATTTTGCAAGCTAAAGGTAAAAAGCCTACTCTTGTGAACGCCCGGTTTATCAAGCCTTTGGATACTGAAGCATACCGAGAACTTTTCGAAAAGCATTCTCTGATCGTTACTTTAGAAGACAATACTCTAGTTGGAGGTTATGGTTCTGCTATAGCAGAAATGCTTGTAGATTTTAATCTAAAGAACAAAACAATTCTTCGCTTTGGTTTGCCAGATGATTTTGTAGAACATGGTGAAGTTTCTAATTTGTACAAACAATTGAAAATTGACGGCGAATCAGTCGCTGAAAAAATAATGGAAGTCTTATAATGAACGATAATAAATCGCAGTCCAAAAGAACAGTTCGGACTACTTTGAATCGCAAGTTTGGAGTCAGTGAAAAAGCTTTCGAAAGAAAGTATTCAAAAACTGAATCTTCTTTATCAAAAGACAGAACTGAACAAAAAGAAGGTGGCTTTGCTCCACGTTCATTCGGTAATAGAAAACAAGAATCAGAAGGTCGCTCTTTTGATAAAAGAGGTCGTTTCGGAGATAAACGTTCATTTGGTGAACGTAGATCTTTTAGAAATGACAATCGTCGTTCGTTTGACAAGCGTCGGGTATGGAAAGAAGAGGATGCTCCTATTTATAGACGTCGTCCAGAAGAGAAACCAAAGCCAGATTTTGAAACTCAAAAAGATGAACGAATTCTTGAGGAAAATGTAATCCAAGCAACAACTGCTTCCGATGAAGTGGTTCCTCCATGGTTTAAGAAAATTTTAGCGCTAACTACTGAAAAGGGTAGAGAACGAGAAGGTAATTTCTTGGGTGAAGGAATCCATGTAGTTCAAGAGTTGGTCACTCATCATGCTGATCAAGTTCTTGCGGTTTATTATGCAGAATCTTTTCAGAACACGGAGTTGCTTGATTTAGTTCGTGCCTCTGGCATTCGTTTGCATGATATTTCTGATGAATTAATGGAAAAAGCATCCACAACTGTGACTTCACAGGGAATTTTTGCTGTATGTCGTCAAGCAAGCCGCAGGCCAAATTATGAAACGAGCCGCAGCGTAATTACTATTGTAGATGCCGTCCAAGATCCAGGAAATTTAGGTACACTTTTCCGCACTAGTTTAGGTTTTTCCTCTGGCGGAATGATCCTTGGAAAAGGAACCGTAAGTGCGTTTAATCCAAAAGTTGTTCGTGGTTCTTCGGGTACATTTTTGCGTGTTCCTTTTGAATCAGATGCTGATTTAATTGAACGAATCAATTTCCTTCGTCAAAAAGGGTATTTGATTGTAGCAACTGATTTGCATGCTCGTCAATCTTTAAGAGATTTACCTCCAAGAAAATTGAAAAAGATTGCATTCTTGGTAGGTAACGAAGGGGCTGGTACTAATTCTTACTTAATTGAATTAGCTGATGAAACTGTGAAAATTCCAATGAGCAGTGAATTAGAATCTTTAAATGTAGCCGTAGCACATGGTATTTTGTCTTACGAAATAGCGCTTTTGCAAAAGGATATCTAAAATGGCAAATACATTTTCTTCAACTTTAGAACAAAGAATTGCTGATTGTGGAAATCCAATATGCCTTGGTATGGATCCAGTTTTAAAATTGATTCCAGCAAAAGGGGATTCCGCAGAAGAAAAAATTTATCGATTCTATAGTGATATTTTAGAAGAATGTGTGCGCCGAAATATTTTTCCAGCAGTGGTAAAACCAAATAGTGCTTATTACGAGTGTGTTAGTGTTGAAGCATTGACTGTGTTAAAAAAGCTAATTCATGATTATCGTCAGGAAAAAATTCCTGTTGTTTTGGATGCAAAACGCGGAGATATTGGTAAATCTAGTGCGGCGTATGCGAATGCTGCTTTTCAAGTGTATGGTGCAGATGCTGTAACGGTGAGCCCTTGGATGGGAGCTGACTCTGTAGGTCCGTTTTTAAATCATGAGCTTCAATGTGGCGTTTATGCTTTGCTGCGGACAAGCAATAAAGGTGCTGCTGATTTTCAAGATTTGCCTGTAGTAGAAAAGGATAGAGCTTTTTATGCTGTGGCAGAAAAATTGATTGAATGGGACAACGGAAATTTAGGAGCTGTTGTTGGAGCAACCAATTTACAAGAAATGGAAAACATTACACGTTTCTTTGCGGAACGGAATCATGAAATTCCTTTTTTGATTCCAGGAGTTTCTATTTCAGGTGTTCCTGGCGGACAAGGCGGTGATGCAGTTTCTGTATTGAATGCAATTCGTCAAGGTGGTGGAAAAAGAAATTTCCATGTGTTAAACAGTTCTAGCGGATTGAATTATGCTTGGCAAGCGTCTAATGAACCAGATCGATACGCTTCTTTATGTGTAGATGCTTTAGAACGTCTAGCTGATTCTTTGCACTAATAAATTGAAAAATTCTAAAAAAGCGAAGCTCTAAAGGCTTCGCTTTAAATTTTTTTGTTTGGGTGTAATAATTACTGTTTTGGATTTATTATAACCCTTTTCCTTTTAGGTAACCATTGCCATTATAGATAGAATACAAGGCTCCGGCTAAATAAGCAAGAGGAGCGTTCCAGTTAATAGCAACTTCATTTGTTGCATAACTACAACGATCGTCAGTATAGGCTAAAGCTGGTTTATTAGCGGCGGCATAATCATCACATTTCCAATTTTCAGGCCCAATGTCTTGCTTGCCGAGGTGAGGTCCGCCTACTAACATTCCAGGAATCGGGTCATCAACTAAATCAGATTCGCTCGGTCTATGGTGTGGGTTTTTAGGGCTGCGTGCTCCGAAACCAGTTACATAAGACATTTGGAACGGGTTTTTTCCAAGAAGGTAATCTAAACTCCGTTGAGCTCCATTTAAATATTCTGTTTTTCCTGTAAGATAATAAGCGTGCAACAAAATAATTCCGTTATTTGCCATAGCACTATTTGAACCCCAATTCCAATTCCAAGGATGAGTCGGAAGTTTATAAGCTGAAGAGTCGCCAAGTTTTTTTAGATTGTCGGCTTCTTGTAATAGAATTTTTTGAGCAACTTTAGAAAGAGAATCTCCAAATGTTTTTTGGTCAAGAGCTATTCGATAAATTGCTAAGAAGTTTACGTCTCCCCACCATGGTCCATTATGATTCATAGCGTTTTGTTTTAGCTCATCAAGATAATTCTTGTTCCCGGTAGCTCGGTAAAGTTCTGCCGCAGCAAATCGGAATTCGTCAAGTGCATCTTCTGTTTTATGAACATAAGAGCCTGTTTCAACATCTTTTGGTTGTTCATAAATTATTTTGGGATTTTGCTTAGCCCATGTATAAGCTTTTTCGGCAGCAGTTAATAATTTTTTGGCGTATTGGGAATCAAACTTTTTGTAAATGGTGGAGGCTTGAGCCATTACTCCAGCAAAGTCAAGAGAGGCAACAGTATTTTTGCCAATAGCAAAACGTTCAGCAACATCTTGTTCTGGCATTACAGAACCACAAAATTTAAGAGATGTAAGTTTATGAAAAACGCCGCCATCTTTATCTTGCATTGAAAGCATCCAATCAAGATTCCAACGAATTTCTTCTAACAAATTAGGGTAATTAGAAAATTCAACAGGAATGTTTAAAGAAAGAGAATCAAAAGTTTTTGGAAAGTGTTCGTAAAGTTCTAATAGAGTAAAAACGGTGATGCCAGAATTAACAATGTATTTGCCGTAATCGCCAGCGTCATACCAGCCTTTAGGGCTTTTTATAGCTCTTTTTTCTCCGTATATTTTAACTTGGGTGTCTGCATGCCCAGCGGCTCTAGCCCATTTCCCAGCAAATTTTGCTTCAAGGTTCATTCCTGCTCTTTGGTAATAGAACCATTTTAATGCACTTTTGGTTAAATCTAGATAAGGAGCTTTTTGAATTTCAAAGGGAGTTCCAATAAATTCATTAGCGCGTCGTAAACGATAAGTACCTGCTTTTTTTATTGAAGATAAATTAAAAACTTGTGTTTCTTCTCCACTTGCATCCCATTCTCCGACATAAGGAGCTTTCAAATTTAAAACAGATTTGCCGGTATTTAAATCATATACTTCTAATGGTGAAGCGTCATTACCTGGAATAACAACCGTTTTTTCTCCTTGTGTGGCAAAACCAAGTAAATTCATTGCTGGCATAGCAGCCAAAACAGAAACCGAAGCTAAAAGTGGGTAAATGAAAGTAATTTTCATAAATCCTCATTTAAATAATAAAACTTATTCTAAAAATTCTTTGTTTATGAAGATATACTTATATTTTGTAAAGCGTTTTAGCTCAAGTGTTTTTTTTGTATTCTTCAGTAAACAAGGTTGAAAAAAGTTTAAAAGCTATGAACATTGAAAAAAGTGAAGTCAAAGCAGTCTTTTCAAATCAAGATGGTCCGCATACTAATCTGCAAGAATTAGTATTGAAATATATTCAAACGAAATATTTGCGCCCAATTGCCGAGCATACACAAAAAGCTTTTGAACTTGCAAAGGAATTTGTGAAAAGGCGAAATTGCCCTATTATTTTAGATTCTGGTTGTGGAACAGGGCGTAGCACGCAAGTTTTAGCTTCAAAATATCCTAATTTAACCATTATTGGAGTTGATAAATCGGAAGTGCGTCTTTCTCGTTCAGGAATGCCTCAAAAAAATGTAATGTACGTGCGTGCGGAGTTGCTTGATTTTTGGCGGTTAGCTTTACAAGAGAAATGGCCTATTCAATACCATGCTTTGTATTACCCGAATCCTTGGCCTAAAGAATCAGAGGCTGGGCGTCGTTTTCATTTGCATCCTATATTTCCCACATTGCTTTCGTTAGCTCCATATACAGAACTCCGTACGAACTGGGAAATTTATGCAGAAGAATTTTCAATGGCGGCTTGTTTGGCTTCTGAAAAAATGGGCCTTCATCTATCCATCGAAAAACATAATTTCCAACCAACCATTCCAGAAACCGCATTTGAAGAAAAGTATGCAAAAGCAGGGCAAATTTTGTGGAAAGTTATTTGTAAAACGAAAAATACTTCTGTTTTTTAATTTTTAAAGAACTACGAAACATCGTGCGTAGCTTACAAAAGAAGTATCAGTAGAATTTAAAACAGAAAAGTCGCCGTTATTTGAAAACTGCAAATTTCCAATAATTACTTTTTCTTGACTTGAAAAAACTTCCTTAGGAATGTAGGAGCGCATAGCAATATTTTTACCATTTGAAACCATTTCTTTTAAATGAGAAATATTTTCTAGTGAAGAAAATTCTGGTGGAGCGAGGCTAACCCAATCAAATGAATTTGAATAGGCTGATTTTGGACATGGAGTGTTAAATGGAAAAGTAGGATTTTTATATAAGCAGCCAAAATTTTCAGAGCAATTTAGTGAACCTGGTTTGTAACGGATGTTTTCCATAAAAAGAACATTATTGTGTTTTTTTTCAGTCCATTGAATAGCGAAATATTTATTGGAGTCTCTTGAGTCTATGAATTGTATCCAACACTGATTTTTAGTTCCTGGAACTTTTGCTAAACAGGGAAATGCCTCCGTTTCTTTTGAAAAAAAGAGAAAAAGAAAAATAACACAAGAAATTAAAACACAAATAGAAGCAAAAATTTTGCGTTTCATAAAAACCTCTTACAGAAAGAGTATATAACAAGAATTCATGAGTAAAAAAAGAGTTTTTCACAAGTGTTCCAACTTGGAATAGTCTAAAATGGATTGTTTTTTTTGCTTTATCAACTTGTTTTTTGCTTTCAAAATTTACTTAGTAAAAAAAAGAGATATTTTACATACGTTGAGGCTTTAACTATAATGAAACTTTTTGACGAACATTTTTTGCTTAGAATTTTGCTTATCGTTGTAGGTACGCTTTTTTCAGTATTTATGGACGATCTAATAGCATTTGAGGCTCATCCTTATTGGATTATTCCTTATTGTGCTAGTGTAACTTTTTTGTTTTTTACGGCTCTTTTTTACCGTTTCCCTCCTTCAATTTCATTAAATAAAATTCGTAAAGATTTAGAAGTTCCAGACCCTTCTACTAATATGGGGCTTGTTCAATCAGATGGTTTACAACGTGCGTTAGAAGAAAAAGAATCTCTTTTGAATATGTTCTTTTCTCATTCCTCTGATGGTTTTTGGGTCTTTGATTTGCCAACTGGTAAAGTTCAATGGTCTGCAAGGGCTGCGGAACTTCTTGGTGTTCCTTTGGATGAATTGGGAACTTCTTTAGATAGTTTACGTAGCTTGATATTTGAAAGTGATTGGACAAAATTCAGTAATATGCTTTCAATATCATTAGAATCTAAGCAAAAATTTTCATTAGATGCTCGTCCAATTTTAGGAAAAAATATTATTGCAATTTCCGGAATTCCTCAGCTAAATGCAGAAGGGCGCCCTATTCGTTTATTTGGTTCTTTTGTTCCAAAAGCAGATATTCTTTCCTTTAAAAATCCATTCTTCTTAGATGAATTGACAGGGTTAAAAAATAGACGTTATTTCTTAGAACATTTAAAAGAAAAGGTTAGTTATTCCGAATTACACCAAGATTATTCATTCGCTTTGCTTTTAATTGATATTGATCATTTTGGTCGAATTAATGATGTTTATTCTCCGCAGTTTGGCGATTGTGTTTTAAAATTGATAGCGGAACGCATTGTATCTTCCTGTCATTCTCAAGATTGTGTAGCAAGAATTAGTGCCGATATTTTTGGTATTTTATTGCATGATGTTCCAATAGGAAAAGATAAATCAGAATTAGTTGAGTTTGTTCAAAGTCTTCATTCAAAAATTCGACAACCACTTCAATTGGAAGGTAAAGAATTGCTGATTGGAGCGTCAATGTCGGTTATTTTAAATCGGGATTTAGATGCTAGTGAAGATTTGATGAGTCATGCGACAACGCTTTTGCATAATTTGAAATCTGGAGATTGTCGAGGAAATATTCAGTTCTTCTCTGGAGGTCTTCGAGAAAAAGCAATGCAGGTTTATCAATTGGAATATGAACTTCGCAAAGCAATTCAGGCAAAAGCATTTACTTTAGTTTATCAGCCTGTGGTTGATATTGAACATGGAAATCGTGTTGTTTCCTTTGAGTCGCTTGTGCGTTGGAATAATTCAGAGCGAGGAATGGTTCCGCCATCAGAATTTATTCCGATTGCAGAAGAAACTGGTTTGATTGTTCCATTAGGAGAACTTATTTTACGAGGTGCTTGCCGCCAGGCAAAAGAATGGGTGGATTTAGGTTATTCCGATTTAAGAATAGCTGTTAATTTTTCTGCTAAACAATTTTCTCAAGGAGATTTAGTAAAAACACTTCAATCAATATTAGCAGAAACTGGTTTGAACCCAAGGAATTTGAAAATGGAAATTACGGAATATACCGTAATGAATGATACTGAAAAGACAATAGAAATGATGCGACAATTAACGGCAATGGGAGTTGAAATTTCCATTGATGATTTTGGAACGGGCTTTTCTTCACTGTCTTATCTAAAGAATTTCCCAGTACATACTTTGAAAATTGATAAGTTCTTTGTGGATTCTGCGGTGGAAAAAGAAGAAGATGCCGCGTTTGTTCGCATGATTATAGGAATTGCTAAATCCTTAAATTTGGAATTGATTGCTGAGGGTGTTGAAACAAAAGAACAATTGGAATTTTTACGTTCTGAAGGTTGCTCTATGATTCAAGGCTATTACTTTAGTAAACCATTACCCCCGGCAGAAGTTTTAACATTCTTGCAACATAGCAATGGTTTAAATCGCTCTTCTTCAATTAAACAACTTGCTTAAATTCCATAAACAAAGTGCGTGTTTTTTCGAATAACATCGTATAATTCTTCTATTTCAACATTTTTGATTTCAGCTAATTTTTCTGCAATAGCAGGAATCATTCCGCTATGAGCAGGAGTTCCACGGAATGGGACTGGCGCTAAATAAGGAGCGTCTGTTTCGAGAAGCATGCGCTTTAATGGAACTACGCTTGCGGCCATTCTTACATTATCGGCGTTTTTAAAAGTAATGATTCCTGTAAAGCCAATAAAAATGTTATCGCTAATAGAAAGTAATTTTTCTGCAAACGGCGCATTTGAAGTAAAACAGTGTACATGGATTTTTGTGTCGTTCAGAGGAGCATTTTTCAAAATGGCAAGGCTATCTTCTTCTGCTTCCCTAAGGTGCAGCACAAGCGCTTTTTGAGTTAAAAGAGCTTGCTTAAGTTGATCTTCAAAAACAATACATTGCTCGGTTTTATTTTCTTTCCCGTAATGATAATCTAAACCAAATTCTCCACAACCTACGCAACGAGGGTGACTCCAATAATCTGGAAGCAAATATTTTGCTTCATTGTAAGCGTTTGCGTATTCAGGGTGAACTCCGTAAGTGGCGTAAACATCGGCGTAGGATTCGCTTCTAATTCTGGCGTCTTCAAAATCATTAGGTGCACAGGCAACATGTATATAAGCTTCTGGAGCGAATTCTATTCTTTCGCGAAGAGAATCAAATGATTCAGCAGAGTGTTCTTCGTAAGTATCTAGGTGGCAGTGAGTATCGATAAATGTCATGGGTAAGTAACCTCAACAATTAAATATTCTAAAGTTCCTTTTGGAACAGACACTTTGACTGTATCGCCTTGTTTTTTTCCTATAAGAACCTTTCCTACTGGTGAAGAAATGCTGATTTTTCCTTGAAGAGGGTCAATTTCCTGGGGTCCGACTAGAGAATATTTTTTTTGTTTCTTTGTTTTTGTTTCTTCTAATGAAACCATCGCTCCAAATCGAATGGAGCCATCATTTGGTTCTGTTGTGGAAACAATTTTAGCGTCATCTAAAATTTTATCAAGAAAACGAAGTCTTTTGTCAATTTCTCTTAAGCGCATGCGACCATAAGTATATTCAGCATTTTCTGAACGATCGCCTTCTGCGGCGGCATCAGAAACACGTCGTTGCACAGCAGGGCGTTCTGTATATTTTAAATGTTGCCATTCAGCTTTGAGTTTTTCAAAGCCATCTTTTGAAATTAGGTGAGCCATAAGTCGCAATGTAGAAAGTTTTTAGACTTTATCACTTTATTATATCTAAAAGTATGTATGTCTTAGAAAGAAGTTTGTGAACAAAAACTCCCTTTCTTTTTTATTAGAAATAGCTACATTTTTGTTGTATGAAAAAGAAAGTTGAGCGTGTTCCTAACCCCAATCCTCGTTATGTTCGAATTTTTCGAGTGAATTTTAATCGAATGTTTCCTGTCCGTCAGGATGCTTTGAAGGTTGCTTTTTCTGTTGCCGCTGGTGTTTTTATTGGAATTTGGCCAACTATAGGCGTTGCTATTTTATTGACCATTGCTTTTTGTTCGGTATTCCGCTTGCCAAAAATTCCCGGAACGGTTGCTTCTTTTGTTGCAAATCCCTTAACTCAATTTGGATTTTTCTACCCCGCAGGATATTTTATTGGCTGCGCAATTGTAGATCCAGCTCCAATATCATTTGATTTTCTTGAAAAAATAAAAACACTTTCTTTTAGTAATGTGGTTAGTGTGGTTCAAGAACTTTGGCAAACTGCGGCAGGGCATTTTGTATCTTTTTTAATCGGAATCACTATTGTCGCGGCTGTTTTTGCAATTATCTTTTGGGGCTTAGCTTATGGAATTGTTTTATACCGTCGCAAAAGACATTTAGAAATGAAAAACAAGTTTATGCAGAGTTTAATTCAAGAAGATGTCGATCTTTTAAGGGATATTCGTAAACAAGAAAAAATCAAGCAAGAAAAAGGAAAACAAACTATGATGCAAATCTACCCATTTAAGGCGTTGCGTCCTGTAAATCCAGCAGAGGCAGGGGAAATTTCCGCTCTTCCTTACGATGTGATGAATCGTTCAGAAGCTAAGGAAATGGCAAAAGGCGCTCCTCATTCTTATTTGCGCGTTACTCGTGCAGAATTAGAATTAGACGATTCTATTGATGCTTATGATCCGCAGGTTTATACTCACGCTAAGGAAAATCTTGATAAGATGATTGCCGAAGGTGTGATTGCTCATGAAAAGAAAGATTGCCTTTATGTGTATCGTCAAACAATGGAAGGGCGAGAACAATATGGGCTAGTTTGTTGTGTTCGTGCAGAAGATTATTTTAATGGAACTATAAAGAAGCATGAACTTACTCGAGCAGATAAAGAAGAAGATCGCTTGCGTCATGTTTTGACTACTAATGCAAACACAGGTCCTGTTTTTCTGACTTATCGTGATTGTGGCCAGTTTGATTTGTTTGGAAAAGTTCGTGAACGCGCTCCATTGTATGACTTTGTTTCAGAAAAAGATGGCTTTGGACATACAGTTTGGATTATTGATAATGATGAAGAAATAGAAGCTATTCGCAAATCTTTTGAACTAATACCAGTGACTTACATTGCAGATGGTCATCATCGTAGTGCGGCGGGGGCTCGTGCGGCATTAGCAAGAAAAGAATTAGATGAAAATCATAAAGGGAACGAGGAATACACGCGTTACTTGGCTATTCTATTCCCTTCCACGCAGTTAAAAATTTTGGATTATAACCGAGTATTAAAGTCTCTGAATGGAAGAACGCCAGAACAACTTCTTGAAGAATTGAATTTAATTTTCAAGATTGAAAAATTATCTGGAATGCAGAGTCCGGAAAAACAAAATCAAGTAAATCTCTATTTGGCCGGTTCGTGGTATGCTTGTTCTTTCCGTGAAGAATTGCTTCAAAACTTAGGCCCTGTAGATAGTTTAGATGTAGCTCTTTTGCAAAAGCATGTTCTTTCACCAATGTTTGGAATTGAAGATCCGCGTACTTCTTCTCAAATTGATTTTGTCGGAGGTATTCGTGGGCTAGGTGAGTTAGTTCGTCGAGTTGATTCTGGGGAATGTGCTTGCGCATTTGCAATGTATCCTACTACTTTAGATCAACTGATGGCTATTGCTGATGCTGGTGAAATTATGCCCCCAAAAAGTACTTGGTTTGAACCAAAACTTCGTGATGGGTTATTAGTACATACATTAGACTAAGGTTACTTTATAAAACTAAAAATAATTGTTTGTAAAGTTCAAAATAATCCCCGCTAGCGGGGATTATTTTTATATAAAACGATTAAGCAATGAAAAAAACATAAAATAAATCTTGACAATGGTTGTAATTGTTGTTATATTGTAATCATTACAATTTAATTCCTAGATATAGGAAAGGAGACAATTATGAAAGTATGGATTTGCAGCGTTTGCGGTTACGTTCACATGGGACCTGAAGCTCCTGAAGCTTGCCCGCAGTGCAAAGCTCCAAAAACAAAGTTTAATGAAAAAGTAGAATCTAATAACGATAAAATTGTTTGGGCTGATGAACATAAAATCGGCGTGGCTCAAGGTTTAGATCCAGAAGTTATTCAAGGACTTCGAGAAAATTTTGCAGGTGAATGTACTGAAGTAGGTATGTATCTTGCCATGAGTCGTCAGGCAGATCGTGAAGGCTATCCAGAAGTTGCTGAAGCTTACAAGAGAATTGCCATTGAAGAAGCTGAACATGCAGCAAAGTTTGCAGAACTCTTAGGTGAAGTAGTTTATGCTGATACTAAGAAAAATTTGGAACTCCGCGTTGCTGCTGAAGCAGGAGCTACAGAAGGAAAACTTCACTTAGCGAAGAGAGCTAAAGAACTTGGCTATGATGCAATTCATGACACCGTTCATGAAATGTGTAAAGATGAAGCTCGTCATGGTTCCGCATTCCAAGGCTTACTTCGTCGTTATTTCTCTAAGTAATTAAACTTTGGCGGTGCTGGGGAAACCCACACCGTTTTTTTATGGAACAGATAATTAAGAAATTAAATCAGAAGAATCTTCGTCCTTCAATTCAAAGGATAAAGATTCTTTATTATCTTGAGAATAAAAAAAATCACCCTACGGTGGATTGTATTTATCAAGATATTTTGCCTGAAATTCCTAATTTGTCTAGAACTACAGTTTATAATACTTTAAATGTCTTGCTTGAAAACGATTTAGTGATTCAATTAGATTTTGGTGAGGGGTGCTTACGTTATGATGCAGATACAACACCACACTCACATTTCTTTTGTAGAAAGTGCGGCAAGGTATTTGATTTGAAAATTTCACCAGAAGATATTGCTTCTAAAATTCCTACAGGATTTTCTGTTCAAGAAACTCAGCTTTATGCTTTTGGTTGTTGCGAAAAGTGCTCAAAAACTTAAGTTCTCAATTTTTCCAGTGCTTCGTTAGGACCTAGCAAAAAGAGAATATCTGTATCTTTTAATTCATAATCTGCTAGGTTTCCTAATTTAGGCTCTTTTTCTAAAGTATCCCGAATAGCAATAACTTGCACTCCATACTTACTTGTGAGAGATAGTTGCTTGAGTGTTTTTCCGTAAAAAGCTTCTGGACATGCTAGTTCTACAATAGAATATCCTTCAAGGAATGGCAGGTAATCTAGCATATTTGGCCTGTCTAGACGGTTTGCTAGAGCAATGGCCATATCGCGTTCTGGATGGAAAATATTATCTTGAGGAATTCCAAGTTTTTCTAGAATAGCTGATTGTTCTGGGCTTGCACTTTTAGCAAAAATCTTAGAATCAGCAATGCCAAGATCTTTTAAATTTAAAATAGTGAGTAAGGAAGATTCTAAATCCTCACCGATACAGCATATAATAAAATCAGCTCGTTGTATAGGTAATGCTAATAGTTGTTTTTTTCGTGTGCTATCTGCTACAACAGCTTGAGTAACAGAAGACGCTATATCTTGAATTTTATCAGGATTTTTATCTATAGCAAGAACTTCGTATCCGAGACCGTTCAATTGTTTTGCAAGAAAAAATCCTGTTGAACCAAGACCAATAACCATGAATTGTTTTGAAGCCATTTTAACCTACCATAATATTTTCTTCTGAATACCAAATGCCATTATCTCGATTAGGAGAAACAACTGCTGATATTAAGAAAAGAGGACCAAGTCTTCCTATAAACATAACAAAACAAATAACCACTTCTCCAAAGCTAGAAAGTTCTGAAGTGATTCCTAGTGAAAGTCCGCAGGTTGCGTATGCACTGCTAACCTCAAAAAGAATTTTTATGAACTGAATTCCTGTATCGGTATATGGAGCGTTTCCGTTTTCTGTAATCAAAAGAAGTAATGTGGCTAAAAAGATGACAATTACTCCGATGATGAAAATATAAACGGCTTTATTTACAGTTTCCTGTGGAATGGTCCTTCCAAAAACCATCGTATTTTTTTTACCGAGTAAGCGATTAATTCCAAGAACGGCAATAACAGCTGCGGTTGTTGTTTTAATTCCACCACCGCAACTACCTGGGTTAGCTCCAATAAACATAAGTAATGTGGTTAGTAGTAAGGTACCACTTGAAAGCATTCCAAATTGTGATAAGTTTAAACCGGCAGTTCTAGAAATAGAACCATACGAAATGGCTGCAAGGATTTTTTCTCCGAATGGAAGATTTTCTAGGGAATTCCCAAATTCCATAAAAAGGAAAAAGCAGGAAGCGAATACAACTAAGATGATAGTTACAAGAGAAGCGAGTTTTGTGTGTAAAGAAATTTTCTTTTTTGAAGAAAATAAATTGGGAAGTTCTGTTATTGCTAAAAATCCAAAACCGCCTGCTAAAACGAGCAAACTAGAAGTAATGACAACAATTGGATTAGAGCCGTATTGAATCAAAGAATCTGGGTATAAAGAAAAACCTACATTACAAAAGGTACTAACTGTTTGAAATAGCGCCGAAAAAAATCTGTCGTAAATTTCAGCTTCTTTAAATTGAGTAAAGTACACAATCAACCCAACGGCTTCTATTCCAAAGGTAAAAGGCAAGACAGCCTTTAACACCTTAGTTGGAGCTAGATTCTCTTGAGAAAATTGATCTAAAAAAACAGATTGGTGACTGAATCCTGGTCGCATTCCTGCAAGCAAAATCAATGTAGTAGAAATGGTCATAATGCCAAGTCCACCGATTTGCATTAAAAATAAAATAACGTAATGTCCAAAATGCGAATAGGTTGTTCCTATATCTATAGTAGCAAGGCCCGTTACACAAACTGCAGAAGTAGAAATGAAAATATGGTCTAAAAAACTGGTGTCTTTTTGATGAGCAATTGGTAAAGCAAGTAAAAGAGCTCCAATAAGAATAAAACCAAGATAGCCCAAAACCACCCAAAGAATGGGGTTTGAAATTTTCTTTCGTCGAACAACCTTTGTTTCTAAAGGCATTGAAGAAAAAGACGATAAAAGCATGAGTCAAAGATAAAAAATAGTGCTTAACGTAAGGAATAAAAAAAAGTTTTTTTGTAAAAGCTAAAAAGAATAAAATATTTTTTACAATATGCTTAGAATGTAATTGATTAGGAAAAAGTTTGCTTGTCTTAAAAAAAAGAGTAATTTGTTTTTCTTACATTTAATAAAGTTTTCTATTTCGGAGTTTTTATGCGTTGTTTAGTGACTGGTGGTGCGGGATTTTTGGGAAGTCATTTGTGCGAACGACTTTTGAAAGACGGGCATGAAGTGATTAGCTTAGATAATTATTTTACAGGCCGCTTGTCTAATATTTCTCATTTACGAGATAATAAAAGTTTTGAAGTCATTCGTCACGACGTAACAGAACCGATTTTACTAGAAGTAGATAGAATCTTTAATTTAGCTTGTCCTGCAAGTCCTGTTCATTATCAGCATAACCCCGTAAAAACTATAAAAACAAGCGTGATGGGTGCTATTAATATGCTAGGAATGGCAAAACGAGTTCATGCACGAATTTTACAAGCTAGCACCAGTGAAGTTTACGGAGATCCTGCAGTTCATCCACAAAAAGAAGAATATTGGGGAAATGTGAATCCGATAGGAATTCGCAGTTGTTATGATGAGGGAAAGCGAGTTGCTGAAACCTTATTTATGGATTATCATCGTCAGAACAATGTGGATATTCGAATTGTTCGCATTTTCAACACTTATGGACCTCGAATGCTTCCTAATGATGGGCGAGTTGTCAGCAATTTTATTGTTCAAGCATTAAAAGGAGAGCCGATTACCATTTATGGAGATGGAAGTCAGACTCGAAGTTTTTGCTACGTAGATGATCTTATTGAATGTTTTATACGAATGATGAATCAAGAAAAAATTGTAGGACCAGTCAATGCAGGAAATCCAAGCGAATTTACAATGATTGAACTCGCTAAAGAAGTTTTATCGCTTACAGGTTCGAAAAGTCCAATTGTTTATAAAGATTTGCCAGGCGATGATCCAAAGAAACGTAAGCCCGATATTACTTTGGCGCGTTCAGTGCTTGATTGGGAACCTAAAATTTCTCTTCAAGAAGGGTTATCCAAAACAATTGCTTATTTTGACAATTTACTAAAGAATAGTTGATTACTCTTTGCAGCCAATAACACTACAGATGGGACAGTCTGAAATTATGTGTCCTCTGGCTTTGCAGTAGGTTCTTCCAAAATAAATGATTTGCAGATGAAGTTTTTCCCAAGCACTTTCGGGAAATATTTTCTTTAAATCCCTTTCTGTTTTTTCAACAGACTCTCCATCGCTTAGTTGCCAACGCTTAGCAAGTCTATGAATATGAGTATCTACAGGAAATGCCGGAATTTTAAAAATATGACTCAACACAACACTAGCAGTTTTATGCCCAACGCCAGGAAGAGATTCTAGTTCTGCAAATGTTTGAGGCACTTCACCAGAATATTTTTCTAATAGAATTTCAGACAGGGAAAAAATATGTCGCCCTTTTGTTTTAAAGAACCCACAAGGCTTAATAATCTCTGTGATTTGCGCTTCACCTAATTCAATCATCTTTTTAGGAGAATTGGCTTTTTTAAATAAAATATCTGTAACTTGATTCACGCGTTTGTCTGTACATTGAGCACTTAGCAAAACGGCAATGAGAAGCGTGTAGGCATCTTGATGATTTAATGGAATTGGCGGCGATGGAAATAATTCATCTAACTTGCTGGTGATAAAGACTAGGCGTTCTTTTTTATTCATGAATTAAATATCTTGGGTGAAATCTTGCTGCATGTTAAAACTAGGCATTTCATCTTTTGGGTGTCCGACTTCTACAGCAGGAACTCCAGCGAATGTCGTATGTGCAGGAACATCTCCAAGAACCACGGCCCCTGCGCCTATTTTTGCTCCATCGCCAATTTTTATATTTCCCAAAAGCTGAGCATGAGCTCCAAGCATTACTCCATTTCCAATTTTAGGATGACGATCTCCGCATTCATTTCCGGTTCCACCTAAAGTAACGCCGTGCAAAATGGAAACGTTATTTCCAATTATCGCCGTTTCGCCAATAACAATGTTGGTGGCGTGGTCAATCAATAATCCCGAGCCAATGGTTGCCGCTGGGTGAATATCCATTCCAAATTTTCGGCAGATAATGCTTTGAAACATTTTTGCTGTAAATCGTTTCCCATTTTCCCAAAGAGCATGGGCGATTCTGTAAGCTTGCAAGCCTTGGAATCCTTTAAAAAAGAGCAAGGGTTCTAAATAACCAAGACAAGCAGGATCGCGTAATACAGTGGCGCATAAATCTTTTTTTGCTTGTTCTAAAATATCAGGAAATTGTTCAAAGCATGATTTAATTAAGGATTCTAACTTGTTTCTGTCGATGACTTCCCCAGCTAGTCCACAGGCAAGAGTGACGCCTAGCATTTCTGCAAAGGAATCTCTTGAAAGTATTTGTTCTTTTAGCATTGGAGATGCTAAAGGTTCATTCTTATTAAAATTTTCAGCTTCTTGCTTTAATTGTTGAGTTAATTCATCTATTGTCACGCTAAAACCTCTTTGCCTACATTTGAAATATAAAATTTTGAATAGAATAAGAATACTATAATTTTATTCTGTTTGGTAATGGCTTGAAGAATCCATTTTTTCGTAATGCAGCCAAAACTTTTGGAATATCTTTTTCTTCAATACGATCCATTTCTGTTAAAATATCATCGGTAATTCTTTTTTGTAATTGAAACGCTCTTGGAATCTCCTGATTAGCAGAACGAAACCATGCCACTTTTAATTTTTCAAGAAAAGATTTCCATGGGAATTGATCTTCAGCAGAAAGAAAAAATACACTTGGACGTAAGGCATCTTTTCCCTCTAATTTCATATAACCATTTTTATCGCATTCAAGAAGAACTGCTTGTCTTTTTTGAAAGGATGTTGCTTTTTGTTCTGGAATTTCAATAAGAATTGGCATAATCGTTGTCTTTGTTAAAGTTCTATGAGGTAAGAAAAATTCCACAGAAAACGAGTGGAGGAAGAATTGATTGGTTTGTATAGAGGAAAAAATGTTGATACTTGGAAGCCAAAAAGCCTTGCAGAAAGAGCGATAGATAAATCCAAATATTCTTTAGAATTATAATCCCAAAGGTAGGAGGTTTGGTTTGCTTTATTGAAAGCTTGGTTTTTCTTATTAGGCGCTTTGGCGTAGAGATGTCCGCAAGAAAATCCTGTTTCTAAAGAAAAGGGAAGTTCTGAAAAGAATTGATAGGCCAAAGTTCCTCTTGTAGAAACCCATAAGTCGTTGTCTGATTCTTTGTATCCCATGCCTTCAATTCGCAGAACAAAGGATTTTAATTGAACTCCTGTAACTAGATTAATAGGAGTGTGTCTTCCTGTAGAAACACCAACTTCAAAAATTGGTCCAGCGTAAACAGAATGAACCATAAAAAAGAAAATAAAAATAACAAGAATGCGCAACACATTGTAAAAATAGAAAGCTACATTGCAGAATATGAAACAGAAACTCCAAATTGTGGCAGATGAAGCGATTCCTTTCTTGCGAGGTGTGTTAGAACCATACGCAGAAATACATTATCTGCCAGGAGAGCAAATATCAAACCAAAACATAAAGCAAGCCGATGCGTTATTAGTAAGAACGCGAACAAATTGTAATCTTAGTTTACTTCAAAATACAGCAGTGCAAATGGTGGCGACTGCCACAATTGGAATGGATCATTTGGATACAGATTTTTTGCGAAAGGCGGGAATCCATTTTACAAATGCTCCGGCATGCAATGCAGGTAGTGTGGTTCAGTATATCATAGCAGTTTTGTTAGAAATTGCGAAGAAAAAATCGCTACGATTAAAGGATTTAACTTTAGGAATTGTTGGAGTAGGAAATATTGGGAGTCGTGTCTTTGAAGTGGCAAAGCATCTGGGGGTAAAAACGCTATTATGTGATCCTCCTAAAAAAGATGCAGAATTAATAGAAAATGCTGTTTCGTTTGATTTTATTTGTCAATATTCCGACATAATAACCTTTCATACGCCATTAACAAGGCAAGGGAAATATCCTACTTATCATTTGTTTAATCATTCTGCATTAAGTTTATTGAAAAAAAATGCGTGGATTATTAATGCGGCTCGTGGCGAAGTAATAGATGGTCAAGCATTGCTGGAGGCGTTAAAAAATAGAATTTGTTCCGGTGTTGTTTTAGATGTTTGGGAAAATGAACCTAAAATTGATCAAAATCTTTTGCAAAATGTTTTTATAGCAACTCCACATATTGCTGGGTATAGTTTAGATGGCAAGGCAAATGCTACAGAACAAGTGGTGCGGCAAGTGGCTCATTTTTTTGATATTCCTGAATTGAAAAATTTTAAAGTTACTTCTTTGCCGTTAACTACGCCGATTCAGGTTAAGTTTTCAGAGGTGCAATCTTTTGAAGAGCAATTGCATTTTATATTCAAGCAATCGTATGATATTCTTCTTGATGATGCTTTCTTGCGAAAAAATCCTGATAAATTTGAAGTTTATAGAAAAAAGTATCCAGTTCGTCGAGAAGCATTGGCTTATACTTTGCATTTAGAAGGTGCTTTGCCGGAAACGATAGAATTTGTAAAATTTATGGGATTTAATGTAGTGGTAGAAAATTGATTTTTCTTGAATGTGATGATAATCAACTTAAAAATTCGTTTTTTTATAAGACAAATTTTGAAAATAACTGAAAAGTTCTATTTTTGAGAGGAACATTCAAACAAATCCTTTTAGAGGTTATGATGAAAAAAAAGTTTTTAGCCTTTGCTGCTGTGTTGTTGGCTGGAGTTTCTACACTTCATGCTGAAAATGGAATGTTTTCTGGTTATTTGCCAGAAAATTGGACTGCTGATGTCGTTGCATCTATGAAATATACTCGCCATTATTACAATAATTGGAGTGAAGATGGAACAAATACGTCAACTTGGTTGTTCCGTTATGATGCCGATATTAAAGGAAATTGGAAGTATGCTAATTGGCGCAATTTAATTAATCTTTCTTGGGGGCAAAATTATACAAAGGGTAACGGAACCCGTAAATCAGAAGATAAAATTTTCTGGGAAAGCACTGTTGATTTTAACTTATTTAAAGTCATCAAGCCTTATGCTGGTGGCCGTTTTGAATCTCAGTTTGTTAAGGGGTTCAGCTATGATGATGAAGGGAATAAAACTCCTATTTCAACCTTCATGGATCCTGCTTATATCACGCAATTTGCTGGTCTAGCTTATGTTCCAAACGACATGTTTTCACAACGTCTCGCTTTTGCAAACCGTATGACTATTTCTGATGGTTATGGTTTCGCTGATGATCCTGATACTAAGAAATTTGAAGGCTTCCGCGACGAACCTGGTCTTGAAAGCATTACTGAATTCAAGTATGGATTTATGGATATTGCTTCTTTCAAGAGCCGTTTGTGGGCTTTTGTGAATTTTGAAGGTGTTGAAGAAATTGATGGTCGTTGGGAAAACACTTTAGCTGTAATGTTGACCCCATATATTGAAATTTCTATTGGTGTTGAATTGTTCTACGACAAAGATCTTGATGAAGACATGCAATACAAAGATTCCATGTTATTTGGTCTCACTTGGCGTTGGTTCTGATTTAATTATTTCCTGAATTGCTAAATCTATATTCCGTTCCCAAGAGTCTCTTTGGGAACGGAGTTTTTTTAATGATTCTTCGTCTGTTAAACTATTTTCTCGAAGAAGAATCAATTTATTGTATTCATCAAGTAAATTCGTTGCCTTAGGGTATTTTTCGATTAATTCATGAAAATTTTTTTGTATTTCAGAATCAGAATACAAACGAAGAATGGTGATTAGTTTTTTTTCTACATAAAGTTGTAAATCGCCTTTTTTTAATGCTTCGCTTGCTTCAAAATGTTCTAATGGAGTTACAGAATCTAACCATTTGGCTTCTTTTTCGAAAAGAGCGTTGTCTAATAGTAAGGCGTCAGGAGAATTAGAAAGTTTTACTTGTTCTTGTATAAATTCTTTATAATCTTGTTCTGGTAAAGAAATTCCCTCTTTGTTGCAGAAATCATAAAATCTTTTCAAATTTTTTAGGGTGGGTTGATTTAAAAGAGTCTCTTTTAAAACGGCTAATTTAACTGGGTTTGGTAGTTTTTGAAAGCTTGGATCTTTTTCGCTGTTAACTCGCAAATGAAGAAAAAAAATACGAAAAAGCAAAAAAGCGATTAGTAAAGAAAAAATGAGTGAAAATAAAGACATAAAATACCTGAAAAATTTTGTTTGAAAATATATAAATCCAGAGCGTTTTTTTTTGTTGTGTTTTTTTAGAAGTAAGTAAAACTTTACTTTTAAAACGCGATTTGTAAACAAAAGATTGTAAAGAGCTTTGGTTTATGGTGAAAATCATCATTTTTTAGTCACAAAAAAGTGCGGCAAACTAAATTTTACGGTTTTTTGCAAAAAAGTTCAAGCCAATCTTCATAGAAAGTGTGTATATTTAGACAGAATAATTGTGTCCGGTAAAAAAATCGGATGGAGAAGGTATGAACAAAATGAACAAGAAAATATTTCTTTCTTCCTTAGCGCTTTTCGGTGCATTTGGGATAGTTTCTGCCCAAACTACTCCAAAAGTTGCAGAATTGGATATTATCATTCGTGACTTTGAAGTAACTCATCCAGACTTCGAAAACTTCTCTCAAGAAGCTTCTGTTAATTTGAATGGTTCTTGGGTTTATCCCGGTTTCAGAGATGATGCAAACTGGAGTGCTAAGCGAGCAGATAATGCGACTTGGGGTTGTGGTAACAAAGATAACCCAACTCTTGGTGTGCAATTGGGTACCGATGGCTGGCCTGTCAATAGTGCCGTATTTCAAAATCTTTCCACTCTTCCGCCATACTTAAAAATGAAGGTTTCTAGTGGTGTGCCTGTTAAGTACGGTGAATGTAATGGTGGTAAATGGCGTGGTTATTCTCACGAAGCTTCTTGTAGCATGATGTGGGAAGATCCTGTGTATGTAACCCCTGGTATGGTGCAAACTTATCTTCAGTTCCCGGTTGCTGGCGAAGATATGATGTACGAACCAGTTATTGTAAAAAACAGAAATGCTTGTGATAACCAATATTTTGAACAATGGTTTACTGGTAATACCAAAAGAACAAACACTGTTTTGCAGCTTCCAGAAGTTCCTAACCAAATCAATATTTACGAAGTGGATTACAACTGGAATAATGGTGGTTACTTCCCACTTGATGTTGTAGATGCCGCTAATAACTGGGGTGGAAGTCTCGAAGGTTCTGACCAATATGGTCCACAGTCTTTGTCAATTTTCTGCCCTCCATACCAATATCAATATGCAAGCACTCAGGCTGATTACACTGGTGCAAATACCGCTGGCCTTTGTAATGATTGGTTAGCAAATGGTGGTCCAAAGGTTCCTGGTGCTGCGATGGCTGCTGCTCAAGCAAACGGTGCTTTAGGTTCTCGTCACTTGCGTAACTACGGTTTCACCATGATGGGCTACGCAAAGTTCAAGTATAAAAAAGGTGCTGGTGAAGTTTTTGAATTCGCTGGTGACGATGACATGTGGATTTTCGTAGATGGCGTTTTGGCAGTTGATCTTGGTGGTACACACTTAGCAGCTCCAGGTAAAGCAGATATGGATTTCCTTTCTGCAAATGGCCATGGTTGTCAAGCAGGTGAACCTCTTTCTGGTAATGTAGGTGCTGGAGAAAACTGTGATCGTGATGTTGATGGAACTTGGAAAGATGGTTCTTGGCACCATTTGCACTTCTTCTATGCTGACCGTCAGACTGATGGTTCTAACATGAAGATCCGTTCTTCTCTCTCTGAACTTGCTCCTAGCCGTTATGGTCAACCAATGATTGGTGAAGCAACTGTAACTCCTGTGGAAGGTCAATGGGTTACAAACCTTATTTTGAATACACCACTTTCTGACCAAACTGTGGCTGCTATTCAAACTAGTGGTGCTACTGGAGGCGTTCCTGTAGTTGTTCGTCGTCCAATTACTACTACAGATGCCGCGGGTAATGTAACTATCGTAGGTTATGAAACCTTTGTTTACAAGGTAGATTCCTTTGAATTTGGTGCAGATAAGGGTGCTGATGGTGTTATTTACAAGATGACTGGTCTTCTTTATCCTGTAAGTCCAGATGGAACTATTGATTGGAGTAACGGAACTATTCCACAAAGTGGTGATGAAATGTCCTTTAACTATCCAGTGTCAGATCCAACAGTTGAAGGTTACATTAAGGGCGTAACAGATAATCCATGGATTCTAGCAAACCCAATTACCGCTACAAGTGGTCTTTCTACAGCAGGCCCAACTTGGGGTACTTCACAGTTGAAAGCAAGTATTGCTGAAAACT
The DNA here is from genome assembly GCA_017625775.1 of Fibrobacteraceae bacterium. Classification (GTDB taxonomy): domain Bacteria; phylum Fibrobacterota; class Fibrobacteria; order Fibrobacterales; family Fibrobacteraceae; genus UBA1765. The sequence continues at coordinate 163,795 of JAGAKE010000002.1, forward strand.
TTGATGTAGTTGATAAAACTATTGATCGTCCTGACTTTAACGTTGATGGCATGTTGAATGCTTCTGGTATGAGTGCTGGCGATGAACTTCCAAAGAATGCTACTGGTGAATTGCTTGTTTCTGTTTTGCCACTTGAAGCAGGTGAATTTGCTATGGGTGTTGATGGTTGGTTAAATCAGATATCCCCTGATGGAAAGAAGACAAACCAAGATTATTATGCTGCAGCTGAACAGGGAAATCCCCTTCAAGATGGCTCTGTAATAGCAGGTGATCGTAATGGTGCTCCAATTTCTGTGAAGTCTAGATCTAACAAGGCATATTGCTATGCTGATGACAAGGGTGTAGAAAGTTGTGCAAGTATTTCATTCTGGGTATCCCGTCCGTTCCAAGTAAACGTTCGTGTATTTGACCATCTTGGTCACTTCATTAGCCAATACACAGAAGAAATGAGTTCTGCGGAAATGGAAGCTTTGGCTCGCTCTTCTGGTAAGCAAGAAACTAGCGGTACTTGCGCTAATAAGCCAACATTTAGTGGAGCTTTGGTAAGTGTTAAGCTTTACCCAATTTCTCAAAATGGTCGCAAGGTTGCTTCTGGACCATACATTTATCAGGTTTCTTTGATTAAGGAATCTTGGGCAATGCCTGCTGATGGAAGCGGAAAACCTTACTGCTTCTACTACGCTGGTGGTTCTAGCCCAATTGGTGAAGAAGCTTATGAACGTAGTAGTTTCTCTAAAACATTGGGATACAGACGCGTTACTAAGTAAAATTAAAAAGCCTTGATAACATCAAGGCTTTTTTTAGTAATGGAATTTTATGTTGAAGTATTTTGGGCTTTTGTCAATTTTAGTTTTTTCTTTTCAGAATGTTTTTGCTGAAAAACAAGATACTATTTGGAATAGGGCTTTGCTTACATGGTATGAATCTTATCCAGCCGCAGAAAGTGAAGAATGTATAATGTATAATGGTTGTCATTGGGAAGGGCTTTTTGCGGGTGTTTCTGGTAAGCAAACAGAAGAATGGGTAAAAAATCATAATATTATCGCTGTTCACGAAAAAGATTATGAAAAATATGCGTTAAAAACATTTCGCATAAAAAAGAACGGCGTAAGTATTGATGCTACTGTTTATGATATGTGCTCGGATTCAGATTGTAATGGTTGTTGCACAAAGAATGCAGGGAAAGTTGGTTTTTTGATTGATATGGAAAAATATACTATGGAACGGTTTGGGGGACAAAGTAGCGGTTTGGTTCAATGGATTTGTTTAGATTGTGATGAATAAAAAAGGAGCGGCTGCAATGGTGCATGCAGCCGCTAGGTGTTTTTGGGTGGGTATGTATGTGTTCTTTGTTCCCTAAAATTAAACAAAAAATTATTGAGTGAGTATAATATTTTTGAAAAATAATTAGAAAGTGTTCTCAAAACGTTCTTTTTTAATGAAAAAGTGTTCACAAAATTCAAAAGAAAAATTATCTTATAGACGATGAACGTTTTTGCTTATTATAACTATCGTAAGTACCTGCAAGATTATTACGAATACCGTAAATCAATGCAGCGTTATTTTTCATATAGAACTTTTGCTAAAAAAGCTGGTTATACCTCTTCTGGATTTTATTTAGATGTAGTTAAAGGACGCAAGGCTTTAACCCCTCAAATGGTACCAAAGTTTATCACAGCTCTTGGACTTTCTGAAAAAGAAGGACGTTATTTCTCCTTAATGGTTGATTTTACGCATGCTGATAATCCAGAATCCAAACAAAAAATTTTTGATGAGATGTCGGCACTTTTGCCATGTTCTGTTCGCAAATTAAACAAGCAACAACAGGAATATTATAGTAAGTGGTATTATGTCGTTGCACGAGAAACATTGGCTATTTTAAATATTAATGAAAAGAACATTGCTGATTTGGCCTTGTTTTTAAATCCTAGAATTTCTTTACCACAAGCAAAACAAGCAATAAAACTTTTATCAGAGTTGAAAATTATTGAAAAAGACGAAAATGGATATTTCCGTCCTGCTCAGCAAACTATAGCAAGTGGGCGTGAAATTACTCCTCTTTTTGTTCATGGTTTTCAAAAGCAAATGATTGACATGTCAAAAGATGCTCTTGATAATTACAGTACTGAACGTCGAAATATTTCTTGTACTACAATGAGTGTTTCTGCTGAAGGCTTGCAGAGAATTATTCATAAAATTGATCTTTTCCGTAAAGAAATCGTAGATATAGTTCGCTCTGATGAAGGGGAATCTATGGTTTGTGAATTAAATATTCAGTTTTTTCCCTTAACAAAGGAAAAAGAAGGGGTAGAAAAATGAGGTTTTTGCTTCTTATTTCTGCGATTTTAATTTATTCTAGTTGTTCTAGTGAAAGCAGAGTTGCTGGAACTGCTACTGATACAGAAAATACCTTGGCTGGAGTAGTTCTAACTTCAGATCAAAGTGTTGCTGCCGGTGCTTCAGTACATATACTTTCTCGTAAAGTTGGCTATGGAGAAAGTTCGGTATTGTTTGAAACTAAGGCAGATAGTGCTGGTCGGTTTGCTTTTGAAGAAATGCCCAAGGATTCTTTTGATTTGGAAATTCATCTACTAGATGATTCTGGTGAAATGTTAGAAGTAGGAGTTATTCGTGATTTGTCAATTCAAGACACTTCATTCTTGAAAGTATCTCTAAAAAAGCCAGGCGTTCTTGTCGGTCATTTCAATTATGAAGAAAATATTCCTGAAATAACAATTGGTTCTGCCTTCCGTTTTTCTGTTGAGCGCTCTGGAATTCAAGCTCATATTTTCGCTGGCGACTCTTTTATGATTCCAATTATTCTTGGAAATATCAATTTTGCATTTTATCCTTCAGATGACCAAGTTGTATTACGTTTACAATCGGATGGCTTTGGAGATTCTTTAGTTTATCAGGAATTTTCAGTTTTTGTAGAATCTGGAGATACTCTTGATTTAGGTGATGTTAAATGGGTGATTGAAGAAAAAACAGAAAGCCCTTGGAAAAAGAATAGTTATTTGGCTGGTTACGTACGTGACTCTGTAGGTAATCCAATTTCTGGTGCTGTCGTGCGATTGATTAGTGATATTTACGGCCTTTCTTTTGCATTATCAGGGAAATCTTCAGTAGCTGACTTTGTTTATACCGATAAAGATGGCTTTTGGATTATGCCATTTCCAGCAAAGATGGAAAGGGATAGTATTCGTATAGAAACAGAATTAAACAATGGTCATATTGCAGAATCTTCATTTATTTCAGCATCTGATTTGAAGGAAAATGAAGGTGATACATTATGGGTTGAAAATCTTGAGCCTCGTGAACCTTCATCCATAAATTTGAATGTTCGATTGGTTGTAAATTTAGAAGATACTACACAAGTAGATAATTGCTATATGAATAGTGTTGTGGTCGGATTAGTAGGAACATCAAAATTTAAGCGGATTGTTACGTGTGCTCCGATGGATTTACCGGGTTTGCCTTCTGGAGTACATTCCTTTGTGTTCTATACGTCTGATATGACTGTTTTGAACGTTTTGCAAGAAAGAGGGGAACCAATGGATTCATACATGCGTTTTATGGATGTTAATTTAACGCCTGGTGCGGTTCTTGACCGTCAATGGATAACTTATACTCCGCCTACTTTATAAAAGCTCTTCTATTCTTCAAAAAAAATCCTTTGCCCCTTGCCAATGGTTAAGGATTTTTTAAATTTGTCTTTGTTGCTGAGCTATGGTGTAATGGTAGCACAACAGATTCTGACTCTGTTTGTTTTGGTTCGAATCCAGATAGCTCAATAGAAATCCTGTCAGTGACAGGATTTTTTTTGTGGCCAATGTATTTTTATGGCAAGAAACTAAAATAGAATGAATGCATTTCTTTCAGAAAAGAATTTCTAGATTAAAGATATGGATTTTTTTGAGTATTATGCGAATTTATTTGGAACACGATGGGATTCATTACGTGAAGCTTTAGTACGTGAAAATCGTCCTATGGAATGGCGTGTAGGAGACGCTGAATCTTACTTTTTAGATGAGGCTTCCTGGTTTGCTGCGAATGCTCTTGCTGTGGAACCTGGTATGGATGTTTTAGATATGTGTGCGGCTCCGGGCGGAAAAACTTTAGTATTAGCAAAGGCGTTAGCTGGAAAGGGGAGTCTGCAAAGTAATGATCGGTCGCCAGATAGGCGAGAACGTTTGCGTCGAGTGATTATGAATTCGTTACCAGCAGAATATGCCGCAATCGTTTCTGTTTCTGGTTATGGAGGAGAACGCTTTGGTCGATATCGTGCAGAATCTTTTGATAGGATTCTTGTAGATGCTCCGTGTTCTTCAGAACGCCATGTCATATCTTCAAAAGAGCATTTGTCTTTATGGAATCCAAAACGAATAAAACGCCTAGCTGTGGAACAGGGAGCTTTGCTTGCTTCCGCAGTAGATGCATTGCGGTTTGGAGGGGAATTGATTTATAGTACTTGCGCACTTGCCCTTGAAGAAAATGATGAAGTGGTAAAAAAAATTATGAAAAAGCGTCGCGGCCTCTTAGAAATTGTGGATTTAACGCCAAAATTTCAAGGAACGGAACGAACTGAATGTGGCTTACGCATGCTTCCAGACTTGTGTGATGGAAGGGGACCAATTTACTGTGCAAAATTAAGGAAAGTTATTCCTCCAGAAGTTTGAAATGGCTTTTGTCTGCCTTGCATTTTGGACAAACAAAGGAATCAGGTAAGTCGTCGAAAAGTGTTCCGGGAGCAATACCCGCACTAGGAATTCCTTTTGCTTCATCATAAATATAACCGCAGATTCTGCAAATATATTTTCTGTAAATCATAATGTCTCCTTGGTTCTTGAGAGCTGTAAGTAAAATAAATATTGTGAGATTTAGAAAAAAGCCTTTTTTTCTCTTTTTATGTTGAATCTTTTGTCTTTTCTTCTGTTTAGCGTCGTTCTTTTTTGTATTTTTGAGACCGATATTTTTTTCGCGGTAGGTTTATCTGCTTTTTCGTTTTATTGCAATTGTTTTTGCCTTAGCAACTTTTGGTATGGCTCAGTTAATGAACCCAGCTGAAGAGTTTATGCTGGAAAATCGCGTGCGTCAAGTTCGCGTTGAAGGCATTGTGAACATGGATGAACGTTCTGTGTTAAGTCGTGTGAGTGTTCGTGATGGTCAGAGTTTCCTTCCTAACATTCTGTCTGACAAAATTAAAAGTAGCGTTTCTTCTCTTTATGAATCTGGGTATTTTGACGATGTATCTGCTTGGGTTGATTACACAGGGAATCCAAATGAGTTGGACTTGATTTTTAGAGTAAAGGAATTGCCTGCTTTAGACACTATTGAATTTGAAGGCTATGATGAAATTGCTGTTGAAGATTTAATGCTTAAAACTTCTTTGGTAAACGGTCAAGTATATAGTAAAAGTCAGTTAGAAAGAGATAGACAAGCATTGCTAGCTCATTATCGTTCAGAAGGTTATTTGCTTGCTGAAGTCGGATACCGAGAAGAGAAAGTTTCTGATTATGAAAATAAGATTTTGTTTGTAATTCGAGAAGGCGAAAAAGTTAAAGTTCGTAAAATTACAATTGATGGAAATGAACATATTCCTGCCGAGGAATTTACCGATCACATGATGACGAAGATTGCTAATTGGTGGGGTGATGGGGAATTTAAAGAATTCGTCTTTGAAGGGGACCGCGACACGGTATTGAATGTGGCTCGTCATTTTGGCTATTTAGATGCAGAACTTAAAGATTTTAGAGCAGAATATATGCCAGATTCTACTTGTGGTTTTTATATGGGACGCCTAGTTAAATCTGGTGAAAAATTAGAACGCTTGTATTCTCAAATGAATCGCGCTATTGAAGATACAACTCATTTGATGCATCGCATGGCAGGTAAAACCAGAGAATTACCAGAACATCATTTTAGAAGGTATCGTGGAGAACGTGCTGATATGATGTCTATTCCGCTGCCATATATTGGCGATGAAGTAACGGCTAGTGAAGTTTTGAATGGACTAGTTCGTTATTCTAAATTGCGTAAAGAATGGATTGATAATTTGCCTGCAAGGCGTTGGGAAAATAAAAAGATTGATTCTTTGATTGCTCTTGGTAAGAAACGCCGTTCTTTCGATGAAAAACGCTTGGTTCGTTATACTTTGGAAGAATTTTTTCCAGTTCTAGCTCAGTATGATTCTTCTAAAGTTTCTAATGCTATGGAAATTTTAATTTCTTTAAATGAAGGTCGTCGTTATTATGCTGGTGATGTTCATTTTTCAGGAAATGAAGTTCTACCTGAAGCCATGCTACAGCGTACGGTTCGTTTAGAAAAAGGAAAACCTTTTGATTACTATCAGTATGAAAGTACGAAAAAAGCAATTATGGATGCTTATCGTGAAGATGGTTACCTTTTTGCTCAGTACGAAGAGTCAAGAGAATTTGTAAATGATTCTGTGATTAATTTGAGTTTTAGGCTTTATGAAGGTTTGCCGGCTCAAATTCATAAGGTTCATATTCACGGAAATACCAAAACTAAAGATAAGGTGATTCGTCGTGAAATTCGTTTGTTCCCTGGAGATACTTATCGTCAGTCTGCATTAGAACGTAGTTTCCGTGAAATTATGCAGTTGAATTATTTTGATATGGTTCTTCCAGATATTAAAGTGGTGAACGAACAAGAAGTGGATCTTGATTTTACGGTCACTGAAAAGGAAGCAGGAACTGGACAATTTAGTTTAGGTGTGGCTTATAGTGAAAGTGATGGATTGACTGGAACAGCTAGTGTTTCTATTCCAAATTGTTGTATGGGTGATGGTCAAAGTGCTGCCGTTAGTTTTGAATACGGAGCGGACAAGAAATATGCATCGATAAGTTTTTCGGAACCATATTTCTTAGATATGCCAGTTAGTGTTGGCGCTAGTTTAAGTTATGGTTGGTGGAATCAAGATGATGATCCAGATATTACCCGTTATGGTGGTAGTGTTTATGTAGGTAAGCGATTGAAATGGCCAGATGATTATTTCTATGGTCAAGTAGGTTATAGCTGGTTAATGAATAAGCAAGGTGATAATGTTGATGGAAGTTTTGTTCGCTTTACTGGTATAGAATCAGCTTTGAATTTCCGATTGGTTCGGGATGATAAAAACTTGCCTCAATTCCCAACGGATGGTTCTCGCTATGAATTAGATATTCAAGTAGCTGATGATATTCTATTTAGTGACTTTAGCTTTGTGAAAACGGAGGCTACGATTAAGTGGTGGTTCCCACTGTTCAGAGATAGGCTTACGCTTGCTTTGACAAATGAATATGGGGTAATCTTTGGAGAACCTTTACAGTACAGAACTTTGTATTCTATGGGCGGCGTTCTCGGTTATGAAGGAATGATGCGTGGATACAATTCGGGCTCTATTGGATACAGACGTTTAGGGCGTAGCTACCAATATATTGGGGCAGAAATTCAATGGGGAATTGTCCCTCAAGTATTCTACTTATTGCCGTTCTTCTTTGATGCTGGTAATGTTTTTGGTGATGTTTATGATCCATATTCAAAGGTATCGATGAAACAAAAAAATCCGTTGCGTGAATGGGACCCATCGTCTTTGAAACGTGATATTGGATTTGGTTTCCGCGTTGTGGTTCCAATGCTTGGTATTATTGGGTTTGATTTTGCTTGGCCGTTGGATCCGGGAGAAACTTATTCAGGCTATGAAGAAGATGGCGTAGGCTCAATGAATTTCAACTTTGTGATAGGTCAAGGTTTCTAGGAGGTTTTTATGTACAAATTACTTCTTTGCCTTTTGATGTGTTTTGCAAGTGTATTCGCTGAAGATGGTTTGCGCATTGCTCATGTGGATTCAAAACTTATCTTTGAAGGTTACAAGGGAACTAAAAATGCTCAAAATGAATTTGATCGCCAAGTAGCGAAATGGGAGCAACAAGCGAACTTGCTTCAAAAGGAACTTTCTGCAATTAAAGAACGTTTAGATAAGCAAATGCTAATGCTTTCTGATGAAAAGAAACGAGAATTAGAAGCTGAATATGCTAAAAAGGAAACAGAATTAAAGGATTTTATTTCACGTGTTTATGGTCGTTCAGGAGAATTACTTTCTGAAAATGAAAAAGTGAGTGCTCCTATTATTCAGCTTATTCGTAAGGCTATTCAAGAAATTGCCCTTCAAGAAGGTTATGATATGGTTGTTGACCGAGCAACAGGGGCTGTGCTTTTTTGGAAAGCTGAAAATGATTTGACTCAAAAGGTATTAGATTATTTGAATTCAAGATAAGCTAAATGTTATTTCTTGAATTTAACAGCAGTTCCGTAAACAATGACTTCGGCAGCTTGAGCCATAACATTTGATGTTTGATATCGTACATTGATAATTGCGTCTGCGTTTAAAAAACGAGCTTCTTGTTCCATTCTTTTTGTTGCTTGTTCTCTTGCTTCATTTAGCATTTCAGTATAACCTTTTAGTTCTCCACCGATAATAGATTTTAATCCAGCAAAATAATCTCGTATAAAGTTTTTGCTGAATACAGTGCTTCCTTTTACTAAACGGAGCGTTTCTAGTTCTTTACCCTCAATGTAATCTGTGTTGACTAAAAGCATAAAAACTTCCTTTTTATGTTAATATATTAAAATTCCGCCGACTACGCCGGCGGAATTTATGTTGTTTGGAGAAAAGAAATTAATTAAGCTTTTTACCTTTTAAGTTGTAATAAATTTTCATTCCAGTCTTAGTTGTTTTTTCTAATTGCACGGAACCTTCTCTAAAAATCATACGAACTCCAGAGTCTAGATTTTTGCTGAAATTTGGCTTGCCAGAAGGAATTCCGTTAATTTCAAATTTTTCCACAGAACTATGGAGGTCGTAGGTTTTTCCGCTAGAAATAATTGCGTGAATGGACCCAGCTAAGTAAGCAAAAGGAGCGTTCCAGTTAATCGCTACTTCATTAGTAGCATAGCTGCAAGCATTGTCGTAATAAGACCTTGCCACGGCTTCGTTATCAATGTATTTCTTTGCACAATCATTTGCACTTTTATTTGGACCTCCTACGAGCATTCCTGGAATTGGAGCGTCAATACCATCTGCTTGGCTTGGTCGATGATGAGGGTTAAAAACTTGGTTGACTCCATACCCAGTGAGATAAGAAAGATTAAGAGGATTTCTGCCTAACAAGTAATCTAAGATGCCTGTAGCTGCATTTAAATATTCTTCCTTTTTAGTTAAAATATAAGCGTGTAATAAAACAATGCCCTTGTTTGCACCTACACTATTAGAACCCCAATAGAAATCCCCTTCGGTCATGGCTACACCATAGCCATTGTTTTTAAGAGATTTTATATAATCATCAGCTAAATGTAATATTAAAGCTTTTGCCGAATCCACATCCACTTGTTCAAATACATCAGGATTTGTTGCAATTGTAAAAGCAGCTAATGCAGATGTAGTTTGCCAACCCTGAAGTTTCCAACGTGATTTACCTAAGGGAAACTGCCGCATTACATCTAAAACGGAATCGTTTCGAGTAATACGGTATAATTCTGCACTTGCCCAAATTTGCTCATCTACGGCGTTTCCATCTTCATAAGTTCCTGTTCCTACATCAGATGGTTGTTCAAAGAAATCATAAGGGTGTTCTTTTGCCCACCAAAATGCTTTGCCGGCAGCATCTGCCATTTTTTTTGAAAATTCAGAATCATAAGGCTTATAAATTTCTGATGCTAAAGCAAGAACAGCAACAAAGTTCCAGGTAGCTGTGTTACTTTTTCCTATAGCAAATCGAGGTTTTGTATCTCTATCTGGCATAACAGTTCCAGAAAATTGCTTCGTTGTAAGTTTATGGAATACACCACCATCTTCTGGATCTTGCATAGTGAGCATCCATTCTAAGTTCCAACGAATTTCATCAAGAATATCAGGAACATCATTTTTACTTTCCGGAATGTTTAATGAAAGGGTCTTGAAATACTCCTTATTGTGTTGATATAGTTGAAGTAGTGTATAAGTTGAAATACCTGAATTAACAATGTATTTGCCGTAATCACCAGCATCGTACCAACCCTTTGGGCTGGCAAATGTGGCCATCAATTCTTTGCCAAGTAAAGAATGGTATCTAGCGGCTGTATCGGGGTGTCCCATAGGGCGAGCGTAAATTCCTGCAAATTCTTCTGTTAATTCCATAGAAGCTCTTTGATAGTAGAACCAGCGAAGTGAAGCAACAGTCACATCTTCTAAAACTTTATCAGAAATAATTATGGGGTGGCTAATAGCGGAATCTCCAAGGTAAGCAATATAAGTACCTGGTTTTTGTATTTCAGAAAAATCTACAAGTGATGCGTTTTCATTAGCTGGCTTCCAATAGGCGGCAGCAGGTGCTTTAACAGTTAAAACAGTTTGCTTTGTTGAATCCTTGAAGACTATATCTTTTCCTTCGGCTCCTACAACAGCTAGTTGTTTAACACCTTTGGTAGGAAATCCAACTTGATTATGATAAGCGGTGGCTGCAAATAAAGGAGTGCTAGCCAAAGAAATTAGAAGTAAAAAATTATGAAAACGCATAATTTATCCTTTAAAAAAAGATTCGACATTAAACTAGCTTTATGAAAAAATATTTGAATCATGGAAAATGTTGAAAGTGTTTTCATAAGAAAACACCCCTTTTTTATTGGAAAGAAATCAAATTTTAAAATTTATGTAAAAAAAAAGAACCATTAAATTCGGAACAACATTCTCTTTTTTTAATTTTGTACAAGTTTTAAAAAGAGTAAAGATGAACGAATTGCAAATGCATTCAAAGGATTTTTTGTGTCGTTGATTTTAGAATCCTTGGCCTTTCTTTTAGGAGGGCTTGGCGTGTTCCTGCTAGGAATGCGCTTTATGTCCGACGGACTTCAGACAGTAGCAGGACCTTCACTTAAAAATTTGATTGGGGCTGTAACTAACAACCGTTTTCTTGGGGTGCTAGTTGGGTTGGTGGTTACTTGCCTAGTGCAATCTAGTGCGATTACAACTGTAATGGCCATCGGTTTTGTAAATGCCGAAATGATGCTATTGAAGCAGGCGATTGGTGTCATTATGGGGGCAAACGTTGGAACGACCATTACAGGCTGGGTTCTTGTTTTAGATATAGGGAAGTATGGTTTGCCGCTAGCAGGAATTTGCGCCCTATTTTTCTGCTTTGCGAAGAATGAAAGATTGCGTTATACCATGTATGCCATATTGGGGGTAGGCCTTGTTTTTATTGGGCTTGAAACGATGAAAGACGCTCTTGAACCCTTGGCAACTTCAGAAAAGTTTAGAAGTGTTTTTGCGATGTTCTCTGCAGACACTTTCCCAGGTATTATAAAGTGTGTGGTTGTAGGTTGCTTATTAACAGCTTTAGTCCAATCCTCGTCTGCAACTTTAGGTGTGACAATTGCTTTAGCTTACCAAGGTTTAATTTGTTTTGAAACTTCTGCGGCTTTAATTCTTGGTCAAAATATTGGTTCTACGATTACTGCTTTTATTGCATCTATTGGAACTTCTAAAGCAGCCCGTCGAGTTGCTTTGTTCCATATTATCTTCAATGTGCTAGGCGTTTTGTGGGTTGTTTTACTCTTTAGACCATATTTACATTTTATTCAATTTACTCTTGAGCATCTTTTGAATATAGCGCCTTCAGCGGTAACTCCTCGTATTGAATACTCAAAAGAAAATATTACGACGGCTATAGCAACATTCCATACCGCATTTAACGTTGTGAACCTTTTTGTATTCTTGCCATTCACTGGTTACATTGCAAAAATTTTGGAAAAATGTTTTAATCGTCATGCTCCACAAAAGAAGCTTGTTGCTACGAAATTAGAAAATCAATTGCTTTCTTCTCCATTTGCAGCAATCACTCATTCTGGACGTGAAATTTTAGGAATGGGGGAACGAGTAAATGTGATGTTAGACGATTTAGCTGAATGTTTAAAAAATGGTCCAGAAAGTAAAAAACGTAAAGAAGCTGTTTTTGCTGGGGAAGCTCATTTGGATTCTGCTCAAGAAGAAGTGACAAATTTCTTAACTCGTTTGTTATCAGGTAGGGCTTCTCAAAGTATCGCAAACGATGCAGAACGTCAACTTCGTATGAGTGATGATTTAGAAACGGCTTCGGATTACATTGCGCAAATTTTAAAGTTGCATTTGCGTTTGCAAGATAATAATTTGCAGTTTGATGAAGAACATTCACAAGGCTTGCTTTCTTTACATGAGAAGAATAAGGCTCTTATAGAATTAGTTTTGCAACAAATTAACAATCCTCGTGATTTCCAACAATTAGAAGCTATTCAGCAGGCTGGTTTTGAAATCACTCAATTAGTTCGTAGTTTAAGAAGTATGCACTGGAGTCGTTTAGCTGAAGAACAATATGAACCGTTAATTTCAACAACTTATACAGATATGCTTTCTTCATATCGAAAAATTAAAGAACATTTAGTGCAAGTTGCTGAAACAATTTCTCTTCCATCAGCCTAATTTGTAATTTAAATTATGGAGAAACGCTAGGAAAATCCTAGCGTTTTTTTTGAGGTAACGAAAAATCCCCGCGAACGCGGGGATGATTTTCAAAATGGAATATTATTTTATTTCGATTTTTTCAAGTCCACCCATATAAGAACGAAGAACTTCCGGAATGATTAAGGAACCATCTGCTTGTTGATAATTATCGCAAATCCCAACCATTACTCGAGGTGTTGCAAGTCCGGAACCATTTAAAGTATGTACAAAGGTGTTCTTTCCATTAAGTTTAGTGCGGATACCTGCACGACGTGCTTGGAAATCTTCGAAATTAGAACAAGAACTTACTTCTAACCACTTCTTTTCAACAGGAGCGTAAATTTCTAAATCGTAGCATTTAGCGGCTCCAAAACCTAAATCACCTTTACAGAGTTCAAGACGTCTGTATGGCAATCCGAGTTTTTCAAGAAGCATTTCACCAAATCGCGTGAGTTCTTCATGAGCTTCATAACTTTTTTCAGGGTGAGCGAAGTACACCATTTCCACTTTGTTAAATTGGTGTAAACGAAGAAGTCCACGAGTGTCTTTTCCGTAACTACCAGCTTCACGACGGAAACATGCGGAATAAGCACACAAACGTTTGGGCAATTCGCTTTCAGGAATAAATTCCTCTGCATAAAGATTTGTGACAGGAACTTCTGCTGTTGGAATTAAGAACAAATCATCGTCTTTGTCGCAACGATACATGTCTTCTTCAAATTTTGGCAATTGACCTGTTCCTCTCATTGTTTTACGTAAAACGAGGTAGGGCGGAATGATTTCTTCAAAACCAGCTTCGCGGTGAGCATCTAAGAAGAATTGAATTAATGCACGTTCAAGTCTAGCTCCAAGTCCACGATAAACAGGGAAACCGCTTCCGGCAATTTTTGCACCACGTTCAAAATCAAATAAACCAAGACGTTCGCCAAGAGTTTTATGATCTAGTGCTTCAAAGTCAATAACTTTAGGTTCGCCCCAAGTAGCTCTAACAACATTATCTTCGCTAGATGTTCCTTCCGGAGCATTTGGAGCAATGTTTGGAACATGCATTAATTTTTCTGTTTGTTCAAAATCAACAGCTTTGGCAGCAGCATCTAGTTCTGCAATTTTTTCTCCAAGAGCTCGCATTGCAAGAACTGCATCATCTGCATTTTCGCCTTTCTTTTTTAACTCACCAATTCTTTTAGATTCTGAATTGCGTTCTGCTTTTAATTTTTCTACTTCAGCAAGAATAGAACGGCGTTTTTCGTCAAGAGAGAGAATTTCGTCAATCTCAACGGCAGTTCCCTTTTTGCGGGTTTCTTCTTTATAAAATTCTGGATTTTCACGAATTTTGCGAATGTCAAGCATAAAAAGCCTCTTGTATAAATTTGATGTAAATATAGTAAGCCTGCTTTCAAAAAAAAGCAAGGAAAAATTTAAACGAGCAAATTTTAAAATAAAAAGAGGTAAATAACCGAAAACAAGAATCAGTAATTTTTATGCAAATAATTTAATAACGCGTTTTAAGGCAAGTATCGCTCGGTCTATTTCCCATTTTTCAGTATAGGCGCCCAAACTAAATCGAAGGGTGGCAGGTACTTGAAAACGTTTCATAACGGGTTCTGCACAATGGTGTCCACTTCTTACTGCAATATTTTCTTCATCTAAAATCATCGCAGCATCATGAGCGTGAATGTTTTTTAAAGTAATGCTAACAAGAGAGCCTCTAGCTTTTGGGTTTCCTAAAACTTGAATTTCTGGAATGTCTTTGAATTGTTCAAGCATGTACTCTAAAATTTCAGATTCATGGGCTCTAATGTTCTCAATTCCGGTTTCTTCAATCCATTGGACTGCTGCTCCAAGGCCGATTACTTCAGCAATCGGGGGAGTGCCTGCTTCAAATCTGGCAGGAGGTTGTGCAAAGGTTGTTTTTTCAAAAGAAACACTTTGAATCATTTCCCCTCCACCAAATAAAGGAGGCATTGATTCTAGAATTTTGTATTTCCCGTATAAAACGCCAATGCCGGTAGGACCATACATTTTATGACCTGAAAATGCTAGAAAGTCACAGTCAAGGTTTTGAACATCTATTTTAAGGTGAGCTATACTTTGCGCCGCGTCAATTAAAATCTTGGTTTCTGGAGACAACTGACGCACTTTTTTTATGATTTCGGCAATAGGATTGATAGTTCCTGTTACATTACTGATATGAGTGAGGGCAACAATTTTTGTTTTACCCGGAATTATCAAATTTTCAATTGAATTTAATAGTAAATCGGCATCATCTGAAACTGGAATTACACTTAATTTGGCGCCTCTTTCTTCTGCAATGAGTTGCCATGGAACGATATTGGCATGGTGTTCTAAAGCGCTTATTAAAATTTCATCTCCGGAAGTCAAAAATTTACGACCATAGCTCCAAGCGACTAGATTTATACTTGATGTGGTTCCGCTAGTGAAAATGATTTCATTTTCAGAGGCTGCATTGATAAAAGAAGCAATTTGTTTTCTTGTTTTTTCAAAAGCTTGCGTTGTTTTTTCGCTAATTTGATACACCCCTCTTTTAACGGAACTATAATGTTCCCGGTAAAAATCATCCATTATTTGGATGACTGGCAGTGGCTTTTGAGTGGTTGCCGTGCTATCTAAAAAGGCAAAAGGTTTTGGATTATTATTTTTTTTTACCAAAACAGGAAATTGAGAACGAATTTTATCAACAGAATATGCCATAACGGGTTCTATTATAGAAAATTTTATAAAAGAGTGTGCTTTAGGCTCATTTATCTCGACCTAGGTTTTAGGGCTAAAATGTGATAAAAAGCAATTATTTTAAGCGTAAAAAAAAATATTACGGATAAATGAGAAAAAAAGATGTATAATATATGGGGTTTTTGAAAATTCTTCGAAAGTTTTTCTAGTCTTTAAGTTTGGTGTGTCTAGAAAATAGTATTGTTTCGTAGATTTTGGAAAAAATTCTAAAGGGTGGGTGTTGCAATCCTTTTAGGTAGGCTATGAATAAAGTATATCGCTATTTAATTTGGGCCTCAAGTTTGTCCATCTTAATTGCTTGTAGTGATTCCTCTAACGAAGAATCTTCATTTTTGACTCCAGAGGACTCTCTCTCCTCTTCTTCTTTGGTAGTTTATTCGTCGTCGCATCCAATTGACTCTGATACTTCTGTTTCCTATGATACTATTTCTGTGTTCATTGACGACACAACAGGCAAAGAATTACATTATCTAGGGAATTCTACTCTAAGAATCACAGAAGTCATGACTCAAAATATTTCATGGCTTGATCACGATGGAGAAGATCCAGGTTGGGTTGAAATTTATAATGCTGGCCCTGATACGGCTGATTTGCGTGGCTATTCTTTGGTAGAAAAATTAGACGAACCTCGTAAGTGGATTATTGATAAGTTAATTATTCCGCCAGGAGAACTTCGAGTCGTTTTCTGTTCTGGAAAAGATTTTTCTGCTCCGTTACTTGGGTTAGATTCAAAAGGTCGGTATTATCGGGCTCACACGAATTGGAAATTAGAAAAGGATGGCGGCTCGCTTTATTTAATAGATTATAATTGGGCTATTCGCGATTCAGTAAATTATCCAGCTTTAGATCCAGGGCTTTCTTGGGGAATTATAAATGGTGGAGAATGGCGTTATTTTGAAGTTCCTACCCCTGAAAAAAAGAATACGGTTTCAGAGTCATTTGAAGGCTTTGCTAGTGAATTTGCTTTAACTCCTGCGGGTGGATTTTATGCTGATGGTTTAACATTAGAAGTACCTCAAGTAGCTGGTGGAGAAATTCGTTGTACTGATGACGGCTCTGAACCAACACAAAATTCAGAGTTGTTTACAGAAGCTATGGATATTACACGTACAACAGTTATTCGTTGTGCCTTGTTTGAAGAAGGTAAAATTACAAATACAGTTATTACTGAAACATATTTTGTGGGCGAATCTATAAAAATGCCTGTAGTTGCCATTAGTGTTTCTCCTGAATTTTTCGCTAACCATTATATTAAATGTAGTTGCGGCAATCCGGATTGTTGTCCTGAAGGGCTTTATGAAGATGTTGAATTCCCTGTGCACGTGGAGTTCTTTGAAAATGGAAGTTCTACGGCAGCGAAAAGTTGGGACATTGATGCCGGAATTTCTTTGATGGGTAACTACAGTCGTATGGAAGATAAGAAGTCTGTAGCTGTTGTAATGCGTGAACAATATCAAGATGGCCGTTTGCATTATCCATTGTTTACCACTCGTCCAGAAGCACAGAAATTTAAAGCGTTTAATTTGCGTAATAATGGGAACCGTTTTGTATCAGATTATATTGCTGATGCAGCCGGTGGTGCTATTTTAGAAGGTAGTGGTGTTGATTACCAGCGTAGTCGTCAAGTAGTAGTGTTCTACAACGGAGAATATTATGGTATTCATGATATGCGCGAACGTTTTAATGAACATTATGTGGAAACAAATTATGGTATTGATGCTGGTAGTGTAGATATTATCAAGCATCTTGGACATGATATTTCTGTAAGTGGCGGAAGTTCTGTAGGGTATGAAGAGTTGTTGGATTTTGTTGCTAAAAATGATTTTAGTGGAGCAAATAACGCAAATTATACACTAGTTCAGGCCATGATGGATGTGGGGAATTTTGCTGATTATATGGCGGCAGAAATTTATATTCATAATGGAGACTGGCCAAATAATAATGTTCGTGCGTGGCGTTCTCCAGAACAACCATGGAAATTCATGGTTTATGATTTAGATCATGGTTTTGATTGGAAATGGACTGTTTCTGGATTTAGTCAGAATTCTACGAATATGTTTGATTGGATAAAGCGTGGCGGTGGCGGCGGCGGTTCTTGTGCTGAAGCGGGCTGCTTTGCTAATTTGTTCAATAAGTTGATTCAAAACCCTGATTTTAAACGTCTGTTTGTGAACCGTTCGGCAGTAATGCTTGAAAAGTATTTGAATTCAGAGCGTTTAACAGCTACAATTGAGGCAATGGTTGCTACACTGGACCCAGACGAAATGGCTAGAGATTTAGAACGTTTTGATCGTGAAAAAAGAGGTTATGGATTTAGTGAAAGTGGCTCCTCAATTAAAGAATGGGCAAAAACCAGAGATTCTTGGGTTCGTGAAGATTATGCCGAGGAATTTGGTGTTGGCACAACAGTGCCAGTAACACTTTCTGCTCAAGGTAACGGAACGGTTCTTATGGAAGGAATGAATTTGCTTGAATCTGGTGCTTATACAGGAAATTTCTTTAGTGGTCATCCGATTCAATTAACAGCTGTTCCTTCCGGCGCTGGCGTTTTCTCTAAATGGGAAGATGGTTCTACTCAAAACCCAAGAATTGTGATTCCTACGGCGAAGGCTTCTTATAGTGCAGTATTTAAGTAATTGTTTAATTTAGAACTAAAATTTTTTCTGCTGGCAAAGCCAGCAGAATTTTTTTTTTAGAAATTTATAGTAATTTTTTGAAATATTCTTTTTCCTGTTGCCATTGAATGCCTGAAATATTTTTTTCGAATTCAGAAATTTTATCTAAGCATTGTTTTGCAAACAGATGAGTTCTGTTTGAGTTTAAATCTAAAATTTGGTGTTCTTTATTCTTTAGAAATTTTTCAACTTGCTGAACGTTTTTTATTGTTTCTGCTGAACAGTAAGTATTTAAAATTTTTTCGAAAATAATTATTTCAGCTAAATTTGATAAATGAATCATATCGTCATCATAGTAGCGATAATCCCTAAGTTCATCCATCATAATTTCATAGCTCGGAAAATAACCCCCGTAAGGAATGTCTTTTTGTAGTAAATTATAAATGGAAAGTTGCAAAATTGATTTTGAAATAGTGTTTGCTTGCATTCCGTCATTTAAGTGTCGAATTGGAGAAACGGTAAAAATGATTTTTAAATTCTTATTAAATTCATGAAGTTTGTTGGCTATGTTACTTAAAGCATTTGAAGCGTCATCTACAGAAATTAGTTTTCGTAGAAATGAATTAGAAGGCTGTTTGTGACAATTGGAAACCACTTGATTAGTTTCTTTTAAAAAATAAACAAAGCTTGTGCCTAAAGTAATAAAAACAACATCAGTCTTTTTTAGAAATTTATTTGCTCTTTCTATTGCTTCATTCAAGTGAGAAAGAGAAATTTCTTGTGAATTTTGTGATAAAGAACTATGAGCTTCAAAACTATGCCAAAGTAAGGAGTTTTTATCTTGGAAAATATCTTCTTTTGTGAAAATTTTTTTGTCAATAATATTTATAATCTGGCGTTCTATTGATAATGGATTATAAGTAACTCCGAAGGGATTTGTGTAAGTATTGAATTTTCTTTGATTAAATTTTTTAGATATGTTCTCGGCAAAACAAGAACCTAAAAAAAATAGGTTAGAGTTGTAATCTATTTTGAAGTTTGATGGCGGAATTTTAATTTGAGTAAATGTTTTCATAATGTGAAAATATAAAAAGTAGAACTCAAGGAAATAATTGTTTTTGTTGTTTTGATGCCTGCTTAATTTGTATGTAATCACAAAACAAAAAAAAGTTCTCGGTTCTTAAGAACCGAGAACCAATGGGGCCTCCCGGACTTGAACCGGGAACCAACGGGTTATGAGTCCGTGGCTCTAACCGATTGAGCTAAAGCCCCGAAAATTCACCAAGGGTGAGTAAGTATTGTGCTATTGTTCTATCCCACTCATAGCGGAAATTATAAGCATTTTCCACAACACATTTCCAAGACGACAATTTATAAACTTCTTGACACTTTTTGATACTGCGAAGCATCATTACAGGGGATTTAGGGTCTTCTACTAAGAAGGCGTTTGCATTTTCCAGGCGATTATCCGTGTAAGATTTGAGCATACTGGCAACGCCAGTATCTTTTCCTGTAATTGGAATGGTTCCAGCGGCCAAAGCCTTAAGCAGAATAGATGAAGATGGTTCGCGCAAATTACCTGCAAATAAAATGTCTGAGCCTGCTAAATATTTTTTTAGCGTATTAGAATCTTTTCCTAATGGACGAACACAGAAATTATTTGGATACTCTGCGGCAACATTGTTGTAGTAATCCCATTCAGGTTGGTCTTTTTCCATTCCTACCAAAACAAATACATCTAGCCCTGCTAGGTCGGCTAATAATGTTGAGAGTGTTTCAGTTGTGTCACCAGCTTCTTTATCTAGATGTGCATAAAGCAAAAGTTTGTCGTTGAATTTTGTTCCGACTAGCTGTTCTAGTTCAAGTTTTGCATTTTGCTTGGCGACCTGTATAGGCAGTCCGGTGTCCTTATTGAAATCCCATAGAGAATAACTTACTCCGAACTGAATTCCTTTAATTTTTGAAGCATTGCGCTGTAAGAAACCAGTCATGCCGCCAGCAATATTTGTGTTGAGAATTGCATCCCTATAACCAGAGGATGGAAGCAAAACCATGTTAGCGTACAAGATTCCGGCTTTTAGCAAGCTCACTTTTCCCCAGTATTCATAACCATCCATATTATGGTCTGCGCGTGGTAGTCCGAGCTTTCCAATTTCCGTATCGGGTACTAGGAAATCGTATTTGATGTTATGGACTGTTAGGAAAAACGGAATTTTATCAAACTCACTAGCATACAGGGAATGAATTAAATGCCCTGCTAAAGCGCCGCCCCATTCATGACCAAGTACAGCATTTGGTTTAAATCCTGACACCGCCGCAAATTCTAAAGCGGCAGAAGCTAAAAATGAATATCGGATGTGATTGTCTGCGTAGGGCTGGCTTGGTTCTCCGTAAACGTAGGGACGACCAAAAAATTCTTCATTGTAGATGTAAGTGTGATTTGAATTTTGCGATTTCCATATTTCAAAAGGCTTGTAATGCAGGCGTTCGGTTCCTTTGAAAATACATTGCATGTCGCTAGAATCGCTAAAAATTGCCTTATAATACGGAGAACAGGTCAGCGCCATAATGCCGCCGCAATCAAATGCGTCGGTAATGCGGTTCACTGCGGTAGCCAAAGCACTTGTTGAAAGTCCAGCTTCAGGTGAAATGACCAGTATATTCACACGCTCTCCAAATAAAAATTTACTCTTTTCTACTGAGCAATGTTAAAATATTTAATTAAATTAAAATTTCAAAGGGTGAGGCGACTAAAATCAGTTGTTTTTGCTGCTTTTGGCGATAAATGGTACCACAATCAATAGAAGGAATCTATCCATGAACCGTTTTTTCCTAATGTCTGCCATGGCAATGGCAATCGCATTGTCTGCCTGTAAAGGCGCTAACGAAAAACGTGGAGACGAACACTTGTCTGAAGGTCGTTTCCGCAATGCAATCAATATGTACCTAGAGGCGAAGAAGAAAGGCAAAGTTTCTGATGAGTTCTATGACAACTTTACCCTAGCTCTTGTTCGTGCTGCAGAAGTTGAAGCGAAGAAAGATCCGTTTAGCTCTTTGCTTCCAGGCTACCTTGATAAGGCCGCACAAAATGTTTCTTCTGTGAAAAATGTAGAAGTGCTTAAGGAATACGCTCGCATTATGGCAAATGTGGGTAAAGTTCAAGTTTCTCAAGAAGGAACTGATTATGGTACAGTATTGAATGCTTTTGCATTTATTGATTCAGCTCAATCTGTATCTAAAGCAGCAGGCTCTGAAGCAGAAATTAAAGCAATTCGTTTAGAAGCAGAAAAAGGTTATGTAGCACAAACTTTGCAAATGGCAAAGGATGAAGAAGATCCAGTTGTATCTGAATATCGTTTGCTTCAAATTGCAGAAGTCGCTCCTGAAAATGCTGATGTAAAAGCTGCATTGAACAAGAGTCGTGTTGGTACTCGTGGCTATTTCTTAATCTTTGGCGAAAACATCGGTGAACGTGCCTCGCCTCGTATTGATAAGTATGGTTATGTAATGGCATTCCCAACAATTGCTCTTTCTTCTGGTTCTTTGAAGGGTGAATTGCAAATTTGGGCTTCTACAGGAAACAATACAGAATTTGATGTTTCTAAGTTGAAACTCGTTTCTACCGATGGACGCGAAGCAACCGTTAAGTCTTCTAACGGCGGTTGGTGTGATGCTGAAGTAGTGGTTGGAAAGAAAGGCGATGAACGTGTTGAAAAGAAACGCCAAAACTTCAAGGATAAAGGAAAGTTGTTGAACGAATTCCAATGCGGCATAAATGTTGTGTTCGTTTATGATTCAAACTTCGTTCCAGATTACATTGAATATAAAGATGAATACGGTATTGGTCGTAAGTACCTTGGTCAGTAATTTCAGCTGAATCTAAATTTTTTGAGAGTGCGGTTTAATGCCGCACTTTTTTTATTTATGGGGTGGTAAAATCATGAAAAGATAATTATATTTGCATTTATGGGAATATTCGCATAAATCTCTTTTGGGCTGATTTTTGCAAAAAATTATTTGTAAAATAGTAGGTGAATATGAAAATCATTAATATCTTAAATTCAGCAAAGTTTTCGCTTTCGTTTGAAGTGTTTCCGCCTAAAAAAGAAACTTCTTATGAAAGTGTAAAAAACGCTACAGAAGCAATTGCAGAATTGTCACCTTCTTTTATGAGTGTTACTTATGGTGCAGGCGGTGGCGTGAGCCAATATACTTTGCAAATAGCTAAAAATTTAAAGGAAAAATTTAATATTCCGATGCTCGCTCATTTAACTTGTGTTTCTTCTAGCAGAGAGACAGTAAAGGCAAGAATTGAGGAAATGAAGGCCGCAGGAATTCAAAATGTAATGGCTTTACGAGGTGATCTTACTCCAGAACTAATGGCTTCGAATCGCGAACATTGGGATTATCGTCATGCGGTAGAATTGGTTCGGGAATTGAAGGCTAGCGATGGAGATTTTTGTATAGGAGCGGCTTGTTATCCGGAGGTTCATCCAGAGAGTTCTAGTCAGCGAGAAGATATTCAATTTCTAAAAGAAAAAGTAGATGCTGGAGTTGATTTTTTAACAACTCAAATGGTTTTTGATAATAATTTATTTTTTAATTTTTTATACAAATTAAGAGAAGCTGGTGTGCTTTGCCCTGTTATACCGGGAATTATGCCGATTACAAATGCAAATCAAGTTGAAAGAGCTATAAAACTTTCTGGCTCGTTTATGCCTCAGCGATTTAAATCATTAGTAGATAAATTTGGTAGTGATGCAGAAGCTATGAAACAAGCAGGAATAATTTATGCTTCTGATCAGATTATAGATTTATACGCTAATGGAATTAAGAATATTCATGTGTATTCTATGAATAAGCCAGATGTTGCCGAAGGAATATTCAGGAATGTCTCGGCAATGCTAGGAAAAGTGTTTTAACTAAAAAAAATCCCGCCTTCGGCGGGATTTAAATTTCTGCTGAGATTCTAAAAATTTAAAATTGAACTTGACCGCTGATTCCAAACGAAACGGTATTTGCCCCGATGTGGCGCTTGTTGTAGCCACCCCAGAATACAAGTTCCGCATTGGCAGTTGGATAGAAATAAATGTTAGGTCCAATAAAATGGAACGTATCGTCGTCTATTTCATTGCTTGGATCATGAAGTTCGTAAGCTAAACCAATGGCGAGTTTTTTGTGAAGACTAAAGGATGGCTCAATAGCGAATAAGGTTTGTTCATCGGTAAAGATTTGCTTTTCTACAGGTTCTTTTTCATCGGCGAGTAAAGCTTGGAAAAATGTTAAACCAATATTGAAAAAGTCATAAGAAAAGGAGGGCTCAAGTAAGAAAGTGTGAACGCCAGTTCCTTGATAAGGGTGTGTTCCCCAAGCAAGCATAACGCCATAATTCATTAAATCTTTGCTTTTTGAATAATTGATTTCTGTTCCAAAGAAATAAGTGTAGGAGCGCCCGATGTCATCGCCAAAAGCCCAATCGGCACTAGGGGTAATGACAAGATGTTCATCTGTTTTTGAAAGGATTTCAAATGGATAGGAACCATAGACAATGAGTGAAGAAATGTTGTTTTCGGCTGCTCCAATGTAAACACGTCCTTCTCCTAATTCCATTCCAACACCACGAACAGTTTCGTCGCGCTTGATAGCGGCATACCTGCCTGTGTCTCGCCAATAATAATAGTTGAAGGCTCCGGCGTTGTAGGTTAAATCACCGAAAAGGAATGCGGCTCCAGGTGTGAATTCCCAGCGGAATTGAATACCATCAAAATAGAACGCTGTGTATCTACCTTCAGAATCATCAATTGCTGTTGCTCTCGCTAAGCCATGACGGATTTCAGAATCTTCGCGTTCACCATCTTGATTGATGAAAGTGCTTCTAGTTAAGGTGTTTACGGTTACAGAAAAATTTTCGTCCATATAAGCCGTAAGAGAAAGTCCGATATCTTGGTTGGCTGCATTAGTAGGACTGAAATCTTTGTCCCAGTATGAGGCATAATCAGCTTGAATATCGCCATTAATTTCTACATCAGCAGCGAAAAGACAAGCGGCTGCAGTTAAAATGGTAATGGGCAAAATGGTTTTAGCCATACAATTCCTTTTGAAGGATTAAAATTCAAGGGAAAAAATAGAAAAAGTCTATTGCTTTTTTCCATAGTTGTTTTAAAATAATGCTTGAAATTACGATTTTAGAGAATGAACGCCTAGCTTTAAAATATATGCTAATCAAGAAGTTTACGCGTTGTTATTGTCCTGAATGATTATTTTTATTTGCTAGGAGTAGATGTATTTTTTAAATTTTGTTCATTCGGAGAATTTATGAAAATATTAGCTGTTCTTTTTTTGTGTGCCAATATGGTTTTTGCTATTTCTGCAACGGAGGCTATGGAAAAATCTAAAAATTGGTTTAAGTCATCAGACACATGGTCTTTTAAGTTTCGTGCAGAAACATTTTTGGCTGATTCTCCATCTTCTGGAATTCAATCGGGAGATTTGTTAGTTGGGAGCAAAAATAGGTTTCGTTTAAGTATTCCTGGAATTACGTTTATCAGTGATGGAGAAAGTCTTTGGCAGTGGAATATTGAGCAAAAGCAAGTATTGATTAAAGCCGTTGCTGATTTAGAATCCTCTCTTCACCCTTCCGAGCTCCTTTTTAAGTACTTGAACTGTAAAGCGCTTAGTTTAAAAGAAAATGAATGGAAAGGAAAAAAGGTTTATGTGTTGACGCTTTCTCCTGAACAATACGCCGATCAATTTGTAGAAATGGAAGTTTGGCTTTCCCAAAAGGATTTTTCTCCTGTTCGTTTATATACAGTGGATGTAATGAAGAATTCAACATGGTATGATGTTTCCGAATGGAAAACCTTAAAAAATGTAAAGCCAGAAAACTTTAAGTTTAAAACTCCTGCGGGTATTGATGAAATTGATATGCGCTAAAGGGTGAATGTAATGAAACATTTTTTATTCTTAATTTTATTTTCTTTTACAAATATTTTTGCAGCTGGAGAGTTGCTGGTTAGCAATTATTCTTTTGCAACATGTGGGTATTCTAAAGGAAAACTTTGGGTGTTTTCGCGGGGCGATGCTAATGGTGGTTTTTCTTTGCTTGAATTTGGTGAAGGTTCACCATTACGAGTGCTTTCTAGCCAATTCTCAATCTTTGAAAATGAAGTAGAATATACGGCCGTTCATGACGGAATTTTAAGTGATGCGTTGGCAGAACGTCGCCGAATTCCTTTTGAAGATGCTGGTAAATTAGGAAAAGTGCTTCCGATGTATGGGATTGATTCTATTGGAAATTATCGGAAACCTATGGGGTTTATTTCTATCCGAGGAATTGAAGAAGGCGGACTTTCATATATTCCGTTATCAAATCCTGAAGTAACATATTCTGATACAGTTCCTGCATTGATGGATGGAGCCATCTTTGGATTTGCTTATGATTCTTCTTCTAATGTTTTGTGGGCGGCTCGAGGAACATCTGGAATTCTGCGTTATGATTTTTCAAAAGGGTTAGGAAATGTTCAAGAAAAATCTTTTGTGCTGAATAAAAAGGAAAAACGTTTAGATACTCTTCAATATGCTCAAAAATTGCGACTAGCCGATTATCCGGCTGTATTAGATGTAAAAATGGAACCTTCTTCAAGAAAGCTCTTACTGGCGACAACTTCAGGATTATGGATTCAAGAAGATTACTCTTCAAATAAATTTAAAAGTGTCCCCGCTTTAGAAACTTCTCGAGTGACAGGCGTTTGGCTTGGAGGAACTCCATTGCAATATATTGCAGAAACCGCAAGGCAAAAAGATGGACATTTAGAAAATAAATTATGGCGTTCTTTTGATGGAAATAAATTTACTGAAGTGGTATTTCGAGATACGACTGGTAAGCAAGTTGTTTCTGCGTATGATCGTTCTGATTATAGTGTTAGTGGGGTTTCATTTATTGGAAAAAAAGCGTTTGTGGCTGTTCGCGCTGTTGGCGGTGCGGAAAGTGGTCTGTTGAATTTAGATTCGTTGGGAGCCATTCCGTGGGAATCAGAAAACCAGTGGTTGTATGGTTTAGAAGCTGGGGTAGTTAATAGAAATACAATGATATTGTCTGTCGGAGATTGGACTTTGCCAAATGGCGGTAAGGGATTGTCAGTAACAACTTATGGAAATGGAATTTCTGTTTCGGCTGACTCTGGAAAAACGTGGCAGCCTGTATTGAATCAAGCGGCGGTAGGAAAGAACCTAGCATCTATTCGAATGGTCCCTTCCGTAATGGCGGCCGATGGGGAATCTCTTGTGGCTTATAATTTGTCAAAAGAATCTAAGGTAACCATAGAAGTTTTTAGTTACGATATGCGAAAGGTGAGAACTATTGTAAAAGACGCTCTTCGCCCTGCTTCTGCAGGGAGAAGCACCAATGCTGCTGAAGATATTTGGGATGGCCGAGATGATATGGGACGAGCCGTGACGATGGGAATTTATTATGTGAGAGTAAAAGATAATCATGGTCATGTTGGCTGGGGAAAAGTCATGACTTTGGGAGGCCGTTAATGCGCTACAGGATTATACTTTTAGGATTGCTATTTGCATCTCTTGCTTTTGCAGGGAAGAGCGCTCGTTTAGGTGGTTTTGATGGTTTTGTTGAACGTATGGGGGCTTCTGCTCGAGAATTGGGAAGAGGAAACACTGGTTCTGCCGATACTTTAGCTCAACCAGGCGCTTATTGGAACCCGGCTCTTTTAGCATTTAGAAAAAATATTTCGTATTCATTACATGCAGAAAAAAGAGATTTAGATAGAGCAGGTGGCTCTTTAGGAATTGAAGGGAAAATAGGTTCTCGCATGGGAATTGGCGGAGCTATTTTGTATCGAGGGGATTGGGATTTTAAGGTGATTGATGAAGATGATCAAACACTAGGAAATGCGTCTCCATTTTTTTCAATGATGTATTTAGGCTTTTCTTACCGATTGACTAGGCGAGATGCTGTTGGAATATCGCTTTCTATGAGTTATGATAATTTAGGAATAGCAGAATTTTATGACGATATTGATGTAGAAGATGGTTATCGTAGCCCTGTAACTTTTAATTTGGGTTTTGTGAGACAAATTAATGAAAAATGGTCTTTATCTGTAGTCGTTCGAAATTTAAGTTTTGATAAAAATTTAACCGCTTCTTGGACAAAAACAACAAGTGGCGATAATTCTTTAGAATCAACAGAAGGCGTTCGTCCCAAAACATTGCAAGTAGGCGTGGGGTATCGTTCAGTGCTTTTTGGTCGTTACGCCGCTTTATGGTTAGAGGCGATTGATTACCAAATGTCTGAGGTGTTCCTTGCTTTTGACCCTGACGCTCATTATTGGACCGCTCGTTTAGGTGCCGAATATGAAGTAATTCCAAGAGGAATGGTGCGTTTAGGATTTGATGATATGAATTTTACCGCTGGCCTTGGTTATAGTTTTGATGTTCGTATAGGCAAGAAAAAATGGCCGTTTGAAGTGAACTATGCTTTGATTTATGAATCCGAAGCGGATCTCTGGAATCCATTAAGTTTTGCTATAAGGGGATTTATTCCTTGATAGAAAAAATTCTTTTAGATGGAGTTCGAGCGCTTCCTTTTCAGAAGAGAAATTTTTCTTCTGGAATTACAGTGGTTAGTGGTCCGAATGGTTCTGGGAAAACCTCTTTGTTAGAAGCTCTTTTTCTATTATGTCAGGGTTTTTCATTTCGAACTAGAGACTTAAAATCAATTCTTTCATGGTATGCTTCCGAAGCTATTTTGCGAGCAGAATTAGTTTCAGAAACAAAACAATCAACTAGAGCGCTTCGCATTACAAAAGATGCTATCACTGCTAAGAAAGAAGGAGAATTATGTCGAGGAGTTTCGGCGTTTTTTGGAGAATTCCCTGCGGTGATGATGCAACCTTCTGACATTGAATTAGTGCGTGGAGCTCCGGAAATTCGTCGTCGTTGGATGGATGAAATTTTATGTTTCCAATCAAAAAAAAATGCGGACTTATTACGTCGTTATCGTCGAATTTTATCTCAAAGAAATGAATGGTTGCATGGTTTTCGTCAAGGAAAATCGGTTGGTGGAGAAGAGGTTTTTGTAGTACTTTCTCAACAATTAGTTTCTTTGGGCGCCGCTCTTTGGCAAGAACGCTTTAGGTTAATAGATAATTTATCTTTGTTAATTCCTGAATATTATTTAAAATTATCGGCAGGAAAAGAAGAAGTTCGCGTATCTTATCGAACGGTTTTAGATTCAAGAGAATCTTTAGAAACTCAGTTTATGGAATTGCTTGAAAAGAATGAAGATTCTGAACGCCGTTTAGGAATGACATTAGTTGGCCCTCATCGCGATGATTTTATTCTTTGGCTTTCTGATTATGAAATGCGTTCAATTGGTTCGCAAGGGCAATGTCGTTCGGCCTCCATTGCTATGCGCATGTCTGCAATAGATGTAGCTTCTGCAATGAGTTTACCTCCTGTATTACTTTTAGATGATATTTTGGCAGAATTAGATTTTAATCGCCGTTTAGCGGTTTCTGAAATGATTCGAGAAAAAAAATGTCAAGTATTTGTAGCAACACCACAAGAAAAAGATTTACCCTTTTCGCCAGATGATTCAATTATCTTTGGCTAGTAAAATATTTGATTTAATTAGTTGAATTGAATTTTTGGATTATTTTTTTTGCTTGAATAGCGAAAATATCGGTATTATTGAGTTCAATGACTTTTTCTAAACGTTTAATTCCTTCTTCTGGAATCATAGATTGAGAAACTCGAATTTCACCAATTAGAAATAAGGCTTTTCGTGCCATTCTTTCGTCTTTTTCGGAAACAAGAGATTTTTCTAAAAATAAAATGGCGGCTTCGTATAATTTCTTTTGATAAGCGCTTGTTCCCCATTCTAACCATTGTATGCTTGAGATTTCAATGTATAAAGAGGGATTCACTATTTTTTTTGCAATGTCTGTAATGGTTTCTTGATCTACATCGGCTTCTAGTAAAAGAGAGTGCATTGCTTCACCTAGATATTTTCCTGCTAGAGTAAAATCGCCTCGCATAGCACAGGAAAATCCTTCATCAAGTTTAGCTCTAGTATTTTTTTTCTTTTGTTCAGCAAAGTTTTGTTTGGGAGCATTTGCTTTTTCAAGTTTCTTTTCTCTTTCTGATTCTTTTTTGCTCTTTTTGGGGAATGGTATGTATTTACCAGCGAATGTTCCGCCAATAAAAAATACTATGGATAAAATAATTACAGCTACATAAATTTTTGAACAGGTAAACCAATAAAGTAAAAGCCCAAATAAAAGAAGGATTGAAGCAGGGATTAGAATAGTTTTTTCTGCCATTTTTCCGGCATAATTTCTACAAATACAACCAAGAATAAAAGCTATTCCAAAAGCTAGTCCGACATACGATTCGTTATTGTTTGCAAAAAATGAAGTTTGGCTTAGACCTAATAAAAAAACATTTCCTAAAATTTGCGATGCAAATAATAGAAGAATACCGATACATTTTCCAAAACGATTTTCTATAAAATTTGCCACGAATAGAAGGCTAACTGATTGCAATAAGAAAATCCAAAGATTTGGGAAAAGGAGCCATTGAAAAAGAACTTGACTAATTTCTGGTTCGTTGGTGTTTAGTTTTAACCTATAAATTAATTTTGTGTCTGTGTAAGATTTGATGAGTTTGGTTTCTTCTTTTTGATAAAGCTTTTTGTCTGGAACCATATTTTGCACGGCAAAACTTTTGCTTCCCCCAGTTTCCCACCATTCTCGGAATTCAATTTTCATTTCTTGAATGCGTTTTTCTGGCACTAAAGAAGGATTCTTTTCTTTGTATTTATTGAGATAGGCGTTTAATTCTTCATTATACAATTCGTTTGTTGGAGAAAGCCCTACGGCTTGGAATTTGGCAGCTCCTTCTTGTTCCCAATATTCTTGAAATAAAGACTTTTGATGGGATAATCTTCTTGATTCTTGCCAAGACGGCCCATACTCTAAAATAGCTTGCATGCAAAGTATTAAAAAGGAAATTCCTAAGAATATGTAAAATGTCAAACTTTGTTGTTTGAAAAAAACTTGGATTTTCTTTAAGACAGGCATAGACTATTTCTCAGATTTGTACTCTTTTAATTGATTCCACAAAAAATCGGTATTTACATCGCGGTAACCAAGAGAGTTAATGCGTTCTCTTAATTTATGTGCAATATTAAATAAGTTTTCACATTTTTGTATTCTTTCCAAACTATCAAAAATGGTAAGGTCATCAATCCATTTTCGAACTTCAGGGAAGTGAGAATGTTCAAAAACATTTTGTTTTCCGGTTTTAAGATGTTCTAAATATCGTTCAGTAATTCGGTAACCATCTTCAATAAAAATTTTCATAGCATCTGGAAAAAGTTGCTTGCCCGTGAGATATTCATGCAAAATAATTCCAAAACTAAAGTAATCTACAGAAGAAGATAAGTTTTCGCCCATAACAGCTTGTTCTGGAGCGCTATAACAAGGCGTGAGTTTACCTCCGTATTCGGTAACGCTTTCTCTTAACTTTGCTTGTGCGTAGCCGAAGTCGCAAATCAAAATTTTATGATTGTTGATGTGTTCTGGGTTTTGACACAACAAAAGATTTTTTGGTTTTAAATCTTTATGAATGATTTGGTAATAATGAAGTTGGCTAATGGTGTTTGCAAGATAAGCCATTTGCGCTAGGCGTTGTATGGTTTCTTCTTCGGTAAGTTCAGTTTTAAACATTTGGTCAAGAGAACAACCTCGAATAAATTCCATTTTAAAATAAGGATTGCGCCCAGCAATTCCACCGCCAAAACTTTGAACAACTCCTTCAATGTTAGTAGCGCGAATCAAATTGTTTATTCTGATTTCATCTTGAAACGCACTAAGAAGCATGTTTAAACGATGTGCTCTGTTTTTACCGGGTGGTGCCCAAAATTTACAGATTTTTAAAACGATTTCTCGTTCGTTATATTTGGCGGCATCTGCTGCTCGCTCTATCCAGTAGTTGGCTCGAAATAGATCGTTCGTTCCTTCTACAGAAATAGGTTCGGTTAATTGAATCCGTTCTACAGCACCACTATGTAAAAATTCAGGATGTTGGTCGAATAAGTATTGATATTCTTCCAAAGAACAATGTTCCCGCAAGGCAAGCTTGCGGGAAATGTAATCTAGTTTATTTGAAAGCCAAGTTCTAAACACGGTACAAATTTAGTTAAATAAGAATTAAATCACTCCAAAGGAACGTCTTGATTTTTCAAAATCGCTCTCTTG
Organism: Fibrobacteraceae bacterium; assembly: GCA_017625775.1. GTDB lineage: Bacteria > Fibrobacterota > Fibrobacteria > Fibrobacterales > Fibrobacteraceae > UBA1765. Next base: position 194,952 of record JAGAKE010000002.1, read on the forward strand.
TTCATCAAGAATCTGTGTGATGTATTCGTAAGCTTCATCGACAGAATCAGTGAAGAGGAATAAATCTAAATCTTCTTTATTAATCATTCCTGTTTCGACTAAATAGTTCCAATCAATTAGTTTTTTCCAGAAGTGAGTGCCGAAAATCACTACAGGGACTTTTTCTGAATAACGTCTGGTTTGAATAAGAGTTAATGCTTCAAACATTTCATCTAACGTACCAAAACCGCCTGGAAAAACGATTAACGCTCTAGCGATATGCAAAAACCAGAATTTTCGAATAAAGAAATATCTGAATTGCATATTGAGTGAGTCGGAAATGTAGGGATTCGGGTGCTGTTCAAATGGAAGTTTTATGTTTAAACCAGTAGAAGGTGTGCCAACATCATCAGCTCCTCGGTTTCCTGCTTCCATAATGCCGGGACCGCCACCAGTACAAATAGTAAAACCATTTTGCTGGGAGTTACACCATTTTCCTAAACGGCGAGCTAAATTTCGAGCCGCATCGTAGTATTCAGCAACATTTTCCAAAGATTTTAAACGTTTTAGTTCTTTTCCTTTTGCCGTTTTTTTGCGTTTTTTGATTTCATCTGTGGGAAGTGTTCGTGCTGAACCGAAAAATACAATGGAATTTTGAATTTTTTCTGTGGCAAAACGTTCACCAGGAGCTAAGAATTCAGAAAGAATGCGAACTTGTCTTCCGGCATCGCCCTCTAAAAATTGTTGGTCAAGATAAGCAATTTGCGGTTCATTTTTTTTGACTTTAGTGGCCGATTTAGCGTTTTTTGAAAGTGATTCTTTTTTTGTTTTAATGATTCTATTTGCCATAATAGAAATCTCCATAAAATTTCTGTTATAAGTTCTTTTGGATTATAATCCAATCTTTTCTTAAAATACACTTATTATTGTCGCCGGAGTTAAAAAAAATCTTTATATTTGTCTTATGCTCGTAAAAATTTGGACAGATACATTTGTAATTACTGGCGAAATAGATATGTTGCGTGATGAACGTTTAACAGACTATATTCGTGAAAATAAGGAATTTATCGCCGTCACTCAAGTAAAAGTGGCTGATAGAGAAGAAAAAGATTTGTTTCACACTCATTTCTTGAATGTGAGTACTCGACATATAGAAATCATTCTTCCCGCAGAATAAATTCTTTTAATTTTGTTTTTGGTTGCTGAAGACATTCAGCAACTGACTTTTGTTTTCTCTAAAAAAAATTCTGGTAAAATAATTAGAAAAAGTGTATTTTAAAAAAAAATTAGGAAATAAAAAATGCGTAAAGTTTGTTTGTTAGGTGCTACTGGTTCTATTGGGGATTCCACGATAGATGTAATTCGTCAACACCCAGAAAGGTTTTCTCTTTATGCGGTGGCCGCTCATTCCAATTGGAAGAAAGTGGCTGAAATTGCATCGAAATTTCAGGTGACTCAATTGTGTATGTATGAATCATCTGCAGCAAAAAATTTATCTGAAGCATTAGGAAGGCCAGTACTTTCAGGAATTGATGGCTTAAAGGAATTGGCGCTTGATCCTAATACAGATTTGGTAGTAAATGCAGTAATGGGTTCAGTTGGGTGTTTGCCAACATTAGCAGCGATTGCTGCTGGAAAACAAGTTGCTTTAGCGAATAAAGAAACTATGGTAATGGCAGGACCTGTAATTCAAGATGCTTTAGCTAAAAACCCGAAAGCGTTTATTACTCCTATTGACTCTGAACATAACGCGATTTTCCAGTGCTTGGCAGGGCGTTCTTCTGATGAAGTTGAATGTTTACAGATAACCGCTTCTGGAGGTCCTTTTAGGGAATGGCCAAAGGAAAAATTTGACACTATTACGGTACGAGATGCGCTGAATCACCCAGTATGGAGCATGGGGAAAAAAATTACGATTGATTCTGCTTCCATGATGAATAAGGGATTAGAAGTGATAGAAGCTCATTTTCTTTTTGGAATTCCTTATGAACAAATCAAGGTGGTGGTGCATCCTCAAAGTATGGTTCACTCATTAGTTCAATTTAGAGATGGCAGTTTGATGGCGCAGTTAGGCGCTCCTGATATGCGTATTCCTATTCAAGTAGCGATGACTTGGCCAGAACGTTTGAATTTAAAAACAGATAGGTTAGATTTACCATCTCTTGCTAAATTGACGTTTTTCTCTCCTGATTTTGAAAAATTCCGTTGTTTAGCTTTAGCTTATGAAGCAGGCAAAAAGGGAGGCGTTGTGCCCGCGATGATGAATGCGGCTAATGAAATATTAGTTGCTTCTTTTCTAGAGGAAAAAATTCGCTTTGTTGATATTCCGCTTTGTTTGGAAGAAATAGTGGCTAAAGCACCTTCTATTCAAGGACGATTAACTTTAGATGATGCTCTTTCCGCAGATAAAGAAGCGAGAATTTTAGCTGAAGAATGGATTAAAAGACATTCTTAGTCCAAGTTGGAATAAGAATGTTTAAATTTTTGTTTCTTTTGGGAAAAGAATAGAGTATATTATAATCGTTGCTGGTAGTTTACTGGCTTAAATAGATTAAAACTCTGAAGAGTGCCCGCCGCTAAAAGCCGCGGGTTCTTTTTTTATTGCCGACTAAAAGTCGGCAATAAAACTATTTGTAAAGTTTTAAGAATTCTTCGACGTTTGCCTTAAACTCTTGAAGGTATTGTTTAGCAGCAGCAGCTACGGCTTCAGGAGTATAACCAAATTCTTTTTCTAAGATTCCTGCTGGGGCAGAAGCTCCAAATCTTTCTAACCCAACCGTTTTGCCAAATCCTCCAACCACTTTTTCGAAAAGAAGAGGTAAACCGCTAGATTGTGCGTAAACAGGAGTCCATGGAACGAGAATGTTTTTACGATATTCTTCTGATTGGGAAAGGAAAAGTGCTGGGCTAATCATAGATACTACGCGCACTTGAAGTCCTTCTGCTCTTAAAATTTCGGCAGCATCATGAGTGAGCAATACATCGGAACCATTAGCCACAAATGTTAAATCTGGACGAGCATTGGCTGACGTATTGTCGCTAAGAATGTAAGCGCCTTTTCGGCACATAGCGGCCGTTTCATAAGCGTTTCCTTGGTAAGGAAGAGTTTTAACGACTTGTCGTGTGAGAATAAGTACAGTTGGACTATTGTCGTTTTCAAAAGCCATTTCCCAAGCGGCGACCGTTTCGTAAGCGTCTGCTGGGCGTAATACAAGCATTTCTGATTGTCCAGAATCCTTTTTCAAGCCTTCTAACAAACGAATTTGAGTTTCGTGTTCAATTGGTTGGTGAGTAGGACCATCTTCGCCAACGCGGAAACTGTCGTGGGTGTAAACGAATTTGACAGGGAGTCCCATCAAAGCTGCCATACGAAGCACGGGCTTCATAAAATCGCTAAATACAAAGAAGGTTGCACAAATTGGATATAACCCACCATGTAAAGCAATTCCGCAACAAATAGCCCCCATTGTTAATTCAGCAACACCTACTTGGACAAATGCTCCGCTGAAATCACCTGGGCGGAAAATGCCGGTTTTATCTAAGAATGCTTGAGTGTTATCGCTGTTGGAAAGATCAGCGGAACTGCAAATACAGTTTTTAACATTTTCAGCAAGGTGAGCAAGTACAGAACCAGAAGTCACGCGTGTTGCGACGCCTTCTTTAACAGGGAGTGAAGAAAGATTTACGACAGGTGCTTTTCCAGACAGCCAAGACGAAAGAGTTTTTGCTTTTTCTTGGTTGTTTTTATCCCACTCTGTTTTTTCTTCTTTCCATTTTTTTACAAGGAGGCGAAGTTCATTTTTTCTTGTTTCAAACGCTTGCTGAACATCTTCAAAAATTTCAAAAGGATTTTCTGAATTTCCACCGAGTGCACGAATAGTTGCTTCTGTGGAAGCACCTGCTGCATTTAGTGGTTGACCATGAGTAGAAACTGCTCCTTCAAAGGATGTGCCGTCTTCTGCAATGGCTCCTTTAGCCATGGTGGTGTGGCCAATCACGAGAACAGGTTTTTCTGTTTCTTTCCACGCTTTGGTAAAGGCCTGACGTAAAGAATCAATGTTATTGCCGTCTGCTTCTAAAACGCGGAAACCCCAAGATTCATATTGCTTTACAAAATCCTGACTCATTACATCTTTGGTTTTGCAAGAAAGCTGGACTTCGTTTGCATCGTAGAAGAAAATCAAGTTTGAAAGACCAAGGTGGCCTGCTATTCGCCCTACACCATAAGCAATTTCTTCTTGAATACCGCCATCAGACACAAGAACAACTGTTTTGTGGTTTAGGATTTCGCCGAAGCGTTCTACCATAAAGCGTTCTGCGATTGCTGCCCCTAGGGCAATTCCATGACCGATTCCTAGAGGTCCAGATGAATTTTCAATACCGAGTGAAACATCTAGTTCAGGGTGACCAGGAGTTTTAGAATTTCTTTGGCGGAAATTCTTTAAATCATCCATAGAAAGTTTGCCAAGGAGAGCTAGTTCCGAATAAAGTAGCGGGGACATGTGACCTGGGTCCATAAAGAAACGGTCTCTAGCCATCCAATGTGGATCATCTGGGTCGAAACGTAAAAATTCAGCAAATAGCAATGTAATGGCATCGGCTGCGCCCATAGCACCACCTGGGTGACCGGACTTTGCCTTCTGCACCATGGCGGCAGATAAAATTCTAACGTTGTCTGCGGCTTTTGTTACCAAAGCATCTTGCACTATAAACCTCGCTTCATTTTAGATATTCCCAAAATTTTGGGAACTTTTTTATTCAGAGCAGCCCAAATATAGGATTTCTTGAGAATCTCTAAAGGGAAAAGAAAAAAAAACTATATTCTAATCCATTGGGATTCTCTTCTTTTTTTGAATTCTTATGAATAAAATTGTCTTTTTTCTTAAAAATCTCTGTCATCCGATTGCTATCCTGTCGTTGTTGTTGTCGATAGGAGTACCTCTTTCCATTTATTTGCTTCCTAAAGAAACGCTTCGTGTTCTTGATTTGAATGTTCCTCTTCCTTTGTTTTTTGCCCAAACTGTAGCAGGCATTCTTCTTTTTTGTCTCTTATTTAAGGATTTTCGTTCTTTTTTGACCAAATTACTTCCTGCTAAAACATATTTAATTTCGCTTTTTATTCTTGTTGTTGGAGTCACTCTTTTTGCAGGAACTCAAATTGAAGCTCGGCATCGCGTTCAAAGCGACGAAAGTGTTTTCTTGTCGTTAGCTCAAAATATGTTCCATAATCATGTTTCTGGAACTTGTAATCAAGGGGAGTTTGAGCAAGGGCAACTAAAATGTTATGTGAATAGTAATAGTTTTAAAACAAAAGGATTGTCTTATCTTTATTTTTTAGGAATAGGTCTTTTTGGAACTGATTTACACTGGGCGTTTAATGCTCAATTATTTGCTTTAGCTCTTACAACGTTACTTTTCTTTTTTGCACTTTTAGCTTGGACTCGTTCGCCCCCGTTTTCTCTTTTGGCAACGGCTCTTTTAGTTTTGCAACCGACGCTTCTTTTCCAATTCCGCTCGCTGTCGGTGGAACCACTTTATATTTTATTGTTTTCTCTTTCCTTGTTGCTTGTACGATTTGCTTTTGAATACAATACATGGAAACATTGGGTTTTCGCAGCTCTTGTCCTTGCATTCTTTGCGCAAACAAGGCAAGAAACGGTATTCTGCTTACTAGCTTTTTTCATTCTTTCGTTCCCAAAGCTATTAGATTCAAAAGATATAAAAGCACCTTTATTTTTTATAACATTAGCTTTGTTTTCTGCACCGGTTCTTTTAACCATTAGTTATTATCAAAATTTTAATTTCCAAGGTGGAGAATTTGAAGCTCATGGTCACTTCTTTGAACATTTGCTTCAGAATTGGAAAGTCATGACTAGTGTCAAACAATATGGAAACCAGCCTGCAAATCCATTTTTGCCATATTTTAGTTATCTAACACTTTTTGGGGCTTTAGTTCTTATATTTCAAATAGGAAGAAATATTTATTTGAAAAAAAGTTCTAATGCGTTATTTTTTGCTCTGTTCCTTCTATTTTTCCATATTCAAACTTATGTGATTTTAGAAAATGTTTCCGGTGATTTTACTATTGAAATTAACCAGCGTTATAGTTTGGTCTTTTTTCCAACGATGGCCATGCTTGCGGCTTATCCATTTGCACTCTTTTTTGAATGGTTAAAAAAGAAAGAACAGCCAGTTAGCTTGATTGCTACTATTTGTCTTATTGCTGTGGTTGGGTTAGCTTTATATACGTTCTCCTACAAAACGGCGTTTAATCAAAATATCATGTATAATCGAAATCATTTGACTACAGAAGAACAGGAAATTTGGAATTGGCTACGTAATCAAGATGATGCACAAGAGAAACTTTTTATATATGCTCGCCCTTACCATTTTGTAGGTTATGGACTTTCAGCGATTCATTACGATAAAATTCGAAGAATGAGTGATTCTGAAATTCAGGAATTAGTTGATAAGTATTCGGGAGAGGTTTATTATATTCGTGGTCTAGATTGTTGGGATAGCAAGACATATCATAAGAAAGCTGTAGAACATCGTATTCCAACAACTTGCGATCATTTTGAGCGAGATATGGCGGTAGAACCATTGTATTCTGCGGCCGTCACGAATAGCTATTATTTAGAAATTTCTCGATTTAAAGGGAAACGAACTCGTTTTTCTTCTAATATCCTTTCTCACTTAAACACTGAAAAAGAAAATGAAGTTTATAAATTGAATTTTAAATTCTCTGCTAAACAAAAGTTGCCTTGGCATGTTAAAGCAGTTTTTGCTCAAAATGAAATTTATTCAGCTCCATACCAATACGAAGATTCGTTTGTCCTTGAAGTGTCTTCAAAAGAAAAAGGTTATCAACTTTTCTCATTATCTGTAACAGATCCTGCCGGAAATACGGTTGCAAAATATGAAGATTATCTTTTATTTGGAAGTGATTCTGTTTTGTCATTAACGCAATTAACGCCAGTTTCCCATACTCAGGATTGGGGGAGTATTCATTACAATCAAAGTGTAGATGGAAATTCATTAAAGGTCGCGGGTCAGGTTTTTAAAGAGGGAATCGGCATGCATGCTGCCTCTAAAACAGTTTATGAATTAAATCAAATGTATGATTCTTTGTCGATGTTTGTTGGTCTAGATGAAGAATCGCTATGTAGCGATGGATTTTCTTTTAAAATATTGGTAGATAATCAAGAACGTTTTTTTGATACTTTGAATTATAAAAATTTTGTGTCAGTAGCTATTTCCTTAAAAGATGCGAAAACTTTAGTTTTTGAAAGTAATCCGTTGAGTTCAAAAGATTGTGATCACGTTGATTTACTTTTGCCATTACTTTATAAAAAATGAAAGGAGTTTCTATGTTGCTTTCTGTCATAGTTCCTTTATATAATGAAGAAGAAATTGTAGAAAAAACTTTTTCAGTTCTTGAAGAGGAATTGAAAAATATTGAGCATGAAATCATTTTTGTAAATGATGGATCAAAAGATAAAACTAGAGAGATTTTAGAAAAATTATTGCTTCAAACGCCGCATAATAAATTAGTGAATTTTAGCAGAAACTTTGGTCACCAAGCGGCTTTTAGTGCAGGAATTGATAAGGCAGAAGGTGATGCCGTAGTTATTATTGATGGCGATCTTCAAGATCCTCCTGCTTTGATTCACGCTATGTTGGAAAAATGGCGAGAGGGTTACCAAGTGGTGTACGCTCAAAGAAGAAAAAGAAAAGGTGAAACTTTTTTTAAGAAATTTACGGCGTATGCTTTTTATAGATGTTTTGCAAAACTAACAAATATTGAAATTCCGCCAGATACCGGAGATTTTCGACTGATGGATCGTGTGGTGGTTGACCATTTGAAAAATTTACCAGAACGAAGTCGTTTTTTAAGAGGGTTGGTTTGTTGGGTTGGCTTTAAAAAAATAGGAGTATTTTACGATAGGGCTGAACGGACTGCTGGGAAATCTAAATATCCATTTCGGAAAATGTTTCGACTTGCTTTTGACGGGATTACCGGCTTTTCCTCGGCTCCTTTAAAAATCAGTTTTTCCGTAGGGTGTCTTTCTACGCTTTTAGCAATGGCTTTGTTTATTTGGACTATTTTAGAGAAAATTTTAACCCCAGAAACAACCGTTCCAGGCTGGGCATCTTTAATGACGGCGATTGTATTTTTAGGGGGTGTGCAGTTGATTTCTATTGGAATTCTAGGAGAATATATCGGTCGAATTTATGAAGAAGTTAAACAAAGACCTCTTTATATTGAAGATAAGTCCGGTAAATAATTTGGAGTTACTATGAAAAATCGTTTGTTTGTAATGAGTGCTGCTAGTGGAGCAGGGAAAACAACTTTGAAAGATAAAGTCATTCATAAATTTCCGGATATTCGTTATTCTATTTCAGCGACTACACGTTCTCCGCGCCCAGGAGAAGTGAATGGTGTGCATTATTTTTTTAAAACCAAAGATGAATTTTTGAAAATGATTCAAGAAGACGCTCTAGTAGAATGGAATGAAGTTCATGGAAATTATTACGGAACGCCTAAAAGCTTCGTTGAAGAAACTTTAGCGAAGGGAGAGCGTGTCTTGTTTGATATGGATGTTTTTGGAAAGGTAAATTTTGACAAGGTATATCCGGAAGCTACGGGAATTTTAATTTTACCGCCTTCTCCTGAGGAATTAGAACGCCGTCTTCGAACACGAGCCAGTGATTCAGAAGAAGTGATTCGTTTGCGCTTAGAAAATGCAAAAAAAGAAATTGAATTTGCGCAAACTAATGGAAAATATGAGCATGTAATCGTTAATGATGATTTAGAAACAGCTGCTTTGGAATTAGAACGGATACTATCGCAACAAAATTAGCGAACTATTCTAAATCCAATTTAAATTCTACTTTAGAAAATTGGAGTTCTAATTTCTTTATTAAAGGCTGTAGAAAATTTCGAAGTTTTGATAAACTTTGAAATTTAAAAGAAATCTTCATCCAATAAGTATTTTGTACAAATGGAACAAGCGCTTCCATTGGTCCTAGAATTTTTAAATCAGGAATTTTTCTTGCTTCCTGGTCAATGATTTTTAATGCCTTTGGCACAAGAGCTGAATCTTTAGAACCACAAGATAATGTCAAAAATTTACAATAGGGCGGGTAGAGGGCTAGTTCTCGGTTTTGTAATTCTTGAGTAGCAAAATCGTTATAATTATGGTGAATTGCAAATTGAATAATTGGGTCTTCTTTGCGCATGGTTTGAATCCAAACGCTACCTTGGTTACCGCTTCGTCCTGCTCGCCCTGCAGTTTGGCTTAGTAGTTGAAATAATCGTTCGCCAGTGCGAAAATCAGGTAAACATAGAGAATCGTCTGCATTTACAATTCCTACTAAACGAACAAATGGAAAATCATGTCCTTTAGAAACCATTTGTGTTCCAAGCAAGATATTGTATTCTCTATTTCGAAATGCTGTTAAAATTTTTTCGGTAGCTCCTATGTTTTGAGTGGTATCTCGATCCATTCGAATGACTTTGGCTTCTGGAATCCATTCAAGAATTTCTTCTTCTAATTTTTCTATAGCTCCGCCTGAAAATTCAAAAGTATCGGCTCCACATTCAGGACAAGGAATATGAGTAGGATAAAGACAGTTGCAATAATGACAAAGTAAGGCTTGATGCTGTTTATGGTAAACAAGAGGAATTTTGCAATGTTTACAAAAAAGAGGTTCTCCACAAGATTGGCAAAGGCGTATTTTAGAATACCCCCTTCGATTCATAAGAATAATCGCTTGTTCGTTTGCTTGCAATGTTTCGGTTAATGCCTCTCGTAATGGGTAAGATAAAAGCAAGCCCTTTTGTTGCTTTTGCTCTCTCATATCAACAATATGAATTTTTGGAAGCGCGATATTAGTAGCTCTTTTTAAAAGTGTTAGATATTCTAGATTCCCTTTTTTTGCATTAAAATAAGTTTCAATAGAAGGAGTTGCACTTCCTAATAAAACAAGGCATTGGTGGCGATAAGCAATGTGATAAGCTAAATCTCTAGTGTGATAACGTGGGGCTGGATCTTGTTGCTTGAATGAAGAATCTTGTTCTTCATCTAGAATCACAACATCAAATTCAAAAGGAGATAAGATGGCACTACGAGTTCCTAAAACCACTTTAGCAGAACCATTGAGAATGGATACGTAACTAGCTCTTTTTTTAGGGGCAGAAAGAGCTGAATGTAAAACAGCAATAGGAATTCCTAAAAATTTTTCAAATCGTTCTAATGTTTGAGAAGTAAGGCTGATTTCTGGAACCAAAATCAGAACTTTTTTTCCGGACTGAATGGCTTGTTTTGCGAGTTCTTGATAAATTCTTGTTTTTCCTGACCCAGTTACTCCATGGAGCAAAATTCCCTGAAATGTTCCCGAGTAGAGTTTCTTTTCTATTTGACTTAAAACATCTTTTTGTTCTAAAGTAAGTTCTGGCCATGTAAATTCTTGATTAGAATACTTTGAAGAAAGTTCTGAGGACGATTGAATGATTAGTGCGTCTAAAAATTTCTCAAAATCGGCAGGCCAAAATGCGTTTAGGGTACGCTGTAGAGTAGTCAGATAATACTTCGCACACCATTCCAAGGTATGCATATATCTTTCTGAAAAACAATAATTAGAAGCGTGCGGATGGGCTTCTTTTAAAGGATAAGGAGGAACTTCCGTTGTGATTTTTAAAACAAGAGCGAGTAAAGGTTTTTTTCTTTTTGCTAAACAAACCCATACAACAGAGCCTCTTTTTATGCTTGAATTTCGGCATCCATAAGTGAAAATTTGGGGCGTTCCTGGAATACAAACCTCTGCGAAAAACGAAAAATTTTTAGCCTCAACTGTATTAGATAAGGTTTCTGGAGGTTTCGTTTTAGGAATTCGTTTTGCCATAGTTTCCACAAAATAGTTTTTTATTTGGTGTTGAAACCCTTTAAAATTCCTCTTTAGTGCTCTTTTTTACTTGAAAATTTGAAAAAAAACCGCATTTTTCTTTTTTTTAGAAATCCGCATTTGATACTTTTTATTTAGATTATAGGAGGTTTCTGAAAAGTTTTTTTTGGGATAACTGAATTTTAGACCTTGATCTTGTGAAGGAATAGAGCAAGGTGGAAAATAATGGTATTCATTTCTTTAATTTATTGAAGAGTATTAAAAGATTTTTTGGATTTGACCGCTACCTTTATCTTTGGAGTTTTTTATGAGTTTTTTTGATTGGTTTAAACGTGATTGGCAGCATTCCAACCCGGAAAAGCGAACAAAAGCGTTACAGGATTTAGATGAATCCTATCAAGACGTTTTTGCGGATAAGGCGACTACTGATTCGGATAAGGCTGTTCGATTAGAAGCATTAAAAAAATTGACATCAATTGATGTAATCCGTCGTATTGCGGATTCTGATTCCGAAGAAAGTATTCGTAAATTAGCAGCGGTTAGATTATTTGAGGAAATAGTAAAGTATTTGAAGCATTTCCGTGAAGAACCAACGTCACGCGAATTTGCACTTGTTGAAGAATTGACATCTAATGGTGCCATGGCTGAAGACTTGTATCCGTCTTTAGTTCACCCAAAACTTCGTTTGGCTATGATTAGCAAAACACGCCGTCAATCATTATTGACGCAAGCAGCTTTGCGAGATTTGAATGAAGAAACGGCTTTGGCGGCATTAGAAAATCTGCAATCTCTTTCTGCTTTACAGGAAGTTAGCACGAAATCTCGTCATAGTTCTGTTCGTCAAGCTGCATTAGCGAAATTAAAAGCAGTTCAAGAAAAGGATGTTGTTCAAAAAAGTGAAGATGAAGTTTTGGTTTCTCAACGCAAGGCGCTCTTAGCTCAAGCGGAACGTTTGGCAGAAACAAAACCATTTATGGCACAAGAAGATTCTTTTGCTCTTTTGATGCAAGAAGCCGCTAAAATTGGTATGGGCGATATGAGCGCTACCTTAGAATCTTTGCATAAGGATTTCTTGGCAAAGGTTTCTGTAGAACGAGAAAAGGAAATTGCTGCAGAAAAAGAACGTCAGGCGGTCGCTGAAAAGAAAGCTGCTCGCGAAAAGGTTTTGGCTGATTGGGATGATTTATTGCAGGCTACTCAAACAGAAGAAAATCTTGCTTTGTTAGATGAAGTAAAAACTAGGGCTATCGCCTTGGTTGAAGGGGCTGATAAGGCTTGGGTTGAAAAGTATAATGATCTTTCTCGCCGTCACATAAAAATTTTAAAGAATCGAGAAAAAGTCGAAGAACAACCAAAAATTGTGGCTGATAATCTCGGTCAAAAAGAATTGTTGGCAGAGTTGTCTAGTTTAAATGAAGTTGCAATGAATTCTTATACGGAAAGAAATTTTGTCAAAATTAAATCTGTTTGGGATTCTTTAGAACAAGAGGCTATTGAAGAAGAAGATCGTGCGGCATTTAATGCTTTAGCAGAATCTTTAAAAACAAAATTAGCTGCATGGAATGAAGCTCAAGAAAAGGAATTTGCTGAAAAATCCGTTATTTTAAAAAGTTTGATTGACAATGTTCGAGGAATTGAAGAATCTGGAGATTTTAGAGAAATTTCTCAGCAGTTGAAATCTATCAAATTACAATGGAAGGAAACCGTTGGAGAAGATAAATTCCGTTATCACGATTTGTGGAAGGAATTTTTAGATGCAACCTCTAGATTTCAGGAAATGCGTGAGTGGGAATCTTGGCGTAATGAACAAGGTAAAGATTCTTTATTGATTGAATTAGAAAAGCTTTCTTTGGAACCTGCTTCTCAAGAATTACTTGAAAAAACGAAAAAGTTGATGGCTCAATGGAAAGAAATGGGACCAGTGAGTGCTGTTCGTGGGTTAGAATATCGCGAAAAATATAGAGCATTGATTGATAAAATTTTTGCCGCGTGTTCTCCAATTTTAGAAGCAAAACAAGAAGAATGCGAAGCTAATTTAAAAATCAAAATTGAATTATGCGAACAAGTAGAAGCTTTAGTTGCTAACGAAAATATGCCAAGTAAAGAAAAATATTTGGCGGTTAAGCAAATTCAAGAAGCTTGGAAAAATGTTGGTCAAATTCCAAAGGATTCTATTCAACCAACATGGGAACGTTTCCGTACGGCGATTGATTCTTTCTTTGTTATGCATAAAGAAAGTTTAAAGGCTGAAGATTTCCGTCGTCAGGAAAATTATGAAAAGAAACTAAAATTATGTGAAGAAATCGAAGCTTTGAAAGAAACGGAAGATTTTTCCGCTACGACTGCAACTGTCAAGAGGTTGCAAGAAGAGTGGAGAGAAACGGGTCCTGTTCCAAAAAATCTTTCTGATGAAATTTGGAATCGATTCCGTTCCGCTTGTGATTATTTCTTCAATCGCCGTCGTGAATACTTTGAATCGATGGATGCGGCAAAGCAAGAAAATCTTCAAAAGAAAATTCAATTGTGCGAAAAGCTGGAAAGTATGACGGCCGCTTCGGCGGAAGATTCTGTTCTAGATTCTATTTTCGGAGAATGGAATCAAATTGGCATGGTTCCGAAAGAAGAATTAGATTCTTTAACAAGGCGTTATGTGAAAGCGGCAAGTGTTTTACTCTCTGCCCGTGCTGCTATGGACACTCCTTTTGCTGAAAAATTGAAGGTCATAGAAGAACGCAAGAAAGAGATTATTTCAAATATCAATAATTTACTTGGTAATGCTGGCTTTGCGGCTTCTGCGGAATCTGTAAAGGCGTTGCAGGCAGAATGGAAAATGCTTGGTTTCTGCGGAGCAGAAGATTCTCTTTATGAAGATTATCGATTGGCATGTGACGAATTTTTTGCAAGACGTCGAGATCAATTAGATATTCAAGAAGAAGCTAGAAAGAATAATTTGCAGAAAAAAATGATGCTTTGTGAACAAGCAGATCGTCTTCTGGCAAGTGAAGATGAATCCTCTTACAATTTAGTGCTTCAAGTGAAGCAGTTGAGAAAATTGTGGAAGGAAATAGGTCCTGTTCCGAGAGATCAATCAGACAAGATTTGGAAACGCTTTAATCAAACTTGTGATAAGGTTTTTGCTAAGGCTCGTCCGCAAAAAACGGAATCAAGCGGAGAATCTGAACCTGAAGCAACCTCTTCTGCGGAATAAAAAATCTAATGGAAAATCAAATCTGGATGCAACCAGAAGATGCCGCCCGCACTTTACGTGCGGGCGGCATTGTTGCCATTCCGACAGAAACGGTTTATGGCTTAGCTGGGGATGCTTTTAATGAACTTGCTCTTGCAAAAATTTTCAACGCCAAAAAAAGGCCGACTTTTGATCCATTAATTTTACATATAGCTTCATTAGCTGATGTAGAAAAAGTGGCTAGAGAATTCCCTTTGAAAGCGAGAATGCTTGCTGAAAAATTTTGGCCAGGCCCGCTGACTTTAGTTTTGCCAAAGAGAGAATCCGTCCCTGATTTGGCAACAAGTTCATTACCATCAGTCGCTGTTCGTTTCCCTGTTCATCCTTTAGCACAAGAAATTATTCGTTTGGCTGAAACGCCTTTAGCGGCTCCAAGTGCTAACTTGTTTAAACATTTAAGTCCAACAACCGCTCAACATGTGGCCGAACAATTAGCAGGAAGAATTGATGGAATTGTAGATGGAGGAATGTGTTCTGTTGGAGTAGAAAGTACAATTGTTAGCTTTGCTCAAGAAGAACCGCGATTACTACGTCCTGGAGCGATTACTTTAGAAATGCTTCAAGAATGTATTGGCGAAGTGATTGTTGCTAAATCTAGTTCTTCGCCGGGTTCTTCAATGGAATCGCCCGGCATGTTAGATACACATTATCAACCTAGAACTCCGTTACTTTATAAATCTACTTTGAATGGAAATTTGCCTGTAAAAACGGCTCGGTTAGCTTTTGGAAAACAATTAGGTGTTTTGCCGCCAACATTAAATTTATCTGAGTCTGGAAATTTAATAGAAGCAACAGCAAATTTATATGCTTATATGCATCAGTTAGATGAAGGCGACTATGATTTAATTCTTGTTGATGAAATACCTTCAGA
This sequence comes from Fibrobacteraceae bacterium, assembly GCA_017625775.1. GTDB lineage: Bacteria > Fibrobacterota > Fibrobacteria > Fibrobacterales > Fibrobacteraceae > UBA1765. Next base: position 209,957 of record JAGAKE010000002.1, read on the forward strand.
AGGTCTCGGTAGAGCTCTTAATGATAGACTTCGTCGTGCTTCAAGCAAAAAATTTTTCTAGAAAGGATAGAAAACGTTTTCTAATACAAGGCCGTGAGGTGGCGCCCAAGTGCGTTCGCCAGAAAAATTATCATTAAAAATATTGTTCACTGTTCCTCTTGGGTATCTGCCTCGACCTATATCAAATAAGGTGCCTACCATAGCTCGTACTTGTCTGTGTAGGAATCGATTGCCTTGAATGTGAAAACGAATGGTGTAATCATTCACTTGTTCTAATCTAAACTCAGTTAAATTACACATGGTTGATTTTCCATCATTTCTAGGAATGCAAAAACGAATGAAATCATGTTCGCCCAAAAAATCAAGGGCTTCTTGTGCCATGATTTCCGTATTGAGATTTAAGGATCCACATTCCCAACCAAAATCCCTCAATAGCGCAACTGGTCTTGTAAATATGGTGTATTGATAATAACGCGAGGTTGCATCAAATCTAGCGTGAAAAGAGTCTGGGCAAATTTCTAAATCTCTAATTCGAATAAGACGTTTTGTTAATCCGTTAATAGAGCGAGTCAATTTTTCTAAATCGAATTCTTTACCTTCATAATCAAAATGAACGCATTGCCCTCGAGCGTGAACTCCTGTGTCGGTTCTGCCAGAACCGACGAGTTTAATGGGGTGGCGTAGAGCAATGGAAAAAGCTTCTTGCAAGGCCGATTGAACTGTTACAAATTTAGTTCGCCCGCTTTCATTTTGTTCCTGCCAACCATAAAATGCGCTTCCTAGGTATTCACAACGGAAACGATATCTCATGATGAAGAACTACTCCTCATCTCTAATTTTTTGAATTAAAGTATCTACGTCAGATTGAGGAAGATTCATTTTTTTTGCAATCATTCCTGGAGTGCATCCTTGACTCTTTAAACGCTTGACCATAGTTTTATCAATTTGTTCCTTATCAAAGCGTGTCATATCAAGAGCTTCTTTATCAATAGCTGGCGAACAAAGAGTATTGCGACTTTGGGTTCTTAAGTGCATAGTTTGATCTCTAGGAATTCCTCTAGGCCTAGTAAGTGCACTTGAAAGTGATTGAAGAGCTGTAGTAATTCGTTCTTTAGCGGTTGGGCGCAAAGCAGTTTTTTTTGCATTAGGATCTGTAGAAAGGATTCTGTTTTCTGGAATACCTTCAGAATCTTCAAAAGCAAAAGAAGTTGCTGTTTGCGGAGCCGAATGAATTTCTTTTTCTTTGTGCTTTTCCTTTTCGCGTTCAGCCTCGGCATAGGCATTTGCTTCATCTATAATAGATGGGCGTTTGGCACTTCTTGTTCTTGTGAATGTTAAATCTTCTCCAGAAAAACCGCCTTTAGGATTGCGGAAACGTTCTTCAATTACTAAGGGTTCGCTAGTTTCCTCGGTAGAAGAAATGGCCGCTTTTTGAGCTTCCAAATCATCCATAGAATTTTTCTTGAGAGCTTTTTTCAAAAGAATAACGATAAAAATAACGAGAATAAAGCAAACAATTCCACCTAATAAAAAAATCAACTGAGTTGAATCTTTTTTTGTAGATTCTATAGTTTCTTTTTCAGGCAAGGCGTTATTCTCTTCTTCTAAAACAGGTTCGGTTTTGTTTGTAGGTGCTTTGATTTGCTCTAATTTTTCCCAAGCTTTATCTAATTCTGACAAAGCAGCCATACGGCTGTCGGCTGTATTTTGAGAATTCCAAAGTTCTCTTTGCAGGGAATCTATTTGCGTTCTTGTAGAAAGATATGCAGTTCCGTCTATGGATGGCTTTGTGAAATCATCCCAACGAAGATAAGTGACAAGCACGCAAGCAGCAAGCAACAAGACAATAGGCACAATCCATTTTTTCATAATAAACAATTTAAAAAAATATAGAAGCCTCTGAAAAAAGATTTTAATATTCAGCCATAAAAAGAGTGAAATTAAAAAATCATTCTTTCCAAAGTCTAATTAGTGATTTGTTCTTACGGCAAAGCAGCCAGAAATTAGGTACAAGAAGAATCAAGTCCCGGATAAGAGAAGTCCAAGTTTCATTCTTATCTTGAGCTCCTTCAATATTAAAACAGCCGCATGTAATTCCCAAATCGTGAAATATAGCCCACGAGAGAGCAATGATAAATGAAATAAACATTAAGAAAATTACTAAGGCCGATTCTCTGGTGTAAGGCGAGAAAATTAATGCAAGACCAAACCAAAATTCAAGTTGCGGGTACATAAGAGCAAAAATGTTATTGAGAAATTCTAAGCCGAACGCCGGGAAAAATTGATATTGTGCCATTAAAACAGCAAATTCTTTTGGAGATTCTATTTTAAATAAACTAGAAGCGATAAAGAATCCGCCAATACCTACTCGAAAGAGAGTTTCTAGGGCTTTGATAGTGAAATTTTTTGAAAGTACCCAAGCCGGGATTATTAAGATAGCGGCTAAAATAAAAGCGCCGACCCCGATATGTATGTTGTATTTCCAACCATTTGGAAAAATTTCTAAAAACCAATCTTTATCAGTAATGGTAAGAAACGTTTCTGGAAAAGAAATTTCTGCTACGCAAAAGGCTGTGAGTAGTGTAGCGAATAAAAGTAGAATGCTAGCCAAAATATTGTTTTTCATAGGACATCTTCCGGCTTTTCTAAAATTTCCTGAGAGCCAATCCAGTCAACTGATTTTTCATCTGAAACTCTGAGATTGTTTGCAATGGCGCATAACAAGCAAAATATGCCAAGTCCAAGCAAGAATTTCCAGTTTAGTTCTTTTAAAAATTTTAAGAGAATTGATTTCATATTTGTAATTTACAAAATTTAAAAACAGATTATGTAGAATTATCTTTAGTTCTTTTTGAGAAACAAAAAAAGGTGCTTAAAACACCTTTTTCTTTTATTTTTTAACACAACGGACGCTGAATCCTTTGTCCTTTGAATCGCTTTGGAACAAAAATTCACCATTGCCATAATCAGGAGCCTTTTTCACAAAAATCATAGCGCAATCATTACTAGAGCAGTTTTCTGTGTCTCCGTCTTGAATGGTTGCTTTTGTATCGAGCCAATAAAAACCCATGTCATCTTGATAAGCATAAGTGCTATTTTTCATTCGTCCACCAAAAGCCCAAGGGTATTCGGCAGAATTAGCTGCTTCTTCAAATTCTGCACGCGTAGGCAGACGCCAGCCATTTGGGCAGACTTCCTTTAATGCTTCAAAAGTATAAAGAGAACCTTTAGAACAATCGTCGTTGCCATAACACATAGAGCCTTTGGAAGTTTCATAATTGATGTTTTCTGCCATCCATATTACTTTTTCTACCATGGTTAAACGATAAACGTTTCCGTCACGAGTGTCTATAAGGGAATCTCCTTGAATGACTGGAGGCAAAATTTCAGCAGTAATGCTAGAAGAACTTGGAGAGGCAGCTGCATTAGACGATGTTGGAGAAGCTATAGAACTAGAAGATTGTTCTACAGACATAGGAACATCCCATTGGAACGCCGTAGTGTCTTCAGAATAGTAAGGAGCATCAGAAGAATCTTTAACCATTAAGGTGTCATAGACAGTTTGCTGCTTGCGTGAAGAAGAACTAGACGTTTTCTTTGTCGAAGATGAAGATGAGGAAACTTCAGTTTGCATGTCGTCTAGGCTTGGGGGGCTAGATGATGAATCATCGCTACAGGCAATGAAAAAAAATGAAGAAAAAGCGAATAAAAAGAGAAATTTATACAACATACCTTAAAAATACTCCCTTTTTTGAAAGATATTTTTAAGTTTCTTTTTTTTTACACTCTGGAAACAAATAAAGTAGATGCCGAATTAGCGCTTTTTTATTATGTTTGTTGCTATGACAAATATTGAAATTTTTGATACCACTTTTGCTGTGACCATTTTAGCGGTTATTGCTTTTTTTGTTCCGTTGCTTCTTTTGTTTGCAAACTGGATTTTGCACCCTGGAAAAATTAAAAGAGCTGAAATTAAAGGTTCTTCTTATGAATGTGGTTTGGCACATGTTTCAGGAACGGCTAATGAACGTTATCCAGTAAAATATTACATGGTTGCGATGTTATTCCTTGTTTTTGATTTGGAAATAGCGTTCCTATATCCTTGGGCTGTTCAATACTTGAAAGTGAGTTCTTGGTCACCTTTGTTTATTTTGCTTGGTTTTTTGGTTATTCTTGAAGCTGGCTATATGTACATTTATAGAAAAGGCGTTTTGCAGTGGGCAAAACTTAAAGATTAATTCTTTTTGTTTGGTTTGATTAAAATTCCCAGAGCAGAGCTCTGGGAATTTTAGTTATTATCATTTATGATCAATTAAGGATTTTAATTCCTGAGCTGCTAATTTTACATTAGGGGCTGAAATGATAGCTGATACTACAGCGAATCCCTGAATATCATAATTCAAAAATTCAGGAATCGTTTGCTTGTTCATGCCTCCGATGAGAATGAGAGGGATATTTACGCTTTCTCTGATTCTCTGAAGTTCTTCTTTTGAAACAATTTGAGCATCGGTTTTGGTAGAAGTTGAAAACATAGCGCCAACGCCGAGATAATCAGCTCCTGCTTTTTCAGCAACAATTGCTTCTTTAGAAGTTCTTACTGAAACACCTAAGATTTTATTTGGTCCGAGAAGTTCTCTTGCCTTATGAGCAGGTAAATCGTCTTGCCCAACATGGAGACCATCGGCATTAACAGCCAAGGCAATGTCTAATCTATCGTTAATAATGAGAGGAACATGATGTGCTTGAGTAATTTCTTGAATTGTTTTTGCTTCGTTGTAAAATTGTAGAGAAGAACAATTTTTTTCACGTAACTGAACACAAGTTACTCCGCCAAGAATAGCATCAGTAACAGATTCTTCAAGAGTTGCTGAAGACATAAGTTCTTTGTCAGTGCAAAGATATAAGGAATAATCCGGAAAAATCATTCTATTTTGCCTCTTTCCAAAATCGTGTTTGTGTCTAAGCAGGAAATGGAATCAATAATGGCATTTCGGAAACTACCAGTGCCAAGATTTTGAGTTTTTTCGTAGGCAATTTCTCCAGCAATGCCCATAGAGGTTAGGGCAGCAATTCCTGCTAGAAACATATCATTTGTAGTGGCGGCAAAAGCTCCGGTGATTGCACTAGACATGCAGCCAGTACCTGTGACTTTTGACATTTGAGGGTGACCATTAGAAATTTTAGCAAGGCGTTTAGAATCACTAATAATATCAACTTTTCCCGTAATCACGGCAGTACAATTAAATTTTTTAGCAACTAAATTAGCTACAGATTCCGCGTCATTTGAAAGGTCTGCTTCTGAAACATCAACTCCTTTTGTACTAGATTGTAAACCAGCAATAAAAGATATTTCAGATAAATTTCCGCGTAGAATAGAAATTTTGACAGATTCTAAAATTTGATTCGTTACTTCATTACGAAACTTTGAAGCTCCTGCGCCAACTGGGTCAAAAATAACGGGAATGTTTCGTTCATTAGCAGCTTTTCCTGCAAGAATCATAGATTCTACAGTTCTTTCGTTTAAGGTTCCAATATTAAGAACGAGCGCTTTTGAAATTGAAGCTATATCGGCCGCCTCTTCCTTGGCATCGGCCATAATTGGAGACGCCCCAATAGCGAGCAAAATATTTGCAACATCATTTACAGTAACATAATTTGTGATGTTGTGAACTAAAGGTTTTGTTTGGCGAACAATTGCTAGTAAATTAGCAACGTCCAGAGAGAAATTTTTAGGTAGCATAAGAACTCCTGAAGAAAGTGTGTGAGGGTATCAAGCAAAGAAAAGATGCCCTCTACTTCAGGCATTCCTTCCTGCGCTGGCATTACCCAGATCAGGTTTACGGGTCTAAGGTAGCTTAACCTTACTCTCAGCCGGATTCCTCCAGCTCCCCGGGAAGTTTCAAAGAATCTTGAAAACTTCAAACTTATATTTAGAAATAAAATTTTTATTCTGCAAGGTATTTGAAAAAAATGCTAATTAGTTTTTAGAACGCAGAATATCTCGCAATCGAGCTGCTTCTTCAAAATCTAATCTAGCGGCAGCAGCTTTCATTTCAGCTTCTAGCTCTTCGATTGATTTTTCTTCTTGTGCCAGAATATTTTTTACTTGATTTCTTCCAGTTACTTCAGCTAATGGATCTTGAATTTCTAATTGTTCTTCTACTTTTCTTGTGACTGATTTTGGAACAATTCCGTGTTCTGCATTAAATGCTTTTTGAAGTTCACGACGTCTAAGCGTTTCTGTAATAGCTTTTTCCATGCTTTCAGTCATAGTGTCAGCAAATAAAAGTACTTTGCCAGAAACATTTCTACTAGCTCTTCCCATCGTTTGAATTAAACTACGATAGTTTCTAAGGAATCCCTCTTTGTCGGCATCAAGAATTGCAACTAAAGAAACCTCGGGCAAGTCTAATCCTTCTCTTAATAAGTTAATGCCGACTAATACATCAAATTCTCCGAGTCGTAATCCGCGGATAAGAGCGTGGCGTTCAAAGGTTTTGATTTCGCTGTGTAAATAACGGGCGCGAATACCAACTTCTACAAGGTAATCCGTTAAATCCTGAGACATTTTTTTTGTCAAAGTGGTAACTAAAACGCGGTTCCCTTGTTGTACCACATTTTCAATTTGTTTGATTAAAACATCCATTTGTCCTTCGATTGGATGCACTTCAATTTCTGGGTCTAACAAACCAGTTGGACGATTAATTTGTTCCACAACAGATCCGAAAGTTTGCTTTAGTTCGTAATCTCCAGGAGTGGCGCTAACAAAAAGAACTTGTTCTGGGTACATCATTTCAAATTCAGGAAAATTCATTGGACGGTTGTCAAGAGCGCAAGGGAGTCGAAAACCATATTCAACTAAGGTGGTTTTTCTAGATTTATCGCCTTCTGCCATTCCTCCAACTTGTGGAATACTGACATGAGATTCATCAATCATCAAAAGCCAATCTTTCCCGAAATAATCGATTAGTGTAAAGGGGCGCGTGCCTGGCGCTCTCTCTTCTATGATTCTAGAATAGTTTTCAATACCAGAACAAATTCCAGTTTCGCGAATCATTTCCATATCATAGCGGGTTCTGCTAGAAAGTCTAGCCGCTTCAAGAACTTTCCCTTCTTTTTCAAGTTGCTCCACTCGAAGAGTAAGTTCGTTTTGCATATCTTGAATAATGCGTTTGCGACTATCTTCACGAGTTACAAAATGTTTGGCCGGAGCAATACACATTTCTGAAAGTTCTTTTATAGTTTCACCTGTGATTAAGTTAAATCGGCAAAGGCGCTCAATAGAATCGCCCCACATTTCTATTCGAAGTCCAAAGTCATCGTAACTGGGGTAAACTTCAATAATATCGCCTCGAACACGAAATGTCCCGCGCTCTAAAGCGAAGTCATTGCGCTCATATTGAATATGAACTAGCGAACGTAAAATTTCGTCCCGATCCCGTTCCTCATCTTTTTTGATTCGAACCATTAAATCAAAATATTCTCTCGGACTGCCAAGACCATAAATGCAACTAACGGAGGCTACTATAATGGTATCTCTTCTTGTTAACAAGTTAGAAGTGGCGCGAAGTCTAAGTTTGTCAATTTCGTCATTGATTGCCGCATCTTTTTCTATAAAAGTATCAGTGTGAACAATATAAGCTTCTGGTTGATAGTAGTCATAATAGCTTACAAAATATTCAACAGCGTTATTTGGAAAAAAAGATTTGAACTCTTGGTATAATTGAGCAGCTAATGTTTTGTTATGAGTTAAGATTAAAGTTGGTTTTCCAATGTTTTTGATGACATTAGCCATGGTAAAAGTTTTCCCAGAGCCAGTGACTCCGAGTAAACTTTGAAAACGCTCTTTTCGTTTTAGAAAGCCATCAGTTATTTCTTGAATGGCGTGAGGTTGATCGCCTGCTGGAGCGTAGTCACATTTTAAGTCAAATTCAGCTCTTGTATTTTCAAGAAATTCTGGTAAAATTCCGGGCCTGCTTTTTTCTGGCGGTAAAACCTTTAGCAAGTTTTTTTGAAACGGGTCTGGAGATATTGTCTTTCTAGCTCTAGCCATAGGGAAAAATATAGAAAGAGTAATGATTTACTGATTTTTAGATTAAAAAAAGGCAAAGAAAATTCTTTGCCTTTAAATTCTTTGTTTAAGGTCTGATTTCTTTTGGTTCTTCTGGGAGTGTAGAATCTTGTTTTTCGGCAAATTCAAGAGCATTTGCCTTCTTGATGTCATAGAACCAATAAATAGGAATTGATTCTTCGCGACCAAATTTATCAAAGACTTTTTCTGGGGTGCCAAAACGATTCCAATAAAGAATTCGGTGGTGATCTGCTTGCCACATCAATACATAAGGAACTAACTCGGTAAGGCGATGATCAAGAGATTTTAAAATTTCATTTCTCTTTTCAAGATTAAATTCTGTTTTTTGTAATTGGATTAAACTATCTACAATGGCATCTTGAAGTCCAGATAGATTGTTCGTGCCTTTCGCATTTGCGGTTGATGAATGCCAAGAAGCTTCTGGGTCTCTTAAGCGTCCGGCGCCCCAATTTACCCAATACATGTCAAAATCAGCCTCGTCCAAACGTTTCCGTAAGGTACTTTGAGACATTTGTTCTATTTGCACATGAATACCAACTTTCTGTAAATCTTCTTGATAAAGTGTTAAATGTCTCATTTCGGAAGCAGAAGTTATAAAGGTGATTTCAAAAGGAACGCCATTTTTCGAAAGCTTACCTTGTGCGTCAGGAACAAAGCCCGCTTCGGCGAGAAGCTTTCTTGCAGAGTCTGGAGCGTATTCAAAAGATTCAGCCTTTGGATTCTTGTTGTTTTCCCACAAATCAGGATAATAGCTATTAAGTAAAAAATACTGATTGTACATATATTTTTCATTCATCATTTTTCTGTTCATTAACATAGAAAGAGCTCGTCTAACTCGAATATCCTGAAATTTTTCTCGTCTTAAGTTAAAAGCCATTCCTTGAAAGCCAATGGGTTCTTTATTGTAAATTTTTTGCTTAATAACATGACCTTTTTTTACTGCATCAAAATCTGTTTGTTTCATCCAAATAGAAGAAGTGTAGAGAGCGTAAGCATCAAAGTTTTTCTTTTTGAAGGCTTCAAGAACTTTTGTTTGATCCTCCATAAAACGGAATTTAATGCTTTCAAAATTATATTTGCCGCGATTCCAATTTTTGGCAAATCCCCACCAATCGCCACGGCGTTCTAATTCTACATAACGGTCTTCTCTAAATTCTTTGATTTTGTATGGACCGCTAGAAACAGGGAATTCAAAACGAATGTTATTAAAATCTTTGTCTTTCCAAGCGTGTTTAGGAAAAGCGGTTAAGCCTGCTGCTTCCCAAAAATTTCCCCAGTGAGATTCTTTAGCTACTACTCGGATGGTAAGAGAATCAATTACTTCAGGTCGATCAAAGCGGCTTAAACCAACTTTAAAGATTGGTGTTAAATTTTTAGGCGACATGATGACGTCGTAATAAAATTGAATATCTTCTGCTGTTATAGGAACGCCATCACTCCATTTCGCTCGTGAATCGATTTTAAAAGTGAATGTTTTTCCATCGGCAGAAACTTCCCATGATTCCGCAAGCACTCCAATTTCTCGGTCTTCTACGGAATGAAGAGTTACTAATGGTTCAAACATTAAACTCATCAACTGAGCTGAAAAACTATTGTAATCTTCCCACATGTTAAAAGATTTTGGCATGGAGGAACCCCATAGCGTAATGGAACCGCAAGGAACAGCTTCTTTAGAAGCGATTGGGTCAAATTCTCCAGTGCCTGCAGGTAATTCAACGCTTGTTTTACAACTAATTTCTTTGGTGTTTTCTGCTTTCTTTTCATTGCAGGCGTTTAGGCAAAAAACGATAAGTAAAATAAAACTCCATTTAAGCATTTGTATTATTCTCCAATTCTTTTTTTTCTTTTTCGTCTTGTAGATAAATTAAAGCTTGTCGAGCTGCTTCTTGTTCTGCTTTCTTTTTTGAATTTCCAGTTCCCTTTCCGCAAGGAACGCCTTCTAGGTAAACTTCCATTTCAAAAATTTTTAAATGCTCTGGACCGTTTTCAGAAATGACTTTGTATTCAGGAACAGGGAGCGCATGACCTTGCATGTATTCTAAGAGTTGGCTTTTGTAATTAACAAATTCAGGACCAGATAAAATTTCAGGGATTCTTGGAAAGTGGAATCGAACAAGAAGTTTACGAGCTTCTTCAAGTCCTCCGTCTAAAAATACGGCTCCAAGAACGGCTTCAAAAGCATCAGACAAAATACTTTCTTTAAGCCTACCTCCCATGCGAGCTTCTCCTTTTGCGATTCTTATATAGCTACCTAAATCCCAAAGAAGAGAGGTTTGTGCCAGAGCGTGTCCAGAAACGATAGCGCTTTTCCTTTTTGATAATTCACCTTCAGAAGATTCGGGGTATGTTTTATAAAGGTATTCCGTTACGAGCATATTTAAAACGGAATCACCTAAAAATTCTAAGCGTTCGTTGTTTTCCCAGTAAGGTAAATTTTTTCCGCTTAACCAAGACCTATGAATCAAAGCGTGAGCTAGCAATGATGGTTCACGAAATACATAACCGATTTTTTGTTCTAGCCCTTGTCCTTTTCCATGACGACGAAACCAGAATTTCAAAATTTTTTTCAAGACGCTCTTTTTTTCCAAGAAAACACCTGCTTTGTGTTTATTGATACAATGACTTTCTAAAGATAAAAATTAAGGGAATGTTTGTTTGAGAGAAAATATTAATGCTCTTTTTAGAAAGGAAGTTTAGAGCATTTTTACAGAAAAAGCGCAAAAGTGTTTTCACTTTTGCGCTTTTTCTTTTTTTAGAAAACTTTTCTGATATTAGCCTTTCTTGCTTTCAATGAAAGCAACTACATCAGCAACAGTCAAGAATTTTTCAGATTCAGAATCTTGAATTTCCAAATCAAATTCGTCTTCCAAAGCCATCACGAGTTCAACGCGATCCAAGGAATCTGCACCGAGATCGTTGATGAAGGAGGATTCAGGCTTAACATCTTCAGCCTTAACACCGAGCTTGTCAACAACAACGTCGGTTACTTTTTTAAGAAGTTCTTCGTTCATATTTATACTCCATTGAGAGGTTTAGGTTAAATGTAATAAAAAATTTCTAAGCGTTCAACCCGCCATCCACGCCTAAAACTTGTCCTGTGATGTAACGGGCTTCGTCAGATGCTAAAAATGCAACAGCATAGGCAACATCAGAAGGCTTGCCAAGATCTTGAACTGGAATGGCTGCCTTATATTTTTCAACAGTTTCTGCCGCTAATTTTTCTGTCATTGCGGTTTGAATGAATCCAGGGGCAATTGCATTAACTGTAATGCCTCTTGACGCAAATTCCATAGCATTAGACTTTGTAATACCAATTAAGCCGGCTTTTGATGCTGCATAATTAGCTTGTCCTGCTTGTGTTCGAATACCGTTGATGCTAGCCATATTGATAATTCTGCCTTGACGGCGCCCCATCATATGACGAGCAAGAGCTCTAGTGCAGACAAAAACGGAACGGAGGTTAATGCGGATAACATCATCAAAATCTGGGTCTTTCATACGCATCATAAGACCATCTCGAGTAATGCCTGCATTGTTGACTAAAATATCAACAGCGCCAAATTCCTCGATGATTTTTTTGAAAGTTTCATTCACTTGTTCTGAATCAGAAACATCACAACCATAGCTTAAGCAACGAATGTTGTAAGTGTTTGCGATTTCTTGAGCGATGTCTGGATTTTCACGAGTTGCAATTACAGCTACATTGGCGCCACATTCTGCGAGAACCTTTGCAATTTCAAGACCGATTCCGCGAGAAGCACCCGTGACAATAGCAGATTTTCCTTTAAGACTAAACATTCATTACTCCTTTAGTGATTGAAACGCTTCTAGAGTTTCTATTGGATAAACTTTGACGTCTCGGCTGATTTTACGCATAAGCCCCATTAATACTTTACCTGAGCCAATTTCAACGCCTTGTGTGACGCCAAGAGAAATTGCTTTGTTCATAGAATCGTTCCAGCGTACAGGGGAAACTAATTGACGAACAAGCAAATCTTTGATTTCGCTACCTGAACATACGGGTTCTGCGGTGACATTAGCGATAAGTGGGGTTGTTAAATCTTTAAATTCAACATTTTCAATGGCCTGAGCAAGACCTTCTTGAGCAAATTGCATTAAAGGACTATGGAATGCTCCGGATACTGCAAGAGGAATTGCCTTAATGCCTTCCGATGCAGCGATTTCTACAATTTTTTGGATTCCTTTAACGGCGCCTGAAACTACAATCTGACCTGGACAGTTGAGGTTTGCCGGAACTACAATTCCTTCATTTCGGACTTTATTGCAAAGTTCTAAAACTTTTTCCTCTTCTTGCCCCATAATGGCTGCCATAGCTCCTGGTTCTTTAGAACCAGCACTAGCCATTAATTCACCGCGTGTTCTAACCAAGCGTAAGCCATCGGCAAAAGTAAAGCCACCAGCAGCGCAAATGGCCGAATACTCACCAAGAGAATGCCCTGCAACGTAATCAGCAGAATACCCTTCTGATTTCAAAAGTTCCATGACCATCATAGAACAGGTAAATAGCGCTGGTTGGGTATTGTCTGTGCTCTTTAGTAATTCTTCAGGGCCTTCAGCCATTAATTTTGATAAAGAAAAACCGAGAATTTCATCTGCTTCCGCTAATAGAGTAGCAGCTTGAGGAAATGATTTTGCCAAAGATTGTCCCATACCTACGTATTGAGAACCTTGACCTGGGAAAAGAAATATTCGTTTTGACATATTGACTCTTAAAGTTAGTATAACATTTTCAACTTGATTTTGCTGGATTTTTGTTTTTTTAGTGGTTAGAAGGTTAAGTTTGAATAAATGAAATGACTTTCAAATACATAAAGCGAAAAAAACGGCTCACTAATGTGAAGCCGTTTTTTAGTTTGCTGGAAATGCATTATTACTTCATTCCACTCAGTTTTTCACCGATTTTCTTTGCAACACCATTGCTTGCGAATCGGTAAGCAGCTAGGCATGCTTGATGAATCGCTTTGGCATCAGAAATACCATGAGCGATTAAGCCAGTTCCATTCAAACCAAGCAACAAAGCACCACCAGCATTTCGATAATCCCATGTTTCATCGAAACGACGACCAGCTGGGGTATCAATACTGCCGAACAATTCATGATGAAGGATATAGAAACCTTCAATCATCTTTAATACGATATTGCCTGTATAGCCAGAGCAAACAAGAACATCTGCTCCACCTAAAAGAACTTCACGCCCTTCAATGTTGCCAATAAAATTGATGGAGTCAACATTTTTCAAAAGCTGATAAGCTTCTTGAATGACTGCTGGCCCTTTCTTTTCCTCTTCGCCCATGTTCAATAAAGCGACTTTTGGATTTTCAATGCCGAGATAGCATTCTGCAAATACGGAACCAGCTAGGGCAAAATCAACAAGAACTGGTGCCTTTTCATCTACATTCGCTCCGGCATCTACCATAACCATTTGACCTTGGACCGTTGGAATGATACACCCGATAGGCGGTCTAGCAAAGTTTTCACTTGTTCTTCCAAGAAGCATAAGGCATGAAGCCATCATTGCTCCAGAGTTTCCAGCGCTGACACTTGCTTGAACCAAGCCCTTCTTTTGTAAAGCAACACAAGTAACCAAACCGGAATTTGGTTTCTTGCGTAAAACTTCAACAGGATGGTCATCCATGGCTACGGGCTCAGGAGCATCCACAATAGATATGGCATCGCCTTCGTAACCGAATTTCTTTAAACCCTGTTCAACCACTTCTTGTGGTCCACAGAGAACTATATGCAACTTGCCTTCTGCTTCTTTAACGGCGCGAATAGCTCCGTCAATCACAACATCCGGGGCGTAATCACCACCAAGAGCATCTAGTGCGATCTTTATCATGGGAACTCCTTGTTTTAGGTGTTATTAATAATTAGGCGTCGGCCATGCGGACGACTTCAACACCATTGTAGTAGCCGCAAACAGGGCATACACGGTGTGGGCGCTTTACAGATCCGCAATGATCACAAGTTGCCATTGCCGGAACTTCCATTTTCCAATGGGAACGGCGTTTGTCGCGACGAGCGGTCGAGGTTTTTCTTTTTGGGACGGCCATTGTTCACTCCTATTCGGATTTTTCCATTTTGCGCTTAAGCGCTTTCAATTTTTCCCAACGTGGATCTTCTGTTTCTACTTCTTCTGTAGTCACGAAAGAAAATGCTTCGTCGGGATTTTTTACCGGGTACATCGGTTCTTGTAATATAACAAGCTGCCGGACGCACTCCGAAACATCCACATAATCTTGATGAAGAGGAATACGAATGACAAATGTTTCCGCATCTTCGTCATCAAGTTCTTGAGAAGCGACCTGTTCACGCAAGACTTCCAGCGCTAGTTCGGTTGAAAAAGGACGCTTAAAAGGTTCAAGTGTCCGTGCGCATGTTAAGCGTTGCGTTCCAGAAAGCGAGCCTGTCAGTAGCATATTACCCTGTTCTGCTGGGCTAGCCAGAATCTCTGCTTTCAACTCACCAACTAGGCGAAGTTCTTCAAAGAGCTCCGGTGCTTCAGAAGAAGACCAAACTGCCAAAATTTCGGTAGGTTCGGTCACATTTTTCGCTAATTCTATTCTCAAAGTGCCCGAAATATAGAAATAAAGTGGATTTTTAGTCAAGAAAAAGTGCGTCTATCGGAAAAATGCGCCTTAAAACACTTTTTTTAAGTCTAAACCTTCGTTCTTAAAATTAGATTTTGCCGCGATGATGTTTGTGAACGTTCTTTCTATAGTCTATTTAGTCATACTGCTCGGTTCAGCACTTTTTTATGCTGGACTTGTGTTGCGTATGTTTTTAGCGATGGGACGTTTGCAAAAAGGTTCAGATATAACCCAACCGCCGCCGTCAGTCAGTGTTCTTGTTTCTGCAAGAAATGAAGAAGCAAATTTGACTGCGTTATTAGATTCTTTACTTGCTCAAGATTACAAAGGAAAATGGGATGTTTGGATTGCCGATGATCGTTCGGAAGATTCTACTCCTGAAATTTTAAGTAGTTACGCAAGAAAATTTCCTGAAAAAGTGCATGTATTGACAATTCAAGATATTCCGCCAAATACGAGTCCGAAAAAACATGCTATTACTAAATTAGTTCAGGCAAGTGCCGGAGATTTACTTTTACTCACTGATGCTGATTGCAAACTTTTGCCTACTTGGATTTCTGGTATGGTTCAAGAATTTGTTCCTGGCATTAATTTTGTGGCAGGGCATTCTTATTTGGAACTTTCTGAACCCGCAAAGCCTTTACTTTATATGCAAGCGGTTGAAACGATGTCGTACCGGATTGCCGGAACTGCTGGGTTAGCATTGCATTTGCCTTTAACAAGTACTGGAAATAACATCGCTTATCGCCGTAGTTTCTTTCAAAGTGTAAATGGGTTTAAAAATGTTAGCCACATTCAAAGCGGCGATGATGACTTGTTAATGCAAAAAGCTGCATCTAATCCTCATTCTATGGCCTACTGTATCGCACCAGAAACTTTTGTAACGACTAAAGGAAAAGAAACTTTCTCTGAACTTTGGGAACAGAGAAAACGCTGGGCATCAAAGACTATATACTATACTCCTCGAACAATTCGTGTTTTAGCAGGTATTTTTACATTCTTTTTGTGTTTGACCATAGCACCTTTTGCATTTATTTTGAATTTGAATTTAATGTGGCCTGTTTTGTTCACTTTTATTTTGAAGGTGCTTGTGGATATTCTTCTTTTTAGGCGTGGACTTCAAGTATTTAAACAAGAAAAACTTTTAAAATGGTTTGTGCCTGTGGAACTCCTTCATGCTCCATTTACTGTGTTTGCGGTATTGTTTGGGGTTCTTGGTAAATTTAAATGGAAAAATTGAGGTAAAATAGAATGGCTAAAGTTTCAGAAAACGCTTCGATGACTCTTATTATTGCAGAAAAACCCAGTGTAGCTGGGGATTTAGTCAAGGCGTTAGGGGCAAAAAAGTTTAAGAAAGAAAAAACTCATTATGTAAGTGATTCTACAATTGTTTCATGGGCGGTAGGTCATTTAGTCCGACTAGCTGATCCAAAAGAAATAGATGATCGTTACAAAAATTGGAATGATATTGATTTGCTTCCGATTTTGCCAGAACAATTTAAAATTTGTCCAATACAAGAAACTAAATCTCAATTAAGTGCTTTAGGAAAATTGATTCGAAAAAAAGAAGTTTCTACAATTATCAATGCTTGTGATGCTGGGCGAGAAGGTGAATTAATTTTCCACTATATCATTGAACATGAAAAAGGAAAAACAGGATTAAAAAACAAAGTTTTAAAACGCCTTTGGATGCAAAGTATGACAACCGCCGCCATACAGGAGGCATTTGAAAATCTTCGTACGAATGAAGAAATGTTTAATTTGCAAAATGCGGCGATAAGCAGATCGGAAGCCGATTGGTTAGTGGGAATTAATGGTTCAAGAGCATTGACTGCTTATAAAAATACTGCGGGAAGTTTTCGTTTAACGCCATGTGGCCGAGTACAAACCCCTACTCTTGCGATGATTGTGCAACGAGAAAAAGAACGCCTTGCGTTTGAGCCAACACCATATTGGACTATTCAAGGAATTTTTGAAAATGGTAAAGAAACGTATCCCGGAAAATGGTTTGCTGTAGATGGTAAAGAAACCAAAAAACAGATTTTTGACGAAAAAGAAGCAAACGCTATTTTAAAAAAATGCAAAGGCAAAAAGGGAATAGTAGAAGAAACAACGAAACCCTCTATGCAAAAGTGTGGACCTTTATACGATTTAACTTCTTTGCAACGGGAAGCGAATAATCGATTTGGTTTTTCTGCTAAAACTACATTGCAAATTGCTCAAGCTCTTTATGAACGTCATAAATTAACGACTTACCCTAGAACCGACAGCAAATTTCTTCCTGAAGATTACGTTTCTACAGTTAAGAAAACTTTAAAACAAATTAAAGGGGCGTTAGAGCCTTTTGCAAACGAGGCACTAGAAAATAATTGGGTAAAAAAGAATCCTAAAATTTTTGACAACAAGAAAATTTCAGATCACCATGCGATTATCCCTACCGGAAATGTTCCAAAAACGCTAAGCGAAGCAGAACAAAAAATTTACAATATGATTTGCCAGCGTTTTATTGCAGTATTCTTTCCTCCAGCAAAATATTTAAATACAGAACGTATCACGACTATTGAGGGTGAAACATTTTTAACTGAAGGAAAAATTCTTGTAGAGCCTGGTTTTTTGGCCGTTTACGGAAAAGAATCAAAGCAAGAAGGTGATTTACCAAAATTGGTTGATGATCAAGCTGAAAATAAAGAGTTGGAATGTGTTGAAGATACAACAAAACCGCCTGCTCGATATACAGAAAGTTCATTGCTTTCCATGATGGAAGGGGCTGGGAAATTAGTTGAAGATGAAGAGCTAAAAGACGCTCTTAAAGACCGGGGTTTAGGAACTCCTGCGACTCGAGCTGCAACAATAGAAAAATTGATTTCAGACAAATATGTAGTTCGAGATGGCAAAGAGTTAATTGCAACGGCAAAAGCATTTGATTTAATTCAATTGCTGACGGCGATGAATATTGAATCTTTAACTTCTCCAGAATTAACTGGAGAATGGGAACACCAATTGGGAATGGTTGAGCAAGGCGCTCTTTCAAGAGATGTTTTCATGAAAAGAATCGCTGATTTAACCACTAAAATGGTGAAAAATATTAAGGAATACGAAGAAGATAATGAGAAAAAGGAAGCTGCATTCAGCCCAGTGAATGGAGAAAAAGTTTTTGAAACTGTTTCTAGGTATTCTACTGAAAGCGGAATTGTCATCAATAAAATGCTAGGTGGACGCTTGATGGCTCCGGCAGAAGTTGAGGTATTATTAAAAGAAAAGAAACTCCCTCCAATGACAGGATTTCGTTCTAAAAAGGGTGTGGAATTTGCGGCGGCTGTAATAATCAATGATAAAAACCGCGCCGAATTGATTTTTGAAACTCCTAGTACAGAACATAATGGTGAAATTTTAGGTTATGCTCCACAAGATCATTCGCCAGTGTATGAAACTTTAACAGCGTATGTTTCCCAGAGTTCTATTGATGGTGATGAAAAAGGTTTTCGTTTAAATAAAATGATTCTCGGAAAAGAAATTTCCGTTGAAAATTTACAACGCATGTTGAATGGCGAAAAAACAGAACTCATCAAGGGATTTCGTTCAGCGAGAACAAAAAAACTTTTTGATGCTTATCTCTTTTTAGACGAGAAAGGTGCAATGAAGTTTGAATTCCCACCAAGACCTGCTGGTAGAAGATTTTTTAAAAAGAGTTCTGCAAAGAAAACTAAAGAATAGAGAGCCTTTTTAAGGTGAATGGCGGTAGTAATCTTCTTGGATTTGTGAGTGAAAAGAATTCTTTTTTTAGGATTCTTTTTGCTTTCATTTTACTTCTAAGTATTTCTCCTGTTTTTGCTAAAAAACTTTCTATGGAAGAAGCTAAATCAGCAGGGGATTCCATTGTTCCAGCAGAAATTCTTCCTTTTTGGAAAAGTTTAACTTTGAAAGAAAAAGCGGCTCAAACTCTTATGGTGTATATGCCTTCTGCAAATTATATTCAGAAGCATCGTTTTGGTGGTGTTCTTATTATGAAACCACACTTGAAGGACACTTTACATCTGATGCAAACTTTGCAAAGTGCAAATGATTCGCTGAAACTCCCTTTGTTAGTCGCCATTGATCAGGAGGGTGGACGAGTAAATCGCTTACAAGCTGTTTCTAAAGAATGGCTGCATTTACCTTCTGCAAAAGAAATGCGAGAAATGAATGTAGATTCTGTTTATGAATTAGCCAAACAAATAGGAACGGTTCTTCATCGTTACGGAATCAATTTGAACTTATCTCCTGTATTAGACCCTCCGATGGATTCAAAAAATAAACCTTCTTTTATGGAATTAAGTCATCGATCTTTTGGTGATTTTGAAAAGGCAACGCCTAAAATAAAAGCGTTTGTTCAGGGAATGAAAGAATCTAATGTATTAAGCACTTCTAAACATTTTCCTGGTTATGATAGCTGGACAAATAGCGACCATCAAATAGCATTTAGCACTTCACCAAAAGAAGTGGTTCAGAAGAACGCTGAATTTTTTAAGTCTTTTTCTGAAGAAATACCTGTAATGATGCTTTCAAGCGTTCGCTTTGTTCGTTTTTCTAATACCCCGGCCGTTTTTAATCCAAGGATTACAAAAATGGCTAGAGAAAATTCTCCTTATACCGTTTTATTAACAGACGATTTGTGGGGAGTTTCTTTGCGCGCTTGGATTGCGGGTAAAGATAAAGTGAAAGGAAAAAAATATCCAACCAAGGATTTTAGAAAACTAATTCGAACGGTTTTATGGGCCGGAAATGATATGTTTATGATTACATACCCAGCCAAAGCTGTTGAGATGATTTCTTATTTAGAACAATTAGGAAGTAAATCTCCGGAATATCGTTTGCGTATAGAACAAGCGGCCGCTAGAATTGTTAGGTTGAAATATCTTTCTGGAATTTGGAAAGAAAACGCACTTTAACCGAAATGCTGTATAGTGGTCATTAAACAGTTTGTTGTTTTTTGAACCCGAAAATTCCTTTATGTGTAGCTTGTTTCCAAGCGAATTCTTCTCCATATTGTTCAATGACTGCTTTTAAAATCTCATAGGCACCAAGCGCATCATCTAAAGCGCGATGAGCATTTTGCAAAGGATGATTTAAGTGATTACAAACAGAACCAAGTGAATAACTAGAGAGTTTTGGAAATGCTTTTCTTGCTAATTTCATAGAGCATAATCTTGGAAGTTCTAATGAAAGTCCACATCGTTTTAATTCTTCGCGAAGTAAAGAATAATCAAAGCTCACATTATGTGCTACAAAAATTCGACCTTTTAGCATTCCGAAAATTTCTGTTGCAAATACAGAAAAAGGCTTTTCTTGAATGAGTTGCGCAGAATAAATTCCCGTTAATTTTTCTACGAATTTTGAAACAGTAGTTTTAGGATTTACCAAGGTTTGGTAGGTTTGTTCTATTTGGTGCCCATCGGTTAAAACTATTCCAATCTCAATGATTCGGTTTTCAAATTTTTTCCCTCCGGAAGCTTCCAAATCTACAATGGCGTAGTTCATGATTTTTATTTTGCAAAAACATCAAAGTCTAAAGTTTGCCTTCCATCCGGGCTTTCCACTCTTGCTTTCATGCCAGATTTTTTTGGCTTTGTGTAAATAGGAACAGAAACTAAATACGATTCGCCTGCATGTTCGCTTTGCTTGGCAAGAGAATCAGGAACGCTTTCTCGATACACGGGAGATTTTCCGCCATTAAACACAGAGTAAATGAATGTTCTTGGAAGACCTTTACGAATTTGTTCTGTAGGAACGCAAAAGTGAACGATTCCTCCACGAGGAAGTGTTCGAACACTATCTTTGATTGCTTCTTCTGAGAATTCTAATGCTGTTAAATACATTTCCATATTTTTTCGTAAAGTTTCGTAAGTTTCATAGCGAATGGAAACTTCAAACTTCATATCTTTAGGAATAGCAGATTCTCGAACATCACGGATTTTTTTATTGTTTTGATAATATTCCCACCTGCCGTTATCATGGAGAATCACAATTCGTCCATCAGAGGTTGTAGCTGTTATGTCGCTAGCAAGCACAAAAGAAAAACTGATAAAGAAAAGGCTTAATATTTTTTTCATAAAAATCCCGTTTTAATTAGTGAGTAGAATTTTAGATAAAGTTAATAAAACAGCTCCCGTAAGGATGATGGTGGCTGCCGCTCCTAAACGTAAGCGTTCTTTTTTTGTTGGATATTCCTTAAATACAAGAACGCCCCATGCGATATTGACTAATAAATTTAATTGTGTTAAAGGGTAGCCGATTCCATAACCTAGAGGTCCATCTTCTGCGATGGCTGCAAAAGACCCGTGTGTGCCAAGAAGCCAAAGAATTCCTGCAAAAATGCTTATTACCCAAGGGCGGAATGGCTTCAAAGTCATTTTTTCTTTTTTACGTAATAAAACAAAAAGCAGGCCCGCGGCGAAAAGAATTCCTACTGCATAAGAAAATGAAAATTCTAAAACATTCAAATTTGATAATTGAAAGGGAAGTAAGTGTGCTCCAAAAATAGCGCCAGCTAATAAGGAACGCCATTTGCTGAAGAAAAAGCCGTTTTGCGGAGAAAGTAAAAATAACCCGATAATGAGAGCGATAATAGCAAGAATAGCAAGCCAAATAATTATTTGCTCTTGTAATACAATACTACCAAGTAAAAAGGAAACAAGAATACAGGTTCCCATCATACGAACGCTAGTTCCAGATAAGTTGGCTTCTTTTTGTACGGCACTAAAGCAAAGAGAGCCTCCGCTAACCCATAAAACACCGCAGACGACTCCAACAAAATGAATAGAAAGTGTATTGGTGGCGATAGCGATAATTAGCGAAACGACGAAAACTCCCCAAGAAAGTCCTGTTAGAGAAGCGTAAGAGGAAAAGGAAGGGAAGCGCCGAAGAGGAACCATATAGGAACCAAAAGCGATAATTGCAAGTAATGCGCCAATGTAACTATTCATCATAAAACAAAAATAATTTATTTCTTTTTCCAGAGAACTTTTTCTTATCTTTAAGTTATGTCTTTTACTCGGTTTGCTCCAAGTCCAACGGGTTATTTGCATCGAGGGCATTTACTTTCCGCCCTGTTTGTTTTTGCGGCGGCAGATTACTTTGGTTGCAGAGTCCGTTTGCGAATTGAAGATCACGACCAAAGTCGCGCCCGTCAGGAATACATAGAAAGTATTCCTGTTGATTTAGCGAGATTCGGTTTTCATTTTGAAAGTATTTCGTTGCAAAGTAATCGGTATGCTCTTTATGAAAAATATGCGAAAAAGTTAAAGGAAGCTTTACTTCTTTACCCATGTACTTGTTCCCGAAAAAAATTATTTGCTGAAAACCCTGTGAATGAGGACGGAGAAATTATCTACGGCGGTTGTTGCGAACATAGAAAAGAGGCTTCAGAGGAACCATTTGCTTTGCGTTTTAAAGTTCCAAACAAAAATATTTTATGGAACGATTTACTTCTCGGTTCGTTTCAAGAAAATCCAAAACTTCAATGTGGAGATTTTGCTATTCAAGATAGACTTGGGCAATGGACATATCAATTTGCGGTGTGTGTAGATGATTTGGAGGAAAATATTGGGCTTATTGTTCGTGGAGAAGATTTGCGTTCTTCAACAGCAAGGCAAATAGCATTATCACAGGCACTTGGTAGAAAAAAAGAACCCTTATATTTACATCACCCATTGTTATTTGAAAAAGAAGGGAAAAAGTTGTCTAAACGTCAACAATCTCAAAGTTTACGCGCTGAATTAGAACAGGGAATGGATGAAATGGATTTGCTTGGAAGTGTTTGTTTTGAGGCTCGAGTTATTCAAGAAAATAGGCGAGTTTCGCTAGAAGAGGCCATTCATTACATACAAAATGCTTATTTTGGCCGTTTTTCCAAAAATAGCCTCCTGAATTGATGCGATTTTTTGAATTTTTGCATATATTCAAGGTATGGTCCAAGAACAAGTTTTTTCTTTTTTGAATAAAATCCGCTCTTCTCGCATTTCAGAGGCTTCTCTTGCTAGTCTATCAAAGTTGTCTTCGGGAACACTTGATCAAATGCCTGTATTAAGTACAGATGCTATTGAATTTTATTCTGTTTGGATTTCAAAAAAGTCATTTCCTCTTTCATTTTTTATTGAGTCGCTCTCGGCAGATCAACAAAAGAATTTGCTAAAAAAATACGTAGAATCCTTGGAATCAGATTTACCTTTGTCTTTTTTTATTGGACTCGGTTTGCTTCGTGGACCAGGAAAGCGAACTGGAGCTGCTTTATTGCTGCCGGTAAATTTTAATAGTCAAACCAAGGAATTTACCACAGCGGGTTTACCTGTTGAAAATCCAGTTTTGGCCGAAATGGAAGGTTTTCCAGAACCTGAAGCAGCACAAGTAGAAAAGAAATTTTCTTTGCAGGAATATTTTAGACGATTAAAAATATTCATTTCTACTCAAGAAGGGTGGAAGTTCACTGAAAAGGGTGTTTCTTTAATTTTATTGCCTTCAGAAAAATTTATTTCCGCCGTTCGAATTGGACGATTGTATAGGAATATTGAATCTGAAAAATTGGGAAAAATCGCCAATGAATTTTTAGGCGAAGGGTTATCTTCTTCTGCGGATGCTTCTTTTGATGCAGCTCGTTTTAGAAAAGATTTTCACCCTGCTGATTATGTTTTTCCTTACCCGTATGATTCTGAAGATACCGATGCGTTATTAAAAGCTTTGTCTGACGAATATCGTTATTTTGTTTTAGAATCATTGCCTGGAACAGATGGCGGAAAAACAGTGTCTAATTTGATTGCAGAAGCAATTCGTCGTGAGAAAAAAACAGCAGTCATCGCATCTCGTCCAGTTACTTTGCAAGTTTTAAAAGAAACGCTTTTGCCTCCGATTTTTTCAGACGAAACACCTGATTATGAAAAGTTAGAACTTGATTTACGAGAAAAAAGAAAGCCTTTTGAGTTGTATTATTCTCAAGTAAGTCCTGAAAACGGAAATACACCTTTGGTTGATATTATGCAGGAACTTTCCAAGAATAGAAAAAAAAGTTCATGCAAATTGAATGGAGCTATATCTGAAAAATTAGACAAACTTTCTTTAGAAGAATGTAAAGAAATTGCTTCGGCGTTAGATGTTGTGTATTCCTTTAAAAAAAGAGAAAATGCAACACAAAAAGAACAATTTTTTGCTCCGTTGAATGAAAGAGTTTTTGGAAATGTCAATTTTGAAAATAAAATTAAGGCAATAGTTCAGCATGTAAAAACATTAGAATCTACATGGAATGAACTTTTGCAAACAGAAATCTTAGAAGAATCAATTCTTGAAGAAAATGTTAAAAAAAGTATTTTAGAAATTAAGGAAATTCTTTTACACACTTCTATTGATTATCCTGATTGGAATGTAAAATTACAAGATTGGGATACTTTCCGAGAAACAATTGAAGCGTTCCCATCTGCAGGAAAAATTTGGAGTGATTTTAGAAATCAAGGCTCAAATGAATTTACTCCAAATGCAATAGACACTAATATATGGCTAGCTCGTGAGACTTTTTCGCAACTTAGAAAAACTCGAATGAAGCACATGTCGGAGAATTATCTCTCGTCAAAAAAACTTTTAAAGAGTACATTACGAGATCCCAAAATTGCATCAAATGACGATGCTCTTCAAAAGTATGCAGATAAATTATTAGAAATACAAGAAAGTCGTAATACGTATAAAAATAGTGCTGCTTTAGCGCAGAGACTTTTTGGTAAAGATTGGAATTATGAAAAAACTGATTGGGGGCGTTTAGAAAAGAAAATTAAGGCATTCTATGCTTTGAAAGAAAAGAACCCTTCAAGTTTTAAACTAAATATTTTAAAACATGCTTACCTATTTAAGGATTCCGTAAAGGAATTAGATGAATTTGTTGAAAAACTTGATACATACGAAACTTTATTGCGAGATCTTTCATTCTATTTCAATATTGAATTGTTCCCTAAAGATTTGAAATCTCAATTTGAAAGTTTGAATGGAATTTTAGAATATTTCTCCGATTTGGTTGATTATGAAGAGTATCTAAAAGCTACGAATTTGTTGAATGAAAAAGATTTGAATGAATTTATTTCAAATCAGAGTTTACTACAAGATCAAGAAATTTCGAAAAAAATATTGCAGTCATGGATCGCAGGGGCTTTGCAACGCTTGGCAAAACAAGTTCCTGATTTTTTTTCTAAAACGGCTAAAACTAGAATTAAGGAATCGAAAGAATTTAGAAAATCGTATGATTTGTGGGCGCAAGCAAATATTGTTCGCGTTCGTGATACCTTAAAGCAAAAGCCAGAACTTTTAACGCTCCTTTTAGAAAAAAAATTGACTGCTTCTCCGCGTTGTGATTTGTTGATAGTTCTTGATGCGGAAACTATATCTGTGGCAGATTTTTTGCTTTACGCACAGAGTGCGAAAAAAGTGATTTTGGTTGGAGATGAACATTTACCAATGGGCGTGTTAGATTCAGGTAATGTTCTTTTACATGTTTTGCGACTAGGCGCACCTCAACGAAAAGTTTCATTTGCGTTTGGTTGTAGGCATCCACAAATGTTGCAATTTGCATCGGCAAATTTTTATGAAAATGGTATTCGTACTTTCCCGCTGCCTGATTCTTCAAGAGAAAAACCTTTCTGTAAGCATTTGAGCGATGAACCGCAACAGTTGTTAGTTCAAGCGATAGTTAAGCATGCAGAAACTCATCCCGCCAGAACGTTGGGTGTGATAGCGTTCTCTAAAGAAGAAGTTTCAACTCTAAAAAGAATGCTACAAAACACTCTGAAGGGATTGCCTAATTTAGCTTCATTCTTTAAAGATCGGGGTTGTCGAAATACTTTTTTCATTTCTACTCCAGAAAATGCGATAGGGAAAAAACGCGATACGATTTTCTTATTAGTTGATGGGGCTTTCCAAGGAATGAGCGAAGGCGCTTCTAAAATAAATGTTTGCTCTACGCTTGCTGACAGAGAATTGCATTTTTATGTTTCCAAGAAAATTTCTGTTTCGGATAGTGAATCAGGCAAACTTTTCCAGGATTTAATTGATTTCCGTACAAGCGAAATAAGAACAGAAACCTTGCAAGTGCCGCCGCTTTCTCCAATTCTTCAAGAGTTAGAAAAGTATGCTTTAGATGAGCATTTGACATGCCGAATCAATTTAGGAACAACTTCTATTTCTGTAGGAATGGGAATTGTTGATGAAAATAATGAAAAGCGTTATTTATTGGCAGCAGAAGACGATTCTTTAAATGGTTCTTTGCAACATACCATTGAAGATCGAGAATATATTCGCTTGAAATCAGCAGAGATGCTTGGTTGGAAAGTTGTTCGGTTGTGGACTCCGACTTGGTTTATTTTTAATGAAGATGAAAAAAGCCATTTCTTGACCACCGTTCGAATAGAACAAAGTATAGCGCCACCAAAGGCCCTTCCCGAAGAATTAGAGGAGGAAGCCGAAACCACTGCCACTTCGTTAGTCGTTCCGTATCAAGTTACTCATCCGAAAATCATTGGCACTCCGCACGATATGCCAATACCAGAACTTTCGGAAAAAGCTTTGCTTCATCAGTTGCGTTTTTATGTAGAATCAGAAAGCCCTATTCATGAGCAGCAATTAATAAGTCGAATGCTTTCCTTGCATAAAATTTCAAGACCGGGTCCAAAAATATTGCAAATTCTCCAAGATGGAATTCGCTTGTCTTTGCAGCAAAAGAATTTTATAAAAACGGGTCCATTTTTTTATTCTCGTACTCCAAAAGAAATTCAGCCTCGCTATCGCGGAGATTTGCCAGATTCAGAACGTCTGTTGCAATTTGTTCCTCCAGAGGAAAGAGCTTTGCTTCCTTCTGACGAAGCTGTGATTAAAGAAATGCTTGGATTGCTTTAGAAGAACTTTTTTCACTCTAACCTAAGTTTTGGAAAACTTAGGTTAGATAATTGTGAAGAGAATGTATTCTCAAAACAAGAATTGAGATATAAAAAGAAACGTTTTTAAATAAAGATATTTATTACATTTGAGACATGCTGAGTCCTGTTCGGAAAATGTTTGACGAAATTTCAGAACGGTATGATTTTTTAAATCATACATTGAGTTGCTTTCGTGATATTGCTTGGCGCCGTGCTTGTTGTCGAGAATTAAAAAAATATAATCCAGGTTCAAATTTGTTGGATTTATGCGGCGGAACTGGTGATTTTGCTAAAACTTATCGAAAATTTTTTAAGAACATTCAATTAGCAATTCTAGGTGATTTTTCTTATGGAATGTTGAAATATTCTCAAAAGAAAAATGTAGAAGCGATTTCGCTTCAATTAGATGCTATGAAAATGCCTTTTGCCGCCCCTATGTTTGATGTGATTCTAAATGGTTTTGGCATGAGAAACTTACCAGATGCGAAAACGGGTTTGGAAGAATCTAGCCGAGTTTTGGTTTCTGGCGGGTATTTAGTGATTTTAGAATTCTTTTCTCCACGGAATCGTTTTAATGCTTTTTTCTACAAAAAATTAGCGCCATTATTTATTCCATTTTTAGGAGCTTTTTTCAGTAAAAAGCGTTCTGCTTATGAATATTTGCTTGATTCTATTCGCCGTTTTTTAAGTGTAGAAGATTTTTTAAAATTGGCTGAGAACAGTGGCTTTGATGTGCTTTCCTGCAAAGCATGTGATTTCGGAATAGCTTATCGCATTATTTTGCAAAAGAAAGAGTGTATATGAGCAAATTTTTAGTAGGAGTAACGGGTGCTTCAGGAACTATTTACGCTTCAAGGTTATTGTATCACCTTAAGCGTTTAAATCATTCTACTTCTTTAGTAATGACAGAAACAGCAAAGCAAGTAGCTGCTTATGAAGGTTTTTCTGATTTGTCGAATTTTGCTGATGAAACTTTATCAATCAATGATTTTTTTTCCTCGGTCGCCAGTGGAAATGGAAATTTTCAAGGAATGGCAATTTTACCATGTTCTATGGGAACACTAGGAAAGCTAGCTTCTGGTATAGCTGATAATTTACTTGTTCGTGCAGCTGATGTTTGTTTAAAAGAAAAACGCTCTTTAGTTTTGGTTCCAAGAGAAATGCCGCTTCATGCGATTCACTTAGAAAATATGTTAAAGTTATCTAAAATAGGAGCTTGTATTATCCCTGCCACTCCGCACTTTTATGCGTTTCCTAAAACAATAGAAGATTTGGTAGATTCAGTAGTTTCTAAAGTATTAACCCATTTAGGTGTGCCTAATGACATTGTGCCAGTTTGGGGCGATTCTCATGTTAAAAAAGATTCTTGAATTTGGGCATTTGGTTCGTTTTAGTCATTCATTGTTCGCTATGCCTTTTGCTCTTGGGGCAATGTGGGTGGCTGCAGACGGTTTTGCAAATTACTCAGTTTCTGAAATAATTCGTTTAGTGGTGTTGATTGTTGGTTGCATGGTTTTTGCTCGAAATGGTGCGATGACATTTAATCGTCTTGCCGATGAAAAATATGATAAAGCAAATCCGAGAACAGCGAATAGGCATTTGCCAGCAAAAAAATTAAATCGTCAAAGTGTAATTCTCTTTCTTGTTTTAAATGGAATTTGTTTCACTATTTTTGCATTTTTGTTAAATCCATTAGCCGGAGCATGTGCTGTTCCTGTATTTTTAGCATTACTATTTTATTCGTATTGGAAACGATTTTCTTTTTTGTGTCATTGGTATCTTGGGTTTGCAATAGGCATGAGTCCATTAGGAGCATGGATTGCTGTGCGTGGTGAATTTGCAATATTTCCAATTTTCTTAATGTTCATTTTGATGCTTTGGATGGGTGGTTTTGACATTATTTATGCCACTCAAGATGAAGCCATTGATAAAGAATTGGGGTTGCATTCAGTTCCTGCTCGTTTTGGTAGAAAAAAAGCTCTTCAAATTGCTTTGGGAAGTCATATTGCTATGCTTGCTCTTGCTCTTTTCTTTGGGCTGTATTGGCAAATGGGAATAGCTTGGTGGGTTGTATTTTCGCTAATGTCTCTTGCGATTCTTTATATTCACTTATTTAGAAAATCAGATGATTTAGATTCTTTAAATCGTGATTTTTTTCTTGCGAATGTAGGAGTTAGTGTTTTAGTGATGTTGGGCTTAATTTTTTGGGTAATTTTTGGAGGATCGGCTCTTGGATAAAAGAAATTTTTTTCAAAAGGCGGGGACTTGTTTTGCTCTAATTGTCGTTATAGATGTTGTTCTTATCGAGCTAGGAATTGCTCCAATGCCTTTTGCAGATTACTTGCTGACAGCGATGATCGTTTTGCTTGCTATTTCTTTAGCAGGGAGTTTTTATTTTAAAGAAAAATAGAAGGAATAGAAATGATGAGTGAAAAATGTGTTGCTATTATCGGTGCTGGAATTACTGGTTTAACGACTGGGTATTATTTAAAAAGAAATAATATTCCCTTTCGGATTTTTGATACAGCTAGTTTGCCTGGTGGCGTCATGCAGTCAAAAAAAAATGAAACTTTTGTATGGGAAACTGGGCCAAGTACAGGAACACTTGGAAAACCGGAAGCAATGGAATTGTTTGAAGATTTGGATTTATCCTTACTTGAAACCGCTCCAAGTTTAGCTGGCAATCGATACATCTGGAAAGGGAAAAAACTACACGCATTGCCTTCTTCTCCAATTTCTGGATTAACAACTCCTTTGTTTTCTTGGAAAGATAAATTTGGAATTTTGTTCGAACCAATTCGCCCTAAAGGAAAAGATCCAGAAGAAACACTTACTTCTTTTGTAAAACGCCGTTTAGGAACATCTATTTTAGAATATGCCGTAGATCCATTTGTTTCCGGAGTTTATGCAGGTTCTCCAGATACTATTATTCCAAAATATGCTTTGCCAAAGTTATATGCGTTAGAAGAAAATTATGGCAGTTTTATTCGTGGTAGTATCAAAAAAATGAAAGAGCCTAAAACACCACGAGATAAAAAAGCAACAAAAAAAGTTTTTTCTGCTAAAGGCGGTTTTTCTTGCTTGATTGAAAAGTTGACGCAAGAGATAGGAATGGAAAATATTTCTCTTGGGCTTGAAAAATGTAAAGTTCGTTTAGATGAAAATGGTTATATAGTTTCTGCTAATGAATTAGAAAATAAATTTTCTCATGTGGTTTTTTGTGGTAGTGCAAGGCGTTTAGAAGAATCATTTTCATTCTTAGCAGAAGAAGGTTTACAAGATGCTTTTCAAATTACTTACACATCTGTGATGGAAGTGGCGGTCGGCTTTAAAAATTGGAAAGGGCGTCCACTGGATGGTTTTGGTGCTTTAATGCCTTCTAAAGAAAAAAGAAAAATTCTTGGAATACTTTTCTTGTCTTCTTTATTCAGTGGAAGAGCGCCAAAGGGTGGGGCAATGCTTTCTGTTTTTATGGGTGGTATTAGGCATCCAGAATATTTAAAATTATCAGATGCTGAAGTCTTTGAAATGGTAAAAAAAGAAATTCAGGAAACTTTGTGCGTAACGGATTTTTCTCCAGAATTATTTGAAATCACAAGGCATGAAATGGCTATTCCGCAATACGACAAAACAACACCTGCAAGAATGGCTGCTTTTGCCAAAGCAGAATCTATGCATCCAGGTTTAATACTTGGCGGAAATGGAATTGGTGGAATTGGAATGGCGGATAGAATTCGTCAAGGTAAGGAAATGGCTCTTCGAATTGTGGGGGAGAATAGCTAGTTATTTCAAAGAAATCTAAAAAAAAAGAAAATTTTGAAATTACATCGTAATTTTTACCCTTTTATTTAGATTTTTTTCTATATTACGGCTAAACCATCTGTGCCCAGGTGGTGGAATGGTAGACACTGGGGACTTAAAATCCCCTGAAGGCAACTTCGTGCGGGTTCAAGTCCCGCCCTGGGCATTGTTTTTAAGCTTGATTTATGATTGAATTCTACCCTAAATCCATTTACTATCCGAGAGAAGCAGTTGAAGAAAAACTTGCTAAGGGGGAATTACAATCAACAGAAAAACAATTATTTGGTTTTGCTCTTCGTCATCGTGATGAAATTCAAGCATTAGCGAAAGAAGACGAACCGCAACCAAGTGACGAAACTCTGCTAGACAATTTAAGAGCTTATATTCTTTCCACTGGGACATTGAATCCTGCTGCTGATATGGGAAATATGTTCCGTGAAATTTCCAATGAAGTTTGGTTCCAAAATGAAAAAAAGCCTATTTCTTCTCAACAAGTGACTGAAGAATGGAAAAAATTATACGCTCAAAAATGGCACGAAGCAAGAATTTTTGAAGCTTTTATTTTGATTGAACATCGAGCTCAAGAATTGGTTGCTGTTCTACGTCAAACCGAATCAGTACAATAACTTTGTCTCTGCCATGCGCTCTTGTGTAGCGCCAATATTTTTCAATATAATTTGCAATCTGTTGAGCTAAAACCTTGTTGTTTGGGCTAGTAATTGCAGGCATTACATTCTCAAATTTTCCTTGTTTAGAAATTTCCATATAAATTCCAAAAATTTCATGGCGAGGTTTCCGCTTGTTTTTTTTGCAATAATCCTTAAATATATAATGTAACCCAATAGCTCTTGCTTGAACAAAGGTTTTAAATTTTTTAGGGTCTCGCCAGCGATTTTCACCAATCCACCAAAAATCTTTTAACTGAAATGGACGTGTAAAACCAATAGCAGATTGAATTTGAGTAAATTCTTGTTTTGTTTCTTTAGTTTCTTGAATAGGAGAGTTTTTTAGAACAAATCCGAGTAAGCCCAAAAAGCAAAGGCAAAATAAAATTAAAGGAAAATCGTTTCGAATTTTTTGGGCCATGAATTAAAAAATATTTTTTACTTGAAGTTGTAAAGTAGGTTTTCCATAAAAGACATTCCATGCAATTTCAAAATCTACCGTTACCTCTTTTCCAAGAGAAGCTATTGCATTTTTCTTTTTTCCCATTCCAAAAGCGATTCCTGGAAAACGTAAAGAGCCTGCTTGAGAAAGTTCTAAGTTTAAATGCCCGCCAGGAGATTCTCGCATAGAACAAATGGTTACTTTTTCTGCGCGAAAAAGAGGCATTGAAAACTTTCCAACAAGTGGTTCCATTTGTGAAAGCCATCGCATTAAGTTATCATCAATTTCAGTAAAAGCAACCTGAATAGGAAGTGTTTTTTCAATAAGAACTTTAGGCTCTTGATATTCACTAGGATTTGAGTTTAAGCGTTCTCTTAGTGTTGAAATGTTTTCTTGTAATATGGAAAAACCGGCGGCGTTTGCATGTCCGCCCCAACGAGTAAATAAATCCCGACACTCAAAAAGAGCTTTGTGCCAATTAAAACCCGGAATAGCTCTAGCCGAGGCGCTAGCAAGTCCATCTGCTTGTATAGAAAGCACGGCGGCCGGGCGATCAAATTCTTGGGTTAATTTAGCGGCAACAATTCCGATAACGCCTAAATGCCAATCTTTACCATCCACAATTAAAACGGAAGGGAGATTATCTCCGTGTAAATCACGCACGCGCTGGACGGCCATTTTTGAAATTTCATTTTCTTTATTTTTTCTTTTTATATTCCAGCCAGCAAGTGTTTTTACCATGCCAATAGCAGATTCCCTTTTATCGCAAAGTAAAAGTTCTAAAGCTGGGTCTGGTTTTTCCATTCGTCCAGGTGCGTTTAATAATGGAGCCACTCGGAAAATAATGCTTTGCGCACTCATCGTTTGCGGGTATTGCAGTTGAGAATGGCAAATGGCTGCAATTCCAGGAAAAGGACTTTTCCACATACTAAACAAGCCGCAGCGAGTAAAGTAACGATTTTCTGGTGTCATCGGAACTAAATCAGCGAGTGTTCCTAGAGCCACTAATTCTAAAAAATGTTCTGATAGAGGAATATTTAGTCGTGAATAAAGAGCACACAAAAATTTATAGGCAACTCCAACACCACAGAGATCTTTATTTTGATAAAAATCCTGTTCCTGATGAGGGTCTAATAAAACATCGCAATTAGGTAATCCTTCGCCAGAAGGTTGGTGATGGTCAATGACCATTGTTCGAAGCCCTTTTTCGTTGGCGTAGTCTATTTCTGCATTTGCGGTAATTCCTGTATCAACGGTAACAAGCTTTTGAGCCCCTGCAGAAATCATTTCATCAATAGCCGCTGTAGATAATCCATAGCCTGCACCAAATCGATTCGGAAGTCTCCATTGAACAGAAATACCAATGTCTGAAAGTCCGCGCACTAGAAGTGCTACACTACTTAAGCCATCTAAATCATAATCTCCAAAAACGAAAAGAGTTTCTTTTTTTTCTCGAACATTTAAAATCCATTCAACTGCTTCATTCATACCAAGCATCGAAAATGGATCAAGCACAGAATTTGAATTGCCATAAAGAAGAGCGTGGAATTCACTCACTGTTTTAACACCACGAGAAATTGCAATACGGGCAATAAGGTGAGGAACATTGAATGTACTAGAAAGCGAAGAAGCTAACAAATCAAACATTAGAGTTCTCCATCGAATAGCTTGATGGCTAATGTTTGTAATGTCATCATGATAGATGTTGATCTTCCTGCAAGAATTTTAGAAGTTTCTTGAACTTTGTTCAAAGCAATTTGCACGCTTTTAGGACTTGTGTGTTCTAATAATGAAACAGGAATTTTTGAAAAAGTTTCTGGTAAGCGTAACGGTAAATTTGCTTGAGCGCGTGTTATATCTACGAGAAGAAAACTGAGAACATCTAACAAGAGTAGGGCAGAGTCTAATTCGATTTTTGAACCTGCTTGTTGCAAGAGTAAGAATAAATCAGAATAGCGTTTTTCGTAAGCTAGAGTAATGAACGAAACCGCTAAACTAGATGTAGATTCAATGTATTCGTCAAAAAATATTGCTCTTCCAAAAGAACCTAAACATAAGCCTAAATTATCAGGAGAAATCTCTCGAGAAAATTGCTTTTGAAATTCATATTTGATTTCTTCATCGGTCCATGTTTGCAAATGAATGGAAGAACAACGAGAACGTATCGTTTCAAGTAAAAGATCTTTTGAGGGTGTTGTTAAAATAAAATAGGTGTTGTCTGGAACCTCTTCTAAGGTTTTTAAAAAAGCGTTGGCTGCTTCTGTGTTCATTCTTTCCGCTTCAGCGATAATCACACAGCGTGCAGTCGGAGACCGAAGTGTAAATTTTTTGTTTAGCGCTCTCACTAAATCAATAGAAATAATTGATTCTGGTGGAAGATAATCAATAGCGTATGGATTCTCTAAGATTTTTTTTGCATAAGAAGAGGTGAATTCTTCAACAGAGGTGGACTTTGAACGAGAAGTCATTTCTTCTGCAGTTTTGGCTTTAGCTTCTTCAGCTTTTAATGGAATTAGCCATTGTTCAGCAACTTCAGGAGCGAGAGCTGATTTACAACCGAAACATTTTCCGCACGGCCTTTTTTCTGGATGAGTGCAGAGTAATGCCTGCATAAGTTCTATAGCCAATTTCTTCTTTCCAATTCCGGCGGCTCCATCAATTAGTACTGCTTGTGGAAAACGATTTTCTTGCAGAGCTAAAACAACCCGCTTCAAAGAGAGTTCTTGCGATTTTGGGCCATGTATTTCGTATTCAATCATTTGCTTTTTACCCATTGTAGCGGATCTAAAGGTTCAATTCCTGCACTGACTTGAAAATATAGCTTTATACCATTTAAAGAAGCGACGTCTCCTACAATTCCTATTTCCTGACAGTTGGTAACTGCATCGCCTTCTTTCACTAAAATTTTTTCTAAGTGTCCGTAAACAGAGAAAAATCCATCTGCATGTTCTATAATCACAGAAGGACCGCGTCCATCAATTTCAGAAACAAGCGCAACAGTTCCGTGAGCAGCAGCTTTCACTTTTGCTCCTTTTTTTCCTCTTATTTCAACACCAAGATTTTTCGTCCGGATATGCAGGACAGGATGTTCTTGGAATCCATATTGACTTAAAATTTCTCCATTTAGAGGTAAACATTTTGGATAAACTAAACTAGGCTCTTTTACAACAGGTTTGGGTTCTGGTTTCTTTTCTTCCTTCTTTTTTTTCTTCTCTTCCTTTTTTCGTTTTGCTTCAGCTTGTTCTCGTTTCCTTTTTTCTTCTAATTTTTTGATAAGAGAAAGCATTGTTTTTTGGTTCTTTTCGTATTCTTTCAAGGCTTTTTGTTGCATTGCTTGATCATTTTTTAAACTAAGAAGCATAGTTTGTTGCCCATCGATTTGTTCTTTCAAACTAGCTTGCTCCATTGTCTTTTTTTGTTGTAGTATTTTAAGCTCGTCAAGGTGAGCCGATTCT
Source organism: Fibrobacteraceae bacterium (assembly GCA_017625775.1). GTDB lineage: Bacteria > Fibrobacterota > Fibrobacteria > Fibrobacterales > Fibrobacteraceae > UBA1765. Next base: position 244,944 of record JAGAKE010000002.1, read on the forward strand.
TGCTTTTTCTTTGAGTTGTATTCTTGTAAAGTTCGTTCAAGCACATTGATTCTGAGTTTATCAGCACTTAAAAGCCTGTGAACCATGTATATCATTCGTTCAGGATTATCTTTTTGTACGAGTAATTGATAAAGAACCTCTGCCTGCCCATGTTCTCCACGTTGATAAAGTAGCCGAATCCTTTTTTTCATAGCTTGTCTTAATTTTTTTATTTCTCTATCAAGAGAGTCTAATTCTAAGCCAAGTCGATTCAATTCTAAAGTAACAGATTTTTCGTTTTTTTCTAAAGCAGAAAGATACTCTTGTGTTTTTCCAAGGTTTTGGTCAAGAATGGAAAGAGTTGAAATTACGCTTTTTTCCTCGGATTTTAATAGCTCCAATTGTTTTCTGCGTTTTGCAAGGTCTGCTTCAATTTTTTTAAGTTCTGTTCTTCGCTCTCGTAATTGAACTTCTGTTTTCGGTGGAGCCGAAAACACATAGGTGCATAAAAAAAGTAGAATTAAAATAAACGAGCGATTCAAGAGGAAACTCCTCTTTCTTTAGCTAAAAATTTCCGAACGGCGCGTAAACTAGCAAATGCCGAAAGAAATGAAACAGAAATAACCGTCACGATAACGGGTAAAAGTTTTCCCTCTAAAGCACTTCCTAATAAAGGGAAATGATTTCCGAGAGAGCTAAATAATGTAATGGTTAAAAGAGAAGCTAAAAGACTTCCGACAAAACCAAGCCCCATACCTTCTAAAACAAAGGGAAACTCTATAAAGAATCGGCTAGCTCCAGTATATTTCATATTTTCCACTAATACTTTACGGGAATAAAGAGAAAGTCTTACCGCATTTCCAATAATAAGTGACAAAGTAAATAGCAGAAGAATAATTCCTAGAATAGGCCAAAAGAATAATCGAGTTTTCCATTCGGCTAAAGTTCTAGCCCAAGTGAGAGGTGCTTGTACGGCGTCAAAATTTCCGCTCCGTTCTAGAATGCCTAGCCATTCTTCTAAATAAGAAGGAACCCAGTAGCGTTCGTTCATGTGTAATTTAAAAGAAGCTGGTAAAGGGTTTTCACCAACCATTTCAAGCATTTCTGCTGAAAAGTGATTTTTAAAAATTTTTGTTGCTTCTTCTTGGCTGATAAATTCAAGAGAGTCTAGCCATTTTTCAGTTTTAAGATTTTTTTGAATTTCTGAAATTTCAGCATTAGAAATAGAATCTTTTAAGAAAGCGTCAATGGTATAAAATGAACCTTCCATTTTTAAAAGTCTAGTTCCGCCGCGAAGCGCTAGCAAAGAAGCAGAAAGTAAAGCCGAACATAAAAAAATAGTCACCAAAGTTGGGAATAGAACCATTCGATGTTCTTTCCAACCAGAAAAAGATTCTTTGATAAGGTATAGTATTTGACTCACGAAAAGAGAATATATAAATTCTTGTGAATTTATTTTTTTTTCAAGGCTTAGATTGTTTGATTTCCAGCTTTTTAAAAGCAAAATTTTACAGAATGAATTATAAGTTTTTTACATTTGGAATAGTGAATTTGGTAAAATTGATAGTATGAAGAATTTCAAGTTAAAAGTCATGGCGTTATTGTTTGCCATTGGGTTTTGGTTTTTTGTTGTATCTCAGCAAAAATACCTTTTGACATTAGAAGTTCCTTTGGTAATTTCCAGAGTTCCTGAAGTTCTTGCAATCGCCTCTTCTCCTCCTTCGACAATTTCTGTTCAAGTTTCTGGTTATGTGTTAGATTTGTTGCGAATTCGTTCTGATAAAGAAGAATTAGCTGTAGTCATTAATGCTCAAGATGTGGAACAAGGTTGGACTCATTTTACCATTTCCGCAGAAAATTTTTACGCCCCAGAACATCCTGAAATTCAGTATGTAGAAGGAGAAAGAATTCGCTCTTTAGATATTGAATTTGATACTAAAATTCATAGAACCATTCCGGTTCAAATGAAAACGGAGTTTGAATGTGCTTCTGGCTATACTTTTGTAGAAGAACATAAAATTACCCCGAGTAAAATTGAAGTTTCTGGAGCCAGAACAACGTTGATGTCTTTAGGTAATATTTATACTGAATCAGGTTTGCATAAGGATTTAAAAGCAAATTCGTCTTTTGAAATAAAAATCGTAACGGATTCATTGCCGGCGTATGTTCAGTTAAAAGATTCTGTGGTGAAAGTGGAACTTGCTGTGCAGGCTATTGCGCAAAAAACTTTTCATAAAATTCCAGTGCATTTAATTGGTTTATATGATAAAGAAAAGTATGCACTAGAACCTTCTGTTGCCGATGTTGAAATCACGGGAGGCTCTGAGATTATACAATCATTTAAACCAGAAGAACTAGATTTATTCGTTGAATTTAGTCGCTTTGCGATTGAAAATACAGATGAATTGGCGGCTAGTATTCGTTTAACTAAAAATGTGAAGGGCTATCGGATTCAGCCAGAAAAATTTGCATTAATTGAAAAAAATATTCAGGATACCTCAGAAACAACAGAGGTGGTGTCGGAGAATCCATGATTTGGCTTGGAATAGAATCTAGTTGTGATGAAACGGCTTGTGCTGTACTAAAAGATGGCCCTGTTGTTGAAGTTTTGTCTAACCCATTGTACAGTCAAATTAAAGAACACTCTGTTTTTGGCGGAGTTGTTCCAGAAGTAGCGGCGAGAGAACATTTAAAAAAAATTTCAAGCATTGCATCAGAAGCAATTAAGTTGTCTGGAATTTCTTTTTCTGATATCGGGGCAATAGCTTATACAGCGGGGCCTGGTTTAATGGGACCACTTTTAGTGGGTGCTAGTTTTGCTCGCGGTCTATCTCAAGACCTTAGAATTCCTGCTTATGGAATCAACCATTTAGAAGGGCATTTGGCTGCAGCCTGGCTTTCTGCTCAAGATTTAAAACCGCCTTTTTTGACATTAACTGTTTCTGGGGGGCATACGGAATTAATTCTTGAAGAAGAAAATTTTAAATATACGGCTATAGGCAGAACTCGAGATGATGCTGCCGGAGAAGCTTTTGATAAATGCGGTAAATTACTTGGTCTTGGTTATCCGGCCGGAGCTGTTATTGGAAAATTAGCCGTAGGTCATAACCGAAAATTTCATCATTTTCCTAGAGCTCTCAAAGGCAAAGAAAATGCAGAATTTTCATTTAGTGGTTTAAAAACTTCTGTTTTGCGTTATGTAGAAACTCATTCGCCAGAATACATCCAAGAAAATTTAGGCGATATTTGCGCTTCATTAGAAGAAGCTATTGTAGATATTTTAGTTTCAAAAACGGTTTGGGCCTTGAAAAAAACAGGAATGAAAACTTTGGTAGTTGGCGGCGGTGTGAGTGCAAACCAACATTTGAGAGAACAATTACAGAGGTATTGTGTAGGGCGTGGTATTCGTTTGTGTTTCCCTGATCGTTCTTTAAGTACTGATAATGGAGCTATGATTGCCGCTGCTGCTATTCGACGTGAAAAAGAACACGCTCTTTTGAATATTGAAGAAGTTAAGCCATGGATGCCGCTTGCACCATGATGAAAATCCGTATATTGTTTGTGTGAGGTTTTTATGCGGATTTCAAAAGAATTTTTAATCGTTAGTTTGATTTTTTTAGCTGATTTTGCATTGGCTACAGAACCCGCTATTTTCCGCCCAGAAAAACGCGCCACAAAAGTAGAAATGGTTGATTCTACTCAAGCGGACAACATTAGATTAAATGTGGATATTTTTGGTGATATTCCAGTCGGTTCTTATTACATTTTTTGGGATAATGTGGACGTCAGCGATGAAATGAAAAAACTGATGACTACAAGAGATTTTGCTAAAGATGAATTTTTTATGCAAAACATAGACCGTGAAGAATTTGAACAAGAACGAATGCTTTTATTATTTGAAGATCGTAAAAGAGAATTTTTCCGTTTATATCCAGAAGAAGCGTTAAAAGAATTGGAAGAGGAAAAAGCAGATCAATGATTTCTTCGTTTGAAGATTGGAAAATTCAGGGGCTTTTTGGTGCGCCCTCCGTTTTGTTTGATTCTGTGGATAGCACTCATTTAGAAATGAAACGCCGCTATCAAGATTTAATTGATGGCACGGTAATTGTGGCGAATTCTCAAATAGCAGGGCGTGGGCGTCATTTTCGTCAGTGGGTTTCGCCTGCTGAAAAAAATTTGTATTTCAATATTCTTCTTCCGCTTCATGAAATTCCTTTGAAAAACGCTCCTCAGTTGATGCAAGTCGCTGCTTTGTCCATAGCAGAATTTTTAAATGATTCGGGAATATCAGGAATTTTTGTAAAGTGGCCAAATGATATTTGGCATGGAAAAGAAAAATTAGGCGGAGTGATTGCGGAAATTTTGCCTAGTCCTGTTGAACGGAAATTGTCTTTAGGAATTGGCCTGAATGTCAATGTAAGTGTTTCTGATTTGAGTGGTATTGATAAGCCGGCCACTAGCCTCTCTATTTTGAGTGGAAAAATTTTAGATCGAGAAAAGTTGTTGATAGACATATTGAAAAAATTAGAGCAAGCCTTTGAAGAATTTCGTAATTTTGGAATTTTACCTTGGTTAGAAAAATGGCGTAAAATGGCTTGTTTTGTAGGTTCGTCAGCAAGTATTGTGGAAGGGAAAACAAGCATAACAGGAAAAATTTTAGGAATTGAAAATGATGGCAGTCTTTTGTTTGAAACGGAATCTGGGGTGCGGCGAATTTACTCTGGAGATTTAGAAATATGAATCAGGGTTACGTTCATTCATTTCACACAGCGGCCGCAGCAGATGGGCCTGGAGTTCGTTTTGCAATATTTCTAAGCGGTTGCCCTTTTCGTTGCAAGTATTGTCATAATCCGGATACTTGGGAAATGAAACGAGGAACCTTAAAGACAGTAGATTCTTTATTAGATGAAATCAAAAAATATGCGAGTTTTCTTCGTATGGCTGGCGGGCTTACTATTACTGGTGGGGAGCCTTTAGCACAATCAGAGTTTGCTTATGAAATTTTTTCTCGTGTAAAGCAAGAATTTAGTTTGCACACGGCTCTAGATACTCAAGGTTTCCTTGCTGGAACTTTGCCTGATACTTATTTTGAACCTATTGATCTTATATTGCTTGATATTAAAGAAATGAATCCTGAACGTCATCGAGCATTGACTGGTAAAGAATTGCAGCCAACATTAGATTTTGCTTTGCGATTAAAACGTTTAAATAAAAAAGTTTGGTTGCGTTATGTTCTTGTTCCTGGCTTAACCGATTTTGCTGAAGATATTGAAGCTTTGGCAGAATTCATTCGTCCGCTTTCTAATATAGAACGCGTAGATGTTTTACCCTTTCACAATATGGCTCTTCATAAGTGGGAAGAACTTCAATTTCCTTATGAATTAAAAAATCAGCGTTCTCCAACGCAAGAAGAAGTAAAAAAAGTTCAAGAATTTTTAAACTCAGCTATTTCTACTCATTAAATTGTAGCGATAAAAATTAAAGTCCCGCTTTGCGGGACTTTAATTTTTATCGTAAGGCTTCTTGCACTAGCTGACTTAAATGTTTGGCGTCAAAGCGTCCTTTCGTAATTGGAGAAAGTTCCTTCATCATTTTGCCCATATCTTTTGGAGAAGAAGCTCCTAACTTTTCTTTTAATTCGGAAATAATCGTTTTCACTTCTTCTTCAGAAAATGGTGCTGGTAAATACTTGCGGTAGAGGTCTGCAGCTTTCACTTCTTCTGCCGCTTTGTCTTCTCGACCACCATTCTTCAGCATTTCAATGGCTTCGTTTTTTTGTTTTAAACTTTTAGCCAAAACATCTAAAACAATTTCATCAGAAATTTCTACTCCGGAATTGATAGAAACGTTTTTAATGTCAGAATGTAAAGTACGCAAAGTACCGAGTGTTTCAGTATCTCGTGCTTTCATTGCTGATTTAATGTCGTCAAGGATTTTTTGTAGTAAATCGCTTGCCATGAAAACTCCTTAGCTTATTTTAAACACAAAAAGAGGAAGGCCACATGGACTTCCTCCAAGTAATCATAAAGATGATTAATAAAGACGCTTGCGGTTTTGTTCGGCAAGTTCTTTCAAACGCTTACGACGAGCAGCAGTTTCTGCGTGCTTACGTACTTCAGAAGGCTTTTCAAAGCGTTGACGCTTCTTAACGTCAGAAATGATACCGTTCTTTTCACAAGACTTGGTAAAACGCTTAAGAGCTCTTTCAAAAGGTTCGTTGGATTTTACGATAACGCCAATCACGGTAATCCTTTGGTTAAAATTAAACTGATTTTTTGCCAAATATATTTAAGTCCCTAAAAATCGTCAAGGCTATTTAAGTAAAAGTGCGTGCAAAAAAACGCTTTTTTAAAATATAACTTGCGATAAATCAAAGACTTAAGTATATTTTAGGAGAGAAATAATTTTAGAGGGTTTCTTATGAAATTTTCATTTTTTTCGGTAATTTTGGCTTTTGGGCTCAGTATTGGCTTTTTTGGCTGTTCTGAAAAAGAAGAAGTTACTCCAGAACTCCCAGCTCCAAAAGCAAAACCTGTAGAAGAAGCTCCAGTTAAGGATGATGATCCTGAACTTCAACCAATGGTTGCTCCAGCGAAGGCTGTTCCTCAAGCAGAAGAAAAGCAAGTTCCTGCTAAAGAAGAATCAAAAGAAAAAGCAGCTCAAAGTGTTTCCTCTGTAGTTCCTGCAGAAGAAGGTGAATATGTTATTCAAGTAGGAATTCAACCTTCAAAGAAAAGTGCAGAAACTTTGATTCAAAAGTTACAAGAGAAGGGAATCCAAGCTTATTCTTCAGCGGTTGAAAATCCTGGCGAATTAGAAGGTACATATTATCGCGTTCGAGTTGGTTTTTTTAAATCCATTCAAGATGCGAATGATTTTGGGAAAAATAAGTTAGAACCAAACGGTTTTCCATGGTGGGTCGATAATCGCAGTAATGATGCCGTTGGGAATCCCTCGGGGGGAGAATCTCTTTATGAAGATTATGGTTCTGCAAATAACTTAGAAGAATCTGAAGAACGCGTTTCGGCTACGGTGGCAGAACCTGCTTCTGCGGAAGAAAACGTTCCAATGGAAGAAGCTGAAGGTCCTATTCCAGATGCGTCTATGGAAGAAACTGAAACGGCTGAAGTTTCGGAAGGAGTGCCAGCTCCGGCAGCGCCAGCTTTAGAGTCTGAAGGTGAAACCTGGTAAAAATTATTTTTGGGGAATAACGGCTCTCTAACGGAGAGTTTTTTATTTGAAAATAATTGATTGTAAGAAAAAAATGATTTTGTTGTATATCAAAATTTACAAAAGAATGTTTTAAACGCAGAAACAGTTCTATTTTTCTCACATAATTTCACAAATCAGAAAAAAATTAAAGAAATAAATTGCTTTTTTTTCTAGAATAGCATAAATTTCGGTTGTATTGTGCAATAGGCTGAGTGGTCTATTGTCTTTGTAAGTATATAAGGAATAGAGAGATTTCTATGTCGATGATACATAAATGGAAAGGTGTTCTATTGGGTTCTGCTCTAGCATGTGCTGGGTTAGTTTCTGAAAGTGCTGCTCAAGCTTGTGAAGGAACTGCTTATATAAAGGTTCCCGCTGAATGGGCCGATGTTAAAATTTATTATGGAAACCAGATCAATGTAGTTCCAGCTACAAGTTATGATGCTGCTACAGGATTTTATGTTGTAGATTTAGCGACAATTACTGGTAATAATGCAACGACTTTTGTTGTTTTTACTGGGGATGGCAATATTGACTATCCTGGTGTGTTAGGAATCAACGGAACCGTTTATAACAAAAATTTTACAGGACGCCCTGCTGCTGGTGATATTCCTTGCCCAGGTAAGGGGAATCCAATTTATGTAACAGAACACCCTGCTACTGCAGGAGCCCCTCTTATTTCAACAGAACCACCTAACGCAAAATATTTTTATGTTTTAATTCCTGAAGATAAGGATTGGCAATCTTCTTTGCCTATGATTAGTACGGATGGTGGTGCTACAGGTACGAATTTGATTGCTGACCCTAATCGTTGTGGTTGGTACTTTACGACTTATTTTGGTAGCCAGCCAGTTCCAGATAGCGTAGTTATTTATCGCGATGACGACCCTACAGATCAAATTGGTATTAATGGACTTTGGGGAACAGAAGAAATAGCGACTCCAATTATGCTTAGGAATATGTTCGATTCGTTAGGAGTTACGGAACTCTTCTTTATTCCAGATGATGCTGCTTGGCCAGATGATGGTTCTACTTATGGTTGGTACACAAATGATAATGGTGTAGAAGGCGTTTGTACTTATACTCTTGCTGCTATTATTTATGACACTGATGTAGCTGTAAATAATCTTTTCTCCGAATATCAAGGTGCAACAGGCCCTTACACAGAAACTTGTACAGGCGTTCGTCACGGTGTTGTAGCAGATTTGCTAGGTCCAGACAACAAACCGCAGCTTAATGTTGGTAGTTCAAATGCTCTTCAATGCTTTGGTAATGATCCTGCTTTGTTTAATACTTTGTTTAATTACACTCCAGGTAAAAACGAAGTAGTGTGTTATGATTTGCCATTCTCTCGTGCTGCTGATGGTCGTTGGTCTTATAACTCTGATGAAGCGGTTACTGGGCCTACCATTGGAGGCTTTTACCCTGTAGAAAATACTACAGATGAAAGCGTTATTACTATAAATGGCGTAAAGCAAGGGCCTTTGATGGCTGCTAGAATGAAGCGAAGAGCAGAAGGTCCTGTAGATGTAGCTAAGTTGCCTGCTGGTATCACAAATATTGACTATGTATGTAATGGTCCAGGTTGGAATCAAGGAATTGATTGCGAAGGATTCTTTATTTCTGATGATGCTTTAGGCGTTAGTTGGCAATGGGATAAGTCTCCGACAGGAGGACCTCGTTGGGGCGGAACTGTAAATCGTAACCAACATTTCTGCTTTGAAAGCCATGCTACCTTTACTTATAAACCAGGTCAAGAATTTACATTCCGTGGTGATGACGATATTTGGGTCTTTATCGCAGGCAAACTTGCTGTAGATAACGGTGGTGCTCACTTGGCTGCTCCTGCTCATGTGGTGTTAAGTCAAATCACGGATAAAGATGGCAACCCTCTCATTGCTGGTCAACAATACAACATTGATATCTTCTTCTGTGACCGTCGTACCACTATGTCAAACGTCATTATCAAAACAAACATGTATATTAAGCAATCTACTGGTCTTGATATAGCTCCTACAGGTAAAGATCAATCTGGTGGTATTTCTTATGAAGTTTGTTGGGAAAAATCTGGCGATTCTGACTGTGCTGCTGTAGCAATGGGGTCAGGAGGTGCTAGTGGCGGAACTCAACGTTTCTGCGGTAAAGATATTGAAACTGCTCTTGGTGCTGGCGTGATTAGTTATTACATCACTACTCGTGGTGGCGATAAAATTGCTGATTTGCCCGGTGGAAAAGTTTGGTATGGTGGCTTTGATTTAACAGACCCATATAACCCCAAAATTAACACCAATAAGGTCGGTGGCTTGAACCCAGGTGCTTATCGTCTTGTTGTAGAAATTCAAGGGAAAAAGACTTATGTTAATTTCCGCGTAAAAGGTAATTTGGATATTGTAAATCAAACTGTAACGTATCAGCCAGTAACTGGTGACTCAGTAAGCACATTCTACAAACCAGGAACTAAATGGGAATTTGTTGACAAAGCTCTTGCGGGTACTCGCGTTCCTCTCTATGTTTCCGCAGTAGTAGATGGCGATATTGACCTTCTTTCTGCCGCTGGTCAAAATTACTCTTTAACAGTTGCTGCAGGAATGAATATTTATACCACTAAAGATGGTAACGAAGCTGCTGTATTCCCAAGAACGATTGGTGAAACAGGCGTTGATACCGTTTGGGCTTCTGTGCCGCTTGCTGGTATGACTGCTGCTGTAGAAACAAAAACAGCTCAAGTTCGTTCTAATGTAGCTACCATTGAATTCCATGCTCCACAGTTGCAATTTGTGACAAATGTTGAAGAAGATTCTACTGGCGCTATTGCTTCATTCACTCCTGTAACTGGAGACCCAGATTCTTTAGATGGAACTGAATACTATAACTGGGTTGGTTCTGATGTGGAACTCTCCTTGCTTGCCATTAACCCAATTACTGGCAAAGCTTGTTCAGAATGTAACTTCAGTGTTGATGCTATTGATGCATCTCCTCGTATGGAAATTACAGCCTCTGCCTTTGAAGGAGGTTTGGCTACCGTTCGTGTTCGTTCTTTCAAAGAATATATGGATACAACAGCTGCTTTCACAATGGCTAGTGCGGAAAATCCAACTCTCGTGTTAGCTACTTACACCAATATGAAATTCCGTGAACCACCAGTTCCGTACCCAACACTAGTTGAATTGTATGACTCTCGTGGTGAAGCCGCTCAAACTTCTATGAGAATTCCTACTCCTTATCACGAAGAAAGTAGAGAGTATTTAGATGGTATCGCAGATTCAATTTCTATTACTTACCATCGTTCATTCCATAAGGACTCACTCCCGAACTTTATTTGCCTTGAATGGGATGAAGACAAGGAATTTAAGTTGAAAAACTTCAAATTTGATAGTGAAAAAGGACTTGAATCTTCTGTAAAGAAAGATACTTTGGTCATTTGCTCTGATTCTATTGGTCGTGCACAAATTTTGGCTGCTTATAAAGATCGCCCAAATGATAGTACACTCGTTTTCGGTGGATTTAAATTCTCTGAAAAGGTAAAGACTGTTGGCGACGGTAAAGTTCGTTCTTGGGCAACCTTTGAAGATAGAAAGCAAGTTTCTGTGCAATCTTTTGACAGAGGAACGACAGATCGTATTCCTCCAGTTGTTCTAAAAGCTCGTTTATCAACGAACAAGACAAACAAGGAATTTGACGATATTCGTTTCGTATTCTCAGAACCACTTGCAGCCGAAGATTCTTCTAAGTTGAAGAATATGCTTGCTTACTATATGCCTTCAGCAACAGAATATGCTGTTGATGAACGTTATGGCTCTCCAGATGCTGTTCAAAACTTAACTCTTGGTCGTGATTCTGTAACAGTAAGTTATCGTCACTTGCAAGGTGAAAAGATTTTGAAAACCCCTCAAGTGGGAGACTACGTGCGTTTTGTTGCAACGGCGGTAACTGACACAATGGGTAATAAACCTGTGGCTTACGATGCAGACATTCCTTCTCCATGGTACACCATTACGGGTGATGTGCGTTCAATTGTTCGTACTATCAAGTATGCCGAAATTGACCCATCTGATCCAGCGGTACAAAAGAACCTTGAAGATAAGAAAATTGTAACTGTAGCTCTCTTTAGCCCATACGATAGTCTTGGTCGTATTCAGGATTCCTTGCCATATACAGTTGGTCATTGGATTCAAACGGATATGGCGAACTTGTTTGAAAAGTACCAAGCTAGTGATCCTGATTTGAAACCAGAAGATGTTGTTCTTAAATTTGAAGTAGATTATTTCACGAACTTAGGCGGTTTTGTGGCTAATGAAAGTGGTGAAATTAAGTGTACTGACGAAAGTATCTTCGGTGTTGGTGAAAATTGTACCACGAACCCAGGTTATATTTACGTTGGTTGGAATGGTATTTCAAATGATGGTCGTATCGTTTCTTCTGGCGCTTACGTATCTAAAATGACTTCAGTGTTGAAAGTCGGTAAGCATAAAGATGCTAAACAAGATCAGACAAATGTATTTGGTATGCGTCGAATCAAGAGAAAATAAACTGATTTTTCTTACGAAGGACTCCTAAACAGGAGTCCTTTTTTATAGAAAATGCTATTTTTAGTGCTATGATAAAATATGTTGCTTTCTTTTGTTTGATTGTTGTAGGTGTTTCTTTTTCAGAATCCCCAACAGACTTGGATTCTTTATTCCGTGGCAAGGAATATAAATTGCAATTAAATGATTCTTTGCGTTATAAAACACAAGAAGCTAAGGTTGCTGAAGAAACAGAAAAAAAAGCAAAAGGCAAATCTTGGTATGTATTGCAATTTGAAGCATTAGCCGATTTTGATGCTGCTCAACGCCGACGCGATCAGTTAGTAGCAAGTACAGGCTATTCTATTCAAGTAGTGTTTGATACACCATTTTACAAGTTGCGCGCTGGAGGTTGGTCCACAAAAGCAGAGGCTGAAGACAAGGCTCGAGAGCTTTCTGCCTATAATATTTCTGCCTTTGTTGTGAAAGTCCGCTAGATATTGCAAAACTGAAAAAAAATAGTGCTTTTTTTCTTAAAATTGAGTATTTTCAAAAAAACAAAACCAAAGGATCGATTATGAATAAAATGATCTGGAAATATGGGCTTTTAGCTCTATCTATTTTTGCTTTATCTGCTTGCAGTGACGATACTTCTTCTAATGCAGATGGAGAGGAATCTTCTTCTTCTGCCGCACCTATTAGTATGTCATCTGCATCAGAAGTTTCTCCGATTAAAATGGAAAACTTGGCTGCAAATGTTATGTCTGATGGTGCTGGTGGTGAAATGCTAAAATTGAATGGTTCTGTCAGTTTGGATTATACTTTCCGAGTTGAAGACCGTGAAGATGAAGATATTTTCTTCAATATTGATAGTATGTCATTTATCGCTGGTCATGTAGATAATGGAACAGTTTATGAATCTCCTTTACAAGTTCCTATGTCCACTACATTCCCAACAGACCGAGTGACCCTTGGTACTTCTACAAGCGAAGTTCTTTTGAATTCTCTTGAAGGTTGTGGTGATTTCCGCGTTTATGTTTGGGCTTTTGCCAGTGCTTCTGATGAAGGTGGAATTGATGTTTCTAAGGTTCCTACTTATTCAGCAGTTGATTCTATTGATTTTAAAAAGGCATGCCCTAAAGAAGAGGTTTCTTCTTCTTCAGTAGAAGCTGTTTGTACAGAAGTAGCTGCTAATGAAATAACGCTTTCTAATAAACTTGGAACAGACCAGTTTGCGATTAACCTAGTTACTGGTTCTGCTGAAAATCCACATGTGACATTGGAAATCGTTGATAATATGGCTTATTTACAAGCTAGCGAAGGTGTTGAAATTTGGGAAGAAGAAAACCAAGATTTCGGACTTTTGCCAGAAGCTCCAGTTTGTGCTGAAGATTTCAAAACAGCCTTTGGTACTAAAACAGGCCGCATTGAATTGATGGGGAATATGTGGTTGGTAGTAAAAACTGCAGAAGGATCTTTCCCAATGATGATTGGTAAAGCAATGTACCAAGATGAAACAAGAGGTTCTGTAATTATTACTTACTATAAATAACTTTTCAAAAAGTCTCGGTGTCCGAGACTTTTTGAATTTAATTATAAAGCCGACGCCTAGCGTCGGCTTTATAATTATATGGGTCAATGTTTTAAGTTTTTAAAACTGAAATAGGGAGATTTAAACAAAGCATAGCTTTGAATTAAATCTCTTTTATTGATTTGCTTTTTTTGCTACATTTGATTTGAATTTTAACACTTGATGGAGTGCAGTTATGCTGAAAAAGAAAATGGATTTTGCGGGTTTAAATGGACCTGTTGTTACTATCGTAATGGATGGTTATGGTTTTAACCCAAGTGGAGAAGGAAATGCGATAGCGGCTGCTTGTAAGCCAACTCTCGATCGTTTACTTGCAAATTATAGTAACGTGTTGTTAAAGGCTCATGGTCGTGCAGTAGGTATGCCAACAGATGATGATATGGGGAATTCCGAAGTTGGGCATAACGCAATTGGTGCAGGTCAAGTCTATAACCAAGGTGCAGCTCTTGTAGCAGATTCCATTCAGTCTGGTGAAATTTTTGGCCGTGATGCATGGAAAGAAATTGTTGGTAACGCTCGTGAAAAAGGAACAACCCTTCATTTTATTGGTCTATTTAGTGATGGTAATGTGCATAGCAATATTAGCCACTTAAAAGCAATGGTCGCTCAGTCCAAACAAGAAGGTTTGAAGAAAGTTCGCATTCATATTCTTTTAGATGGTCGTGATGTTCCAGAAACTTCTGCATTAGATTATGTATTGCCATTTGAACAATTCCTTTCTGAACTTCGCTCTGAAGATTTTGATGTTTGTATTGCTAGTGGTGGTGGTCGTATGCAAATTACGATGGACCGTTACAATGCTAACTGGAAAATGGTAGAAGCTGGTTGGAAAACTCATGTATTGGGTGAAGGTCGCTTGTTTGAAAGTGCTGCTAATGCCATTGAAACATTGCGTGGTGAAACAAAGGCTATTGACCAAGATTTGCCTCCATTTGTAATTGCAAAAGATGGTGCTCCAGTCGGCCAAATTGTAGATGGGGATTCTGTTGTATTCTTCAATTTCCGTGGCGATCGTGCTATTGAAATTACACGTGCTTTTGAAGAAGAAAATTTTGCTGAATTTGACAGAGTTCGTTTCCCAAAGGTTTGTTACGCAGGCATGTTGCAATACGATGGTGATTTGAAATTGCCTAATCGTTTCTTGGTTCCACCTCCAGCGATTAAGGAAACTAGCGGAGAATGGTTTGCTAAATCTGGTATTAAACAATTTGCATGTTCTGAAACTCAAAAGTTTGGACATGTAACTTATTTCTGGAATGGTAACCGTTCTAGTAAATTTGATGGAGAAACTTATTTAGAAATTCCTTCTGATGTAGTTCCTTTTGAGCAACGTCCTTGGATGAAAGCGGCAGAAGTTACCGATGCGATGATTGAAGCTTTGAAGAGCGGAAAGTACAAAACCTTACGTTGTAATTACCCAAACGGCGATATGGTTGGTCATACTGGAAGTTTCCGCGCCGCTACTATGGCTATTGAAGCTGTTGATTTAGGACTTTCTAGGCTTTTGCCTGTAATTGATGCTTTAGGTGGTGTAGCGTTGATTACAGCAGACCATGGTAATGCTGATGAAATGTATGAAATCGACAAGAAAACAGGGCTTCCTAAGGTGAATAAAGATGGTTCTTTCAAAGCAAAGACAAGCCATACTTTGAACAAGGTTCCTTGTATTCTTTATGATAATGTTTCTGGTGGTAAGCTTGCTTTGCGTGAAGGCGATTGGGGTCTTTCTAATTTGGCAGCGACTACTGCAAATCTTCTAGGATTTGAAAAGCATGAAGCTTGGGACGATTCTATGTTGATTATTAAGTAATCTTTATTGTCATTCAAAATGAAAATCCCTGAAAAGCAAAGCTTTTCAGGGATTTTTTTATTTAAAAACATTAAATTTAGAATATGAAAAAAAATGATAATTTGGAAAAAATCCGATTCAATATTTTGTCTGCTAATAAAGTTCAGTCTTTAGATAAAGCGGAAAAGGGAGAATCTTTAGAGAAAGGTTATGCTTTAATGAAAGAGGCGGGGAACGCCTTGTTTAAAAAGATAAAAGAAAAAATTCAAAAAGACAAAACGGCTCAAGGGATTGTTTACGTTTTTGTAGGCGCCGGAAATAATGGTGGTGATGGACTTGTTGTGGCTCGGCTTTTATTAGAACAAAAAATACCTGTCTGTGTGTATGGTATGAAACCTTCAAGTGAATTGAAAAATGAAGCCGGTTTAGCATTTAAAGATTTTGAAAAAGCTGGTGGAACTTATGAATTATTTTCAGAAATAAAAATGCCTGATTTGAAAAATGCAACTTTAATTGTAGATGCTTTATTAGGTTTAGGTTTTGAAGGAATTTTAAGACCGAATTATCAAAAATTAGTGGATTATTTAAATCAATCTGGAGTTCCAATATATTCTGTAGATTGTCCAACAATTCCTTTGCAGGCAAATTATACAATGTTGATGGGGTTTGCTAGAAATGAAATTTATACAGAGAAAGAATCTGTGTATTATGGAACTTGGGAAGTTGCACCTTTATCTTATTCTCACAAGAATGTAGAGTTTTTTTCTGAAAATGTATATGGTTTAATCGATGCAGAAATGTGGAGATTGCTTCCTAAAAGAAATGAATGGGGTGATAAGCGTATTCAGGGAACGGCGTTAATAGTAGCTGGCTCGCGCGGAATGTTAGGTGCTGCTAGTTTGTGTGCTAAGGCTGCACTTCGTTCGGGAATAGGTCTTTTAAGTTTAGCAGTGCCTGCATCATTGTTGCCTGAACTTTCTGTGAAACTTGACGAGCCTGTGCTTCTTCCTTATGAGGATTTTGGCTCTGGGCATTTAGTTGCAGAAAACATTCAAGAGATAAAAAATTTTTTAAAGCATCAAAAAGCTTTGGCCATTGGCCCAGGGATTTCAAGGCATGTAGGAATAGCTGAAGTGGTTACATCTTTTGTTTCGCAAGTTTCTGTTCCTATGGTTTTAGATGCTGATGCTTTAAATGCTTTTGAAAAAAAATTAGAAGCTTTGAAACATCATTCTGAAGAGGTGATTATCACGCCTCACGAAAGAGAATGGGAACGCCTGTTCGGAGCTTTACCCAACTCAATAGAAAAACGGGATCAAGAACTTCGAGAAAAAGCAAAAGAGTATAATTTTGTGATTATTTTAAAAGGTGGCGTAAGTTGCATTGCATTTCCTGATGGTGAAATTTATAGAGTAGGAAGTCCAAATTCAGGAATGGCGAAAGGTGGGTCTGGAGATGTTTTAACGGGAATTCTTGTGGCTTTGCTTGCGCAAGGATGCTCGGCTAAAGAAGCGTCGCTTCTAGGTACCTGGCTTCATTCTGAAGCAGGGAAAAGTGCGCGTAATCGTTTAGGGGCTTTTTCTATGTTACCATCAGATGTGATTCAAGAATTGCCTAATGTATTTTTAAAACTTGAAAAGAATTTCTAAATTCAAAGAATGGTTCAAAAGACATTGTTTTTGCTCGATTCTTACGCATTAGCGTTTCGAATGTTTTATGCTTTTTCTAAAGCCCCTTTGCATAATTCTAGTGGACTAGATGTTTCTATGGTTCATGGCTATTGGGGAGCGGTTCTACGGATTTTAGATAAACATAAGCCAACACATTTTGCGATTGTGCGAGATGTGAATGCTCCGACTTTTCGGCATGACTTGTACCCAGAATACAAAGCAAATCGAAGCCCGATGCCAGAAGAAATGGCTGCTCAAATGCCTTTGCTTGCAGAAACTTTAGAAGCGAGCGGTTTACCGCTTCTTTCAGAAATGGGGTTTGAAGCCGATGACGTGATGGCAAGTGTCGCTTGTGCAGCAGAAAAAGCGGGATTTGATCGAGTTTTTTTGGTAACTAAAGATAAGGATTTATCTCAAATAGTTTCTGATGTGATTCATCAATTACATTTAGAAAAGGGGGCCGACGGAATTGATTTTGGCCCAGAAGAAGTTTTAAAAAAATATGGAGTTCCGCCCTCACAAATTAGAGATTATCTGGCGTTGATGGGGGATTCTTCTGATAATGTTCCTGGCGTACCTAAAGTAGGCCCGAAAACAGCTGTGCAATTATTGCAACAATTCGGGGATATGGATAACTTGTACGCTCATATAGATGAAATAGAAAAAAAAGGCTTGCATGATAATTTAGCCGCAAATAAAGAAAATGCTTTTTTGTCGCGAGAATTAGTAACCTTGCAATCAGCACGTGGTTTTTCTGGTACTTTAGAACAATTAGAATTTAAAGGCCTTGCTAGTGATGCTTTAGCCGATATTTTTAGAACGAATGAATTACGCCAATTGGAAAAATTATTAGAAAAGGTTCCAAGTCGTTCTGGTTGGGTGCCTTCTGAAGAAAATGAAATTATTCAAGAAGATCTTCCTGATTACATTCTTGTGGATTCTTTAGAAAAATTAGAGGCTTTGAAAAAGAAAGTAGAAGAAGCTTCTGAAATTGCAGTGGATACAGAAACGGATGGCTTGAATTTTATGAAGTGTTCGCTCGCTGGATTGTGTATTTCTATTGATGAAGGCGAAGGTTATTACATTCCTCTCGGTCATACAGATGTATTTGGTTTGCCACAGGGAAATTTACCGTTTGAATTGGTTCAGGAATGGTTTATTTCAATGTGGAAAAGAGAAAATTTGTTTTGGATTTTCCATAATGCAAAATTTGATCTGCATGTTTTATGTAGGGAATTTTCACTTGAAGAAATGCCAAAAAAAATTGGAGATTCTTTAATTCTTGCTTGGATGCTTTCGCCTGGAAGCCATACTTTGAGTTTAGATGAACAAGTTCGAGCGGAATTAAATCACGTAATGATTCCAATTACAGATTTAATTGGTCGAGGAAAAACGCAAATTCCATTTACTCAGGTTCCTATAGATAAGGCCGCTGAATATGGCGCTGAAGATGCGGTTTATACCTTAAGGCTTTGGCATAAAATATTCCCGAAACTTCAAGAAGCAGGGTATGAAAAATTCTTCTTTCAAATGGAAATGCCTTTATTAGGCGTTCTACTTGAAATGGAAAAAACGGGAGTCGCTCTTGATAAATTAAAATTGCAAAAGTTAGCTCGTGAAATGGAAAGTCGTTTGTTTGTATTAGAAAAAGAGATTTATGAAACGGCTGGTAAAGAGTTTAATATCGCTTCCCCAAAACAATTAGCCGAAATTTTATTTGATGATTTAGGACTTCCCGAAATAAAAAAACGTAGTACCGACAGTTCCGTTCTTGAAGAACTTTCTGTGGTAGCGCCACATCCGATAGTTGAATCTATTGTAGAATACCGTGAACAAAAAAAATTATTGAGCACATACGTTAGCGTTCTTCCTTCTTTGATTTTACCAAATACAAACAGAATTCACACAAGTTTTATCCAATGGGGAACAGCTACAGGGCGTTTATCTAGTCGCGACCCGAATTTGCAAAATATTCCAATTCGAAGTGAAAGTGGAAAAAGAATTCGAGCGGCATTTGTTCCAGGAAATTCTGAAAATGTAATCTTAGCTGTTGATTATTCACAAATAGAATTACGCATGCTGGCGCATTTAAGTGAAGATAAGAATTTGATTGCTGCTTACGCAGAAAATTTAGATATTCACGCACAAACTGCTGCCGCTATTTATGGTGTTTCTCAGGAAGAGGTAACCGCTGATCAGCGTCGAGATGCAAAGGTGGTGAATTTTGGCGTTCTGTATGGAATGACCGCATTTCGTTTAGCTCGAGATTTGAAGATTTCTAGAAAACAAGCTCAAGAATTTATTGATGGTTATTTTAATTTGTATGCAGGTGTGCAAAAATTTATTGATAATACCATAGAATTTGTTCATAAAAATGGTTATGTCGAAACACTTTCTGGGCGCCGTCGTTCAATTCCAGGAATTTTTTCAACAGACCGAATGGAATGTAAAATGGCCGAACGTATGGCCGTAAATACTCCAGTGCAAGGAAGTGCTGCCGATTTGATTAAGCTTGCGATGATTCGTATTGCTGAAAAAATAAAGAGAGAATCACTGCCGTTAAAAATGATGCTTCAAGTACACGACGAATTGGTTTTTGAATGCCCTAAAAATCAAGTAGAGGAAATGGGGAATATAATTCGGCAGGAAATGGAAAACGCTATGACTTTAAAAGTTCCTTTGGTGGCTTCTGTTGGATTTGGCGAAAATTGGCTAGAAGCTCATTAAAATATTCTAACTTTGACATTATGACAGAAGAGCAAATTTTAAAAGCTTTAGAAGCAGTAATGGAT
Organism: Fibrobacteraceae bacterium; assembly: GCA_017625775.1. GTDB lineage: Bacteria > Fibrobacterota > Fibrobacteria > Fibrobacterales > Fibrobacteraceae > UBA1765. The sequence goes on from JAGAKE010000002.1 coordinate 264,482, forward strand.
CCCGATTTAAATCGGAATATTGTTGAATTAGGTTTTGTTCAAAACTTAGTTATTGGTGAAGATAATTCTGTTTCCATGGAATTAGTTTTGACCACTCCAGCGTGTCCAATTCGAGACCGTTTTAAAGAACAATGTGAACGGATTATTTTGGCTTTAGGAGCAAGTTCTGCTGAAGTTACTTTATCTGCAAAGGCTGGTCGCGTTTCCATGCCAGAAGTTAGTGAGTCTTTTTTGAATGATGTGACTCATATTGTGGCGGTGGCTTCAGGAAAAGGTGGAGTAGGAAAATCAACAGTAACAGCTAATTTAGCGGTTGCGCTTAGTCTTTCTGGTGCACGCGTAGGAATTTTAGATGCAGATATTTATGGGCCTTCAATGGGTGTAATGTTTGGTATTGACCAAGCGCCTGCGGTGTATGAAGATAAAACGATTTCTCCAGTGCTTGCTCGTGGTGGTATTTCTATTGTTTCTATGAGCATGTTTTCTGATTCAGATAGAGCGACAATTTGGCGTGGCCCTATGGCAAGTCAAATGATTAAGAATTTCTTGCATCGTGTTCGTTGGGGAACTTTGGATTATTTGTTGGTTGATTTTCCTCCAGGAACTGGTGATATTCAGTTAACGCTTACGCAAGAATGCCCACTTTCAGGAGCTGTAGTAGTTACAACTCCGCAAGAAGTGGCTTTGGCCGATTGTCGTAAGGGGCTTTCTATGTTTGATTCTGTAGGGGTTCCTGTTTTAGGCGTCGTAGAAAACATGAGTTATTTTATTTGTGATAAATGTCAAAAGGAACATTATATTTTCCCACAAGGTGGTGGCGAAAGAATTTCCAAAACATTTGGGGTTCCTCTATTAGGGAAAATTCCTATGGAAGCAGCATTGGCATCTTGTGGGGATCAGGGAATTCCGGGAGTTTTATACAATCCGAATAGTGTTTCTGCAGAAGTCTTTACCCAAGTAGCATCTGAAGCAGTTCGTAAAATTTCAGTTTTTGCTGCGATGGCATCGGAATCTCTTTCTACATTCCGCTACACTTTTGAAGAATTACCGGAGGAATCTTTATGAGTTCTGTAATGCTTTCACCAAAAAAATTTTTTAGAACTCCAGAAGGAAAGCTTGGAGTGGAATGGGCAGATTCATCAAGAGAATGTGTTGATTTAATAAAACTTCGTTTGGCTTGCCCCTGCGCTCTTTGTGTGGATGAAAATACTGGAGAACGTATTGTAAAGAGAGAACAGATTCCTGAGAACTTGAAATTAGAATCTCTGCTTTCTGTTGGTCGGTATGCGGTAGGTTTTATATGGTCTGATGGGCATAAAACGGGAATTTATCCTTATCCTTTGTTAAAGGAATTGACAAAAACGCCATAAATAGCAATATTTGGCTAGAATTTATAAAACTTCGCTACTTATGTTTTTGCAGGCCTATTTATGAGTGATTTTAATGAGTCTCTTTATTTTCGCGATTTGAATCGTCATCAAACTCTTTCGCCAGAAGAGGAAGGGGCGCTTCTTGCAATTATTAAGCGAAATACAGAAACACAGGAAATCAAAAATCTCGCAATGAAACGCTTGATTCGAGGCAATCTTCGATTTGTAGTGAGTGTAGCAAGAAAATATCAAGGGCGAGGTCTTCCATTACTAGACCTTATCAATGAAGGAAATTTAGGTTTGTTTAAAGCCGCTAAGCGTTTTGATATGGACAAGGATGTGAAGTTCATTTCATACGCTGTATGGTGGATTCGCCAGTCTATTCAAAAGGCTTTGTTTGAACAAGTTGGCTCTGTAAGAATTCCGCCGAACAAGTTAGCTTTGGTGACTAAGTTTAAACGTGCTTTAATGCAAAATAATGGTGATTACGACAAAACGATGTCTTTGCCTGAATTTAATCAGTATGAGCGAGATATTGTTGAAGTAATGGAAAAAATCGTTGATATTTCTTTGGATGCTCCAATTGGCGAAGATGGAATTGCTGGTGGTGATTCTGTAAGTACTTTAATGGATGTTCTTGGAACTGAAGGTAATCAAGAAACAGAATTAGAAGACGAAGAACGCAGAAAGTTACTTCACGATACTTTGAAAGGTTTGCCGCCTAGAGAAGATGAAATTTTGCGAATGTTCTATGGATTGGATGCTGTAGAAGATACTACCTTGCGCGATATTGGAGAAGATTTAAAATTAAGTAGAGAGCGAGTTCGTCAAATAAAAAATAAAACTCTTCGAAAACTGCAAAAGAGTAAAGAACTCAAAGAAAAATTCATGGACTCCTTGAGGGGCTAATGGCAAGTAAAAAATCCATTGTGCGCAAGTTAATATTCGCATACCTTTTCTTGTGCGCAGCGGGAGTGCTTGCTTATGTAGTGGTTGAACTTTACGATCGCTTTGGTCCATCAAAGCTAGTCGTAGAGGGAATCCCGTTTGGTTTGCCGGCAGGAACTGAATTAGCAGTTGGTGAATCGCCTGAAATTGAAAAGTCTTTGTCAGATTATTCTTTTGCGACAAGAGATGAAATTCGTAGAGCTACAGACTTACTTGAAAATGGGGAAGTGCAACAAGCATTAGAAGTATTTGATGCAATTGCTTTAACATACCCTGCTTTGGAAGCAGCACGATTTGGCTCTATGACAGCACTTTTTGAATTGGATTCATTAGATGCGTCTCGTCGAGTACGTCTAGAAACTTTGACTGAAGATTGGATAAATCGTTATCCTGCTGGAGCCATGAAAGCTTATGTGGATTCAAGAAAAGCATACCGAGAAGGCGGCTTTACAACGGCGTTAGAATTTGCTCGTGTGGCAAGTGATAAAGCTCAAGCATTCTTTGCTTATCGAATTTGGTATGCCGAATTACTTTTACAAGCTGGTCAAGAAACTCGAGCCGCCGAAGAAGCCCGAGCGGCCATTAGTCTTTCGCAAGGAGGCTCTTTAAAAGCTTATGCGCTTCTTGCTAAAGTGTTTCATTCTGTAGGACAATTGGATAGTTGTTCTTCATTGTTAGAATATGCTTCTTCTAGGTTTCCGGCAGCACCAGAATTACTTTTGTTGAGAGGCTTGCTAGAAGAATATCGCGGTAATTATGACCAAGCTGAAATTCTATATCAAAAAATTCTTGCCTTGCGCCCGCAATTTAGAGATGCTAGCGAGGCTCTGGCTACATTAGGTGAAAAAACGCCACCAGGTAATGGCCTTGGGGTTTCTATAACACCTTCTGATCGAGCTAAAGTGGCTAGGGAAATTTTAGAGCCATTAGTCAACCAGTATCCAGACAATTTACCTCTTCGTGAAGCATTAGGTCGAGCATACCTGAAAGGAAAAGATTTTGATTTGGCTCGTATGCAGTTTTTAGAAATTCAACAAAAAGATTCCGAATATCCTGATATTCAACTGCGTTTACAAGAGGCATCTGCTGTTCGAGAAATGGCTACCCCTATGGTAGGCCTTGCGGAAAATTTGAATCGAGTGGCTGATAGTTTACGAATTTCAAACCCCGCCACGAAACATGATTTTAATACACGATTAGGACATTATCTTGTACGTTATGGAGCTTCTCCTAAGGAATTTTTCTCGCATTATGCAGAATCAAATTTTAAGCAAATAAAGAAACGTGTTTGGCAAGAAACTTTTGAAGATGGGCATCATACTCATATTTATACAGTTTTGTTTGATTCTAGAGATCGTTATTATGGTGTGCATGTTCGTGTGGTGGATTCTTCTACCGCTGGTAAAGAACATGGTCGAGCACCAGAAGTATTTACCCGTCTTTTGCAGCAAAATTCAAGAATTTCAGGAATAGGTTCTGCGACAGGAGAAACAGAATGCGGTGATGTCGTTATAGACGCTGCTGTTTGGGACGCTCAAGATAATTTTGAAATTTTAGCTCGAGTTGTAGGTAAGCCCGAAGAAGTTCGGATGGTTCGTTTTGACAAAAGATACTTACCGATGGGATTAAAACTTTGTGATTATCTGGATTATTTGAATGCGTATTGATAAAATATTAAATCCAGAGGTTCTTGTTTTGTATTTTAAATCTATGTTTTTCCGCTTGTTTTGCTTGTGTGCATTTGCATTGTTTTTAGAAGGTTGTACTTGTTGCGCCTATTTGAATCATATGTTTAATGCAGAACGCGCTTATGAAGAAGCCGAAGAAATGCGAACAGCTAGGTTGGATTCAACGGCAAACGAGGAATCAAAGCCTGTTGGTGAAGAGGCGAAAAAATATGATCGGGTTATTGAAAAAGGGTCACGAGTTTTAGAACGTTTTCCAAAAAATAAAAAGCGTTCTTCTGATGCAGTATTTTTAATTGCTGAATCTTACAGGCACAAAGGTGAATGGGGGAAAGCGGTTGAAAAATATGATGAATTAGAACGTTATTTTCCAGAACATGATTCTATGGAAGCGGCGCAGTACCAAAGAGCTTATTGTTTGTACAAAAATAAGGAATTTAATATTAGCCGTTTTGCTTTAGAGCCGGTGATTGAAAAGGGAAAAGAACACCCTTATTATTTCCAGGGTTTGAATTTGCTTTCTTTATTGGAAGAAGTTTCTGAAGACCCTGGACAGGCGATTGCCGCATTAGAAAAGTTGTTGGCAGATACAGCAGGAACGCCTTTTATGCGAGGTAAGGCTCATTTCCGTTTAGCCACTCTTTATTATGCGCAAGGAACGTATGAAAAGGCTAGAGAAAATTATTTAGCTAAAGAAATTCAAGAATTGCAAGATCGCGATAGATACACGGCAGCAACACAAGCTGCAGAATGTTTAGCAAATCGTGAACAATATGAAAAAGCGGCCGAGGAATATTTAACGGCGGCGAAAAATCCGGATTATCAGAGTAGGTTATCTCTTTTGTTGGTGCGCTATGGGGAATTATTATTTCTTGCCCAAAAATATTCAGAGGGAATTGCTGTATTTCAAAAGGTGACTACTGATTTTCCTAAAACAGAAGAAGCTTCGCGGGCTTATTATCAACAGGGATTTCATGAACAAGAGGATACAAAGGCTTATGAAGTAGCTATGCTTTTTTATGATAGTAGCTATGTGGCACGACCACCTTCAAAATGGGGGAAGGAAAGTAAAGAGCGTTATGACGCTTTAAAGCAATTGTTGATTTTACAAGGAAATAATGATGCGATGGATTCGGTGGCTCGTACCGAAAAGCCTTTTTTTGATAATGAGTTTCAAATTGCTGAGTTGTTCTTATTCAAGTTGTCGGAATCGGATAGTGCTATTGCTCGTTTGAATGGAATTATTGAAAATTCAGATGATTCCTTAAAGGTTTTGCGTGCTGCTTATGCTAGAGCATTTATTTATGATGAGTTTTTGAATGACCCAGAAACTGCTGAAGAATATTATATGGAAATCATGGAAAAGTATCCAGATTCAGAATATGCAAAACAAGCACAAGTGAATCTTGGAATGAGAGTTACCTTAAAAACACAAGAAGATTTAGCTCACGATAAATTTTTAGCGGCAGAAAGTTTGTGGTTAGAAGCTAAGGCTCTTCCTCTTGAAATGATGGATGCTGTGGATAGTGCTTATGCAAAGGCTTTAAATGCATACGATAGTGTGTATTTGGAATTTCCAAAAACGAATGCCGGGATTCAAGCTTTGTATATGTCGGCAATGCTTTATTCTAGTTTCCCTTCTGGTTTAGATAGTGCGGCAGCGAAACTTCGTTTGATTCGTGATGTGGCTCCTACTTCGCCTTGGGGAAAATCTGCGGCAGTAATGCTATCTGGGCGAGTTTCTATTTCTGATGAGGATTTAATTAGAATGCGAAAGCGAATAGAACAAAATGAAGTCCGTTCGTCAGAACTTTCAAAACAGTATTATGATTCTTTTAAACAAGAGAAGAAAGAAGATAAAGTTGAAGTAAAAAGTAAAGAAGAAGAAATTCTTGAAAATACATACAATAGCATGTATGATTTTGAATAAGCGAAATTTCCTGAGTGTTTGTCTGTGTTGTTTTTTGCTTTCGGCCTGTTCTATGCCGATGCGTGGTGGTTATGATCGCACAAGTGGAAGTTATACGACGAAATCAGAAGTCACGACTAAGTCAGGGAAAAAGAAAACGGTAAAGAAAGCTAAAATAGGTTCGGTGCTTCGTGGAGAGGCTAGCTATTATGGGCCTGGATTAGAAGGAAATTTAACAGCAAATGGTGAAGTTTTTAACTCTAGTGAAATGACTTGTGCTCATAAGTCACTTCCTTTTAACACGTGGTTGCGTGTGACACGTGAGGATACCGGGGAAAGTGTTGTTGTGCGAGTCAATGATCGAGGACCTTATGCAAAAGACCGAATTTTAGATTTGAGTGCCGCTGCAGGAAAAAAAATAGGGTTAGATAAAGTGGGGCACGCTGAAGTTCGCGCCGAGGTTATTGAGGCTCCTTGATTTATTTGACTCTAAATTCTACGAAACGAATGTTTTCAAAATAATCTTTGTGAGCGCCAATCCACTCTAAATGGTCATAATTTTTTGTTTCAGCTTGCAGAATGTCTTCTTGCCCGGAGGCTATTTCTAAAAGAATAATTCCTCCACTTTTTAGTTTTTCTTTTGATTGAAATAGCAATTCTCGAATTAAATCTAAGCCGTCTTCTCCGCCAAAGAGTGCTAGTTCTGGGTCAAAACAAACTTCTGGTTGTAAAGATGTTTTGTCTTTATTAGGAATGTAAGGAAGGTTGGCGATTAATCCGTCTAATGGAAATGCTGTTTCTGGAAGGGCGTTTAATAAATTCCCTTGGTAAAAAGAAAGGTTTGCTGGATTCCCGTTTATTTCTATGTTACTCTTGGCGAGTTCTAAAGCATCATTTGAAATATCGCTAGCAAACACCTTAGCATTTTCAATTTCTTTTGCAAGAGAAATAGCAATAGCCCCGGTTCCCGTGCCAATATCTGCTAAATGAACGCTTTCGTTAGAAGACAAACGATCCTTTAGCATATCAACAAGCATTTCTGTTTCAGGTCTAGGAATTAATGCTCTTGCATCGCATTTGATTTCATGTCCGCGAAAGGAAGTATTTCCAACAATGTGTTGCAATGGTTCTCTTTTTGTGCGTCTTGCAACCATAGGACGTAAAATATCCAATTCACTTGGGCTGAGTGGTCTATCAAAATTCAGATACAATTCCATGCGCTTCATTTTTAAGCCATGAGCGAGTATGTATTGTGCATCTAACTTAGGGTTAGGAACGCCTTTTTTTTGGAAAAAATCCGTTGTTGAATTAAGAATGTCGATTAGCTTTTGCATTAGGCGTTAAATTTCCCTAGTTTTTCTTGAGCATTTGCCATTTGGAGTCCATTAATGACTTCTTGGATATCGCCAGTCATTGCTTGATCAAGGCTGTAAAGCGTTAGACCGATGCGATGGTCGGTAATGCGGTTTTGTGGGTAATTATAGGTTCTAATTTTTGCAGAACGATCGCCTGTTCCTACTAAAGCCTTACGATTAGCAGCCTCTGCTTTTTCTTTTTTTGCAATAACTTCATCTAAAATTTTAGAACGAAGCATTTCCATAGCGTGTAAACGGTTTTGTAATTGAGAACGTTCTGTTTGACAGCTAACCACAACACCTGTTGGAATGTGAGTAAGACGCACAGCGGAATCCGTTTTGTTAATGTACTGACCACCAGCACCGCTTGCTCGATAAGTATCCATTTTGATATCGGCTTCACGAATTTCTACATCAACCTCTTCCGCTTCTGGTAGAATTGCTACTGTTGCGGCAGAAGTGTGAACGCGTCCTTGAGTTTCCGTTTCTGGTACTCGTTGCACACGATGAACTCCGCTTTCAAATTTTAGTGTGCCATAAACACTTTCGCCTTCAATGAATACTCGAATTTCTTTGAAACCCCCAACAGTTCCTTCAGAAGCTTCTTGAATAGTCATTTTCCAACCCATTCGGTCTGCGTAGCCTCTGTACATTCGGAAAAGGTCTCCAGCAAAAAGCGCTGACTCGTCACCGCCTGTACCACCACGAATTTCAAGCGTGGCGTTTCTAAAATCCCACGGATCCCTCGGAACCATTAAAATTTGAAGTTCGTCAGTCATTTCGGGAAGTTTCTTTTCTATAGAGGATATTTCCTCTTTGGCGCAAGCAACCATTTCTGGGTCTGAGTCAGAAAGTGCGATTTTCCATTCTTCTAGATCGCTTATGATTTGCAAGTATTCTTTGGCTTTTAATACGGCTTTTTCAATGCCTTTGTACTGTTTGTGAATTTTAGAGTAGCGAACTTGATTGGCCACAATATCTGGGTTTCCAAGTTCGGATTCTAATTCTTCGTATTTTTCAATAAGTTTTTGAGCTTTTTCTTTCATCGCACGATAATGTAGTAATTTAAAGAAAAATAAGTTTTTGATTGATTTTTGATTAGCGTTTAAACAGAATGTTTTTCAATTTCGCAAGTAATATATTTTCCACACGATTGCGAAAAAATTTATCTATTTACTATTGAATTTTACCTATAACATTTTCATTGGCTTTGCGATAAAATGAGATTGCGGTTCTTGCGTGAGGTTCTTGTCACTTGAACGGGTTTTGTCTCTCGCGAGGACTTATTTTTTCTTTGGAGGGAACCCAGCTCGGAGTTGCGAAGGCCGCACGGTCCCCTCCAAGCCTCCCCTTCCTTGGCCGACGCTCTTGCTGCTTAATTTTAGGTGAGTTTTGTTTTTTGAAAATATTGTTTTGTTTTGGGTTTTCGTTTTTCGTTTTGTCTCTTGCAAGTAAGTTTTGTTGTGTGAGTATTTTGTCATTGCGATGGAACGTAGTGACAGAAGCAATCCTCTTCGCAATTCCTGCCGCATTTATGTAAAAATTCTTTTTTCAAAAATTTTTGTTCGAATTTCCTTTCTCAAACGTTTTATAGAAGTAGAGGCATTGCTCTGTTTAAGCAACGCTCTTATCCGTTTTATATATCAACCACAAACCTAAAGAAGAAGGTTTATGACAAGTTCACAAAAAAGAAACCACGATAACTTCTTTCGCACGATTTTTGCGGACCCAAAAAACACAGCCAACTTGATTTCATTGGCGGCGAAAAACAATCCAAATTTGAAAGAACTACTCAGCCTAATCAACCTGGAAACGCTTCAAGAAATCTCAGGAGCGGCAACACGAGAGGGCGCGAGCGGGTCAGGCGATCTAACTTTCAAAGTAGAAATCAAAAACTCTACAAAGAATAAACGCCGGAATCATTCTCTCGCAGAAAACGAAATAGACTCTATCTCCAAAAGTAACCGCCCGGATCAATTGCTTGTCGGTTTAATTCTTGAACACAAATCCTACCGCGATTCAAAAATCAGGAATCAACTTTTGAAATATTACTTTGAAGTGATGCATCAAAAAGCAGGCAATATTCCTGCGGTGGCAATTATCGTTTACAATGGACGCGATAAGTGGAATCCGCTAAAAATTAAGCCTCACCCAGGTTATCCCGATTTCTTCCAGAAAGTCGGGTTGCCTTTCCGAGTGGAATTTATCGATTTAGGTCGTGAACCTGTTGATTTTTCGAACTTGGACCCGCTTTTGGCCTTAGCGATTGCCGCCATGCGGATGGTTTTTGATGCTTACGGTGCTGAAAAATATTTTAAAACGGCACTTCGAAGGCTTTTAAAATCAAAACAAAACTTCCGTAGTATCGTTGAAGAAATTTTGGTATATTTAAGAGGAATGCTCCCCGAAGAAGAAAAGGAGATGATTATGGATTCGCTCGAAGTCATTCAAAATAAAGGCTATGTCTCAATAGCCGATGCTGACTATAATCGTGGATTTTCTGAGGGCAAAGCTGAAGGTTTTCTTGATGGTAAGGCCGAGGGTTTTTCTGAAGGGGAAGAGAAGGGGTTCTCTACAGGTTTCTCCGAGGGCAAGACCGAGGGCTTCTCTGAAGGGGAATATATTAAAGTTCGAAAAATGGCAAAAGCGATGCTTGTAAAAGAGTATCCCATTTCTGATATTGCCATAATATCGGGGCTTTCGGAAGATGAAATTCTAAAGTTGTAGCTTTTAATTTCATAAATCTCCCGCTAGTTTAAGTGGGAGTTTTTTTTAGTTTTTCTTTTGCAATTTTTTTCTTTGGAGGGGACCCGGCTCGGAGTTGCGAAGGCCGCACGGTCCCCTTCAAGCCTCCCCTTCCTTGGCCGACGCTTTTTTCTACTTAATTTTAAGCGTGCTTTAATTTTTGATAATAGTGTTTGCGAGGGATTTTAGTTTTTCGTTTTGTCTCTCACGAACCCTGAAATATTTTTTCGCGAAGCCAAAACGTAAACCTGCCACGCGCCACACTTGTTTTGAGTGTGGCGTGCTGGAAGCAATCTCATTGCAAGCAACACTTGCTTTGGGATTACCTCGCTATGCTCAATGACAAAAAATAGATGGCCACGAGGCTTAAAGCCCCTCGCCATGACAATTCACACTACGTTTTACGATAACGAATCGCAATTTGTTTACCATGACATTTTGAGTAATAAACACTAATTAACTATAACAAAAAGAGGCGACTTATCAGTCGTCTCTTTTTGTTGAAATTGTTCAAAAGAAATTACTTGAGAACAATCTTTTGGCTGTGGTTAACGGCCTTACCAGCAACGCGAACCATATAAACACCAGCGTCCAAAGAAGCGAGGTTCAAGGAAGAAGATGCGCTTACAGCACCCTTCAACACAACCTGACCTTGGAGGTTGATAACTTCAGCAGCAGCAACGGAGTTGATGCCGGAGAAGGAAAGTGTACGGCCAGAAAGCATAGCCTTAACAGAGGAAGCTGCAACTGGAGCAGAGATAGCATCAGAGCCACCACCAGGACATTGACCATTTTCACCAACTTCCATAATGTTAAAGTCACCAGAAGTACCAGCCTTACCGGAGAATTTAACCTTAACGGCAGCAACCATTCCCAAATAAGATGCTTGAGGAACGGTTACACCCCAACCTGATTCTTGTTTGAAATCAGACCAAGCGAGGTTTACAGTGGTCTTGCTTGCTGCAACTTTCAACTTGCTCATGTAGTTATTGTATTCAGTAACAGTAGCTTCATCTTCTGGAGCAACTTCCAAAATAGGAGCAACACTAGCAGAATAAGTGATGCAAACACCACCCCAGCTAGTTACATCAGCACCAGTCTGAGATGGACCAGTCAAGTTAAAGCCAAGACCTGCGAATGGGTAGTCGTAACCAGCACCAAGTGATACATTACCACAAAGGCCACCACAGTTATCAATGATTGGGTCAAGAGCGTTATCATCGTATTCGTTACCAGTTGGTACAGGCCAAGTGATAGCAGAAGAACCACCATTTGCGTCATCAGCATAGGTGTACCAGTAACCAGATTCGTCAGAACCATCGTCCAAACCAGTATCTACGCGGTAATCACCATTTGGTCCGCTCCATGTAGTCAAAGCAGAAACCATTGTTGCAGCAGCAAGGAAAGCTGAAGCAATAAGAATTTTCTTGTTCATGTTCTCTCTCTTTGTTTATTGTGAATTGCCCAAAAGGGCTGTTTGGCGTTAATATATCTTTTTTTTATTGAAATGTGACAAATATTTTTTTCATATTTCATTTTTTTTTATAAAATGTTGAATTTTATGGATTAAAGGCATTTCGTTTTGTTTTTTTTACTTCTGTAAACAGTCATTTTAGAATAGTTTATAAAAAAAGGAAGGTTAAACCTTCCTTTTTTTGTTCGTTTCTATTGCTTATTTAGCCGTAAAATAAATTGGTTAGATTCCTGCTTAATTCTCATTATATAAAGCCCTGCCGGTAATGTTTCAATAGACAAGTAGTGCGAACCACTAGAATAATATTTAGAAAAACTCTGTTCTAATTTGCCTAATGCAGAATAAATATCTAAAGAAACCAAACCAGGCTTTGCAATTTGCAACAAAACTCCATTACTTTGCATTTCTGCACGGAATGGGATACTTGGAGCAAGCGCTATAATTGGAGATTCTTCATATTCCCCTTTATTCACCGCAAGAGAACTATCTCCAATAACTACTGTTATTGTTTTAGAAAAAGCTTCATAAAAGTCTGTTTCGGGAGCGGTTGCTGTTATAGCGACAATTGCATTTTCCGTACCTGCAACAATTCCATTTCCAACATGAGTTAAATATGGAGTCGTTGCTTCACCATTAAATGTATATGTTACAGGAATTCTTTCATTCATCATTGTGTCTGGCAAACAATCGGCAACAGAACCTCCTAATGCAATATTTTGATCTTTAAATTTTGAATGAATTCGATTGAAAGCTTTTGCCAAAGTAACTGTAATGGTATCATTTAAAGCTCTATAACCTGTAACTGCTGGCGCCGTAGCCACAATTTTAGCTTCACCTAATGATTTAAATTCAATCATAGTAACACTAGCATTTAAATTATCCCCATAGCAATACGAAGAATTCGAGCAAACTGCTTTTTTTACATCAGCAACTGCAGGATTTAAAGAAGTCAAGGTAAATGTAGCCCCTTCATTTGTTTTTCCTGTTGAGGATATTACAACTTCTTTTAATCCAGATTTAGTCAAATCGCGCATTTGACGGCTACCACTACAAGAACCATTCAAGCGACACAGAAAGTCTTCAAATTTGCTAATAGTTTGCTTAGGTTCTGCAGATACCATTACAACGGATTTCGAACCATCATTTCCTTGCAAAATAGCATAGCCAGCACCAATCACCTGTAATGAAGAACCATTCACAACAATTACACTTTCATCGCTAGATGTATAAGAACACGACGCATTCAAAACACCTTCAATTGATGCTTGTGTTTCCTTTACTGTTTGAGTTTTGAAGGAACAAGCTCCAGTAGCGCCAGCCACTAAAGTATCAGCCCAAGAACTACGATACTGATTTAAATAATTTGTTACAAGTTTTCCTGATGAAGTAAAAGTTGCTTTGCTCAAAGCTTCTTTTGTTGTTAAGTATTCACTACCATTCAAAATAGCTGATTCTTCATTTGAATTGTTTAAAGTACTTGTGTATTGACGCATACTCCAATTGCAGTTACTAATTTTATTTTGTTCCATAAAATTAATCCACTGTTGTGTAGCACTAGCATCTGGATTTCCAGAACCACTTGCAGAAGTAGTGCCCCATTCAGAAATAAACACTGCATTACCGGAATTAATTGCACTTGTTATTCTGTTACCATATGTTCCTACACTATGTGAAGCGGCATAAAAGTGAAATACATAAGCAACATTTGTTGCATTTACATTACCATAGCTAGTCAATTGAGACCAACTCGGTGTACCAACAAGAATCAAGTTCTGCGTATAATTTCTAATTCCCGCTCCGATATTGTTAGCATAACTTTGAATTGTGGCCCAATTTGTATTTACAGGCTCATTATAAATTTCATAAATAATATTAGGCACATTCGCATACTTTTGAGCTACATAATTAAAAAATTCTTTTGCTGCAAGTAGTTCACTTTCAGCACGATGACTATGCCAATCTACAATAATGTAAACATCATTTTCAATAGCAGCCTGAATCATTTGATCTAATTTTGATAAGTAACTTTCTTTAGCGCCCATGTAAGAATATGCTTCATCAAGAGGGTCAGAAGCACTGCCCTGGCTATTGTAATATTGAATACCCATAGCAAAGCGGAAAACATCTATTCCAAGAGTTTCCGCCATATAGGAAATCACCTCTGGGTTATAATATTGAATACCTGTAGCATCTGACCAGAAAAGACTAATACCTCGTAACATCACTTGTTTTTGATTTACTAGGCTTATAATTTTTCCGCCACTAGTCCCAAGAGCGCCATAATTCTGCACAGGCCCTACTCTCAACGGCTTTGCAGAAAGAGCGTCTGCAAAAGCACTTGACGCACCTAACGCAAAGGCAGTGACCAATAATAAATTCAATATTTTTTTCATAAAAACTCCTTAAGCGGATTTATTTAAAATTATCGCTTTTATAATTTGATTTACTAATTCTCTTCTCTTTTTTGTTTACCGCTGAATACGCACACTACGAGAATATTCAGAATCAGTAATGCGAATCATATACACACCCTTACTTAAATTTGTGCTAGTTAAATCTAACGATTTTTGTCCTGAAATTTTTGTTGCCAAAACTTCAGTTCCATCTAAAGAATATATTTGCACTTTCACATCGTTTTTAAACCCATTAAAGAACACCGTGTTTCCGTACTGAGCTATAGAATGAGCATTTACTTGATTTTTAAAACTTTCTGGAATCGCATTTGTACCTTGCATTGATTGAATAATGTTACCACTTGCATCTAGCAAAGAAACTTGAGTTAAAGCAAAAGATGCATAACCAGCTTTAGCCATTTTTGCATCAAATTTCAAACCACGTACTGCAGGTAAAACATCACTACAAGAATTTTCCCATGCCCAACTTGGGAATGTCAAAGTATTAAAATCACCATAAGAATCACAAGAAATATCTATATCAATAGTTGTAAATTCAGCTACTGGAGGTAAATAAAAACCCGGTTCGCCCCCCTCATTACCATCGCTGAGAGTCATTTGATCTAATAAAGCAAAACGCATTACACCTTCACTTCGATAAGTAATTCGCACGGTATTTAAATCACTTAAATTGTAATAACCTTGATTTTCATCGAAAGACACCGAAATACCAGCAAAGGGGTACTTTAAATCAGCATCTGCATCATAAGTAGGTTCAGGCCCTATAAAGAGTTCTGTTGCCACAACAGGAACACCGTCTTGCAAATAAAGCCCACTCGTTCCAGAATCTGGATACATAACAGTGACCCCAAGCTTATCAGAATAAGCACCCCAACGTTCAAACCCAGAGATAGAATACCCACTTCCTTCAGGTTGTAATTCCCCAATAGGAGCTTTAGGGCGACGAACTCCATTAATTGGATCTGGAGTAAAATCAGTGTAACCAGTCATATTATAAAAATTTGGCATATTGCCAGTAAGAGTAAGCAAGTAAAGAATATTCAAGGTAGCGGCAAAATAATTTTCCCCTTTTCCTGCTCTAGCACTATCCTTACCCACTGTATTACGCAAACAATAATAAACCGTTTCTAAATAATTTTTTTCATCATCTACAGAAGCCATCGCAAGGCCTAAACCGCCGGTATAAGTAGAAGAAACGAAAATGTCTGCATTAGAAGTACCATCTAAATTATAACCAGGTAAAATCATTCCAGCATAGCCGTAGGTGGAGTTGTACAACCAATTAGAAATGGCTACGTTAACAGCTTTTGCTTCTTCTAAGCCATACCAATGATACCCTTGAGCTGTACGCCAAGCTGTTCTTGCGGCGTCATCACCAAAAGTTCCACCACCGGTTCCAACAGCAGCACCAGTTGTAGTTCCCTTATGCGTATTCCAATCACACCAGTCTGGCATTAATCCCGTTGTTTTATCTTGACATAAACGTAAATGATTTAGTGTAGTTGCAGCGGCTGTATTCCAAAATGCATCACCTGTCACTTCTGCAAATAGTTTAAATGCTGCTACATTAGAATAACTTGGGTTAAAAGCATCGTTCCAATTACTACCAGGACGAACGCTTCCATCAGAACTCATATCATATTGTTTTGTCCAAGTGATTAATTTTTTTGCATCATCAAGGTAAGAAGTGTTACCCCATTGCTTGTAAGCCATCACAAGGGCGACCGCCGCATCAAATTCAGCATCACTTGCGGTTCCTCCACTTACAGAACCTTTATAGTTATCTACTTGCCAATCCATCCCCTGGCCGCTCCAAGAATTGCAGCCATTGCCATTCAAACCTTTACCATAACATTTCCAGTACTTCCAAAGTTTATCAAATTCAGTTTGGTAATTATTTTGAGCGCTAGACATATAAACTGTTAAAAGCATGCCATAAGCAATTCCTTCGGAAACAGTCAACTCTACGTTTGCATTCGGGCTAATAACGCGTGCCGTTCCACTCGGCATTCTCTGGTTTGCGTTTTCTGAAGCACCGCCATAAAGTGCATAAAACTGCCCCGCTTCTGTGTACCAAGCTTTTTTCCATGTATTAAAATGATCTTGGATAACAGAAGTTTCTGCCCCTTGGAATGTTTTTCCATAAGGGTAAATTTTATTTTGTGGGAACGGGAACTGTGGTGAAGCAGCAGAAACCGTTGTGATTGCAAAGGCGCTGATAATGCCAGCGATTACGAACAAATTCTTCATATTAAACTCCATCTAGGTAGTGAAAATAAATCTTTTTATTACAAACATTTCATTTGTATGGTAATAAAAAGTTTAATCTTTACAAAAACAATAGTTTAATGGGGCAATTTGTGCCACAAATCATCATTTTTTGTTATTCACCCAAACACCGAGCTTAAAATAAAGCAGAAAAAAGCTCCTTATTTTAAGGAGCTAATTTTTATTTCTTCTTTTTCGGTTTATAATCTATATCAGGACGCAATTCAAGACCAATTGTGACTAGCAATGAAACAATTGGCTCATGATGATCCTGTGATAAATCATAAACAGCAACACCAGCCATGCCTTCACTCTTCACTTTTTGAGAAAGTGCTTGCACAGAAGGAATTCCCATAAAAACAATTGCTTCAGAAGCACTAACAGCATATTCGGACTTTGTAGATTCATCAAAAGTTACCTTATAGTCAGGAGAATCAAATTTTCCTAACAACTCTTTATAAGAAAGGTAGCCTTCATTTCCACTTCCAATTCCCGAATGAGATGAACCTAAGCCTGTTGCTCCAGTAAAGGATTTTCCGTACATATAAACTACAGGAATCATTTTTTCTTTATTTAAACCCTTTCCTGTCATAACATTCAAAGCTTCTTCAATTGAAGTCAAACTTTGGTTTGGTTTCAAAGCAGATTCTTCTTCAGTCATTTGATCTGGCATAAATACAGTCACATAATCCAATTCATTTAAAACAGAAACATCGTATGCATCTGCTGAAACCATTGGATAAACGACCGCAGACAAAATGTATTTTCCATTAAAGGCTGTTTTCAAAGCATTTAACAAAGCACTATAATCAGCGGTATTTTCTGCAGCTAAATTTTGCCAATCAATTTCAATACCAGAAGCTCCGTTTGATTCCATCCAAGAAACCAAATTAGAAGCAAATGCATTGCGAGATTCTTCTGATGCAGCAATTTCTTGCAAAGTAGATTCCATTTCCATTCCACCTACAGAAACTACTAGCTTTACCCCATTTTCAGCAGAAAGCTTGGCAAGTTCTTTTAGGTTTGGTGCATCGTTTTCATCGGCAAGAGCAACAGTTCCATCTGATGATGGATTTAGAGACGCATAATGAATATGCGTCAATAATGAATAACGAATATCCTTTGGATAAAATTGAGAATACTGACTCCAATAAGGGAAGAACCCTACAACCTTATCAGCAGCGGCATGTGCCATCATAGCACAACCTAATGTCAAAGCAATAGCGATAGTTTTGATATTCATAAAATCACCTTACTCGTTATTTAATTTCGCGAATGAGTGCACCATCAGCGCAATAAAGTTTTGAGACTGGATAAGTTTCTGTTTGAATAGGATTATCAAGTTCGTCATCTTTACATGCTCTATATGGCCAACCATGAGAACGACCAAATAAAACATACTGATAGCTAATTGCAAAAGTATCTACAGGAACTTTAAGAAGTTTTTCGTAATCCTTCTCAGTATCATGGAAAGAGAACAACTTCAACTGGCGCACAACATCTTTTGTTAAACCACCGGATATTTCAACCTGAATAGTTTCGCAAGAAAGAGTATCGAGTTCCGTTTTCGTTCCTCTTTTAGCTACAGCATAATCTGCACCTATAGGGAATGTGACTAACGTTGCTTTTGTAGAATCTTCATAACCTTCAATTTCAGTGATAATTCCATCTGCATCGTAGGTAATATTTTCTACATAAACAGTCACAACAGCATCATTGACCAAATCGTCAAGTTTCATAACGACCGTGTCTTCTTTTGTGGTACAAGCAATTGAATCTTGATAATACGATTCCCAAGATTCTTCCCAAAGTTCCTCAGAATAACCACCTAAAGTTGGGTCCGTATAGATTTTATGTAATTGAGCGGTATCTGCCATAAATGCAGCCGTATCCGCTTCAATTTCTTCTTTGGAAAGACCTAAGTTATCGTTATATGCATCTACATAATCACGAACTTGTAAACTGCGCAAAGATGGATGCAATTCCATATATTCGGCAGCCACAAAATCAGAAGGGAAATTTTCTTCAACTGCTTCTGCCTCATCTACTTCCATGGAAGAACATGCAGTAAGAGCAGCAACAGCAAGAAGCATTAAATATTTGAAAGAATTCTTCATGATAATACCTCTTAGAATGCTACCGTAACATCGGCGATAATTACGTTTTTATCTATAGAAAGTTCGTCGTTTACAGCAATTGGTGTTACACCATCTTCAGCCACTCCCATTCTTGAGAAGCTAACTGCATTAGTCAACATTCCATACTGCACAGAAATGTAAGAAGCCGGAGCAATTTTAATGCGTGGACCTACAAGTAAAAGAGCTTCTTCTGCTTTAGTAATTGCAGATTCTGTAGCAATCCAAAGCGGATTACCATATTCCTTTACAACGCTTTGGTAACCAGCAAGCAAGGAAATTGGTCCCCAAATATCTAAAGAAGCACCAGCCATGATTCGATCAGAAGTGCGTTCATAGAAAGCATCTTCTTCTGCATGATCATAAGATCCCTGAATGATAAGATCACGATCAAGACCAAATAAACGACCAACATTAACACCAAGACCTGCTGCAAATTGAGTGTATTTGTTATCGATTGCATCTTGATTGTATTGAGAGAAACGTCCATTCACTTCAATAGCTTCTGCATAATCCAAATCTAAAGATACCGCAAAGCCTTTACGATCAGGAGTTGCTATTCCATAAGGCAAAGCCATGTTCATAGAAGGATCCATCAGCATAAATGCTTCTGAAGCTTCAAGTCGTTTCATAACATCGGCATTGTAACCATTACGATAGAAATGAGCATTCTTGAAGTTATTGTATAGACGAGAGGTAGAGAATGCAGATTCCAAATCTCCACTCAAAGCCGTAGCTGAAGCAGGAGACATAATGTTCTGCTGATTCAATGGATTTGAATTGTAAACAGAGAAGTAAAGATTTTCAAGGCTTGATGCTCCAAAAGAAGCAACCAAATTCGTATATACTGAATCAGCATACAAACCATTGGAATTCAACACAACAGAATTTCCACGATATGACGGCGAAGAAGCCATTTCTGACCAGAAATTTTCGTCATTTTGTAAATAGCGACCTTTCAAATCAAAGCTAAAATCACCAAATTCACCCTTTACAAATGGTTCTACATAAAAACTCATTCCATCGTCATCGCCAAATTTCTGTTTAACAACTTTATTTGAATACTTCGTTTGCGATTTGATGTATGCCACAGTATCTAAGATACCATCTACATTAGGGTAAAGCCCTGTTGAAGTTCCATAGAAAGGTTCTCCAACACGTTCAGATGTCCACATATCGGCTTTCCACCAAGACATAGCCATTTCACCAAAGACTCCAAATGAAATTGGAAGATTTGAAAGCGCTGACTTTGAATCGTAACCGACTTCAGCAGAAAATACTGCGTTGTCGTCTAGAATCAATGTATCTGCAGAACCTTGATCATGAGAATCTGTAGAAAGTTTTCTATCAAAAACATTTACAAAGTTCGCTCCAACATGAGCTCCGAAAACATCTAAGCCTAAACGACCGCCATAGAGGTAACGATCTGACCAATCGAAATCAAAGAATACCTGATCGTTTTTCTTAGCAATGTTACGTAAACGAGCGCCAGTTGCTTGAGCGTGAATATCATCAAAGAAAGCAACCTTTCCGCTATGATAATCTACATTCAAACCTTGCAACAAACGCCTTGACGTAGTGTCAAGATTACGTTGAGCTAATGCTTCCGAACGGCTTTCTGCAAAAACTTCTGGTTCTTGCAAAAGTTCTGCTTGCGGGGTGTGCATAGTTAAAGGTGTATAACCTACACGCATATAACCTAAGTTAAAAGCAAGCGTTTTATTGAATAACAAACCATCGTAAGAGAACCAGTGGCCTAAAACCGGGTTATTATTTTCTTCAAAACCACTCTGCCAATCTTTGTGCAAACGGAGTTCTACACGAACTTCTGTTTCTGAACTAGGGCGAGCAGTCACAACCAAGTTAACATCTGTATAAGCTTGGTTTTCTTGAGTTGGAGACAAATCACTAAATTGATCAGAAGAAGCCATAGAAGTAGCTCCACCTGCTTTTGCAGAACCATTAAGTTTTAAACCCAAAACGGCTGCATTTAGTGAATCCAATTTCTCTAAAAGAGATTTTTGTTGTTGAACAACTGTATCTTGTTCTGCAGCAAACGCCGTTGCAGCAGAAAGCAAAAGAGCAGAAGTTAAACCAATCGAACGCATTTTCATATTAAAGCTCATTCTTAAACCCTCCCATTAAAATTCCACATTAATGGAAGCTTCGATGATAGACTGTGTAAATTCATGCGTGTACTTACCAGCTTGATCTGTTGTTACATCGTAGTAATCCGGAAGATTATAAGCACCTTCTGCAGAACCAGCAGCTACAAGACCAGCTGTATTGTATTCATTTTCAACAGAAATCATACCATAGTTCAAAGAGAACCATGCGTTTGAAGCAAGTGAATAATCTAAACCAACCATCCATTGCATCTGTTTACTTTTCAACATAGGAGCTTTCAAATTAGTAATCATGCCCTGGAAATCATTATATTCTGTTGTAATGTATTGGAAACCAGCAGTCACACCAAGTCTTGGCAAATACTGAACGTAAATACCAGCATTGATAAAATCACTCTTTAATTCTGCTGTTCCATCTACTAAGCCAGCAAGAGCCCAACCATCTGTATCGATACTACGTTCAGAATGTTTATAAGAACCTGAAATTTCAAGAGGTGTTTTGAATCCTATCAACTTGAAAACATCCACCTTAGCGCCGCCACCATATTCCATGTAAGAAGCTTCTTTGAAGCCAACAAGTGGTGATACTTGGTTAAACATACTAAATAAACCCTGAACTTCAGCAGCTTCAGACCAACCTGCAGTTAAAACACCACGGGCACCCATACGGTTTGAGGTAGCTAAACCATTTGGCAAGGAAAGCTGGAGTGCTGGATCTGTCATGGTTTCAATTAGAGCTAATTGATTACGAGTATAAATTGCCGTTCCCCAAGAATTTTTATTGAACGGAGCAATGTTATAACTTTCTGTTTGACCATCACGAATTCCACCATCATCTGTTGCAAGGGAGGTTGATGCTGGAGAAAATTTTGGAACATAATTATAAAGAGCATCAAAAGAAGAATACAAAGGAGCATTCACACCATAACGAATGGAATTTCCATCTTTATCTGTATTCAAAATACGTTGAGCAAAGAATTGTGGAGATTGAGCTAAGTTGTTAAACCAGTTGCTATCGTTACGAACAAAGTCAACAACTAAGTTCAAATTCAAATCTGAAACTTTATAACCTGCATTCAATGTCACAAGTAAAGCAGTTCCATTCAAAGTTTCCTTATCAGCCACATCAACAAATACTTGTTCTCCAGATTCAGGATCAACCAAAGGAGTTGCTCCTGTTGGGTCTGCTGGATCCATTGCAGGAACAGATGTATGGGTATAAACATCATCAGAAGAATAAGCAAATTCACCAACAAGGTCCAAAGTCAAATCTTTTGATTTCAAAAGCCCTGCTACATCAGCACCAACTCGGCCACTCACGACCATTGTTTTCTGTGGATCTACATCAAACGGATTCACAGGTTCTAATTCGTAAGGCATTGAAAGGTCATTTTCTGGATGACGATAAGTGTATGTAAATGAATCCTCGTTATCAAAGATATACATTGGAGTTACACCAACATACAAGTTCTTGCTCAATGGAAGCAATTCTAAGTTTCCAGCCACTAACCATTTGTCCATATTAGCAGCCTGAGATGCACCAGCAAAAGTTCCATTTGGGAAAATGTTTCCTTCGGCACCAGAAAAATCGAGAACTGCAGGGCGATTCAAGCGAGCAAAAAGAGCTTCTGCACGAAGTTCACCAGCAGCGTCATTGAAATAATGACGGAACTGAACATTCGCCCCTTGAAGATTTCTTTGGTTTCCTTCAATCAATTCCTGCTTTTGAGCCATGTGACGCTTGCGAGCAAAAATTGTTGGCTCATACATCACATCTACGCCTGGAGCATACATAGTTAAAGGAGAATATTGTTGGCGGAAATCCCCAACAATCCAATAAAATGATTGACCAATATTCCCTTCTACATTAATCCAACCCACAGAAAGAGTCTTTGAGGCAGAGGAGAAATATTCTTGCATACCTGCTCCAAGACGAAGCATTACATTGGCACGAACATTTTCCCATGGACGGAAATGAAAATCAAGATCCGCCATTGCCACAGCACTACGTTCCTCGTCCGGCATAATATTTTTACCAGTAGGATCCTGGTCATTATCAAGATAAGAGTTCTGTGTAACAGCACGAATGCTTCCACCGATTTCAACACCACGCTTGGCATTGATAGAATCTACTTTATCTTCCAAGGCTTTTTGGTTATCAAAAACAGAGGTAGCAGAAGCTAGAGCTGTCGCGGATAACAAGACCGTTAAAGTTCTTTTCCACATTTTAAAACCTTTCGAACTTTTCTTCATATTCATAACTTAAGCCCCTCCTTAGAACCAAACCTTCGTTTCTGCAGCAATGTAATGAGAATGCCAATCATTAATCGAAAGTGTTTCGTCGGAATGAGTCATCCATTTATAGCGAACGTGCAAGCCAGCACGATCAGCAAAATCCCAATCAAAGCCTAAGCCTATCGCCGTTTCCATATAGTTGATAGGAGCCTTTACATAGTAAGAAGTTCCTACTTGTGTTACTAATGAGGATGTCTTCAAAATTGTGTTATCCACACTCATAGTAGTATATGCGTTTTCAGCACGGAATGTTTCAAGCCCTAAAATACCTACAACGTGGAATTTCGGAGTAACCGCAATGGTTGGTTCAAATTGACCGTAGAAACTCCAGAGCAACATATCATCTTGAGATTCACTATATGCTAGTGGAGCAAAGGAAGTTGAAATACCAGAAAGGGAAGCGTAGGCAGTCATCATGATATTACGATCTGTACCAAACCAATGACCAATATCATAACCACCCATTAAAGATACGAAAGAAGACCACTTGGTATGAGCAGGAACAACGGAATCACGTAATTGCTCTGCATTTTCGTAAGCAACAAAAGATTCCCACATTTCCCATGTTCCACCATAGAGACCGCCCTTCTGACGAAGCATTTTTACACCAGTTCCGCGATGTTGAACGCCTGTGCGAGCTACATAGCCATTTGCACGTGGGTTAGCGTTACCAGAGTCAGCATTAAACAATGGTTTATGCTTTGTCCAAGAATTAGTACTTTCCCACATATTACGGCCATTTAAACGATAGTTGAACGCGAGAACATCGTTTCCTTCTTCAACTTGTCTATGCTGACCATACTGGAAGTCAAAATAACCACGATTGAATGTAGGTTCTAACTTAAAGTTAAGACCCATCATATTTGGGGTATAACGAAGAGAACCAGCATTTAAATACATTTCATCTTTACGCCAACTTGTAAAGCGAGATGGGTTGCTCATAGAATAAGGTGAGTAGAATTCTTTTGGCAAATAAATACCTTCAAGAGTCATTGGCCAGCCTTCTACATACTTACTTTGAGCCTTTACGTAAACACCAACTTGCGGAGTAGCAAGTTCTGAATCATAGGAATTCTTTTCATAACCTGCAATAAAATCAGATTCTTCAGATTTATAGAATTTCATGGAATCTGTAATGCTTAAAGCAACATCAGCCATCAAATAAAGTTTTGGGGTAATATTTCCCTTCACATCTAAAGAGGCAACGTGTGTATTCAGCAAGTGTGGTTGAACTTTAACAGCATCCCATTGAGAATAGAAATCTTTTTCATAAACGATTCCTTCGTCAAAAACGACACCCATATAGTTCAAGCCAAGGCTCAAATTATCAAGAATCTTATTTTTCGCGATGCGACCATGATAAACGTCGCCACGGAAATCATGCATACCATAAGTTTCTAGTTCGCCCGGTTGACCACCATAAAGACGAAGACCATCACGAGTACCCATGTCAGCATCGATTGGCTGAGATAACATGAATTGTGCAGTCATGTTCCAAGGAAGTTGGTAGAAATTGAGGAACAAGCCACCAAATGAACGGTTTGTCCAGAATGCACGACCACCTTCTTTTACTGGTTTAAAGGATTTTTCTTTATAGTAAGTACTTACTGTTTTTTCATCTTCAAACAATTCGTATTGCCAAGAGAAACGAGGAGCTGTTTCACGTTCCCACATTGTTAGCGGAGAAGAGTTAGCCCAAATCACACCACCTGCAGTTACATATGCACCAAAAACGCCTGCACGAATATCAACGCCTACGTTAAATTCTTCGTTAATCGTTGGGCCATAGTAATCTGTTGAGTGATCCCAAAGAACTCGTTCATCTGCTGTAGGAGCATTTGTTGGAGTTTTGGAAAGCAAGTTTCCATAAGTTCCAGACAAATCAAATGGGAATGCCAAATTTGTCCACAAGGTCATGTAGGAATTTGGCATAGCAACAATAGACATATTCAATAACGCATCTACTGGAGTACGAGCATAATCGCTACCTGTCCAAGGAGAACGTTCTGAATAATGGAAATTTTTCAAGCGAAATGCCATGTAACCAGAAACTGCTAATGGCAAATCATCTTTGCCAAGCAAGGTGGATTCCATGTTGGAAGCTAGCGTATCCAAAGAAGCGTTAATAGAATCCAATTGAAGCTGTGGTGGCAAAGCCAACGCGGCACTGACGCAAGAAGCAAGAAGAATAGAAGTAAGTTTTTTACGCATAAAATCCTCTTAAATCGCGTTGCGGAATGGATAGTTAGCAGGACCTTCATAAGGTTTGCCGTGCTTCTTAATTACAACATCATCAATCCAAACCTTAAATTCTGTATTTTCATCCTTGCGGACTTCTAAACGGAAACCCTTAAAATTAGCCCATCCGAATGGCATAAAGACATCGCGAGTATTTTTAGCATCCCAATAGAGACCTGTCATACCGAATAATTTCAAAGGAATGCTTACATGCTTCCATTCCGTTGTAATTTCACCAAAACTAGAAGAACGAAGCTTTACCTGGAGTGATTCACCACCGCTTTTAACACCGTCATCAACTAGTACGAACAAAGCGTTTTCACCACCCTTGTTTCCCTTAATCCAGAACTCAAGGACGCCTTCTTCTAAATACGGAGTCAAATCAACAGAACCAGCAATACAGATAGCTACGCCAGAATAATCACTTGCAATAAGTTCTATTTCCATAGAAAGCGCGCCTTCTTTGGCATACTTATCGGTCATGATTGGTTCTGGGTTTTCTCGAGGATATTGGTAAGTATAACCACCACCGCGAGGAATCGCTTCGCGCATGATTACAGACACAACATCCTTATCTGGACGGAAAGGTTTTGGGTCCTTTAAGATGAAACGGGACTGGTCGCGATCACGATATTCGCTAAAACCGGCGTAAGAAAAAGACACAAGAAGAAATGCGCTCAAAGCACACTTCCAGATAGCATTCTTTAGACGTGAGTTCATAATTGGTAAAAGTCTCCAAATTCCAATGTGCAATAATATAACTTGTTTTTTTGACTCTGAATCGCTATGTTAGGAAAAAAAAAGATACAATTCTTACAATTCCATGACATTTCTGCCGTTTTTTTTGCAAAAATTGCCAAAATACACTGTTTTCGCGAGTAAACACAATATTTTATCTTTCCTAATTTCATTAGATATTTTTTTGTGTATCTTTTCGTATAGCAACCACTTACAGGTAAAATTATGAAAAAATTTTTACTTTTCACGGCATTTTGCGCAAGCTTGATAGCATGCTCTGAAGACTCTAAAGGATTAAGTGCTTCAGAAGAATCCAACGAATCTTCAAGCGACTCTGTCGCCTATGTTCCCGTTCCAGTAGATTATTCTGCAGGAAGAGCTATGAACAAAAGACTTGGTAAGGGAATGAACCTTGGTAATTCTTGGGATTCTAAATCTTATAGCGGAGACGTTCCAGACGAACCCTATAACTTTGGCTATAACGATAATCTTGACGCTGGCTGGGGCAACCCAATTAAAGACGAATATTTCCAAATCCTTAAGGATGCGGGCTTTAATTCTGTTCGTATTCCTGTTCGTTGGCAACACAACTCAGACCCGGTTACTCACACCGTTAATCCAGAAAGATTAGCTGGCGTTAAAGAAGATATTCAACTAGCTATGGACGCCGGCTTAGCAGTTATTGTGAATTTCCACCACTATTCAGAATTAAATGAAGCCGCCAATAATTCTGATAAAGACCCTGCTGCATACGAAGCAGAAAAAGCTCACTTTTTTGCATTGTGGGAACAAGTGGCTGAAGAAATGAATGCTTTCCCAGATTCTCTTTTGGTTTTAGAATTGTTAAATGAACCAACAGTAAAAAGTGTAGATCACCTTAATGAAATTACCCTGGGAGCTTATGAAATCGTTAGAAAAAAAGCTCCTAATAAAACAATTATGATTGAATCGTACCATGCAGGGAAATTTGCTGACATTGACGTTCTTAGATTACCACAAGACGGAAATATCATTTTCTCTGGTCACTATTACGAGCCATTTACTTTTTCTCATGAAGGACACGGTTACAACTGCGTAGGAGATGAATCTTATGTAAATAGTGCCATGACTGATATGCAAAAATATGTTGCTATTGCTCAATCCATGTACCCAGATGTAAATGGCGGGCACATACCTATGAACCTAGGTGAATTCGGAGTAGCCGGTCAAACAGGATCTTGCGGTTCTAATGGACCTTCTGATAGAAGTCGTTTGCTTTGGACTAAGAAAACGATTCGTGCCGCAGAAACATACGATATGTCTTGGCATTATTGGGGATTCACAAAAACTGGTGGATTTGAAGCATACGATTTAAAAACTAATTCTTGGCTTCCTGGAATGCTAGATGCGTTTCAAAATCCTAACGACTAATTAAATTACCAGTCCAATTTTCAAAGAAGGCGCGGAGTAACGGCTCCGTGCTTTTTTTCATTTTTTCAACAGAATTTGCAATTGTATTTCCAGAACGAAATAATTCTCGATAACTATCCTCTAAAAATTTTATTCTTTCTTCAGGAAATTCATTTGGGAACCTTCGTAAAGCATGCAAATTCAGCCCTGCAAATCGTAATGGAGAACCAAGAGCTTTTACTGCCGGCGGCACATCTCTATCTACTTTTAGTGAAGCACCAACAAAGGCGTAATCCCCTATACAATTCCTTTGTTGCACACCAGCAGTTCCCCCTAATGTTGCGTATTTACCAATCTGAACATGACCACCTAACTGACAAGCATTAGCAATCACCGCCCCTTCTCCAATACAACAATCATGAGCGACATGAACATAAGCCATTAACAAGACATTATCAGCTACTTCTGTGCACCCAGAAGCAATCGTTCCTCGATTCAGTGTACAATATTCTCGAATAATGCAATTGCACCCTATTTTTAGACTTGTATTTTCGTTGGCGTACTTTAAATCCTGAGGTGGAGCCCCAAGAACACAACCATCATAAATTTCTGTATTTTCGCCTATTTCCGTACCTGAAGCAACACGAACTCGTGCCACCAGACGAACATTAGACGCTATCTTCACACCACTTTCTACGATGCACCAAGGGCCAACATAGGCATTTGGGTGAATTTCTGCATCATTTGCAACAATTGCACTAGGATGAATCATACGGCAAAATATATATTTTGCTTCAATATGAGTGAATGGATTCTTGCAAGTTTAAGCGCCCTCTATGTGTTGCTTTTCTTGTTTTTTACAATTGGACTATTAAAAACAAAACGCTTCAAAGGAAAAAAAGCAACTCCAAGCGTTTCTGTTGTAGTTCCTATGAGAAATGAAGAAGAATTTGCTCAGAGAACCTTAGAAGCTCTTGCTATGCAGGACTATAGTGGCGAATGGGAAGTTATTTGCGTTGATGACCGATCAACTGATAGAACAAAAGAAATTTTAGAGAACTTTGCCAAAACTCATTCTAATTTTAGAGTTCTTTCTCTGCCGTTAGATTTACCTACCATAGAAAGCCCTAAAAAACGAGCTTTGGAAAGTGCTTTCAAAATAGCCAAAAATGAAGTGCTTTTAACTCTTGATGCTGATTGCTTGCCTAAAAAAAGTTGGATAACCTCTATGGCCGGGCGTTTTGTAGATGGAATAGGCATTGTACAAGGTCCAAAACAAAACAACGGCAAGCGCACTTTGCCTCATTTGTACCAAAAGCTTGAAACACTGGGCTACACTGCGATGGAGGCTGCTGGGTTTAGTTTCGGACACCCATTGGTAGCAAGTGCAGCTAGTCTTGCTTACAAAAAAGAACTTTTTTTCAAAGTTGGGGGATTTGGAGATCTGATTCATCTTTCATCTGGTGATGACGATATGCTTATTCACAAAATGCTAAAAATTAAAGGCACTAAAGTTTGTTATAATCTGGATAAAGACGCTGTGATTGAAACGGCTCCTGTACATACTTGGAAAGCTATTTTTAATCAAAGAGCACGTTGGAGTAGTAACGGCACTAATTATGAAAGTAAATTCTACATATTCCTTTTAACATTAATTTATACATATTATGTATGGATGTTCATTAGCCCTTGGTGCGTTTTGTTTTTAGATTTTCCTTGGGAATGGTGTGTATTTACAATTCTTCCTAAAATCATCATTGACTTTATCTTTTTAAGTATAGCCTCATGGAAATTACAGACAAAAAAACGAATGATGGCTTTTTTGCCTGTAGAACTCATTCAAATTCCTATGATAGTATTTGCAGTTCCTGCAGGAATTACCGGTTTATTTAAATGGAAGTAGAAATTCGTTTTTTAGCAAATGAAATTGCTTCTTCTGAACTAGAAATTAAACCATCTAATTGCAAATCAAAACTTTCTTGAATCAATATTCCCATTTCTTTTCCTGGCGTTACTCCTAGTTCTAACAACATTTTTCCTGTTAAAAATGGCTTAGGAGCTTTCTCTAATAAATTCAAATTTTTAGCTTCTTGAAAGAATTTTACCTGATATTCAGAACTTTTGAGTAATTCACTAGGCAAAGAATAAATAAGCATAACCAAAAGAGACAAACCGCCTAAACGAACCGCATAGCGACGCATTTGTGGAGCTGAAGGAACTGTTTTAAAATCAAGTTCACAACAAACAGACAATATTTCCGGAACTTTTTTTAACAAATGAATTTCATTGGTCATCTTTCCTAAAAACTGAAGAACTTGATTTTTCATTGCTTGAATATTTTGAAAACTTTGCTGCTCTTTTTTTATTAAAACTTGGCCAAATAATAAAACCGAAAAAGCGAGTTCCATTTTTTCTTCTTCAGTTAAAGAAAGAGAGGCTGTTGCTTCCGTTGAACAGAAAATATTTTCTCGCACATCAAACATATTGTCAAGCATTTTGCCTAACAAATCAAAAGAGCCATTTAATGGAAGAATTTCAGGAAAAAATTTCTGCAATTCTATTTCTAAAAAAGCTTTCAATCCAAACGAAGGCTTACCTGGTTTCAACAACCATTTTTTAAATTCTTCAAATAAACGTTCAATAGACAAATCTGATAGAGATAACGTTCTACATAAAGCTATTGTTTCTTCAGCTAAAATAAATTTAAATCGGCTAGCAAATTGAACGCCTCGCAGTATTCGTAATGAATCTTCTGAAAAAGCTGGGCCGACATGACGCAAAACTTGATTTTTTAAATCCTGCACGCCTCCATAAGGATCGCACAAAGCTAAATCAGGAAGTTCCATTCCCATTGCATTAATGGTAAAATCTCTTCTGTAAGCCGCTTCTTTAAAGCTCAACTTAGGATTCGTTTTTACTAAAAAACCACGATGCCCATAACCAATCTTACTTTCTGTTCTTGGAAAAGAAAAATCTAATGATAACCCCTTCATTGATAAATGAAAAACACCAAAGGCTTTTCCAACAATATCTGTACGTCCAAATGATTTTAAAATTTGCAAAAGCGTTTCTTGGTCTAGATCGTAAGCCTCAATATCAAAATCTCGACTTTCTGTATTCCCTAACAATGCATCGCGAACAAAGCCACCAACTAAAAATGCTCTTCCGCCAGCCTCTCGAATTCGTTCAGCTATTTCTAAAATTTTTTCCGGAATGTTTAAATCAGAAATGGGTTCCATAAATTTTTCCATGTCACTTAATAAACAATTAGCAGCCGACCTTTCTTTACCTTGCTTCCTTTCTTTACAAGATAATGATATAATCCTGGAGCGACCATTCTTCCGGAATTATCCTTTGCATCCCATTCTGCACGACCACCTTCCAAATCTTTTCCATTAAAAAACTGAACTAACTTGCCGCCTGCATTATAAATACTTATCGTAGCATTTTCCGATACATAATCAAATATGATTTTTTTATGTTTTGATGGTTTAAACGGATTTGGATAAACGGTAACTTCATTAGAGGCGGAATCTGTCATAAACTTAACTGCAGAACGCAAATCATTTCGTTCTAACCTAGTGATTCCAAGATCCTGAGCAAACCATATACTTCCTGTGAGTGAATCCAAAGCGATATCATACACGTTTTCACTTAATAATCCGTCTCTAGTTTTTAACCTTGTTGCAAAAAGTGTATCTACTGAATTTTTATTTTTCTGCAACCTAAAAACACCCTGACCATTTGAAGCAACCCATGGATTTCCTTGAGGGTCAATCGCAATCGCAGAAAATGCAGAGGCTGCAAATTGAGAAATACGATGAGGAACTCGTAAAGAATCATTTGAATCCATAAAGCCTATATTTGAATATGTTACACCCCATAAGCGTCCTTCTCCATCAAAAGCCATATCCAACACAAAACCATTTTCTGGAGTTGCAATAGTTTTGTGTTCTATAACACGTAAAGAAAAACCACTCCGAGAAGGTTCTTCAAGCAAAAATTTATCAATGTTGCCCGTTCCATTCAAAGCTGCTGTTTTACCAGAAGAAACGTAAATTTCCCAATTAGAACTTCCTTCAGACTTTCTAGCAACCATCGCTCCAGCAAATGATGAAGAGCCTACCGCTGGTGCACAAAAAACATCACCATATAAATTGATAAAAGCTAATCCATACGCCTCCTTGCCCCAATAAGAAATTAAAAAGCCTGAAGAATCCGGAGCCGGTATTGCTGAAGCAGAAACAAAGTAATTCTCAAGAAAATTTTCAACGCAGGAACCTGACGTTGCCGTTACAGAACTTCGAAGATTAGAAGATTTATAATTTTCATAAATAAAGCCACCTAACCCCCAGAGTCCATAGTATAATTGCCCTTGCGGCAAAACAGATAAAGTTTTCATTAAATGATTTGGACCATCAAAAGCATTAGACCACCCTATTTCATTGCTTGGCATCGGTTCTGAAAAAAAGTTCCCTTTAGCATCAATGTATGATAACATAGAGTTATTACCAGAGGCAATAATTCCGCCGTTAGGAAGTGCAGTCAATTCATAAACAGGCCCTAGTTGATAAGCTTGCCATAAAGAAAAATCTTTTACTTTGTATGCTGAACCAAATGCAATATAATTTGAACCAACAAAAAAGAAATCATCTTCAAAAGGAAGAACCCATTGAACCCGGCTCGAATCATTTTTATAAAGATCAGAAAGTTTTAATTTATTACCATCAAGTATAATTGTTGATGTATCTTCTGAAGCGGCTATTTCAAGTTTATCAGACCAAACAAATGTTCCTCTTTGCTCACGAGTTTTAATATTTCCTTTAGAATCTATAGCAATGGAACCCACCAAATTCTTTGTTTCTATTTTTTCCCAAGTGACCGGGTCTGCTAGGTGCCTGTCTGCTTTCAAATTTTCCCAATTCATTTTACGAACATAAACCACTTTCCCAGACGCGACTAATAGAGAATCGCCGTGAATAGCAAGGGCCGCCGGGGATTGAACATCTAAACGAGAATCGCCTATTTTAGAAAGACTTATTAAAAATTCTTCATTTTCAAGATCAAAAAAAGCAACCTTATTTTCTAAGCCAACAACCATTATTTTCCCTTCAATTACGGACAATGATGGCAAAGCTTGTATTCCTTGTTCTAGAAAAGAACGATTGATTACTTGAAATGAATTTCCACCTTTGGGCAATCTAGCAATAGCACCTTGACGAGAAACTACATACAAGGCTTGAGCTGACGCACAAACGCTAACAAAAGAAGAAAATTCTAAACCATCTTCAGCGGTGTAAAGAGAAGATTCTCCACTAGAAGAAACCGTTCTAATTCCGCTAGATGTCGCAAGATATAGTTTTCCATCAAAAATGGTCGCATCTTGAATGGGAAACGGAACGGCAAACCCTTCTAGTCGGGAAGTTGCAGAAAATGCAACTCCAGTTATTACCAATAGAACTAATACAACAAAACGAAACTTTAAAATCACCCTTAAAAAATACGAAATCTTAAAAGAAAAATTATTCTTTTGCTAAAGAAGTAGGCTCTCTTAGCAATTGAGTTTTCAATTTTTTTAATCTGCGACGAATAGCCATTGATGATAAACCTAAGATTTTTGACAATTCCGGAATAGAAAAACCTGCTTGAATAAATTCTAAAATCATTTTTTCCAAAGGGGTACAAGTGATAAAAGAAAGTTCCATTTCCATACATTCTTGAAATTCATCACTCGTTTTTTGACACCACAGTTGCTCATTTTCTTTTACCAACTCTTCTCGACGACGATTTTTGCGCCAAATATTTGAAAATTCGTTATTTATTACCGATTTAAACCAGTAATATGGAGCGGGATGCTCCGCTACTTGACGAGCATGTTGTGAAAATTTTAAAAATACCTCTTGATAAAAATCTCTTGCTTTCTCTTCATCCTTATTACATTTTAGTAAACAAAGTTTATAAATTGTGTCTGAATAACGGAACCAAACATCATAGGCGGTATTCGATGCTTTAGCAAGGAAATGGCCTGATTTCATGTTGACCTCTTTGGAGTTAAAATTGCAGATATATATAAAACAACCGAAATGTATGAAAAATAACGCAAAAAAAACTCTTTCTTGTATTTTTGCAACCCATGGGTTTCAAAACGTCTTCATTTTTTACATTTTTTTCATTCTTTTAGCTGAATTTGTTCCTGCTCAGGTATTTGAACTTAACAATATGCCTCCTCCGCAAATTCGCCTAACTTATGACAAAACACCATTAAATCAGTCAGGCTTTGCCGTAGCGGAAATAACAATTCCTGAAACTTGGCATGTCAACTCACATATTTTGGTCGATGATTTTTTAAAACCTTCGCAATTAAAAATATATGCTGAGGGAATTTCTTTTGATTCTCAAGAGTGGCCAAACCCTAAAAAAGACTATAATGAAATTTTAGAAATGGAAAATCTAATTTTTGAGGGAACATTCTATATCAAAATTCCAGTCAAGCATACTGAAAATTTATATGACTCCACCAATTCTA
The DNA here is from genome assembly GCA_017625775.1 of Fibrobacteraceae bacterium. Taxonomy (GTDB): domain Bacteria; phylum Fibrobacterota; class Fibrobacteria; order Fibrobacterales; family Fibrobacteraceae; genus UBA1765. The sequence goes on from JAGAKE010000002.1 coordinate 298,097, forward strand.
AAGTTTCTTTTCACTATCAAGCGTGCAGTAAATCTATTTGCCTAGCTCCAGATTCAGTTACTACCTCTACACTGTCCATTTTTGAGCATCCATTTAAACAGAAAAGTAAAAATAAAACTTCAGAAAAAAAAACTAATCCTGCGGGAAAAACTGCAACAAAAAAAGCTTTAGAAGAAACGCTAGACACTTCTTCAAAAGAAAAGTTTGATTTAATAATTCCCGAAAAAATCACAGCAGAAACAACCATTTCTCAAACAAATGAATCTAATGAAAAAGAAAAAACGCCTCTCTTGCTCCTTCTACTTTTCGCTTTTGTTGGCGGACTACTGTTGAATTTTATGCCCTGCGTTTTGCCTGTTCTTTCTTTAAAATTATTTTCACTTGTCAAACAATCTCAAGAATCAAGAAAAAGATTAACTCTTCTTTCTTTAACAACGTGTCTTGGAATTTTAGTTTCATTTTGGGTTTTAGCCGCTATTGTTCTAATTGCTCGAATGGGCGGAAACAATCCCGGTTGGGGAATGCAGTTTCAGAGTCCATACTTTGTTGGAGCAATGGTTGCCCTATTAACTTTATTTGCGATGAGTTTTTTTGGCCTATTTGAAATTTGGCTCCCTAGTCAAACTTTGACTAAAATGGATGGGGCTACCAAACGAGAAGGTTTATCTGGAGCTTTCTTTACAGGCGCTCTTTTAGTTTTACTTAGCACTCCTTGTTCTGCACCATTTCTTGGAAGTGCTATGGGATTTGCCTTTAACGCTCCAAATTCCATTCTCTTACTTTTCTTTTCTGCGGCTGGTTTAGGCTTATCAATTCCTTACTTGTTCGTTGGATTTTTCCCAGCCTTACTTCGCATTTTCCCTAAACCTGGAAAATGGATGAATACCTTACAAAAAATAATGGGACTACTTCTTTTGGCTAGCGTGATTTGGTTGATTTGGGTAGGTTTCTCTGGTTTTGGTTTTTCAGGATTAATTCTCTTTTCCACCATTGCAGTAATAAACATTCTACTCGCCTTTGGAATAGGAAAATTTGCGCCGCCTTACCGCCCATTCATAAGAGAAATTTTCGCTTTGAGTTTTACCATTTTAATAAACATCGGAATCGCCCTACTAGGCACTACTTATCTACAACAAAAAGAGATTTTGCCTGAAGATGGATGGCAAACTTATTCAAAAGAGACTCTCAAAGATGCTAGAATAAATGGTCATATTGTTTTTCTTGATGTCACCGCCGATTGGTGCATTACTTGCAAAGCAAACGAAGTAGCAGTACTTGAAACAGAAGAAATGAACCAAATTTTTGAACAACATAACATCAAAAAAATAAAAGCGGATTGGACTCATGCAGACGAAGAAATCACTAACCTTCTCCGTTCTCTCGGTCGCTCTGGAGTGCCTGCTTACGCTATTTACCCAACCGACACAACCATTCCACCTATTGTGTTACCAGAAATTTTATCGACCAAAGAAATTTTAAATACAATAAAAACAGCACAAAAAACAAAATAAACAGTTCCATTTCTTAATTCTTAAAGTATTTTAAGTAAACTATGAAAGTTGCATTATTAACAAATGAATTTCCACCTGATATTTATGGTGGTGCAGGCATACATATTCAATACCTTTCCAAGGAATTGCGTAAATTCTGTTCAGTAGAAGCTCGTGCTTTTGGCAATCAAAACGATACAGAAGAAAACCTGCACGCCCTTGGTTTTTCAAAGAAATTAGATCTCTCTCCTGCAGATTCTAGATTTTCTAAAATTTTAAAACCATTAGACATTAACTTACAATGGGCAGCCTCTTTAAATGACATTGATATTCTTCATTGTCATACTTGGTATAGCCATTTCGGCGGCGTTCTTGCAAGTAAACTCTTGCAAAAACCTCTTATTTTAACTACTCACTCATTAGAGCCTCACAGACCATGGAAAGCAGAACAATTAGGCGCCGGTGGCTACGCTATGAGTACGTGGATAGAACGCACTGCTTATGAGAGTGCTGATGGAGTTATTGCTGTAAGTCAAGGAATGAAACGTGATGTTATGAAACTTTATGGAGTTCCAGAAGACCGCGTTCATGTTATTTACAATGGTATTGATCCAGAATTCTATTCACCAACATTTGATAATTCAATCCTTGAAAAATATGGCATTTCTCCAAACAAACCTTTTGTGTTGTTTGTTGGACGAATCACAAGACAAAAAGGAATATCGCAACTCATTCGAGCTATTCCATACCTAACTCCAAATACGCAAATTGTTCTTTGTGCAGGCGCCCCAGACACTCAAGAACTTGCTGATGAATGCAAAAATTTAATTGAAGAAGAAAAAAAGAATCGCGATGGAATTATCTGGATTGAAGAAATGATGCCCCATTCAGAGCTTCGTGTTCTCTATAGCCACGCCACTGTTTTTGCAACGCCATCTCTTTATGAACCATTTGGCATTATTAATTTAGAAGCGATGAGTTGCGGTACTCCCGTTGTAGGAAGTGCTGTTGGAGGAATTCCAGAAATCATTGTTGATGGAGAAACTGGGTTCTTAGTTCCTCTTGAACCAAAATCAGAAACTGATTTTGACCCTATAAACCCAACAAAATTCCAAAAAGACTTTGCAGATAAATTAAATGTTTTTTTAACAAATCCTGAACTTGCTAAAAAAATGGGCGAAGCCAGCAGAAAACGTGCTATGGATGTTTTCAGTTGGAAAGCTATTGCTCAAGAAACATATCTCTTTTATCAAAAGGTCATAGAACGTTATTCTAAAGAAGGCGCTAGAAAATAGCTTCTAAAGACAAAATGAAAAATATTCGAAGGTTTGCCACCTTCGAATATTTTTTATAAAGTTCAAAACTAAATAAGCGAGAGTCGCGGCAGATGCAAACTTGTTTGCAATCTGACATGACCGAGCGTAATAAGTTTCTCCAAAACTTAAGCAAGCGAGAGCAGCGACAACCGCACTTGTGCGAGTTGGCATTGCCGAGTGCAGAGAGATTCTTAAAATCCACCTGCTATAGCAGGTGGATTTTAAGTTTATAAAAAAACTCTCCTAATAGGAGAGTTTTTTTCGCTAGAGAAAATTATTTTTTCTTCTTTGCTGGAGCCTTCTTAGCAGCAGGGGCCTTAGGAGCAGCTTTTTTCTTTGCAGCAGCCTTTTGAGCCTTAGCAACAGCTTCCTTCAAAGAAGCGCCTGCCTTAAAGTTTACAGACCAAGATTCTTTAATCTTGATTTTTGCACCTGTCAAAGGATTGCGACCATCACGACCAGGACGATATTTGGCCTTGAAAGAACCAAAACCAATCAACTGAACTCCGTCACCCTTCAAACCTTCTGTAAGTGCGTCCAAGACAGCATTTACAGCACGTTCTGCAGCAGCTTTGGTTTCAATGCCAGCTTCCTTATTTGCAAGCACGGCAGCAATCAATTCTTGTTTGTTCATCGAAGAAACTCCTTGAGATTAAGATGATGATTACCTATTATACCTTTTTTTTTCGATTTCGGCTTTATTTTTAAAGTTTTTTTTGAAAAAAATTTCATTTCACAACCAGAAAACCTCTATTTTAAACTTTCTTTTCTGATTTTTCTGAATTTATGGGTATAGAAGAACCCTCCAAAGCCAATTCTTCATTGGAATGATCTTCTATTTTATTTGAAATCTTTTGTAAGTATATCAAACAAAGACATGTGAAAGGAATCGCTACAATCAACCCTAAAAAACCCAAGAGTTTTCCCCAAATAGATAATGATAAAAGAATTCCTATTGGAGGCAAATTCATACTTTTCCCAACAATATTTGGTACTAATACTAAATCCTGTAATAACTGAATACCAACATAAATTCCAGTAACCATTAAAGCTACTTCCCAAAAAGGAATGCCTGCATCAAGAGAATACACAATTCCTAAAAGTAATGCAATGGGAATACTTAGAATTTGCATATAAGGAATCATGTTTAAACACCCAATAAAAATACCAAACATTAACCCAAGAGGAAAACCAACTATAGTAAACGCCGTTGAAAAAAGAACTCCGACTAAAAACGCAACCCAAGCTTGAGCTCTAAAATAACTCCCCATAGCAACATCCATATCTTTCGCCAAAGAAGATGCCGACGCTTTCCATTTTTTAGGAACAAGGCGCCACGCCCCCTGACGTAAACGAGGCATGTCAAGCATTATAAAAATGAGATACAACAAAACAAGAGTTAGGCTAGCAAACCAAAACACAACCATCGCCGTTCCAGAAAGCATACCAATGGAGCCAGAAATTAATTTAGAACCCACTGAATGCAAAGCATTCCAGAAATCCATCGTTTGCATAGCATCTGCAATTTTGTCCCATGAAATAAAATTTTGAGCAACACTCCAAAGATCCTTCGGGATAAATTCCATAATTTTAGAACTCCATTCCGCATCATAAAAAATCTTTGAAATTAGTGTTCCTAATAAGCGAACTTCCTGCACGATTCTTGGAATAAAAAGATACAAAGCACCGCCAATTAATAAAAAAGCTCCTAAGAACACAGTCAATACCGCTAATATGCGATATCGCATTTTTTTCTGCAAATAATTTACCAACGGATCTACAATATAGGCCACAATAAATGCTAAACAAAATGGTAAAAGCACGCCACTTAAATAATTCAAAACTAATATCAGTAGTGTAATTATAATCGCTATTTGCACCCAGCGCATTATTCGATCAACATTCCAACGATACCCCATACTACGTTACCCCCTTTTCTTTTTTTTAAAAGCTCCGAACGCACAAATAATCGTTAAAACAATAGAAATCCAACCAATCGTTAATAAGAAATCTCTATTTACACCAAATAATTCTAATTCCTTCACTTCTAACGCATCCGGAATACCAAGCAACGCCCCAGTTGCACTCAGAACTTCAAGACGCATTCCTCGGTCTAAATACCGCCATTCGTCTAAAACCTCTATCCCCATTTGATCAAACCAACGTTCAGGCACCGCAAAGTCACTTAAAGAAACTCTGTACTCGGCATATTTTCTATCAGCTCCTATTACTAAATCTAATGGTCTTGCAGAAAATACTTCATTTGGTTTAGTCCACTTAGGATCGTGAACGGAAAGACGAAGCGTTACTTTTGGCATCCGATCTGTAGCAAGAATAACTCGTAAGGAATCGTATTTTGAAAAATCTATAAACTCTTCCTTCAAAATTTGCGTAGGAGAAAGGAAGGAAAATCCAACACCGGCATAAGGCGTTGGCGCTCCAGACCTCAAAAGAAAATCTAAACGGTATGTAGAATCCATTAAGGAAAGAGATGCTCGAGAAAACCCCTCTTCTAAAGAATCGCTCCGCACAAATGTTTGATAATTTCCGGGAATTACTACTAAGCGATTTTCTTTAAAACAAAATGCAATGACTCCCAAAATAAGCAAGCCAAGAATCCAAGCAAAAATCCAAAATTTTTTTGATATGAATACTTTATACTTTTGCATATTTTTCATACTCCTTTTTCTTATGACGATAGCCAACAGCGATTGTTGCAATAGCTAAGAAAAAGAACAACAATAACCCCAATGCAAAACTACTAACACCTTTTGCTTCAATACTATAAATTTTTAAAGAGAACGATTTCCCTCGTTTCATGTTCCAGCCAGAAGATATTTCTAAACGAGCCGCTCCTTCTAAATGTTTTAATTCTAAAGAACGATCCACTTTTTGCGATTCATACCAATAATCCGGTACATATAATTGAGAAATAGGAACCACAATCCGTTGGCGGCCTTCTTTCTCTACAGTAACTTCCTTAATTAAAGGACGAAAAGAAAATTTATTCTCTGGATCCGTTACATCAGGGTCGAATGTCCATAGCTTAATTAGAAATTCCGTTGTTCCTTGAACATCAACATCAAAAACCAACGAATCAACTAGCATCCAATTTCTATAATGCAGTAAGGAATCTGGGGCAAAACTCCAAAGTAATCCACACCAAGCAGGCGATTCTCCTGTATGCAATGTACAAGAAAAAAGCAAAGAGGAATCAGCATCCGTTGTAGATAAATTTGCTATTGACATTCCCCCATCATCTCTATCATCATAGGCGGTTAAAATCATAGATTCTTGAAGCGGGAAAACCATATCTTTGAAATAACGTTCTGGCGCTAAACCATAAACCGCTATTCCTATAACGCTTAGAACAAATAAAATTCTATTTAAGCGTTTCATTTTCTGGTTCCAAGATTTTCTTAAAATAAAGATGATACTGCATGCTTTCAATAGGATCGTCTTCAATTGAAATAGTTTCGTTTCCTAATATTTTAGAAACCAATCGGTCAATTAAACGAATAAAAGCAAAATGATGTTTTCCTTCTTGTTTCATAAAAGAAGTTTCTAATGTTTTTTTCAAAACCTCCTTCAACAACGGAAGCGGTAAATGAAGCATATCACAACAAGAAGCCACTCTACCTTCTAACCCATAATTTGGAAGAATTCCTTGAACTAATGCTTCTTGATGCATTAAACAATTACCCACATTCTCCTCAGAAATAACTTCCTTCGTTTCTAAAACATCTAGCCAAAGTTTTCGCGTCATTGGGAAAAGTTCCCGACGAAAAGCCATAGATGCACTCGCTGCAAAAAATGCAGCATAACAATTAGGGCAGATCCATAAATCCAAACGATTTACTTCTACCTTAACAACATTTGATTTACAAAAAGAACACAATTTTTCCATTATTACCTCCAATATACTTAATTCATTTACTTCTATTTAGAACAATCTTTCTATTTTTTGTCCTATGACACAAATTATCGATGTTTCTTTGCAAAATTTCGAATCAGAAGTTTCTATTCCTTCTATGGAAAAACCGATGGTTCTTACCTTTCTTTCTTCTCGTTATCCAGAATGCGGCAATTTATTTTCTACACTCCAGCTGCTTGCTGAAGAAATGAACTTTACTTTGGCCAAAGTAGATTTAGATCAAGTAGAAAACCAGGCATTTATTCAATACTTTAGAATTTCTGGTATTCCCGACACTCGTGTGATTTTTAAAGGCGAAATTGTAGATATGATTCAAGGCGTTGCTACAGAACAAGCCCTAAGGGAACGCCTAAGCAAACACTTTATTTCTGATTCTGAACGTCTTTATTTAAAAATAGAGGCTACCATTGCAGATAAAGAGTATGAAATAGCCTTTTCTTTATTAAACGAAGCGCTTTCCAGCGAACCCGATAATAAAAAACTCAAAATTCTTCAGGCGAAATTATTTGTCGGACTAGGCGACACCGAAAAAGCACGTTCCTTACTTGAAAGTTTTAAACCTCAAGAAGATGAATACGAAAAAGCAACACATTTGTTAAAATTGCTTGATTTTTATACAGAAGCTGCTCAAAAAAGCCCTGTTGAAGGTGAAGCCTTATTGTATCGTAATGCGTGTCAACTTGTAACAGAAAGCAATTATGAGGAAGCTTTTGAAACTTTCTTAAAAATATTGCAAATCAATAAAGAATGGAATGATGGAATGCCTAGAAAAGCAATGATGACTCTTTTTGGCGTTCTTGGACCAAAACATGAATTGACATGGAAATACAGAGCAAAGCTAAATTCTATTTGGTTCATCTAATTTTAGAGACCTAATTCCTTTTTTTAGCTTTCTCTCAGCCATCAAATTATTTATATTAGGTGCAATATTTATTGACTCCTTAAATTTGTCAATAATTAAGTAAAGTTTAACACATGATGACGAAATAGGAAAAATATGAAACGAATTCTTTTTCAAGATACTTCATTTCGTGACGGTTTCCAATCCATTTTTGGAGCCCGTGTTTTCACGAAAGACTTTATGCCTGCAGTGGAAGCTGCCTGCAAGGCTGGTATAACACATTTTGAAGCAGGTGGTGGTGCTAGATTCCAAGCACTTTACCAAAACTGCGGTGAAGACGCTTTTGATATGATGGATGAATTCCGTCGTGTTACAGGCCCAAAAGCAAGACTACAGACCTTAGCTCGTGGAATTAACGTTGTAGCACTTGCTCCACAACCACGTGATATGATTAAGCTTCATGCAGAAATGTTCAAGAAACACGGCATGACTCGTATCCGTAACTTTGACGCTTTAAATGATGTCAACAACCTCATTTATTCAGGCAAGTGCATTACAGAAGCCGGGCTAGAACACGAAGTTGTCGTTACCATGATGGAACTTCCTCCTGGTTGTACTGGCGCTCATGATCCGGAATTCTATGAAAGAATTCTTCGCAACATTTTAGATGCCGGCATTCCTTACGCTTCTGTATGCTTTAAGGATGCTTCTGGTACAACTAACCCAAGAAAAGTTTACGAAACATTCAAACGCGCTCGCAAATTGCTTGGCGATAATGTAGAACTTCGCATTCACTCTCACGATACTTGCGGCACTGGAATTTCTCAATATGTTGCCGCTATCGAAGGTGGAGCTGATGGTGTTGACCTCGCTCGCAAGCCTTTGTCTGGCGGAACAAGTCAACCTGATTTATTCAGTATGTTCCACGCCTTGAAAGGAACTGATTTTAAACTTGCTCTTGGCGAAGATAGCATTGTGGACGATCACATCAAGGAATTGATGGAAGCCAACAACGTTGCTGTTGAATGCCTCAAGGATTACAACTTCCCTCCTGAAGCTCGCCAAATTACAACTGACGTAATTTTCTCACCTATGCCAGGTGGCGCTCTCACTGCTAATACTCTCATGATGCGTGAAACGAAAACGTTCCACCTTTATGATCAAGTCATCGCTAATATGAGCGAATGCGTTAGCCGCGGTGGATTTGCTTCTTCCGTAACTCCAGTTTCTCAATTCTATTTCCAACAAGCTTTTGTTAATACCGTTAACAAAAGTAAGGGTTTAGATACTTGGGCAAAAATGACTGAAGGTTATGGTAAAATGCTTCTTGGTTACCAAGGAAAAACACCTTGCGAACCAGATCCAGAATTGGTAAAAATTGCTTCGGAACAATTAAACTTGAAACCTTTTGCCGAAGCTCATCCTGGAATTCAATGCGCAGAAGAAATTCTTGAACCAGGAATTCCTGCAGCAAAGAAACTCCTTGAAGAAAATAACTTGCCAACTACCGATGAAAATATTTTCATTGTTGGTTGCTTACAAACTAAGGGCGGAAACAAAGGACTTGACTTCCTTCTTGGCAAGCGTATTATTGGCGTTCCTAAAAAGAACCCAGAAGAAGAAGCTAAGAAAGCAGCCGCTCCAGTTAATACCGCAGGCATGGCTGTTACCGGAACAAATACTTACCGTGTAGCACTCAATGGTCAAAGCTGGGATGTTCAAGTTAGCTCTTTGAAGTAAACTTTCTAAACAAAAAAAACTCGCGGCTATGCCGCGAGTTTTTTTTTGTTTATGTTTTAAAAGGTAAATACTTTACCGATACCTATAGACATTCCATTTTCAGAAAATGCAACTCCTCCAAAATATTTATCAGGATGTATATAAGTCAAAGATAATGTATGTACAAAAAACTCATCTGAATCTAAATCATAAGCGTAATTCATAGCATCTTCTACGGTAACAGATCCATATCGACCTAGATGGAACCCTATGAAATAATTCATGTGGAATGTAATATTCCAGAAATCTTCATCACCGCGAGCAGCATTTAATTTCACTAAATCACGACGAGCATCTTCCATTTCTCCAAAGTTTTCATGAAATTGCGCTCCTAAAGCCAAGCCACCGAATATTAAATCATTTCCAAATTCAGCACCTAAACGCAATCTTTGTTGAAGACTCCAGTAATCCATAGATTCACCTTCTATAACTTCCCAAGATTTTTCAACTAGCTTAGATACATGGCATTTTTCTTGACAAGCAAATTCACCTTGTCCATAAAAACCTCCAAGAGTAATTTCAGCAAATAAAGGCTTCGCTAACAGCCCCTGATAAAGGTACGATAAATTACCGCCAATAGCAAAATCCTGTTCCATGTTCATACCTTCAGAAGGAATTGTTGCTGTAATTTGCGCCCCAATGGCTTGCTCTGATTTTTCTGCCCCTGGCGCTCTTGGAATATGAGGCATTAAATTAGATGTAGCCCCTTGAGACAATACTCTTGGTGAAGAAATACACCCACACAAGAAGCAAACCGCCAAAACAGGCAATAGATAAAACTTATAATTCATAAAATCTCCTATTATTTAAAGGCAAAAGCCCATAAAGTAAATGTTCATAATATAAGCCATAGGCGCTTAAGACAATTGCTTAAGCATTGCCAAAACTAACTTATTATCATAACAACATTGTAAGTTTAATGTAAATTTTTCTCATTTTAAACTTTTGTTGAATAAATATTCATAAAGTTCTGGGGATTACCCCAGAACAAAATCATTATTTCAATTGAATTGAGTTAATTGCACATGATGTTTTTTGTTTTCCTGCCTGCAAAATAAGTTTTGAAGCACTTAATCCACCATCTTGCGAAATTTCAACATCAATTAGTTTATCTAATGGCAATTCTAATATTTCTTGGTTATTTTGAATTTTACCATTACCTAATTTTAAAACCTCCTTCGGAGATAGAAGTGCGTCAAAATAGATTCTAACATCTTGACATGAACCTGCTTCATAAGCAACTTCTAAATTTTTATAACCCTTAAAGGAGTAAACCTGGGTAAGATCCAAGAAAACGCCGTCGTAAGCTTTTTCAAAATAAAAATCAAGAGTGCCATTTTCTAGTTGGCTTTCTTTTTTCCACGGAATAATTCTATACCCCGAATTAGGGTAAAGCTTTGATGAAGAAATTAACTGAGGGTTTACTTCTTGAACAATCGTTTCTTTAATAATTCTTAATCCCTTTAAAGAAACCTGACCGCCAGCTGAATTTAATATCAAACGCCCCCAACGATAATTTTTTAAAGCTTCATCAGTACCAGGAATACGCCAACGCAAAGTATAATAAGAACCATCGGGCTTAACCGTCAATTCCTCTAACTGAATTTGAGAACCACCATTTTTTTGTCTTGTCAGCATAAATTCTGCTTTTAACCAGTTCGCCCTAGGATTTTCCATTTTTACCTGCACTTCTACGATAGAACCAGCAGGAAAGCCATTCCCATAATCCATACGCACTGATTTTTGCCAACCAGCAGGTAATGCAAACGAAACTTCTTCTTCGCGTTCTGTTGCTTGCGAATGAAAATCATAACGAACCCAGCTAAATTTTTGCTTATTTAATACTCCAGCATTTTTTAACATCGGCGGCATTTTGCTTTGATCTAAACAACTTGCCGTCGGGTCAAAAAATCCCATAAAGGCGGAATTCCTAAATTCCTGACTTGACTCATCAAAATCACTTTTTGCTAACTCACATAACAAGCGCCACATATCAGTTTGTATTCCAGCCAATACGTTCTTTTTTCCTTCAGGAAACTCAATATGGCGACCGGACATTTTTTCACTTGAACGAGGATGAGTTGCATCTACTGCATAAATAGAACTTCCTGTACTGCGACTTCCTGGATTTTCCCATTTCAGTCCTGATTCTGTTTGTTTACGCACACAATCTGTTAAAACAGAAAGTTTACCATCGCATTTTAAATCTAAAGCACTTGTTGTAGGAATAAATGTTGAAGAACCTTCTTTTAATTCGTCACTTTCCCATTTGGTAGAAATAGAAATGCTACCCAATAATGGAATTTTTTGCTTCATATTCTCCGGCATTTCTTCAAGCATTCCTTCTCGTAAAGCGGAATACATCATTTCACCAAAAGGATAAACACTTCCTTGAACTCGATCAAAAGGTGTTTTACCTTTTTTCGTTTCCTTTGTACTTGTTGGAGATTCATAAACACGATTATAACTAAATTCAGAATCTTCTGACTCAGAATAAGATACTCGGCTTACTGCCCGACCAAAAGTTTTAGAAAATTTTTCTGCATAACGATTCAATTCAAAATAAAGTTTTTCATTTGAATTCAGTTTTCCAAAAATTTGTCCTTCACTTAGCAAAATACTTGGAAATCCCTTGTATTCAGCAGCTTTTCTGTAATCATTCAAAAGCCAACGATCAGAATCAAGTCTTGGACCAAACATATTCAACAAGCCCATTTCAGTATCATAAAGAAGTAATTCTTTAGCGCCTGGCGCAGAAACTAAATCGGCAAAATCTTCTGCGGCTCGGATTCCCTGACCAGCCCAAAAATTAATGGTAGCTAATATACCACGAGGAATTACTGCCCCTTGATGAGGAGAATCTAAAGAAGCAAAAAAGCATACTGGAGCTTCATCACTCTTTTTAGAAATGTCATACAAATAACTTCCATAGCGACCTAAAACGCCTCCTTGACTAATTCCAAAAACAACGAAACCATCTTGATTTGGATAAGTCCAAGGAATCACTTTCGCTTTCGCGAAATACTGTAAAACCTTTGCCAAATTTTTTCCATTTACCTCTAACTCCATATTCACAGTTTGAGGAAATTGAATAAGCATTGGAGTGTAGCCAAGAGACTTTAATAAAGTAGGAAGCCCGTATGCTTCTACATCCTTTTCAAAATCAGATAAACTTCTTGGATTTTCTGGGTCCAAATGAATTCCATCTACGATTAAAAAAGGACGTTCTAATCGAAATCCCGGTGAAGATGAATACTGTGGAGCATCTAATACTCGAACACGCACTGATTGGAAAAGAGAGCGCAGCACGGAGCTTTTCATTTGAGAACATTCGCTTCCATCCATTTTCCAAAAGCCATCTTTTCCAGAAATTTTTGCGCACATTTCTCCAAATCCATAGAAGTTAATGTCATAAGATTTTCCAAAAGAAATGCTCACAAACAAAAAACAAATCGCAAGAAACTTTTTCATTATTGAACCTCCACTGTATATTTCCATTCAGTTTTTATTCCGGCTCGTTGAACTCGAAGAACCATTTCATATTTTCCTAATTGTGGGAATTCAATCATTACAACAGAAGCTCCCTTCATGGAATAATTTTTTCCAGCCACAGAAACTTCTAATTCAAAGGATTGTTCTCCATTACGATTGCTGAGCCAAAAATATGGATCAAATACCAACTGAATTTGCGAGCCACGAACAAATTCTAATGCAGGAGCTGCTCCTAAGAAATGCCCCTTTACCACTTGATATTTTGCACATGATGAATCTGCAGAAAGCGATTCACATTCACTAGCGTCATAATCCACATCCATAGCAAGAATTGGAAGCAAAGTATAATCATGAGATGCTGATAATAACTTTCCATTTTGCAATAATGTTCGAGGGTTAGCAATCACACTATCACGCACTAAATTTTTAGCAAACAAATAAGCCTTATTCATAAAGCTTGAAACCGAAATTTCTTTTGGCATTTCTTTTATTTTTTCATTTTCCATTTCGGAAAGAAAAATTCCTGTAGATGAAATGTTTTTTAAGGAATCTCTTACTTCTATGGAATAACCTGCGCGAGAATAAGGCAATGTAAAACTACCTTCCATAAAATCTCGACTTGGCTTAGAAAAAACTGTTTCCGATAAAACAAAAGTTTCAGAAGATTCCTGAGTAGGAAATTCCAAATTACTTTCATTTTCTGAATTTTTTGAATAAATGGAAATTTCACCTACTAGCAATGTTATATAATGCCAAGCAGGAACTCCCTTCAATTTTAAATTCAACGAGGAAACTTCAACTGGAAAAGAATCAAAAATATCCTCTAAAGGAATTTTTATTTCTTTTGCCGTATTTGCGGGCAAAGAAACATTCTTCTTAGAAGAATTCCCAAGTGACAATTCTAATTCCACCTGTTCTGTTACGAAAACTTTAAAACTCAAAAAACCACCGTCTAATTTCAGCGGCAACTTTTCAAATTTCAAAATAGCATTCCAGTCAGAATCATAATTTTTCTGACCAGAAAAGCGAATGTAAGGCGGCTCTAATCCGCCTTTATTCCCCCAATTGGTTTTCCACTCGGGAGGTTCTGGAAATGTAAAAGAAGCAGATTCTAAAATCCCTTCTCCAGGATACAATTGAATTTCTTTTAATTCTGTTGCATATAAATTAACAGAAAAAAGTAATGCAATCATGTAAATGGCTTGAATCACTCTAAAATTCATAGAGAGTTCCTTTTTCACAAAATCTTATTCTCTTGTGATTTTGTAAAGGTTTGAGACGAATGCCTCTGTGAATATAAAAACAGGCTCTAAAGCCAAAAGGATATTTTAGACAAAAATATCCCGCTTAAAAAAGCGGGACAATTATATCAAAAAAAATTATGCTGTAGAGACTTACTTCTCTTTATTTTACATAACGAGAAATTCTTTTTCCAATTGACTAGAAATTAAACGTTTAATCACATTATTTTCTACAAATTCACTTTTAGATAGACCTTGTAAATATTTTCTTCAATGGTGACATTGTACTCATATCGATCAGCATAAATTAAATCTAAACGCTTTTTAAAATTTCCAAGCCCAAGTCCACCAGAAACTCCATCTTTCTTTTTTCTAGGGAAATTTGTATTCTCTGATTTATACGTTACGCTATTTTCGTCTTCTGTAATTTCAATATGGATAAAAGAATTTCCATTAATATTCAAAGAATGTTTAAAGGAATTTTCTAGCAAGGGTAAAAACAACAAAGGCATACATTGTTTTTCTGATTTTTCACAATTACTTACAAATGTAATTTCCATAGAATCATCGAATCTCATTTTTTCCAAATTTATAAAGCGTTTTAAAAACTCAATTTCTTTACCAAGTGAAACCATATTTTCTTTATTTTCATATAAAAGAGAACGGAGTATAGATACTAAATCAAACATTTGCATTTTACTTTTTTTAACATCTATATCCATCATAGAAATAATATTATTTATACTATTAAACAAGAAATGAGGGCTCAATTGTCTTTTCAAAAAATCGTTTTTCATTTCTAACTCTGTTTGTTTTTTTATATGCTGTTGGTAAAAAGATTGAATTTGAAGTGAAGATACAAATAAAACAATATTGATAAAACAAACAAAAAAATCCAATATTAAAAACTTTAAAAACATTTCTAAAATATTATCGGTCAATTCATAAATGGGAATTGACTTTCCTAGAATCAGTTGTGAAAACAATACTATTCCTACTTGATAAACAACAACTGTTAAAATCAAACAAACAAAATTAACCAAAACGTAACAAAAATATCTTTTTCTAAAAAAAAGATTAGGAACAAAGTAACGTTGATTCCAAACAAAAACCAACCCTGTCAAAAACAACGAAAGATAAGCGGCAAAGAAAGGAACTGCTATTGTATCTGGCATTCCCTTCACATTAAACGTAACTAATGGAAAAAAAAGAAAAAGAATAATGGTCATTAACTTGATGAATGACACTGGAAGAGGATTCAGTACATTTGGGAAATTTTGAACAATATCTTCAAATTTTCCACAACGACTAACAATATCCTCAACGAATTGATTCATTTTTTTGTTCTTATTTTTCTTCATAGCAACAATTTAACTCTATTCACTAAAAAAAGACTGTTTTTTGACAATTTCGTGACAAAACATTCATTTTTCTTGACAAAACCGAGAGTTTATTTTTGCGAAGAAAGGATAGGAATATGACACACACCTTCGGAAAAAGAAAATAGATTATGTCAAGAAAAAAGAGGTACACGATGAATAAGGAATATAACGAAAAAGGAATATACTTTCAATATCTGAAAGATATTTCGAAATATCCTTTGCTTTCCGTTGCCGAAGAAAAAGTTTTACTTAAAGAAGTGGCAAGAGGAAACAAAGCAGCTTTAGATAAATTAGTTCGTTCCAATCTCAAGTTTGTAGTAAACATTGCAAACTTATATAAAGGTCAAGGTCTTGATATTAATGAACTTATTAACGAAGGAAATATGGGGCTTATTGAAGCTGCACAGCGTTTCAACCCTGACCAAAAAATCAAATTTATTAGTTATGCTGTTTGGTGGGTTCGCCAAAACATTACTCGCGCCCTTGCAGAAAAAGCTCGCCTAGTTCGTATTAGCGCCGAAAAAGAATTAGTACTTCGTAGATTCAACCGTCATGGAGGAGAATTACGTCAAACTATTGGCGGAAATTTAAGCATTGACCCATCAAGTCTTGAAGGGATTACTCGATACAAAGCAAAAGATATTGAAAAAATTTTAATGATGGGAAATAGAGCCACATCTTTAGATACGCCTGTCGGTGAAGATGGGGACACCACCCTTCAAGATTGTATTGCAGCAGAAGGAGCCTCTACGGATTCCCTAGCAAACTTTAGGCACAAGAAAAATGTCTTTAAAAAGGTATTAGATACAAACCTTAACGAACAAGAACAAAAAGTAATTGGTCTTTATTATGGTCTTGAAAACGATTTAGACCTCAATCTCAAAGAAATCGCTCCTATTGTAGGATTGTCCAAAGAACGCGTAAGACAACTTAAAGAAAATGCTTTGGCTAAACTACGTTCTACAGAAAATGAGCGTTTGCTTACAGAGGTTGCTTAAGTTTTTTTTTCTCTCTCATCGAATCCTTAAAAAACCGATCTATGATCGGTTTTTTTCTATTCCTAGTCAAAAGAAAGCTCTTTAAAAGGGAGATTCATTTATTCCTTAAAAAATTTACCCATTTACAGGGGATATTTTCATTTTTCCTTTTACATTTCTCGCTAGGAAATTGTATTTTTCAAGCTATGAATAAAAGTTTAAATTTCCTCAAAATCTCTATTTTGACGCTACTTTCTTGTAGCCTCACTTTTGCAACACCTAAAAAAGATAAAGCTCCTGGCGATTTTTATGAAGAAATCTCTAGATTCAATAAGATTCTTTCTGAAGTCAACCGAAAATATGTAGAAAGCGTTGATCCGGCTGAAATCTCTGATGCAGCAATTGAGGGCATTCGTAATATTCTTGATCCTCATACTGTTGTTTTTGGACCAGAAGATTTTGAAGATTTAAAAATTTCCATGGAAGGAAAGTTTGGTGGAGTAGGAATTACTATTAGCCTTAGAGATAATGTTCTAACCGTTATTTCGCCTTTGGCAGGAACACCTGCTTTTAGACTAGGTATTCGTGCTGGAGATAAAATTCGAAAAATTGAAGGCAAAGATACTAAAGGCCTTACTTTAGATGAAGCTGTAGAAAAACTCCGCGGGAAGATCGGAACCGATGTAACCATTTCTATTGAAAGAGAAGGAATTCCTGAATTAATGGATTTTACAATCACTAGAGATGAAATCATCGTTCATGCCATTCCATATTACTCAATTATTAAAAATGATATTGGCTACATTAAACTTGCAACATTTGCAGATAACACCACAGAAGATTTAGAAAACGCTATTAAAGAATTAAAAAAACAAGGGATGAAAAAACTCATCTTGGACTTGCGTTATAATCCAGGGGGACTCCTAAACCAAGCTACAAGCGTTAGTGAACTTTTCTTAAAGAAAGGAAATCTTATTGTCAGCACTAAAGGAAGAACGCAACAAACAGAAGCTTTCGCTAGAAAAGACGGCGTTCTTTCTTCTGATATTCCTTTAGTTCTTTTGGTAAACCAAGGTTCTGCTAGTGCTTCCGAAATTGTTGCTGGAGCTGTTCAAGATTGGGATAGAGGCTTGATTATTGGCAAAACAACTTTTGGAAAAGGTTCTGTTCAAACCATTTTCCCGCTTGACAACCAAGGTCATGCTTTAAAGCTTACTACTGCATTCTATTACTTACCTTTTGGTCGCTGCATCAATAAAAAAGAAAATGGAATTCATGGTTTACAAGCTTTAGAAGAATCCATGAATGAAGAAGTAAAAGACACCTTAAAACAAGATACGACTGTTATTGATACGTTCCACACCAATAAAGGAAGAAAAATGGTTGGCGGAGGCGGAATCATTCCGGATATTGATGTAGAACTCGATGCAATACCTTGGGTTGTGCAAGTTCAAGAACGCATGGCCATGTATTTTAAGTTCGCTGTTAAAGTTAGACCGGCTCTAGAAAAAGCTGGCGTCAAAGTAGATTTAAATTGGAACGTTCCTGATTCTCTTTATGAACAATTCCGCAATTTCTGCATGAAAGACACTAATTTCACTAAAATCAAAAGTAATGCGATTGCCACTGCGGAATTACTTGAAAAGTCTTTACTCACTGAACAGAAATTCATGGGAGATTCTTCAAAAACTATTTCTGATTCCTTGCTTTCACTTCGAATTAAAGAACTTAAAGAGGCTTTAGATTTAGCTAAAATGCGCCAATTTGAAGAATACAAAACATACATCAAAGACGGAATTAAACGTGAATTGCTAACTGCTATTTCGGGCGATTCCATTAGCACCACATTTACATTACAACATGACAAACAAGTTCAAACAGCAATCCAGTATTTGTCTGATTTAGACTTATACAAAAAAGCATTAAGTGCAGAACAAACAAAGAACAAATCTAAAGAAAAGAACAATTCTAAAAAGAAATAATTATGGTTTTGCGTTTACTGGATCTTGCTGCTGAAAGTCTCGGACAATACGTCCGAAGATTTTTTCGGCATGTGTTCCGGTATTTGGCTTTTGTCTGGGAACTATTTAAAAACATTCCTGATTCCCTTCGAAATTTTCATACAACTGTAGAACAAATGCATACGATTGGAATTACAAGTATTCCAGTAGTTATTGCGGCTTCTGTTTCTACTGGAGCCATTATGGCCTGGCAGTTGGCTTATCAATTTGCCGATATGATTCCCATGATGTTTGTAGGAATGGCTGTAGGTAATTCTGTAATGGTTGAGCTTTGCCCAATTTTAACAGCTATGGTTCTTGCAGGTCGTGTAGGGGCTTCAATGTGTTCTGAACTTGGAACGATGGCTGTTACAGAACAGTTAGACGCTTACAAAGTACTTGGCCTAAACCCTTATAAATTTCTTTTAACGCCTAGGCTGCTTGCTTCTATTATTATGCTTCCCGTTCTTACCATTATAAGCATTTTCGTTGGAATTATTGGTGGTTATGTGGTAGCACATCTTTACAAAGAGGTTTCCTTTCATGTTTTCTTCTACGGCGTTCGCATGTTCTATGAAGATTGGAACTTGTTTGTGGGACTTTTAAAAGCAACTTTATATGGCTACTTTATCGCTAGTTATGCTTGTTATTTTGGCTACTATACTCACAGTGGTGCAGAAGGCGTTGGAAAAAGCACAAAAGCAACGGTTGTGGCTGGAATGACCAGCATTCTTATTGGTGGTTTCGTACTCTCAAAATTACTGTTAGTATGAGTTTTGAAAATTCAAATTTTTTCTCAAAAACAAAACAAAGAAAAAACGCGAAAAGCGTTGACGCCCCTACAGACTTAGGTGTACTGCTTGAAAAAATGCTAAACAAAGAGTCTTTTGGGCAAATTATTTATCTAAAAAAAATTAAAGAAAATTTTGGAGAAATTATTGGAGAATTATTACTTCCTTATGTTTCTGCCGAAAAATTAGAAAAGGGAATTTTAACCTTAAAAACAACCTCTTCTGTGTGGAAATCAGAGTTATTTTCGCAAAAAAAAGCTATTATTGTGAAGTGTAATTCTACGCTGAAATTACCCATTGTAAAAAAAATAAAATTCTTGTAATCTTTCCGTTGGAGAAAACTATGTCTGAAGAATACAGCGGCTCTAGTATTACCGTCCTTGAAGGTTTAGAAGCTGTTCGAGTACGCCCCGCAATGTATATTGGTTCAACCGATATTCGTGGGCTTCACCATCTTGTATGGGAAGTGGTAGATAACTCCGTTGACGAAGCTCTTGCAGGATTTTGTAATCACATTGAAATTGAAATTTTGCCTGGTAATGGCATTCGCGTTACAGATAACGGACGTGGTATTCCAACCGATTTACACCCTAAAGAAAAAATCGGAACTATTGAAGTTGTTATGACAAAGCTTCATGCTGGCGGTAAGTTTGATAGCAACTCTTACAAAGTTTCAGCAGGACTTCACGGCGTAGGCGTTAGTTGTGTGAACGCACTTTCAGATAAATTAATTGTTCGCGTTCGAAGAAATGGTCGTATTGTAGAACAAACATTCTCTAAAGGTCTTCCGCTTGGCGCACAAGTAGATCTTGGAGAATCAGATGGCACTACTGGAACATCTGTTGAATTTTACCCAGACGCTTCAATTTTTTCTGAAACCGTTTATTCATTTGACACTTTAAAAACTAGGTTCCGCGAACTTGCATTCTTGATGAGTGGTCTTCGCTTGACCATTACGGATTTGCGCGAGAGAGCAAACATTCAACAAGAAACGTTCTGTTATGAAGGCGGCGTTTCTGATTTTGTGCGTTTTGTTGACGAACATCGTTCTCCTCTTTTTGATGCACCAATTCACTTGGTAGTTCCGAACGGAGAATACCCTCTTGAAGTAGCTATGTGGTATAACGATAGCTATCAAGAAAATTTCTATAGCTTTGTGAATAACGTAAACACCTATGATGGTGGAACGCATGTAACTGGTTTTAAAACAGCCTTGACCCGCGTTATTTCCAAGTTTGCTCGAGAAATGCCTAAAGGCAAGAAAACTGTTCAAATTTCTTCAGAAGATATTCGCGAAGGGCTAACAGCTGTTATTGCGATTAAAGTTTCCCAACCGCAATTTGAAGGTCAAACAAAACGCAAACTAGGAAACTCTGCTATTGCTGGTTATGTAAACACGGCGTTCGGCGCTAAATTAGAAGAATTCTTCCAAGAGAATCCTGCTATTATCCGATTGATTTTAGATAAAGTAGTTGGCGCGGCTATCGCTAGAGAAGCTGCTCACCGCGCAAGAGACTTAGCTAGAAGAAAAAGTCCTCTTGAAAGCGGCGGCCTCCCAGGTAAACTCGCTGATTGCAGTAGTAGAAAACCGGAAGAATGCGAACTCTTTATTGTGGAAGGTGATTCTGCAGGTGGTTCTGCAAAAACAGGGCGTGACCGCCATTTCCAAGCCATTCTTCCATTGCGTGGAAAAATCTTAAACGTTGAAAAAGCAAGATTAGATAAAATGCTTGAATCAGAAACGATTCGCGATTTAGCTAACGCTATTGGTTGCGGCATTGGTTCTGAATTCAAACTTGAAAAACTTCGTTACCACAAAATCATCATTATGACTGATGCTGATGTCGATGGTAGCCACATTCAAACTTTGCTTTTAACATTCTTCTTTAGGCACATGCGCCCACTAGTTGATAATGGCCATATATTTATTGCGCAACCGCCTCTATACAAATTAACAAGTGGGAAAAATTCAACCTACCTTTTCTCTGATAATGCTAAAAATGCCGCACTTAAGGAATTACCTCCAAATGCGAAATTCGAAGTAAGTCGTTATAAAGGTCTTGGTGAAATGGATGCTGACGAACTTGCAGAAACTACCATGAATCCAGAAAAACGCCTGCTTAAGCAATGCCATATTGAAGATAGTCTTTTAGCTGATCAAATCTTTAGTATGTTAATGGGCGAAGAAGTCCAGCCTAGAAGAAAGTTCATTGAAGACAACGCTTACAAGGTAATGGATAAACTAGATGTCTGATTTAAGTTCGTCTGCAAAGCAATCTTTTAAATCAGCTCTTGTTTCTGCAAAGCAAATTGTAACTTCGGAGTTAGAGCTTACTGAAAGCCTTATGATGCAAATGGCATCAGAGGCGCCTCCGGGCATAGCGGAGCGTTTGCAGCATATTATGCGAAGAAAAGGAAAACGTATTCGCTCTACACTCCTTAGTCTTGTGGCTTCTAGTGGAAAAAAAGATTTAGAAAGAACAGCTCATGCTTGCGCAGGCATAGAACTTTTACATTTAGCAAGTTTAGTTCATGATGATATTATAGACAAAACAGATATTAGGCGTGGAGTAAAAACTGCTCACGAAGAATGGGGAAACCAAATCGCAGTTCTCATTGGTGATTACTTACTTTCACAAGCTATGCGTTGCGTTCTTAGTGATCCCGATAAAAGAACTCTTGAAATTCTTTCCCAAGCAGCGAATAATTTAATTGTTGGCGAAATTCAAGAACTAGACAATTCTGGAAATTTGAATTTAACGCGTGAAAAATACTTGAATATTATTCATGGTAAAACGGCCGCTCTTTCTGCAGCTGCTGCAGAAATCGGAGCACTCATTGCTGGGTTTAATGAAGAACAAATGGCAAAGTGTGCAAAGATGGGGGCTGATTTTGGCATTGCATTCCAAATCATTGATGACTTGCTTGATTATGGCTACGGGGCTAAAGATTTAGACAAGGCAAAATTTACAGATATTGGAAATGGTTTAGTCACGTTACCACTTATATTCTTTTTAGAAAACGCTGAAGAGAATGAAAAAGAGGTTATGCAAAATTGGATAAAAAATATCCAGCAAGAAAATCATTCAGAAGATATTTTAAGAAAACTAGAAGAATCAAAAGCATTGGAACAAACAAAAAACATGGCTCTTGAATTCTTGGATTCTGCGGCAAATATCGCAGAAGAATTACCAGATTCTACTATTTCAGAAAGATTAGCCGCCGTATTTTTGTCTATGGCAGAACGCGGAAACTAGTTTTTATTAATATGCTTCCAAAGCACGAAAAATCCGAACACAGACAAAATCGAAATTAAAATTACAACCCAAAATGCAAGGCTGTTTCCGTTACCCATTCCAAATGGCAACAAAACATTCATTCCAAACAAACTAGCAAAGAATGTCGGAAGCATCATTGCAATAGTTGTCACATTCAAGTTTTTCATTAATGTGTTCAAGTTATTGCTAATAACGCTTGCTCGTGCATCCATCATGCTAGCAAGAATGTTTGCATAGATTTCAGCCTGTTGGCGGCTCTGGCGATTTTCGATTAAAATATCATCAAGCAATTCTCGTTCGCTTTCTGTAAAATTAAAAGAACGACCAAGTTGTAATTTTTGAAGTAATGTTTCGTTAGAATTTAATGCACTCGCATAATAAATCAAGCCCTTATTTAAGCTAAACATAGAAAGCAAGTATTTGTTTTCCATTGCTGTACGGAGCTTGTGTTCTAGTTCATCGTTAATGCGATTGATGATTTTTAAGTGTTCATTAAAATGATAAACAGAATAGTTTAATAAGCGAAGCAAAAATGTGTTTAGGGAATCTATTTTCCCAAAACGGCGTTCATCATTTAAAGGGATTTCTGTTTCGGTGAGTAAAAGAATCCAATCTTTGAACAAAAAGATTCCAAAAGATTCTACTCGAAATTGAAAGTTATCAGTTGCTGAATAATTCTTGGGCTTTTTAAAAACAATTGTTGTAAAATCGTCGTCATATTCTACACGAGAAAGTTCGTCGTTATCGAATGCAGAAGCAATGGTATGCTCCGTGATTTCGTATTCTTTAACAAGCTGACTACGCTGTTCCTGACTCAATGCTCCCATAATTACAATGTCTGCGGCATCTTCATTTGGAGCCGTTACAATTCGCCCAGACTCGATTTTGTAATATTTGAGCATAAGTCACCTCTCATATACAATGACACCCCAAATTTAGAAAAAAACTCACTTTTCGCTCTATTTTTTTTAGAAATTAGGAGATTTTTATTGCAACAAAAATGTCTTTTTATGAATTTTTAAAACAACTGGTAATGTTGGCGTTTCAAAAGAACCATTTTTTAGAATGCTTTGCTTTAATATTTTACCATTTAAATCAAACAAATAAAATGTTGCATCAGAAGAAACCCCTTTAACTACAAAATGATTTAAGAAATCCTTTTCAACATGTAGAGTGAATGATTTTTGCTTAAAATTCAAAAAAGAATTCGTCTCTTTAGAGCAACTATTTAGGGAACCTATTTTTAATAATTCTAATGATGTTTCTTCGTTAAAAATAAAATGTATCGCACTCGCTTTTTTTATGTAATCTTCTATTTTTACGCCATCAAAACAACATTTTAATTGTTCCATATTTTTCCATGAAATATTTACAGTTAAGACAGAATCACTTGCTTTTAAAAGCTTTCCAAATTTTAAATTAGAACTTAGAGCTTGTTGTTCTTCATTGATTAAAAGCAATTCCATATCGCTTGAAGATTTGTATTCTACGCAAAGCCCTTGCCATTTTGTAATATCTACCCCTGTTTGGTCCATATCCCAAATGTTAAAACCTCGACCATTTTCAAACGAATACCAATAACCCGATGTTTCATCTGAAGAACCTGTAATAACACGCTCAGTGCTATCTTCACTTGCGCTCCACAAAAATTCTGAATTTACTTCTTGTGCAAATACCTCAGAAGCAAGTAACAAGCACAAAACTTTTATCACATTCTTCATTTTATTGCCTTTTAAACTTTTCACAAACTTTTTTCCTTAAAACTTTTTCTGCGTATCTTACTACAAAATAATAAAAATAATAATTATCTAAACATACATAAATCCTTCATTTCGAGAAGGTCTTTTTAAAGCTCGCATATTTTTCACTCGAAAAGGAATCTAATGCAAGCCCTACAACATTTTCAAATGAAAATTCTGGGGCAGTTCTATCTACACGAAATTCTGTTGTCTTTTCTGTTTTATTGAATTTATATGTATTTAATTTTTCCCAATCTGATTCACTGTCATTACAAAAAAATCCTCCGATTGCTCGGAGGATTTAAACTTTTAAAATTTGTTTTAATTATACGCCACTGCGGAAACGCTTTGACCACCAAACCACGAATGGTGAAGAAATTGTAATGGAAGAATATGTACCAATAATGATACCAAAGACCATTACAAGACCAAAGTCACGAATAGAAGAACCGCCCATTACAGCCAAAATCAAGCAAACAAACAATGTTGTCAAAGATGTAATGATTGTTCTGCTAAAGCACTGGTTAATAGAACTATTTACAAGTTTTGGGAAGTTTGAACGACCGTAAATTTGAGAATTTTCACGAATACGGTCAAACACCACAATCTTATCGTTAATGGTGTAACCAATAAGAGTGAGAACAGAGGCAATCAAAGCACCATCAACAGAGAGACCCATTAAAGAAATGAATCCGATTGATATGATGGTATCGTGCACAAGACCAACTAAAGCACCTACACCAAAACCAAGACCAAGTTTACCGAATCTAAACCAGATGTACAAGCAAATTGCAATCCAAGAAAGGATAATGGAAAGAATTGCATTAAAGCGAAGTTCTTTACCAATTGTCGGCCCAACTTCGTCACTTGCAATGATTTGAGCTTTTTGACCTGCGTCATCTAAAGCCTTTTGCAGGCGGTCTTTAACGGTTGCGTCGTCTGTTTTCTTTAGGCTAATTTGATACATGTTCTTAGCTTGATTACCATAAGAACGAACCTTTGCATTTGTAAGCCCAGCAGAAGCAGCCACTTTAGAAAGGTCTTCTTCATGAGCGCCGGCTTCTGAATACTGAACAGTATAAACCTGACCACCCAAGAAGTCAATGCTGAAATCAAAACCACGAACAACTACAGTAGCAAGGCTTGCAACCAGAAGAATTGCAGAGAAAATCGCAAAAGTTTTGGAACACGGAATAATTGAGAGGTTTGCTTCATCAATAGCACGGAAACCCTTACCAATGCTTAATTTGTTCGCATCGTTCTTTGCCAAGCGCCAATCGAAAATAGCTCTTGTTACGGTCAAAGAACAAAAGAGAGAGGTTGCGATACCAATCATCAAAGTGAGACCGAACCCCTTCACAGAGCCAGTACCAATCTTATAAAGAATAAGTGCTGTCAAGAATGTTGTTAAGTTCGAGTCAAAGATTGCACTGAATGCACGTTCATAACCTTTAGCAACCGCTGCACGAGCAAGAGAGCCTGCTTTCATTTCTTCACGGATGCGTTCGTAGATAATAACGTTTGCGTCAAGCGCCATACCAAGCACAAGGATAAAACCAACAATACCTGGGAGCGTAAGTGTTGCATTGAATACAGAAAGAACTGCAGCTGTTACAATAGCATTCAAAACAATTGCAAAGCAAGCAATTAAACCACCAATGCGATAGTAAGCCACCATGAATACAATACAAGCAATTAAACCCCAGAATGCGGCACCAAAACCTGACTTGATGTTGTCTTCACCAAGTGTAGCACCGATGTTTCTGGATTCAATAATATTCATTGGTGCTTTCAAAGCACCAGCGCGCAAAACAACAGACAAACGATTTGCTTCTGCCATATCATCAAGGCCTGTGATTTGAGCTTCACCATTTGGAATACGATCGCGAATAACCGGAGCACTTATAACCTGGTTATCCAAAACAATAGCCATTTGCTTTCCAACGTTTGCAGCTGTTACAGCAGAGAATTGCTTTGGCCCAACGCCACTAAATTTCAAACTTACAGCTACTTCACCCACATTCACGCCATCACCTACACGGTAAGGTCTAGCATCAGCAATGTCTTCACCATCCATTTCAGCACGGCGCTTCAAGAGATACAAGCGTTTTGCTTTTACGGAAGATTCAGGACTTACTTTTTCAAGACCACTTCCAAACGCAAATTCTACATCTCTTGGGATTAACTTTTGAACTGCTTCTAAAGCAAGAAGGCGTTTGAGTTTTTCTACAGATTCTTCTGCAACAAAGCCACCATTTCCAAAACTTAGGAAGAACGCCGATAAAGAAGTTGGCAAAGCAGTATCAACGGCAACCGCCACTGCTTGTTCTTGCGCTACTGCTTCAGCAACGTTTGAATCTACTTTAAGAGAATCGGTTGTTGAAGCAACAACAGCAGCACTTGTGTCTTTTAAAGAATCAGTAGGAACTTTTGCTGAAGAATCAGCAGAAGCTACGGTATCGGCTGCGGCTGGGTTAGCTTGACGACCAAGATAAGAATCAATTAAAGAAACAACCTGCGTAAACTTTTCGCTTTCTGATACGATTTTGAATTCAAGTTTTGCAGTGCTACCCACCAATTCTTTTGCTGTAGAATCATCCACACCAGCTAGTTCAACCACAATACGATCGTCGCCCTGTGGGGAAATTTGCGGTTCAGAAAGACCATACTGGTCCACGCGGTTACGCACAATTTCCAAAGACTGTTCCTGAAGTTCTTTAATATTTTCTCCAGGGAGTTCAGAGGCATCGATTTCTAGCGTAATGCTTGTACCGCCAGCGAGATCCAAACCAAAATTCACTGATTTTTCAGCAAGCTTTGGATTTTCCTTTACAAAGGTTTTCTTTTCTTCGCCAGACTTTGTATGAACCTGAATAGACGGCCATACAGAATAGCAAGCAATAACGATAACAGCAAGAATTACAAATTCCCGCAAACCAAAGATTTTTTTCTTCATTTTTCAATCCTTTAAAAAAGGCACAAATGTAGGTAGGCCCAAATTTAGCAAGTCTTCGCCGTTTTGGTATATGAGTAAGTGAAATCGGAGCCAATTTTGGAGAGTTGAATAGTCATTTCAATGTATTTACCAGCATAAATGCGGCGTAAACGTAAATTATCTGCTTCAGAAACCACTTCTAAGCGCCCATATTGCAAAGTTTTTTCATTTTTGCGCCAAGCAATTAACTCTTTCATATACCGGAAAAATTCATTCCGTTCTTCAGAAAGGAATGTTCCCCAAGGAAAACAACGCCTATTATCAGGGTCTTTTCCGCCTTCCATAGCAATTTCTTCACCATAATAAATACAAGGAACGCCTGGTAAGAAAAATAATAACGTCCAAAGCATTTTCATTTTTTTTATTGATGAATTCGGCTGCGACATTAAACGTCTAGTATCATGACTAGAAAGTAAATTTAATGAAATACCAAAATTGTCTGCACATATGTTCACCAATTCTTTTGAGAATGCTGAAAATTTTTCTTGGAATTCATTAGTTTGAGAAAGAAATGTTTCCAAAAGTAATTTACGTAACCGATAATTCATCACGCCGTCAAATTGATCTCCCTGAAGCCACCGCGAAGGATTATCCCAAATTTCTCCGACAATATAAGCGTCTTTGTTAATATTTTTTACGCGAAGGCGAAATTCCTGCCAAAAAGAATCATCGTTTATTTCATTTGGAACATCTAGCCGCCAGCCATCAATACCTCGAGATAGCCAATATTCCGCAACCGAAAAAAGAAATTCCCTGACTTCTGGGTTTTCTGTGTTGAATTTCGGAAGAGCCGGCATATTCCACCAACATTCATAATTGGGTTCTCCACCATAAGCTTTGAGCGGGAAGTTTTTTATATGAAACCAATTTATGTAAGGCGATTCTTTTCCTAACTCAAGAACACTGTCAAACTGAAAAAAACCTCTGGAGCAATGGTTAAAAACACCATCTAAAATAATGCGTATTCCGCGATCGTGCGCTTTCTGCAATAATTCTTCAAAATCTTTATCGGTTCCAAGAACAGGGTCAATAGAAAAATAATCGTAGGTGTGATAACGATGGTTAGAATTACTTTTAAAAATCGGGCAAAGGTACAAAGCGCCTATGCCTAAATCTTCCAAATAATCCAGATGTTCTATGATTCCACGAAGATTTCCACCACACAAATTATTTCTGGTTGGCTTTTCACCCCAAGGAGCGAAAACGCCTGGCACTTTATAATTTTCTGATTTAGCAAATCTGTCTGGAAAAATTTGGTAAAACACCACCTCTTCCACCCAATGAGGAAAAGATGGCGAATTACTTGTTTTAGTTTGCATTAGAATTTCCAAATCAAACGATTTTTTCTTTCTGAAACAAGGTTGCGAATTTCAAAATTTAAAGTCCAAGAACTTTGAAGGTCTTCTACTTTTAATGGAATTCGATAAGACCAGTTATGTGGCCCAACTGTTCCGGGAATATTTATGCGTTCTTCAGAAGCAGGGATAGAATAGAACTGATTTGAAAGAGCAAAGAAATCTTGAATTGGCAAAATGCAAAGCAAACTATTAGAAGAGAACAAGTTGGAAAGAATTCCACGAACGCTATCTGGAGAGAGATTTTCTGGAACCATTCCTGGCTGATGAACATGCCCCCAGAATAAATTTTTATCGAAATCCGGTTCTTCCCAAAGGCCACGAAGCGTTGAAGTATCGTGACAACTTGTAGTGCATACAGAAAGCCTTGGATAATCAGACATTTCATAGTACGGAGAATATGGAGAATCCCAATTTCTAGCCCAGCGTTCTACACGCAAACAGAGAATATCTAATTTATTCAAAACCTCCGGAACACAACGCGGCACAGCGCCTAAATCTTCAGCGCAAACTAGCATATCTGTTTCTTTAGAAAGCACAGTCAATAATTTCAAAGCATTTTCTTTCCAAAGAACTTCTTGAGAATTTTCATTTTCTGCAATTAGGCGACGAAGCGTTTCTTGTTCACCAGAAGGCAATGTAAAGAGAACTGGTTGTTCGTACCAATACCAATATGGATAATAATCATCACCAGAAGAAGAAGGAACAAAAACGCGGTTCCAATATACTTTCAACAAGCGATCTTTAAATTCTTGTACTTCGTAAAGCGAGGTAATTGCCTTTTCTGAAGAAAATTCTTCTTTGAAAATATAACGATCCGTTGTTCCTGGCAAATAACAGAAATATTTATCAATTGCTGTATCTGTAAATTCCCCAAGGAAATTCCACAATTGATCTTTTCCAAAATTTGGATTTTTCAAATATTCCAAACTTTCACGGCAAAAACCAGCAGCTTGCAAAGTGCTCCATTTTAAAGGCACAGAAGGCTCAAATCGACCAAGCATTCCTGTAACTTCTTTTTGTGGAACTTCCCAAATGCGGAAGAATCCTAACACATGATCAATTCGATAAGCGTGGTAAAATTTGGCTGCTTGCCTTAAGCGTTTTCTCCACCAAGAGAAATCATCTTGTTCAAGAACTTCCCAGCGATAAGTTGGGAATCCCCAATTTTGCCCACTATAACTATACATGTCAGGAGGAGCGCCGGCTCGATCAGCAAGAGAGAAATACCCGCGATGATACCAAACATCAGCGCTATCTTCATTGATTAAAATTGGAATATCACCTTTCAAACGAACATTTATCTTTGAAAGTTCAGAAACTGCCATTGAAAACTGAGCTTCCGCTTCCCATTGCATCCAAGCTTGGAAGAGTGTTTCTTTCTTGTATTTTTTCCAAATAACATCTATATCTTCCGCCTCAGGTTCTCTAAATTCTTCCCAGTCTTTCCAACTAGATTCATGATTTAAAGCTTTTAAGACAGCATAAGCTGCATAAGGGCGAACCCATTCATTCACAAGCATCCATTGAGCTAATGGTTTAGAAGAGGAAATCATAGAGTAGCGAATGTCAAAAATTTTTCGCAACATTTCTCGTTTCCAAGAAGCCACTTTATAATAATCCATGCGAGCTTCTTTTTCAAAAGATTCCTGCGCTTTTAATATTTCATCTTCAAAAGATTTTGAGCCATCAAGAGCCTGTAAATTGATAAACACTGGATTAAGTGCAAAAGCACTGCGAGCACTATAAGGGCTTGATTCAAAACCGGTATCGTTTACAGGAAGAATCTGAATAACATTCAAATCACAGTTACGAACCCATTGAGCGAAAGGAATTAAATCTAAAAAGTCACCCGTTCCAATGCTGTTTTTGCTACGCAAACTAAACAAAGGAATAGCGACGCCAGTTTGAAAAAAAGAAAGATCTCCGTATTGCATGCCCCAAAATTATATTCTATTTTGGAAGAAAATCTCTACATTTTTCTGTTTTTCTTTTCTAAACAGCATTATTCACGAGAAAAAGGTGGTTTTTATGAGTTATGAATGCAAAAATCTATCTGGAACCTTTTGCGAAAAAAGAAAACAAGAGTGCGACCCAGGCGCTAAAGGGTGCGTTCTTGAAGGCAAATTTTCTTTTCCGTTAAAAGAAAATGGGAAAAAGAAAAAATAAGTTTAGCTTGTTTTTTAAACTTGCCCGTAACTTGTCCGCGGTTCTTGCCTGAGAACCTCGTCATTGCTATGAAATGCGCAAGCACTTCTTGTCACTCGCGAGACGTGTAGAATACACGGCGCGGCAATCTACTCCCACGCGGTTCTTGTCACTCGCGATGGAACGTAGTGACAGAAGCCATCTCCTCACAAGTAGCACTTGTTTTTGGATTACTTCGCTATGCTCGTAATGACAAAAGCCAAGATCGCCACACTACGTTCGCGATGACAACTTATTAACAGACAACAGCTCTTGTACAATCAGGCATTGCCGAGCGCAGAGAGTTTCTTTAAAACTCAAACAACTTATCAGGAAAATCTCTTGAATGTCTTAGTTTTAAAATTTCTGCAAGAATTTTTGTTTCTACACCTTGTGTTGATACATAAACACTCATTGTCTTTAAGTTATTTTCAGCATCATAAGTAAATTCAGTAAGCACAGATTTATCTGATTCTTCAGATTCCATTTTTTCAATTCGCTTTTTCTTGGAATTGTAAAAAAGAGTTCCTTTATCCCCCTTTATAGAATACAAATTCTCTGAAACAAACTTCGGTTCCGCCCATTCCCCTGAATCAAGTGGATTGAAGTTTGCGTAAGACATTGCCTTTAAAATTTCACCATTGTAAGGTATTATTTGAAATTCTCGAGTATTCAAATCAATAGTCTTCATTTTATTCCCATTAATAATTATTCTTTGATTTGAAATAGGCATCTTTATCTCGGCGAAAACTTTAGATGTACTTTTTCTTACTAGATAAACCATAACACTTTGTGAACTAGGTACAAGAGAAGAAGAAACTGTTGTTTTAATACCCATTTCAACAGAATCCGAGGTAATCGTATTTGTTTTTAATTCCGCTCGAACCTGTTCTAGTGTAAGAGCAAAACTTGACGAAACCAAAACTACCCAAAAAAACAAAAATTTACACATAACTAATTCTTTATGCAACGGAGAGAAAAGTATTTATATTCAGGACCAAAATCCTCTTGAAATTTGATACCTTTGCTATTATTATCAGAAGCATAAAAGAAAACATTCAATATATAATAAGGTCTTGACATGGTTTGTGTCCACATAAAAGAGCCATAATCCCCATAATAAGTTTCTTTTTTATCTTTTTTAATATACCCTGATTCTTTTAACGAAAAACCACATTGATTTGATCCTTGAAATTCTTTATTATCACTCCAAGTTTCAGAAAGTAACACCTCTAACGCTTCTGAAACTCTTCCTATTGTGTCTAACAATATATTCCAATCCTTTTCTGTCGGAACTCGCCAGCCTTGTGGGCAAACAGAATCAATCATATCTCGACTAGGAAGATTACCAGCGATTCCATAAAAGAGTCCACAGTCTAAACAATTTACTATAGAATCATTTTCCATACTATAACTAGTTTTATAATTTAAATTCTGTGCCATCCAAACTTGGTTGCCAATGGTTGTGTATTTATATTCTTGGCCATCACGTTCGTCAATAAAAGTTCCGCGATTCGGCATTCCATAAGCATTCATACCCTCTGCTGGGCAAACTGATTCTGCATCAAATTCTTCTTCTGCATCGGTTGTGCAGGCGTTTAGAGCGATAGTCAGAATACTAAGAATAGTTATGACTATTATGGTTTTGAGGTTTCTAACCAATTTAAATGTTGGTGAATTCATAATGAACTCCTATTTAAAGATCTTCCAGGACAGAATCTCATTTTCTCGTCGAAGAACAAGATAGCATCCTGGTGAGAATGTGTGATTTTTTAATGAAATTGAATGTTCTCCTACACCCCACATTCCTTTAAATAAAGAAACGAGAGGCGTGCCAGCAGCATTTACAGTTTCTAATGTATATAGCCCTTTTTCATTGATATGTACATAGATAACATCGCCTTCAATATCAATCAAATTTTCATAAGAATCCTTTATAATAAATTCATTTTTAAATGTTGGCTGAGGAGCATATCCCCATAATAAATTTCCATTCAAATCTAACACTATTGCAGAATCAGCCTCAATTAATTCTACTTCATTCAAATTATAGTGCGATGGATCGTCGTTAGAATTATAACCAATTGACCAATCAGCATTATGTATTTCAAAATTCACACCATTACCAAAATCAGATTTTTCACTAGGATTGAGAGTTGCATTTGTGTAAAGGAAAGATACATAATAAAGATCTCCACCAACACTTACCTTATTTGAAATAGCAAAAGGATTGTTATAAACATCTACTACTTGCATGCCACCATCATCACGATAATAGTAGCGGACTTCATAACCCTCAATTGCAGTTTCACCTGTATTTTCTACAAGCATTGTTACGAGACTTGACTGATTTGAACCGGTCTTAGAATCCTTTGCCAAAACACGAACACTTTTGCGTTTTTTTTCTATCGGTCCATCAGAATCATAACAGTTCCAATCATTCAAAATAAAACCATCGGCATCAAGCACAGCAATTCCTTTTGCCTCCACATAATCATTCAATGCGTCTTTTGCAAAACTCGGGTCATCAACAACATTCCATGGAAAATAGTAATCTGTACGATGTAATCCTATTTGAGGTCCATTACCATAGTATACACTTCCATAAGCCTGAATAGATTCCGTTAATAGTAATTCCCCATAATAAACATCTCCTGCATCTGGAACAACAGACATTGGCACATTTGGATAGAAAGACATCGCTTGAACAGATTCCCCTTCACCACTATAATAGTAACGAATACGGACATCCTTGAAACTCATTCCCGTTAAATTTTGTAACTGAAAGCGAGGTCTAACCCAAGAAACATCACTTTGATTTTCGTAATGCATCTTAACAGATATACGTGGCGTTGGATTAGTCCAATTCGCTTCCCCATAATTAATCAAATTTGCTGGAATGTTTTTTGCTTCATTTACGAGAGCAAGAGCTGCTATTCCTAAGCTACCGACTGGTCTAATAGATATTCTATTTTCTCCAGAAGACAACGGAAGCGACAAACCGTTTATGCGAGAACTTTTCCACAAACCTGTTGATTCAATTGTATAAATTCCATAAGAAAGACCATCTACAAAAATTTCTATCCGAGATTTTTTTGATGCATAATCCAAAGAAAGAAGATAAAGAGAATAATGACCAGCAGTTACATCAACATTCCAAGTCATAAAATCTGTTTCAACAGCATTTTTTTGTCGCAAATAGGCTTTTCCTGATACAGCACAAGACTGTTCTACTAAAAGTTCTCCTCGATCTAAATCTATAGCTCTTGCAGCAACAATATCACTCGCCGATAAATCTAATCCATCTCTGAACAAATTAAAAACCTGTGATGAGTCAAGACTTGTTCTATATATTCTTACATCAGATATCCCACCAACGATTGATTTAGCAGAACCTATTCGGCCTATTATTGGTTTTCCTCCTTTTCCAAATTTTAAAAGATAACCCAAATTTTTACTTTCAACAAAAATTCCATTTTTATAAAGACACACATAATTATCATTAATTGTTAGCACGATATGATTCTTTACGTTACGTTCTGCTTTTGCAGTAAAAGTTATTCTCTCTGAATCTATTTCAAAATAATATTTTCCATTTGCATCCACTCCTATTAACCATGTATTTTCCCCTTCCCAACCAAATACAGTTCCCGCTAAATTTCCAGAAGAAAATCTAAGTTCTACACTAAAAGCTGTTAGCGAATCCGACGTGGACATATCATTTTTTCCCATTGCTCTATCTGAAGCAAATAAGTTTAAGCTTTTTCCATTTTGCCATGGGTGTTTCAAATTAGAAATATCAATATCTGGTCCATTTCCAGTTACTTCAAATGCAGTATTTCCAACCCCCTCAGAAAGTGGATACCATAAAAATAATGATGTTGGGTAAGGATATAATTTTTCTGAGAGAATCGTTGCTTTCGCATAATTGTGTCCAAAATCTTCTATAGTTACATTTACGTTTGCTTTACAACCTACACAATTATACAGCATTTCTCTGTTCAATATAAAATTCTCTGCAACAGACTTATTTCCTAAAATCGTTCTACTTTCTACTAAGTTACCACCAAAATAAACATCTAAACGCATCTTAGAAATACCAGAAATTTCATCTACAGAAGAAACATCCACTTGTAAAATACGACTATCAGAGGTCTCCATCACAGAGACATTTATATCATCTATTACAGGTGATATAGAGTCTATCCGTACTATCGGACCACGGTATTGAAATGTTTGGCCATCTATACCATAGATATTAATTCTAGAAGTGTAAATATCATGCATCAAACTTATATCCGATTTTCGAATATTCCATTTAATTGGATTTGTAGAAGCTGCCTGATGTTCTGCAACAACAATTTCGCCTTTGCGTAATTGGATTAAATAATTACTTTTCCCAGAACAGGAATATGGATATTCTAACCAACCATTAACAGTTCCAGCCCAAAGAGTATCTAAGGATATTTCATTACAAACAAGTTCATATTTTTCTGTTAAAGCAGAATCAACCAATTCGATTTTCTCAAATATTTTTTCATCTAAAATTATAAATGTGGAAAAACTATTTGTTTTGGCTATAATTTCAATAGACTCACACTTATCTTCAAAATTTAAATCATTCAATTCAATTGGATTATTTTTTTTATCAAATGCTAAAATATTTTGTGTTTCAAGTGGCATTATTTCCTTTGATTCGAAATCAGGTTTATAAACCTTAAGTTCTGATGGATGTACTCCTTTTAATTCTTTACATTGAAGTCTTACATGTATCAAAGGCCATTGGGATTCCGATAAATTCGAAAAATCGTGAGATGGAAGTACTTCAATAACAGGTCCAATAATATCTAAATTTTTAAATGCCTCAAAATTATACTCTCCAGCCTTTGAAATAGTACGGACCGTAACATCAACATCATTTTCTCCCCATGTTCCAGGTTCAAAATTCACGGAAATTTCTCCGTACATTGATTCAACAACCCCACCCTTTCCTGATTTCAAAAGGCTCCCCACATGAACATCTAATTGGTGAAAATAAGTTTCTCCATTAATCCCGCCGTAAGTAAGAAAGAAAGATGTATTACCCTGCAGCCGATTCATTTCAACATAATCTAATACTGGATACGGAGTCTCTAATGGTAATTCATTTTGTATTCCTGATTTTAAAAAGTTTTGTTTCCCATTTTGTATATAAAACAAATTCCATTTCTGATTTTCCCCAGGAACTCGTCCTCTGAGTGTTATCTTTTCTGGTTCGCGAGATGTGTAATCAATATTTTTGTTCCGAATTACATTAAACTCTTGTGCAATAGAGTCATATTCAGCTATGTAATACGGATGCAATTTTCTTTCAACATCTTCAGTTGTATTTTCTCCTTCCTCTCCTCGAACATACACTTTAGGATTACTTATTTTTATTTTTTTCATCCAAGGTTTTCCCAAAATCTCATCATTTAAGTCTTGATTTTTTATATCCTCTAAGGATACCTTATGCTGTAAATCGCTCCGATTATAATCCCATGGTTTCTGCAAAGACCAAATAAACGAAGCTGTAGATTTTTTTTCTGTCCCTTCATTAGTTGCGAACCAATCTCCATCATCGCCTTTTTGGGGCCTCCAATTAGGTGTTGATATTTTTAACTCAAAATCACCACTTGGAATATACCCATTACTTACAATACTCTTATCTACATGAGGTTTTGTTTTAAGAAATTCTTCTTTTGAAATTTGCCAGTATTCTAATTCCTTTGAATCATTTTCAGTTACATCATATAAATATGTACTTAATAATCCATCTTTTTCTGGAATGTATGAATTCAACTCTATAACTGGTGTAAATGTAGTTTCAGGATTTTCATTTGTAGTCGCCGTTAAAGGATTCTTAATTACATTATTATCTATTAAAAATTTACTGTTCCAATCATCAAGGTTCCAATCCCCTACACTAAAATGTAAACCAGAAGCAAGGCCATGGTAAAATTTACAATTCTCGCACATCTTATTTACAGAGTTTTCTATTTCTGAAAAATCGCTGCTTGTAAATGGATAAGTAGTAGATACACTAACATTTGATTTTATAGCAGTTTTTGCTGACATTTTGGGTGCTATATAAAAAGATATCTTTAGAGGATTGCTAATACTAGGAGTTTCAATAGAATCAACTCCATTATCACTATCTAAATCCGACCTTTTAAATAACCCATTTTCATTCCACGCCATTGCCGCCCTAAAAGAAATAGGAGCATCTTTAGCATTATAAAATTTTATGGAATATGTTGAATTTGACAAACCTTCGTTAGAATTATCTGTATATTCATCAGGAAAAAGTAATGGATTTTCAGGTACTTGAGCCATTGAAAATTTCTGTACTTCAAAAGCAGTCACTCCAGTCGTAGCATTATTAGTTACCCAATTTTCTCCATCAAAAATTTGACATGGTTTTTCTTGCAAATTACAATACCCTTCCTCATTAAATAAAGCAATATTCTGTGGATCCAAACGCGTAAATGTATTAGCCAAATTATTATAACCATATTGTGGATACCAATAATCTTCTTTTACCGCTATTTTCAGTCTAATCGCTATTTCCGTGTCACTACCATCATTATCACACCAACAACTGTAATTACCATAAGAGTAGTTATTATGTGAAACCGTAGGAGATACAGAAATTTTTACCATATCTTTATGAACATTATAATCATCGTCTTCATTACATATAAATTTTTTATTTGAAATATTCTCAATTGTATTAGATGGTTTACAATTTAATTCTGGAGATGTATTTTCTAATTCAAAAGTTCCACTATCATAATAAAAGGTTTTCTTTGAACTTTCCCAATAAACAGTTTCTCCATTAAAATCACTCCACCAATATTTTAAAGCCCTATCAAAAGGGCATTTATTTTCATCAGCCTCATTTGCACAAATTTCATCATTCCAAATCAAATTCCAGGAATAATCCGAGTTACTAGTTTTGCCTGTGGGATCAGAATATAAATCATGATTAAAATGCCCCGTTAGATAATATTCATATTCGCCCTCTTTAGAAAAATAATCTCCTATCTTTTTAGAACTCCATTGGGGTAAAATTTTTACAGCAACACCTATTTTTAATTTCACATCACCATCTTCATCAAACCCAACAATGGAATTCCAAGGATTCAGTATTATTTCTGGAAAATCACCTTCTTGACCTTCTTCTAATTCTATTTCTTTCCAAATCATCTTATAATTGTATGAACGTTTTTCCCAGTTATACACACTCGTTAAATCATGTCCATACCCCGCAAGTAGCACAGCCACGGTAACAGGAATTTTTTTTCTGTGCCTGTGAACTCCTATACTATATCTATTTTTTTCAAAATAAATTGGATACTGGGTTCCATTCATAGTCCATTGATACGTTACCTTTTGTTGTTCTTTAGGTAAAGTCACAGATGTCACATCCGCTTCTAACAAATAATCTGGATTTCCATAGTAACGCAAATTCCCCATTTCATCTATACTCGCCTCATCTATAACCAATTCAGCAGGATTTTCCTCGCTATTTGCAAATTCTCTTGGTGCCGGAATAAGTTTATTGGCAAGAACTAATTGAAAATCATGAGATAAAGTTTTTTCACTTCCTTCTCTTGCTGCTGTAATTTTTAGTGTATATTTTCCCTCTTTTGTGCTAACAAAACCTGTTTCGCTCGTTCCATCCCAACTAACAGAGTAAGCGTTTTTCGAAGTTCCAGCTAATAAAAATTGATTTTCCATAAGTTTCTTTACTAATCTTCCCTCGGAATCATAAATTTCAGCACTTACATAAGCCGACTGCCCAGCAATACCAAATTCATAATTAAAATTTGAATTAGTAAAAGAATTTTCTTCGTTAGAATCTCCTGTAGAAAATCCAACATAAAATTCCTTCATTCCTTGATTACTTGTTATAATTTTAAAATCTTCTATTGCTTGATACCAGGATTTCTCACAAAAAACTAATTTAGTTTTATCCTTTTTATTATAAGCATACGCCTGCAGTTGAACTTCGCCGCCGCTAGGATATAAATTTTCTTGCGTTAGTCCATTCCATGAAAATACCGAAAGATATTCTTGAGGAAAAACATATAACATTGGAGAATTCTTTATATTTGTAAAGACGTTCTCTGCTAAAACGGAATTTTTACCACAAAAAATCTTCTGACTGCCGTTTTTAACACTAGAAACATCAATAACAAAAGCCGAATCTGATTCAAATTGAATAAATATTTCTTCATCATCAAGAGCCCATTTTCTAACGGCATTGTAAGCAGGTATTTTAATTTGATCTTCATTTATTGCTAACATATTTACAGAAGTATCTTCTTTAGGAAGAAATTCCAACATATCAAAATTCAAAGATTCTTTTTGGTACTTTAATGAAATAAATGGCAATATCTCATCTATAGATGATTCTGCATTTCCCTTCCAATAAATATTCCATTTCTTGCCATTCTGCCAAACAGAAAGACCTTCTTTTTTTATTGTTGGTTCTCCATAGAATGGCGATGTTCTGACGGTACTAAAGAAAATATTTTTTGCGGGAACAAACAAAGAAGAATCGTTTGGAGACTTTACCTTCAAGCTAACATTCATTGACCATTGAGAGGTATCACTTCCTTCTAATTTCAAACTAACAATTCTCTCAGCGGCAGGAATTTGATTTTTAGGAAATTCTACAACTTCTAAACTAGGTAAGTCAGCACTATCATCACCGAAATTTACAGATTCTATACCTTCAACAATTGATACACCCCTTTCATTAACCGCAGTCTCGCAGTTCTCTCCTTGATAATCACATCCACTAACTTTCAAGCGAATTTTATAATCTCCTAATAATCCCTTTGCATTCCAAATCGCTAATGGCTTAGGTTGTTCTGAAATTGTTTTCGTGAGATAGGTAATATTCTCCGAACTACATTCTGATGAATCTATTTTACACCATTCAACAACAAAAGTAGCATTTTTATCATTGCCATTCTTAACAATCGGATTTGGAGTAGTGCCTTCAATTAAAACTTTTCCACCAAAATAATCACCCATACCCTCCTCTGGAAATGTTATTCGAGGATAACGATTTCCCATGCCAAAGAAATCAACCTTTTCACCATAATTCCCGACACCATCAAAACATCCAAACCGAATAGTCCACAATCCATTAGGCAAATTCTGAATCTTATCCACAATGGAAAATTCAAAAGAATTATCACTATTTTTACTTTTGCTTACAGAATCTTTCCCCACAAAAAACCAATCAGTATTTTGATTTCCAGAAGAAACTCTCGCATAACAGAACAAATCTGTTTTGTTTAGGTCATAATCAGAAACCTGAGAAATGTAACCCTTACTTTTTTTCAATTCTGAAATATTCTCAAAAGCAACATCTCCATTCATTAGTTCTGTAATTACAGGAGCAACTCTATCTACAACCATACCTTGATAAACAAGAGAATCCGTTTTATTTCCTGCATTATCAATTAATTCAACAGAAACATCATAAACGCCATCTTTCAAACGATTTGCAGTTGGTTCAATAAATTCAATATTAATATCTGAAACCATCACTATAGTATCTAGATAATATACCTTGTGAATATTTTGCTTTTCATCATTAAATTTAATCCGAGCAGAAATAATTGTACTATCACGACCAAGTAAAGGTTCTTTCACTCCAAAGGATAATTTTAACGTATCGTTAATTCCTAACATTTCCTTGGCTTTTGAATAATCAAAAATTGGATAATCT
The DNA here is from genome assembly GCA_017625775.1 of Fibrobacteraceae bacterium. Lineage (GTDB taxonomy): Bacteria > Fibrobacterota > Fibrobacteria > Fibrobacterales > Fibrobacteraceae > UBA1765. Next base: position 338,663 of record JAGAKE010000002.1, read on the forward strand.
TCTCCCATTTTTTTACGAGCAACAAAAAATGTAAAGGATTTTTCTAAAATCTTAGGCGCCGTAGAATCAATCAAAATTTTACTTTCCAACTGAGTAACATTAAAATCATTATCAGGAGCGTTGTTATTCTCATTTGTATTTTTCTTTACAATCTCGTCCCATAAAATAAAATCCCCATTATTAACAGAATTAGATAACAATTTTTCATTTTCTTCAGAAGAATACGCATAATCAACAGCTTGAACAATTAAATTAGCAGGTCCTTCAAAATTAGGAATTCCTTCCTGCCAACCAAAATTTATATATTGCTCATTTCTTTCTACTAGTTTTTTTACAAGAATTAAGGAATCATTTTCTTGTTGAATAAATACACGTAAAGCTCTAATTGATCTATCAAATACGCTATCATTATTTACAATAGTCCCCCATTTTTCCCAAATATTCTTTCCTGAAATTTCCGTTTTATTCAAAATCAAATCTAAATTTGGAGCATCTCTATCTATATAAATCATGGTTTGCAATTTGGTAGTAATTAATTTATTTTGTGTATCCAAAATACCAACACTCCATTCTAAAATATAATTACCACTTTTTAAACCTTGCATTTTCCAAAGGTTTTCCATATCAGCAGAAATCTTATAAGTTCCTCGAACCGAATCAACCAATTCATAAGTTCCACTAACTTCTCCTATTTCTTCATTATTACCATCAAAATAAAGCAAAGAAACTTCAACATCTTTGAACTTTGGTACAAAATCTTGTTTGTTGTAATATACATACGGCTTATCAACTCTTGACAACACAGAAAAAGATTTTGGCCAACCCGATTCTAAAAGCGGTGGAGTTGATTCAAACAAATATGTAAATTCACTACTTCCGGATAGTCCCAATTTGTTCACAATATATAAGTGAACCATATTAGGACCCTCTTTTTGAATAGATGATAATAAGTGTTCTTTTCCATCTAATTTTAAATCAAAAATTTCTTTAGGGCGAAATACAAAAAGTCCATCTTTACGAACAGGATTAGTCACTTCCTTTGGCTCGCTCCACTCACTACCACCTATGCGTAATCTTACATACCATAACATTCCCTCTCGTTCATACGCAATTTGAAAACCCGCATTAAAATCGATTTTTATTTGACGAAGACTATCAGGTTGTAAATCATCTATAATAAACCGATATTCATTAATGTATTTTTTGGCCGTAAAAGGTTTCCATTTCCAATAATTTAGAGCATCAAAAGTTATTGATTTTTGGGGGCTATTATTATAACGAACATCCTTAATTGAAATTGTCTTTTCTGCATCAAGCGATCTTATTGCATTTTTTTCGGCAAAACTTGATTCATATAAAACTATTTCTGTATCTTCATTTACTCCCTCTATATCATTTTCTTTTACTGCACAGTTATTTTCATTCATTAGCGATTTAATATCATAAACATCAGATTCACATGTACCATAAAGAATCAAAGGAATTATAGAATCCGACGCATCAACACTATTTCCCTTATTAAAAACAGAAGCTATAGAAATTCTAGGGGCATCAAAAAGCATCTTTTCTAGATCGGAATAATTAAATGTTGTTGAATTTGTCAGTCCATCATAAGTAAATTCTGTTGAATGTTTTATTGCCGCTTCAAGAGAAAGATGTTTAGTATCCTCCAAAGCTTTCATATTTCGAGCTAATTTTGCAGTTTTTCCAGATAAATCAGCAATTAAAACGACATTAGCAGCAAATGCTGTGGATTTACAAATTTCGTCGTATGGAGAAATTAAAACTTTGCAACCCGTTCTTAAACTCATATCTAAATTATTGCGAATCGTTTCTAATTTTCCTACTTCAATAAGAAGATTTCTATAATGATTCAATTGATCATTACCTTCTATATAATCTCCTATATCATACCCAATTCGAGAAAGATTTGCTTTCTTAAAAACAGAAACGTTTAACCCATAGGCACTATACATGGGAACATCAAATACTCCCTCATCAAAAAAATTTAATCCATAATTTGATAGATTCTTAGCGCTAACAGAAAGGCCTTTTAGCAAACAAGACCTAGAATTATTCTCCGAAATAGAACATTTAACAACATCACTCAACACATCAGCAATTTCTGGAGAAAAATTTTCCATAAACGCCGAATACAACTCTGATTTGTAGGCTTCTGGAATAAATTCATTCAAAATACGAAGAATTTTTAAAGCAGAACTCGGCAAATCATCCATATTTATTTTAAAACTTCTCAATTCTGATAGCCCTTGAATGTAACTAGACAACTTAGAATCATTTAAAAAATTCCCTAAGGAGTTATATTCTTCAACGAGATTATTAACGATATCCCAGCCTTCTTTTGAAAGACTTCCTTTTAATAATTCATCGGTTAATTGCGAAATACTTTCATTCACATCATTAACATTAATCCCTGCATTGAATAAGACATTGTTCAAGGAATCAAGAAGAACTTGTTTCAATTTATCTTTTGGAATGTGATTTTTCGTTTGTTCAAAAAAATCCTCATAAGTTCGTCGCCCATTTCCTATAGTTGGAAAACCATAAGAATAGACTATACTATAGGATGGATTAGAGTATTTTGTTTGCATTCCTGTCGCATTAAGATATTGAATTTGACCAATATTTTCACCTACATTTGCTGTTGAGGAGGAAATAAGATTTTCATATTTCTTATCATTTTCGCTTGCATCTTGTGCTAAATACCACAAAGCATTAGAATTTATATCGTAATTATTAAAAAATTCTGTTCCAGAAAAAGAACTTGATATATCATACATATTTTGAGCCATTCCAAGAACAGCATTTTGAGCCACAGATATTGCAACATCTTGTACGGCCTCAACTCCACCAAACACATAAGCAGAAAGAGTTAATGGAAGTACGGCAGAAAGAGCTTTAATATCAGGCTTTTTAAAAGAGAAATTTTTAGATTTTTGAAATAACGCTTGATCAGCAAAACCAGTTCCTTCATGAGGAGTATCAAAAAATAAAATTTTAGAATAATCTCCAACATAATCTTTTCCTTGAATATATTCACGAGCAATTAAACCACTAACCCCCTCTGTTATTATGATGTAACGAAGTGGTAAAATATCTGCTCTGCTTTTTTTCAAACTTTCTAGCGAACAACTATCTTTACATTGATTTTTCCATTTTAAAAGCAATTCATCAGAACTATTTTGAAACCAATTTTCAAGAGCTTTGGAATATATAGATTCATCATTATGATTTAACAGAATTTTAGATAATTCACTAGCACTTTGTGAAGAAACATCTATTGAATGAGTATAGATATTTCCAATATCATTTGTTATGTGAGTTGCAATATAATCGCTAATGCCCGACTTTTCATACGGATTATTTTTTTTTGTTCCATCAAAAAGAAGAATAAAAAGACTATTTCGATAAGATTCTACACATGCAAATGAATACGAAAATAAAAGAAATAAACTTAAGAATACAAATAATTTTTTCATTGCAAATAAATTTTAGTCTTTTATGCAGCGAATGGAACTTTTCTCTTTATAAGAACTAGACATCACATATAAGTGCGAATACCCGTCAAATTTAGTAGTCCACACATTATAGTTCCCATTTACATCAACGCTATAACTAGAGCGCCACCATTCCGCATAAAGGCTATCCTCTTTCTGATAAGAACTCAAAGTCGGTAATGCGGAAAAGCCACATTCATTTTTCCAGTTTAATTCATCCCCTGGATTCAATACTATCCAACCAGTAGATGATTTTAAACGAAATCCTGCCTCCTTTTCCTCTCCTAGATCTTTTATTAAATTCTGCCATTCTTCTTCACTAGGTAAATGCCAACCATTAGGGCAGGCATAATATGCAGCAAGCCAATTATATACCCTCCCTTTTTCTCTACAATTGTCTTCAGGATAATAACAAGTATCTTTTGAAATTCCTTCTTCACCCGTTGATGGGTAAGTTAGTACTGAATCTCTCATTTCATACCTTAAATTCTCCGCCATCCACACTTGGTCTCCAATAGTTGTGTATTTGTATTCTTGCCCATCGCGTTCATCAATAAATGAACCACGACCACTTTCCGGGCAAACTTTTGCGGCATCAAACTCTTCACTTGCACTAGAACTATTTTCAGAGCAAGCAATAAAAACAATGGATAATACACCCATAACCAAGCACTTCAATAACGCAGAAAAACGATTATTTTGCATAGAAAAACCCTCAAAAAGTGTGCAAGAATTTAGAATAATTTCTAAAGAATTCAATGCATATAACACAGTAAAACTATCACACTTTACATCCAAATTAAAAATCAGCTAATTGTCTTTTACGCAACGAACAGAACGAGCGTTTCCTTTATAGTGATAACGCAAATAAGCACTTTCAACAGAATAATCTAAAACAAGATAATATGCCATGTACTCATCTTCTTCACTTTCTGTTTCTGTCCAAAAAGACGCATTTCTGCTTATATCTTCAAAACTGCCATCGCTATTACGCATACCTGCAGGAAATGCTGAAAATTTAAAATCATCTGTACCATTTCCCCGAATGGTGTACCAATCAGCTTTTGACTTTAACATTTGCCCAGCAATTGCTTCGCCACCAACATTTTTCATTAAAAGTTCAAATTCCATTTTGCTTGGTAAATGCCAGTAATCAGGGCATACTTCTAAAGCTAATTCCCACGCATAAAGCCTTCCATACTTTTCACAATTTGCTGAGGCATCATCATAGCAATACGAATCCTCAGTTTCATAGTTTAAATTCTCAGCCATCCATGTTTGATTGCCTATTTTTATGTATTTGTATTCTTGTCCATCGCGTTCATCAGTAAATGTTTCGAGCACGGATTCCTGAGGTTCAGAATTTTCTTTTTCAGATTCATTTGCTGAAGAAGAATTACTTTCTGAACAAGCAAAGAAAAAGAATGAAATAAAAAAAATAGAAATGGTAAATCTTTTCATGATGACTCCTGAATGAAGGAAAAATATAATTTTTTATTTATTTAGAAATACACCCAGTAATTGCTTTCACGGCAGAAATCAAATCTTGTGGAGCAACTTTTATTTGAAGGCCGCGCACACCAGCGCTTACAAAAATATATGGTTGAGAAAGCGCGCTTTCGTCAAAATAAGTTGGAAAATTCTTTTTCATACCAAGGGGCGAGCAACCGCCACGAATGTAACCTGTTAAAGGCAACAGTTCTTTAACAGCCACAGGCTCTACTTTTTTGTTTTCAGAAATTTTAGCAACAGCTTTTAAATCCACTTCTAAATGGCCCGGAATTACACAAACTAAAAGTCCCTTTTTATCACCGCGAAGCAGAATAGTTTTAAAAACTTGTTCTATTGGTTCTGCTAAAGTTTCTGCCACATGAACGGCGCTTAAATCAGATTCATCAACATCGTAGGGAATAAGTTCGTATGAAATTTTTTGTCTATCAAGAATTCTTGCAGCATTTGTTTTCACTATTTTCATAATACACTAACATAGAATTTTATTGACAATATTTTATCGTGTTATTATCTTTTTTTACAAATTCCATGCCCTGAAAAGCTCTGCTGTAAGCAGAAGAGAATCCCGTGAAATCCGGGAGCGGTCGCGCCGCTGTAAAGGGGGACGAAATCGGCATAAACCAATGTCTGAAAAAGATGTGAAGGAGCCGAAAGTAGAAAGATCCCTGAGCCAGAAGAACTGTGGAACCTTAAACTTTTTAAAGGAAACGATGCGCACGACGTCTTTCTATATTTCTTTTGTTGCCATAGCAACACTCTTTTGGTTTGCTCCAACGCTTGCCGGCGAATATAGTGTGCAAGAGCTTGGTTCTTCTGAAATCCGCGATAATTCATTTTTTGAAAAGAAAAAAAAAGATGTTGAAATTTTGACCCCAAAAGATTGGGAAGGAAACAACTTTTCTTTAGCCGATTTTTTAGCCAAACAAACAGGAATTCAATTTTTTAAACAAGGTGGTTTAGGAAGTTTCGAAAGTGTTTCTATACGCGGAATTTCAGGCAAAAATATCTTGATTTGCATTGATGGCATTGCACAAAATTCCGCTAATGGAGGAGCTTTTGACTTAAGTAAAATTGACTTGAATTTAATAGAAAAGATTGAAATTTATAAAAACAATATTCCGGCAAAATTTGGAAATGGAAAACTGGGCGGAGCCATAAATTTTATAACTAAAAAATCACTTCAACATTCAGGAAAAATTCTCGCTTCTTATGGGAGTTATAATTTCTGGGAAGCTAGCGCTCAAATTTCGGCTTCACCCAAAGACAGCTTTTATATTTCTGCTGGAATTTCTACAAAACATTCTGACAACGATTACGAATTTAAAAATCGCAATGGCACACTTTATGACACTTCTGACGACTTTACAGACAAAAGAGAAAATGCGGAATATACTGAAAATTCCTTTTCTTTACAACTTCGCAAATTACACGCAAATGATTTTTTCTCCATATTTTCAATTTATGGTTTTCACGCAGAAGGCGGAATTCCTGGCCGCGAAGATTACCAAACCAAAATAGCATCTTTCAACGGCAATTTTTTACAATGGCATTATCGTTTAGAGACTCCTGAAATAAAAAACGGCTTTTGGCTTTACCCAGGAATTTCTGGAAAACTCAATAAAAACATGGGAGAATCTTATTACCCTTTAGACCATATTGGTTACCTTTCTTCAGATTTTTTAGAATACGGAATATTGCATTTTTCTTTAACGCCAGAATTTTATGTTGAATGGAATACTAATTATTTCGAAAGTTCTGCGCGTATTGATTTGAATTATGAAAATGGAATGCCAAGAGGCAATTCTACTAATTGGGAATTAGAACGGTTTTCTTCAAACATCTCTTTTGATTTTTTATACAACTTAAATTCATTTTTAAAATTTGGCAGTAAAATCGGAACACTTTTCAGACAAGATGAAATCGACAAAGGCAAATTTATTTTACCCACAGGAACAAGAAATTTAGACAAAGAAAATCTTTATGATTTTTCTTTTATGGGGAACGCTTTTCTAATTTTTGAAAAAGAAAAGTTTCCGCTTTCAGCAAGCGTTTCTTTTGGTAGATTTTTTAGACAGCCAGAACTTATGGAACTTTATGGCGTGTTTCCCGGCAGCATTTCAAACCCAGATTTAAAAGAAGAAAATGCATTGCGTTTTGAGGCGAGCGCCTTTTTAGAAATAACACCTAACACCAATCTAAAAACAGCTTACTTTGAAAGTCATACAGAAAATGGTATTTATTGGATTACAAGCGGAACATTTATGAAACCCGAAAATATTGGAAAAGCTTTTATCCGAGGCCTTGAAGCTGCGCTTGAAAGTAAACCACTTTCATTTCTAGAAATTTCTTTACGAGCTACATTACAAAAAACAGAAGACAAATCAAATTCAAAAACTTATAACGGAAACCAATTACCTGGCGAGCCAACTCATTCTTATTTTTCACAAATCGGACTTTTATTTTATCCTTTTACTTTTCATTTTTCCGCGGCGTATAAATCTGTAATTTATGGGGACAGGGCTGAAAAATTAAAACAACCGGGAACTCCTCATTACACGCTTTCTGTTTCTTACGATTTTTTAGAAAAAAGTCGATTGATTTTTGCTATCGATAATTTAAGCGATGAAACTTACCGACATATTTATACGCCTTTCCCTATTCCTGGGCGAGAATACCGTTTAACCTTTATCCAAAATTTCTAACAAATTAAATTAGGAGAAATCATGAAAAAAATCTACTCTCTTTTATTTGTTGCTTTGCTGCTTGCAGCTTGTAGCGATAATTCTTCTTCGGCTAATGAAGAAGCAGAAAATACACCATCCACACAAGAATCTAAAATCTTTATTTTTGGTTCAGATTACACAACAGGGGAACTTTACATAAATTCAACGGAACAAACTTTTCTTTTTAACCAAGATTCTAAAGTGATTGCTGCTGGCGAAAACGTTTATGTTTTAGAGCGATATGGTGCCGATAATGTTATCAAATTAAGTAAAGAAAAAAATGCTGAAAAATATGAAGTCTCATGGCAAATTGCTTTAGAAGATGCTTCTAACCCTAGCGATATCGTTTCTATCGACAAAGAGAAATTATGGCTTTCTCAAGAAGGCGCCGACAACATTTTACAACTTGACGCTAATACAGGAAAAATTTTAAAACAAATTAATATTCAAAAATTTAAAGATAAAAATGGATTAAGCGCAGGCGCTGTTGATTTAGAAATTAAAAATGACACACTTTTTGTTCTTTTACAGCGTTATGCTTTTGATTCAGAGAAGTTTAGTACGTATTACCCGAATAAAGGTTTACTCGCTTTATATAACAAAAATTCCGGTGAATTTTTAGACACACTTTCTTTACTTTCTAAAAACCCTACTGCAATGAAAATTTCAAATAAGAAACTTTACATTGCTTCTCTTGGCCCATACAATGATTCGTACGGAACCGATGCGGATTCATTAAGAGGCGTTGAAATTTTTGATGCAAAAAATTCTAAAACACATTTTATAATTTCTGGAAAGGAATTAGGCGGCGGCATTTATGCTTTTGCGACAAGTGCAACAGAACCCATTGCTTTTGCAGCAATTTACAAATCTTTTGGTGACGCTCCTTTAATGCAAATTGATTTAGAAGACAGTTCCAATAAAATAATTGAAGGTGTGCAAGATGCAGAAGGCGGGCTTGCTTTTGATAATGTTAGCGAAACTCTTTATATCGGCGACAGAACTTATGGGAACGAAAAAGTTTATACATGGCAAAATGATTCTCTTGAAACACTTGATTATCAAGGAACGCTCCCGCCTTATAATATGGCGGTGTTAAATTAAATCTATAGAATTATGGTATTTTTCCTAAAGTGAGGATTGATTCACTTGTATTTATTGAATCTAGTATGCTTATGATTATAGGTTTTGAATTTTAGTTGGAGAAAAGGCAAGAACAAGATGTTCTTGCCTTTTTTTTTCTGTTTATAAAACATTTCCAATTTTTCTGAATAGAAAAATTTCGAAAAAAATATACCGCCGAGCTGTGCTCGGCGGTATAAAATTTCTATCAAAAATATTGAATTAAATCTGAGAAAGAGCTTGCTCTAAATCAGCAATAATATCTTCCACATTTTCAATTCCAACAGAGAAACGAATCAAATCTGGGCGAATACCAGCCTCTAACAATTGTTCGTCTGAAAGTTGGCGATGAGTATGACTTGCTGGGTGCAACACGCAACTTCTAGCATCAGCCACGTGCGTTACAATGCAAATCATTTTCAAAGAATCCATAAATTGAATCGATTTATCACGACCGCCTTTAACGCCAAAAGTCAAAACACCACAAGGCAAGCCATTCGTAAATTGCTTTTTAGAAAGTTCATAATATTTATTACCTTCAAGCCCTGCATAATCTACCCAAGCAACCTTCGGGTGATTTTGCAAATACTTAGCAACAGCTAAAGCATTTTCACAATGACGAGGCACGCGCAAATGAAGTGTTTCTAAACCAATGTTTAACAAGAAAGCATTTTGCGGAGATTGAATAGAACCCAAATCACGCATTAACTGAGCGGTAGCTTTAGTAATGTAAGCGCCTTTACCGAAAGCTTTTGTGTAAGCAAGTCCATGGTAAGAAGGGTCTGGCTCTGTTAAACCTTTAAATTTATCGTGATAAGCTTCCCAGTCAAAATTTCCGCTATCTACAATTACACCGCCAACAGCACAAGCATGACCATCCATATACTTGGTAGTAGAATGCGTAACAATGTCTGCACCAAATTCAAACGGACGGCAATTTACTGGAGTTGCAAAGGTGTTATCAATAATCAAAGGAACGCCATGCTTATGAGCAATTTTTGCCATGCGTTCAATATCTAAAACAGAACCAGCTGGGTTTGCAATTGTTTCACCAAAAAACGCTTTTGTATTTGGGCGGAAAGCTTTTTCAATTTCTTCGTCAGAAGCGTCTTGGTCAACAAAAGTCACTTCTATTCCAAGCTTACGCATAGTCACTTCGAACAAATTAAAGGTGCCGCCATAAATTGCAGCCGTACTAATAAAATGATCGCCCGCTTCGCAAATATTAAAAATGGAATAGAATGAAGCTGCCTGGCCAGAAGAAGTAAGCATAGCAGCCACACCACCTTCTAACGCAGCAATTTTTTTTGCAACAACATCGTTTGTCGGATTCTGCAAACGAGTGTAAAAATAACCTTCTGCCTTCAAATCAAAAAGGTCAGCCATCTGTGCGCTTGTATCGTACTTAAAAGTAGTGCTTTGATAAATTGGAACTACTCTAGGTTCACCTTTTTTAGGTTCCCAACCACCTTGAACGCAAGTCGTTTCTATTTTGGCCATAATTTTTTAACCTTTGTTTTAATTTTTTGAAAATATAACAAAC